>NHFT02000004.1 GCA_002170205.2 Candidatus Pelagibacter sp. TMED118
GAGAAGGAATGACGTTTGGATTGCAAGGAAATCCATATAGAGGTGCTATGATGTTTTTTACCAATCAAGACACAGGCTCATGGACCGTACTAAATGTATATAAAGATGGAATGGCTTGTATGATATCAAACGGTACAAAGTTCCAACCTTATGGCGGACAACAACCAGACTATGGAGAAAAGCGATGATAAAAGTAGCGATATTACTTTATGCAATATTATTGTACCCAGACGGGGAAAGAGAACAACAGGTGATAAGCTGGAATTTACCTTTCCAGTCATATCAACAATGTCAAACGTTTTACTTACAAAATGCCACAAACTTAAAAAATGGTGTTGTAGTTCATGGAAATAGTCAATATGAACAAGGTATGACTTTAACAGAAATGGGTTGTACTAAAGTAATTTTAACTGGTAATGGAGAAATACCCAGAGATGATCCAAAAAATAGAGTAGTACATTACAAGAGAGGAGAAGGCGTATGAAATGGCTTGTAATTGTAATCTTTGCTGGTGTTACACCACAAGGTAATAAAGATTTATATGTGTTTACTAACCCTGTGTTTGAAACACAAGTACAATGTCAAAGTGATATAAGCGATCCCGCAGTTGTACCAATTCTTGTAAACAAAGTTATACAAGATAATGGACCCAAACCAATAGAAAAAGTTGTTTGTATGTTAGATACAGATTTTAAAGAGTTACTTGAAAGTTTTCCAAAGAAAGAAAAAGGCGTAGCTCTATAGTAGCATACGCCTTTTACAAAGTTAAACTTTGTTTGCTTGGTGGTCTGCTGGACTTGGCATAGGTACACCAGTAGGTTCTACATCACTTGGTAATCCATCCATATCTTCGTGCATCATTGCTTCAGTCATTGGAGGTTCTGTCCATTCTGTCATCATTGAGCATTCTGTACCAGCACTCGTCATATGTTCACTTAATTGTGCCCACATGTCTCTAGCATTGTTACGTCTATCTAATTCAATGCCGTGCATTCTGCCCTCTGATTCCATCATCATTTTTATTGATTTTTCCATGTCAGATGCGTTTCTCATCATATCTTCCATGCTTTGAATCATTGCTTCGGTTACATACATATGTTTTCTCCTGGGTGAGTATCATCGAGTTTCTCACACAGGTATTTAAGTTCATATAACCCACTTATTCTGTGCTAGTTTAATAAATACATTAAAGCAGTAGAGAATGATATGGCAAATAAACTAAACGAAGGTAGTGAATTTACAATACCACTAAAGAACTTGATAGGGCTGATTGCTTTTACAGGCATTGCAGTTTGGGGATACTTTGGTATTATTGAACGACTTGCATTTTTAGAACATGATATGAACATGCAAAAAATAAAAGTTGAATCTAACTACGAATGGGTAAATAGTTTTCAACCACCTCCATCTGTACAAGAAGCAGTCAAAGGTGTAAGAGAATTAGAGAAACAACTAGAAACTATAAAACTTAGAATAAAGTATCTAGAAGGATCGGTATACAAATAATGGAATTATATGTATTGATATTAAGCATGTGGGGTAAAACAGCGTCAGACGAATGGTTGTATATTGGTAACCAATATGTCTATAATACTCCAATGCAAAAAGAACAATGTGAAAACCTAATAGATAAAAAAGGATGGTCTATGCACATAACAAATGAGTATTATGGAATTAAGTTTGATTGTATGCCAGAATCAGCAAGTTTAAAAGAGAAAAAAGATGGCTAGACCCAAACCAACGATACTTATGGAGTTCACAGATCCTAAGAACTATCGCAGTGAACAAATACTTGCGGCTGAAGCCATTTATGCAGTATTTTATGATAACAAACCTATTAACCTTCGTAGCTTAAATACACTTGTAAACTTTCCAGGACCCAAATATAAAAAAGTAAGTTTTAGCAATAGCGGACATGCTTTTAACTTAGCAACTAGATTAAACAAATTATTCAAAACAGATAAGTTTCAAGTAATTAAGTTTACCAAAGGTGAGGTAATAGTTGAAAACAATAGTGAACAAGGAATGGTATAATAAACTGTTGCAACATGCACAACGTACTAGACCCGAAACTAAAATACACGACTTATTCAAAAACTATAGAAATAATAAAGGACTAAGTCTGACAAAATTAGGACTACATGTCATTTGTAGCATGGATATTGAACGTGAAGAGTTCTCGTTACCTAAAATAAAAATTACTCCTAGAGTTAGATTATTATTTGATAGATATATGCAATACCCATACTTTTTTGAAACTAGATGGCTAGTACTTTTTAGCACAGAAGATAGAATATTCTACAAAATGTACGGCAGAAACTGGGAAAATTTTATACAACATATGGAAGAAAATTTATGATACAAGTAGGAATAATAATGGGCAGTCAGAGTGATTGGCCCACAATGAAATTGGCAGGTGAAGCACTTGATGAGTTTGATATTGAATATGAAGTTCGTATTGTGTCAGCACACAGAACACCACAACGGTTGTGGGACTATGGACAAGTTGCTGAAGGACGTGGTCTCAAAGTTATAATTGCTGGAGCAGGTGGTGCCGCACATTTACCAGGTATGATGGCAAGCAAAACTATTGTTCCTGTAATTGGTGTGCCTATAGAAACAAAAATACTCAAAGGCGTAGATAGCCTTTATAGTATTGTTCAAATGCCTAAAGGCTATCCTGTAGCTACAATGGCTATAGGAGGATCATATAATGCAGGGCTTATAGCAGTACAAATACTAGCTATGCAATCAGCAGAAATTGCAACAAGATTAAATATCTGGCGTAAAACACTAACAGAATCTATACCTGAAATTCCATAAATATGGTGGATGAGTCTGTTTCGATCTCTAAGCTCTAGCCATAGAGCCCAAAGACAAGAGGCTCAAGCAGTCGCCGAAGGTGTTATTTGGAAAGAAGTTGTTCTACAAGCACATCGTGGTGCTAGGCGTAATGGTGTTAAATTTAACTACGATGAACAGAAATTCTACGAAGCAAAATACAGTAATACCAAAGAAAAAGGCTCCGGCTGGACTATAACTGCATATATGCCTATGGAAGAAGCATTCAAATCTAAACCTAAAATAGAACCAGAAATAGCATTGGCAATAGCAAACTTCAAACAAAGTCCCTTGTTTACCAAAAAAATAGCAAAACGTTTTACAACTCCTGAAGTTAGAGTAGATGGTCATGGCATTTATTTTGACATTTTTCTGTCTTTTCCTGAATAAAAAGGTTGACAGTAAGAGTTCTTGGTGTTATAGTGTATGTATAAGTTAACAAAAAGGACAGAAAAATATGCAAGAACTTTTCCCAGGTACAACAGAAGCACTAAACAATCTTTCACTTTATAAGACTGAAACTCCAGTTTTTGAAGATGTTGATGCGTTTGAACTTGAAATGGAACATTATGATGAGCTTAAAGATGAACTTGGATATGAAACTGTTTGGTCAATGGATTCGGGTATATTGAATTTAGACCAGAAGATCCTAACTGATAAAGCTAGGGTAGTTACTTATAAATGCATTAAAGAAATTAAAAGCATGGACGATGTTACTTACATAACATTTACTGCCGTTGCTGAAGACGGTACAGTTGGTGCTCTTTGGAAAGCGGCTGAGAGTTGCTACCAGCAAGCAAAGTTGGCAATTGGTGATTGGCATTACTTTGTAGAGAATTTTGAATTAGAAGAAGATGGAAGTCTTTCTTTGGTAACTGGATCTTAAAGGTTGACAAATACCGTAAAGATGCTACAATATACATATAGTTAGAAACAACCCAGGAGATAGCTATGCAAACTGAAACAAACACCCGTCAAGTAACACTAACAGAACTTAAGAAGTATGCTATGCATAACTTCAAAACTAAACGACCTATGTTCGTTTGGGGACCTCCAGGTATTGGTAAGTCCGAAACATTTGAGCAAATTAAAAATGCTTATATTGAGCAAGGCAAAAAAGCTCATTTGATAGATTGTCGATTGGCTCTTTGGGATCCGACCGACCTTAAAGGTTATCCTTATTTCGATCAAACTGCTAACAAGATGCGATTCAGTGCGCCTGATGAACTCCCAGATGAGGAGATGGCGGCACAGTATGATGTGATCATACTTTTCTTAGATGAACTTAATGGTGCTAGCCCATCTACACAGGCGGCGGCATACCAGCTAGTTCTTAACCGTGCTATTGGAAAATACAAGTTGCCTGACAATGTTGTAATTGCGGCGGCTGGTAACCGTGACACTGATAAAGGTGTTACTTACAGAATGCCTAAGCCTTTGGCTAACAGGTTCCTACACTATGAAGTTCGTGTAGACTTTCCTACTTGGCAGGATTGGGCTATTAAAAACCAAATCCATCCTGATGTAGTTGGTTACCTTACTACGTTTAAAAACGACCTTTACAACTTTGATGCGAGCAGTAACGAACGTTCGTTTGCTACTCCGCGAAGCTGGACTTTTGTAAGTGAAACTATCAATGATGTTGAAGGTTTTACTGAAGAAGAGGTAACAGATATGGTTGCCGCTGGTATTGGTGAAGGACTTGCACTCAAGTTTAAAGCACACCGAGAGGTAAGTGGTCAACTTCCTAACCCAAGTGATATACTTGATGGCAAGGTAAAAGACCTTAAAACAGACAACATCAGTGCAAAATACTCATTGACTACTGCACTATGTTATGAGCTAAAAGAAGCTTTCGATAACGATAACGATGGTAACAAGAAGTTTGATAACTTCTTAGAGTTCATTCAAAAGAACTTCGAAAGCGAAATGGTTGTGATGGGAGCCACAGTTGCTTTAAGCAAATATGGTATCCGTCCAAAGTTCAATCAGTTGAAAAACTATAAACCTTTTATAGCACAATATGGTAAACTGATTGAACAGGCATAGGCGACTATGCTCCTGGGAGATAGTAGGGCCTACGGGCTCTACTATCATTTAAAAAGGTTGACAAATAAGTAAGATGTGTTACTATAAAGTATATTAAAAATTTGGAGTGAGAACATGTCACATGAGTGGACAAACGAAGAAATAGAAGAAGCAAGAATGCAAGGGACAATACATGAATGGTCAATGAGTGAAAATGATATTCCTGTTAATCAACCTCCCATTCCTCGAGTAGATCCTACTAAAACTGACATGAAAGACTTCATGGAAGAGATGCGAAAGAAACTACTCGCTGAAGAAGCCGAGTTAGAAGCTAAGAAAACTCCAGAACAGAAAGCACAAGAGTCAGAAGAAGCTAAAGAAAAACTGGTTACTGCTCGTGTTAAGATGTTGTTTAATCAACCTTTCTTTGGTAATATTGCATGTAGGCTACAGTTGAAAGATGTAACAGATGATGGTTGGTGCCCAACGGCGGCTACTGATGGTCGTCACTTCTTTTACAATCGTAATTTTGTAAACAGTTTGAATATTCAACAGAACGTGTTCTTAGTAGGACACGAAATTGGACATTGTATATATGAACACTTTCTTCGTGTTGGTGACCGAAACAAACAATATTGGAACATGGCTGGTGACTACAAAATTAATGGCATGTTGGTGCGAGAAAAGATTGGTGAGATTATTGATCAAGTAAAAATTTGTTATGATGAGAAATACAACTCCGATGATTGGTATACAGAAAATGTATATGATGATTTAGAGTCTAACCAAGCACCTATTAAAATGACACTTGATGTCCATTTAGATGTTGAAGGTGAAGGCGAAGATGGCAAGCCTTGTGCAGGTGGTAGCGGAGATAATGAAGAAGATGGCGAAGGTAAAGGCAAAGGTAAGAAGCCAACTATCTCAAAAGATGATGCTAAAGCTATCTCAGATGAATTGAAAAATGCAGTTATACAGGCGGCACAGAGTGTTGGTGCTGGTAATGTTCCTGCTGAAATACAAAGAATAGTTGGACAGTTAACAGAGCCTAAAATGGATTGGAAGGCTTTGGTTCGTGTATCACTTGAAAGCAATATGAAAAATGACTTTACATTTATGACACCTAATAGAAAGAGTCAGTTTAATAATGTTGTTCTTCCTGCAATGGCTAGAGAACAAATGATTGATATTTGTATTTCGATGGATGCTAGTGGATCAATTGGACAAAATGATGCTACAGACTTCTTAAGTGAAGTAAAAGGTATTATGGATCAGTTCGGTCAATACAGAATTCGAATTTGGAGTTTTGATACAAAAGTTTATGCATATGATGAGTTTACACATGACGATGGACGTGACATCACAGAGTATCAACTTGTTGGTGGAGGCGGTACAGACTTTGTTTGTAATTGGGACTATATGAAAGAAAATGATATTGAGCCTGATCAGTTCATTATGTTTACAGATGGCGAACCTTGGAGAAGTTGGGGTGATCCAGACTACTGTGATACATTGTTCTTGATAAAGAATAATTACAGTAAACCCGAAGCACCTTTTGGTCAAAGTGTTTACTATAATCAAAATCCTAATCAAAAATTAGCGGCATAATATGAGGATAGTTGAGCAGAAAAATAGTTTAAGTGAGGAGGACCTTGTTCATCTACAAGGTTCTACTGTTATAGCAAAGATGCTCAAACAACGTTTGGTAGTTGAATTTGAAACGAATCCAAACATAGAAGAAATAGATTTCGCAGGCACTCGAGGCTTTTATTTTATAAAAAGTCTTGGACACAAAATTTATCAGTTCTGGTTTGAAGATAACAGAGATTATGAAGACTTCAGAGCTAATATTTTGGCATATAAAATGAGCAGTACTATCAAAGATGATAAATAACTGCGTAGTTAATTCGTTATAAGGAGTAAACAATGGCGAAAAATAAAACAGAAACTGTAACCGAGGCACCAACAACGGCGGCTCCTGCAGAAGCTGAAGCACCGAGTTTAGGTGTACAAGATTTGCAAAATGCGGCACAAATTATTGATATTGCAATGACTAGAGGTGCCTTCAGAGCAAATGAAGCCGCACAAGTAGGTGCAGTTTACAATAAAATTGAAGCATTTATTAAAACGGTAGCCGAACAACAGAACCAAAATGCAGAAGCTCCGGCTTCTCAGTAAGGAGGTATAATGGCTAATATGAAACACGTTGGGCAAGTAGCCAACACAGGTTTAAAATGTATTGTAGTTTTCAGACACATTTATGATGAAAATGGTAACGTTAAAGAACCTGAAAATTGTTTGATAGTTGAAACTGAAAGACTACCAGACATGGAACATGATGATATTGTTAGGGTAGTAGAATCGCCTGCTGGACAAGAAGCAGATGAATTCTATCAAATTGCTCATAGAAGTATGTTTGCTGACGGCATTAACATGTTGGTAAAATTAAATAATCGAGGTTACTTAAAAAAGTATCCAACCAAACAAATACTAATGACTCCTAATAGTTCAACTAGTATTCTATTGAGTGAAATCAATGAGATTATACAAAAGCAACAGAGTGGCATGAGCGAACAGGATATTGCAAATAGCATGGTAGATGATACTGATTCTCCACCAAGAACTGCAACGTCATTAAGCCCAAGTCAAACTATTGACCAAGCAGTGCCTACAAATGATCCAGTAATGGATGATAATGCATTGGCGCAAAACATGTTGGATCAAGCGACTACATATGAAGCAGAGTCAAAACGTCTTCGCGAAGAAGCTTATGCGATGGCACCGGATTTAAAACCTAAAAGGGGTCGTCCAAAGATGAAGGCGACTGCGGATGCCAATACATAAGCGAGACCGAAACTTTCAAAATATTGTAAGTGAGTTGGATATTAAAAGTATTCCCACGGAATATATTCAAAACATTGGTCTAATATGTAGAGACGGCAATCGGATACAATTCAAAGGAGACCAGATAAAAGAGTTTCCTGGAACGGATCTTGTTGAAGGTTTAATAAACTTTGTAGAAGATAATGGTCAATTACCAAGTCCGGTAATTGACGTAGAAATTATCATTGACTATGCTAAACTAGAAAAAGACGTTAACAAAATGACCAAAGCATTATTAAAAGACAAATGAAAGATCACACAGATTCATTAGTGACACTTATGGTTTTAACTGAAGAGGTTGAATATTATAAAACTTTGTTAATGCCACACGACACTGGACATATAAACACAACAATTAGTTTTTTAGAAGAGAGAATAAAAGATTTACAGGAGATTAGACTTGAACGTAAAAATAATCAGCTTTAGTCAAGCACCAGAAGGGTGGGATGGATACGACTGCCAAGAGCTAATTGCATATTGTGCCAGAGTTAGTAACCCTAGTAATCAAATGAATAGTGAAACTAGTGAGAAGTTAATCAAATACTTGATTAAACATGCTCATTGGTCACCACTTGAAATGGTAAGTGCTTGTTTAGAAATTAACACAACCAGAGATATTGCACATCAAATTGTAAGGCATAGAAGTTTTAGTTTTCAAGAGTTCAGTCAACGTTATGCTGACCCTAAAGAATTTGGTGAACAGTTTGTTATTAGAGAAGCTAGACTACAGGATCACAAAAATAGACAGAATAGTATTGAAATAGACAGCGAAGAAGATATACATCATGCTTGGGCATCTGAACAACAAAAAGTAATAGACAGAGCCAAAGAAGCATATGAATGGGCTATAAAGGCAGGTATTGCTAAAGAACAGGCAAGAGTAGTGCTACCCGAAGGTAACACTAAAACTCGATTATATATGAATGGGACACTTCGCAGTTGGATTCATTATATTGATCTTAGGTCTGCTCACGGTACTCAAAAAGAGCATGAGCTCGTGGCAAAAGCATGTGCGGAAGTGATTAGTGAAATTTTTCCTCTTGCGAAGCAATTATGAAATGGTTATTGTATAACCAGCGGCTTCTAAGTCGGTTACGTGACTTGACCAGTTGCCTGGAGGACTTGATTTCCAACTTGTATGAGTTGCATCGTCCCACGTTCTTTTCACAGTATAAGTCTGTGTACTGGCATCAAAACTCTCATCAAGTGTTAGGTTACCAGCCGCTATTGTGGCATCGATATAGGTAAAATATGCAGAATCGTTGCAAATTGCTCTCATATCGGCTTTGACTTCCGCCGTAGATGTAAAAGAGCTACCTGACTTTTTTGCAGTGTATGTATGTTCAACAGCCATTATAAAATCTCCTTTGGTAGTTGTTATATACTTATTTATCACGAGGCTAAATATTTTTATGAACACCTTACTTTATAGCAGATTACCTATAGAGTTTGTACAATACAAACAATCTTTACAACATTATAAAAGCATTAGTGATGATAAGTGGTATTGGGACTCTTATAGAACTGTACATATGTTACCTCTTTATACTCCTGGAGGTGCAGTAAGTAAGCAAGGATCAAGAAACAGTAAAGGGTCGGGGCTGGATTGGACTGAATATGCAGATGTACATACACAGGAATATTTTGAAAATAACATATTTCCTTGGAGTACACCAAAAGGTAGAATTATCTTACTTAAAACTCCACCCGGTGGTAGCCTTGCTACACACATAGATTGCAATAGACAAACCTTTGGAACAAGGCAACATAAACTAAGAGTAGTGCTACAAGGAACAGTTGATAGTTTAATTTTTGTTACAAAAGATGGTGAATGTAAACCTAAAAGTGATCACAGATGTGCATTTATTATTGACGGCAGTTGGCCTCATTATATGACTAATACATTTGAAGATTGGAAATATACAATATGTTTAGGAGCACCATGGGACGGAGAGCCAACAGACGGGTATACAAAACTATTAAATACCTCAGAGGACCTAATTGAATTGGACCGAAGTAACTTACCAGATAACTACGAGCAATACTTTGAAGATCCATTAGAAAGAGAAGCAAAATTTAAAACATGAAAATACTAGCACCTGAAGAGAATACATTTGACGCAATAATGGTTGACCTTACCCATAGATGTAATATGGAGTGTGCAAACTGTTATATACCAAATAGAGATATACCAGATATGGATATCAACAAATTGTTTGACCTTATTAGTAGGTTACCAAAAAGAACTTTTATAAGACTTATTGGTGCCGAAGCAACTATGCGTGAAGACTTATTTGAAATAATTCGCGGAGTAAGAGCAATGGGCCATAGAGTAAGTCTTACTACCAATGGCTTAAAACTAGGCAGAGAAGAATATGTACTTAAACTAAAAGAAGCAGGATTGCGTTTGGTATTGCTTAGTATGAATGGAGCAATAGATGATGAGATTTATAGAATACTAGACAATGGAAGGTATGCAACACTCAAACACAGAGCATTAAAAAATTTATTAGAGCATAAATTTATTGTAAACACAGGTACAATTATTGCTAAAGGTGTAAACGAACGTACTATCAAAGAACAAGTAGATTTAATGTGTGACTATGCAGAAAAATACAAAGTAAAAATACCACCAGTTGTTAGGATTAGAACGATTGCAACACTGGGTAGGAGTATGGAAGGACACACATACGATTTTAGTGAATTCAAACAGAATGTTTGTAATCAGTTAAATATCACTGAAGACTACATGCAACAAAACAAAACTGATGAAATTGTTAACAACATGGAAGGTTATGTTTTCAAGCATAGAAATGTAATGATCAGATTAGTTGACTGGAAAATTAATGATGAAGGAGTTCCGGATTTTGGAAGTGAACTTAGAGGACGCATAACGGAAGATTGGAAAATTGCTCCTTTCTTTCATCATGTAAAGGAGAATGAATATGGTTATTGATGATATCAACGACAGCGAAGCGATTGTTAAAGAATACTTTGACAGTGGATTTGTACACATTAAAACAGATCCTAAAAACATTAATCCAGATGTATTAAAACAAATTGGAAAGTATTTTGGTAAGTTGCTGGTAACAGGCAAGCATCATATACCAGGAGATAGATACATTCAATTGATATCAGAAGATGCACTGTTTGGTAGTGGTGATGTTCCTTGGCACAACGATTTTAGTTATAGTCCAGGAGACTATCATGGTTCATTGTTGGCTTTTGTGGAAGCAGACACTCCAACTTATACAGAGTTTACAGACTGCAACGAAGCATACATTCAACTAAGTGAAGAAGATAAAAAGTACATTGAAGACGTTGAGTGTACATTTGGTATACCAGGAAAGTATGACGGGCTAATCAGTGACACACAAGTAAAAGTTATCCAAAAAGTTGTAATGAAAAGACCAATGGCAATGACACATCCAGTAACACACCAAAAGTCAATTTATTTTAGTCCAGAAACACTTATGGAAACCAACAAACCAATTGACAAAGAACGTTATGTTAAACACTGTGAAAGCATAGCATTCAAACATCATTGGGATACTGGCAGTATGATACTGTGGGATAATAGACGCATGTTACACAGACGTAAACCTTTTACTGGACATAGAAAACTTCTTAGAGTAAACTTCCAATATGAGTTCAAAGAGCATGATTATACGGTCCATTGATAATGTAGAAAAAATTAGAAACGAATTCATCGAACATGGTTTTGTACACATAAATGTGGGCAAGGTAACCGTAGATATTGTAAAACAAATCAGCAAATATTTTGGAGAACTTAAAACTTTTAAACAAGAAACCTATATGGGTGAAGAAAAACAAGTGCTTAAAGTCAGCGAAGATGCAGTATTATCAAGTAATGCTGTTGATTGGCATAGAGATATGTGTTATGACCCAGAAGAGTGTCATGGTAGTTTATTAGCATTTATTGAATGTGATACTGAAACTTACACAGAGTTTGTTGATTGTAATATAGCCTGGGATCATTTAGATAAAGAAACACAAGATTATCTTAAAACTGTAACCAGTACATATGCTGGTAAACCTAGATGGTGGGATACAAGACCTGACCTTTTAAAAGATGCAATAAGCAGAACCATTGGATATGAGCATCCAATTACAGGACAAACAACATTATATTTTAGCCCTGAAACAATGGTGCATATTGATAAACCATTTCGAACACGTGACTATGTTTTACATTGTGAGCCTTTTGCTTTTAAACACTATTGGCATCATGGTGATATACTAGTGTACGATAACATTAGAATGCTACATAGAAGACCAGCATTTAATTGTCACCGAGTACTATGGAGAACAAATTTTAATTATGAATCTTACAATTAAAGATCTCAAAGGAAACGAAGAATTATTCTTTGAATACCTTGACAAGCTAGAGAAAAATTACAAAGGCAAAAACTTAGATTGGCTACCATATCTTAGAAGAGACTGGGAAAAATATATATTTTGGACATTGTGTTTTGAATCAGACACAGACGAATTAGTTGCATTCAGTTGTATACAAGATCATTTCTTTGAACCTGGCGTAGTAAGAATATTAACAAGAACTTGGTTTGATCCTGACAGTAGATTTGGACATGGAGCATTATGGAGGCATACACCAGTTGCTCCAATGGCTAAAGCACAGATAGAATGGCTAGGGACTAGAGACTTTTATACCAAAGCTATATTCACACTGGAACATTTTAGAGACCATAGAGTGCTAGAGCACTTGGCAAACAAGATAAACAAACGCACAGGAATTACAAGATTTACTCCTAAAAAGGATTTGATCAAAACTCATCCTTGGCAAGAAGAACAGGAGTATCAAAGATATGCAGAACACATATTATAAACACCCTAATATATCATTAGACAGAAAACATGTAGAAATTGCAACTGGTCTAACAAGTTATCATTACAGAGAATTCGATAACTTTAAAAGTAAAATTGAAGCAGTAGATATTCCAGAAGAATGTACCTCACTTATAAAACTCAGAGATACAGGAAAGATGCATACTACTTTTACAATGATAACATATGATGATGAAAAACTAACAGACGACATTAACTTTTACTATAGAAAAGAAGGCAATGAATACAAGATAGGAATACACAAAGACGGAAACGATCAAAGAGAAGGATACGAAACATTTGCTGGTAGTTTAGTTTTTCCATTGTATAATGCCACAGGCAGTGTAGTAAATTGGTATAAAGATCATCCAGAACAAGATGTTTTCAACATAAGAACAGGTACTTGGTGCAAGAATCCAGAAGTATTAGAACTGGCTGATAGTGCTGAAATGGTCAATGACATTCCTATTATATTAAGAACTGATGCTTGGCATGGTATTGTTTTTGATAGTGCTCCGAGAATAATCATGCGTTGGTTGTTTAGACATGATCTAAGTTGGGACGAGATCTACCAACTTTTCGATTGAGTGATGTATATAACTGCCCTGTCTTTGTGTAAAATAACTTCTCCCACCACTAGCATATTTCATAAACATACTAGGATCTTTTAAAGGTATTCTTTCGCTAAGGCTACCAATATGTGTATCACAATATTTGATTACATGTCCTTCTTGTACAAGAGGTTTATTATTGTAAAAATAGTCATACCAATTGTATTCATACTTACTGGTTTTACCAATATCTGGATTGTAATCACTGCTTATCATAATATCTTTTTGAAACTGCAATAGATCATTTAATTTACTATCATTAAACTTTTGTAAAAAGTCAGTAACATCACTATAAAATTGTTCACTTTGTTCAGCTATAATTGTCCACATGTATTGCTGTTTTCTAAAACCTCCACCCCAATCAATATCAAAAGGAATATGTCCTTTTGCATAATTGTAAACACCGTCATTGAATTTTTTCATTACCAATACATGGTCTTGTATTAGTTTTAAAAAACCTGTACTGTTTTCAAATACGTCTAGATAAAAGTCAACATATCTTATGCCCAATTCTTCTTTAAGATATTTGCTTATAAAATACAAAAACTTGCCTTGATGCAGTATATCTAAACTTATAGTAAATTTTCGTAAACGTTCACCTTCTTCTTCATTCATACTGTAGGTGCTGATAACTTGTGTTGTATATTCGTTTTCGTCTTCAACAACACCTTTGAATATAAGATTGTTTTTTGTTTTTATATCAAACTCTTCAACTTGTTGACTGATCGCACTATTAGGATACATCTCTAAAAGAAATGTTCTTATGTCTGTAACTTCACCTTCTAGTACTGTTTCTAAACTTTCTAAAAATGTAGCAAAAGTTTCACCTGGCAAGTTTATAATCATATCGGTGTATACTGCAATGCCATCAGCAACAAATTTTTTAGTCAGTTCTTGATATGTTTCTTTTTTAATGTTGCTTCTTTTGACATTTGCTAGTGCTTCGTCTGTGTATGTTTGTAAACTTAAACTAACACCACCACGTTGTAAATTATGTTTGGTAAGCATTTGTCCTATTTTGTAAACTCTGTCTGTTGTGTTTTTGGCATTGCCTGTGTGCATAACTGTTAGTCTAGGATTGTCTAAACTTTCATATAACTCAGTAACACGTTCTATTATCTCAACATCTCTTGGAAAAATACCAAAGTTAGCATCACCAAAAAATACTTCGTCCATGTTACGAACTAAAAAATCAATCTCTTCATGTAATCTTTCAGTTGGTACTTGCCTTATTTTTTGACTTACCAATCCTCCCCAATCACAAAAACTACAACTATAAGGACAGCCTCTATTGGTTTCCCATACTGTTCCTCTGGTAAGTCCTAGCTTGTCGACTTCTTGCATTGTGGCTAAAAAGTTTTGGTTTGTATAAGGACTGGGTACATCTAAACTAGGAAATTTTCCCAATGGATTTCTATAATATTTGTCATTTTCAATCCAACTGATTGCATTTACTTGTGTTAAATCTAACTCGCCTTTGTGATACTTGACCAGTTGATTAAAAGGTTGCTCACCTTCTTTATGTATAATAAAGTTTATGTAAGGATTGTTTCTTAAAAAATATTCAGCCTCAGCATCATAAAAAGGTGCGTTTCCGGCCCCTACAATCGTCATACAGTGGGGGTTAGTTTGTTTGATATGTTTGAGTAGCTTTAAACTTCTGTTTTTATTCCATATATAAAGTGTAGCACCAGCTATATCAACTGGTTGTCTAGGCATGTATTCTAAAATACTTTTCTTGTAAGTATGAAAAACATATGGAAGGAAATTTAAATTTGGTATATCGTCACAGTGATTTTCCAGTAAAGATAATGTAACTGGCAAAGTATTCATCCATGTACTTGAAATACTAATTAGTTGTATGTTCGTCACTGTGCTTCCTTTTAGGTATTTTACTGTCAGCACTACTTACACAACTTGGACTAATACACGGCATTGGTTTGTTGAATAATTTAAATCCTGTTTCTATATTACCCAAAGGATTATCATGGCAACTATAACTACGCTTGATACTACCATCAGGCTCGCGTATGATAATACCTTGATAACCGCTGTTACAACTCCATCCTTTGAAGTTATTAAAGTTGAAAGCATTAAATCTCTCCGCTTGATCCATGTACCACTTTTTGCCTTTGCTATCTGTAAATTCTATTTGCATATGCCAAGGTACACTTTTATCGTTATTACCTATAGCGTAAGTCGGCAGTTGGAAACTAGGCCTTGGACGAAGTGCCCATTGTCGCTTTGACTCAGTATACGCCATTTGCGGCATACCGTTCCACAATCGCTGTAGCATTTCCTCCGTATAACCGTCCACGACTCTACTTGCCGTTGGATCGGATTGGGGTTTGAGTGTGACATTGATTCCTTGCTCATGGAAGAAAAGGGCATTTTCCCAGTCCTTTTCAAACCATTCAGGAACCATAACCATATTAATTGTAATTTGTACATCGTACTCCTGACACAGGATCAGCTTGTCTGCAAAGTCCTGCATCTTCTCTTTACTATTTAAGTGTTCTGTATGCAAGCTGGCTGTGATACTAGCTCTGTGAAATGGTTTTGCATATTCAACATATTTTTCAAACCATCGCATATTGCGACTGCAATTTGATGTCATGTGAATGCTAGTATAATTAGTGTTATCCACATCGTCAGCCAAATATTTAAGAATATCGAGGTACCCAGGGTGGAAAGTAGGCTCACCACCAGAAAGGCTAAAATGAAAGCTATTGAAACCATTTTGTCTAGCTTGTCGTTTTATTTCGTCGATGGTTTTGAGACATAGTTCCGTAGGTCTATGATCTTTCCTGTCGCTTCTTGCGTAGGGCCAGCAGTAGCTACATTTGTAGTTACAGAATCGGCCGAGGAGCCAGCTAACAGTAAATAAGTCTCTATATAAGAGTGTCCGTTGACCGACTTGCACAAGGTCTTCAAACGGGATTTTGGTAAAGTCATATTCACTCCATTTTAAATCTTCATTGGATTTCGCCACTTAATCGTTTCTCCAAATATTCAATGACAGTACTCCACATTGGGTCAGGTGCCGTCTCATTTAGTTCGCGAACTGCATTTAATTCATGTTCTAAAAATTCTTTAACAGTCCAACTTTCATAGTTTTCGTTGGTCATGTGTACTTTATACGCCATTTCTTACCTTCTCTTTAAAAAGTTCAGCCCCTTTGGCTATATTAGCACTCCAGTCTTTCATTGCATTTTCGTCAGCCATATCACTGATATACTTCCAACTTCTAAAAGGAATGTTATACTGTTTACAAACATAAGCAAGTGCCCAGCCTTCCATGTCAACACAATCTATATCAGCATCAGTAAACCAAGGATCAGGTCCCATTACAAAACTATCACCTGTACCACAACGTACACCAGCATTAGATGTATCTGTTTTTATATCTCCTAGTAATGGTTCAGTAAAAGGTATACTACCTCTTGGTGCTTGTGGTTCAGCCATCATGTCACGCTGTACAAATGCACTTATTTCATTCAATCCTGTAACCATCGAATTTAATCCGCCTGCTGTTCCATAGTTCCAAATCTCTGTTGGCTTGTTGATATGACAAAGATGTTTTGCCAATTTGGTTGCGGCTTGTACTTTGCCAACTCCTGTATAAAGTATTGTAAATTCTCCTCCAAGAGGATCTGGTAATTCAGCTTCTAAGGCTACGCATATTGTTATCATTCTTTTCTTTCCTGCATTGGATCTATACTGATCTCGTTTATATTAACATCTTTTGGTTGATCCAGCAACCACTTTATATAATAAGCGGCGGTGTCTCTTCTCAGCGTACTTCGTGTAGGATGCTTTTCCTGATTATTGTCCAGTGTACCCAAACTTATATAACTAACCTTAGGTCCACTATGCCATACTCCAACCAAAGTTAAACTATTGCAATAATCTCTTAGTGCTTTTTTCTCTGCACTATACAGCCATGCCTGACCTTTCTTGGTACGATCAGTTGTTGAGCCTACACATACTATATGTGCTTCTGTTTTGGCGTTATACACTGCCTTGTATACAAGATCCAGTAGCACAGTTTGATGAAAACGCCATAATGCACTGTTTATAATGATTTCGTCATGTTTAGTACATTCATTTGCAAAACTAAACATATGGTCTGTGTTTGTTAAATCATATCCTGNTGTACGNCTACAAAANACAGCTCTTGGNTANANNTTNTGTAATGCTTCAGCTAG
The DNA here is from genome assembly GCA_002170205.2 of Candidatus Pelagibacter sp. TMED118. Next base: position 17,438 of record NHFT02000004.1, read on the forward strand.
NCCTTCTTTTGGATTACCAGTTATAATCATATGTTTCTCCTCTTAGATTATCTAATTGTTTGCTCCATTTTACAAATGCTGTGCGTTGAAAATCATCTGCTTCTGCATTTAATTCTTTTANTATATCATCAAAGTATTGATGTTCTGGAAACCTTTCTCGTAGTCTATTCAGTTGAGCGAGTGCCTGTAGTTTGATTCTATCAGTTGCATGTCTGGCTTGTAATTGTTTTGGACCTGTTAATACTCTNTGTTCTATGTCATCTATATTTACAAACTGCAAACACCAGTTGTAAAATTCTTCNAANTTNAACATGTTATATATTTGATATGTTCCGTTTAAACTTAATGCAAAATTATACTTTTCTTGTGCATCGTACATTTCTTTTATTTTCTCATTGACTTCGTCCCATGAATAATTGTATCCTCTCATATAAGGATAAAGATCTCCAGTAGCATCGATACTCACATGTAATCGTAATTTTTTAAATCCGCTCAGCTCTGTCAGTTTTGACACATCTAATTTGCTNGCATTNGTTGTAATTAAAACTTTTAATTGTGCAGGGTCGCAGTATTGTNTGAGTTTGTCGAAAAAATCAAACACGCTGTTATCCATAAAAGGTTCACCGCCAGTTATCCAAATACCATGTAGTTCGCCAAGTTCAGGACCAAACTCATGTAAAAATTTATCAACATCTATTTGTTGTTTAGCTTGAAACTCATCAACTTGTAATCCTGGTGCATTCAGTTGTTGCATTTTTTTGTAATCAGGNATCCANGCATTNCTNNAGTGTGGNCCNCACATTCTACATTTAAAATTACAAATATTGTTAAAGTTCATATACAAGTGTTTGATTGTGTTTCTACTGATTTTTAAATTGTTTTCATATATACCTGTTGCACCCATGTAAGTTTCTTCAGCTTCTACCCAACGATTGCGTCTTGACTTTTGTCCATTTTTTTCTTTATACCAACAACTGTGACAACCTCTTTCGTCCCATATACCTCGTTTCATGTTGTTACGCAATTTAATAAACTTTTCATTGCTCCAACCTTCTTTGGTTATTGGTCCCATTTCTTTGTTGCTCATCATACATCTACTCAGCCAATTGTTTGGATTGACTGCTAGTGTAACAAATGGCATAGGGCAGTAAGTGTCTTTATGCATACAAATGACTCCATTCTGGATATGCTTGAACAAAACTTTGCTTTCTACTGTTGTCTAACAAGTTGTGAATCCGTTTAAATTCTACCATATCAATTGTTTCTTCGGAAGTTTCGATTGCTTTGTCTATTGCATTTTTAACTTTAGTAAGATGCTGACGTACATATAAAGTATTATCTTTGTTTTTATCTATCGTATCTGCATAATATTTACTGCATTTTTCAAGTTCATTTTTATAAAAATTAGTTAAACTCATTGTGTCTGGTTCAGTTACCATGTTGAGTGTAAACTGTGTATATGGATATGCCAGTATAAAGTCTGCAAGATGATACATGTTCATCCAACTAATACCACTGTGAAAATTTAATCGCCATTTATTTTCTTGTGCATATTGGGTGAACAATTCAATATTCTCTTTAATTTGATCCCAGTCATCTTTACCACTCCTTGCCCAAGCATGTCTTTCACCCATACCTTCCATACTCAGTTGTATTCTAACACGATAAGGAAAATGTTTTAGCAATTCTAATAGATCATACTTGCCATATTTTATTGTTGTAGCATTTGTAATTAAACTAATAAAAACTTCTTTGTTTTCAATTCTAATCAGTTCTTCCAACAGTTGATAAGTNCCTGGCATAATAGTAGGTTCGCCNCCTGCTAGTTTNCAGTATTTTACATGAGGTAGATGTGTTTTAAGGTCTTCCCAATCCATATCATATTCTTGTAAACCTGATTTAGGGTGATAGCCAGCATCCGCAGTAGCACCTTTTCCAAATAATAAATCATGATCCTTGGCCCATAAGTTACTGCTTCCTATCCAACAAAATCTACATTTGTAGTTGCACAAATTACTCCAACGTATATCTAAATGTTCTAGATTAAAGTTATCCACACTACCATCTTCATTTGTCATTTGTCTTGCATATTCCTCTGTCCACTTTTTATGCATGGTAATACTGTTGGTTCTTACACTAAAACCATCTTGATATTTTTCTCTAGTTTCGCATTTCCAACACATGTCAGGTATAGTATCAGGTTCTAATAATTCTAATCTCAGCTTACGCATGATTTTATTATTTGCTGTCGCTCGTATGGTTTTTTCTGGTTCAAACTGTACTCTATATGTTTCACAGCAGGCTTGTACTTTACCACCATTTTTAAACAATAAATGATTCCACGGCAGTGGACAGAAGAAATTATTTGTCATATTGTTCAAACTCCGGAACTATACTGTATAAATTTTCATTACGACTTTTATCTAAAGTATGTGTATACTTGTAAAAATCAGGTAATCTCCAACTCCAGTCTTCATCCATCATATAGTTTACTACACCATCAGTTTTTTCCAAATGATACCAAGGCAATAATTGTCTATGAGCTTGTTGCTTTAACTCTTCGGGTAGACAGCGTATGTTCAAGTATTCAGGGTGATTGAGTATATTAAAATGTATCTTGTGTCCATAAGGATGAGCCCAGCGTAAAAATTCAGGCAACCTAAGTATGTTGTACATTTGTACTGTGCAATGAATTTCTATTAGTGCATTCTCTAATTTTTGTATACTGTCAAAGTTTTTAACCACTGTGTTCCAATTACTTGGATGTCTGATATAATGATCCAAATCACCATAAGCATCAATTGAACAATTAAGTTGTATACGTTTGAAATGAGGCCACCGATTCAATAACCAGTCTGGCATTTTAACCAAATTGGTATTGTATTTTAAACGTATATCCTTTGCTGTGCCATTGTCAATAAAGAAATCNAAAAGTTTTATTTGTTCTTTAATTACAGTGGGTTCACCTCCTGTGAGATATATTTCTTCTACTGTGTGTGCAATACTAAAAAGATTTTCCCAAGTCTTTTTTCGTTCGGGCCAGTCCATTCTATTAAGTCTATCAAATTCTTCTGGCGGTAATGCTTTGTTTACACTAGCCCATTCTTTTAACCACATGTTACTAGCATAAGGATTACACATTCTACATTTTAAATTACACAAATTACTCATTCGTAAATCAACATATTTTATTTCAAATGGTGCATCTAATGTGTATTCTTTATCTTCTTTCCATCGATGATTCCAGGCTTGCCTAGCACTTCTCAGTCCTGAATCTTCTTCTCTGAAACATCTTGTACACATTTCAGGTCGTTCACCATTCAACAGTTGTTTGCGTATTGTATTATAAGTTTCACTGTTCCATGCTTCTTCAATATTATCTCTGAATAATTTGTAGTTACTACCGTCTGGTTTATGAATAAAATTTTTCATTGGTGTACTATTACAACAGACCCGCAGAGTTCCACTGGCATTTGTTGCCAAGTGCATCCAAGGTAATATGCAAAAAGTNTCAGACATAAGGTGCTAACTCCGGTATAACATCAACTACATTCGTTCCTCTGCTTTCATCTAGTGTGCGAGTAAATCTAAGAAACTGTTCGAAGTATTGTTTTTTATCTTTTGAATTCATAAAATTCATGTTTTGATTCATAAATCTATGAATACGTTTGTTTCTTTCGTTGTTTGCTGGAATCTTTTCTAAATAATCTATATATTTTTTAGTAGCAAGTTGTTTTATTTCTTGCGGTAGTACACCAGGATTAATGAATATTGGATCCCATGCTATATTACCATGCACAGGTGTGTCCAATACATGTTGGAAATAATCATAGCTTTCTGGTAATCCCATAACATTCCAAGCACTGTAGCATAGGGCCGCTCTGCCTTTGTACTTGTTGCCTAATGCACTCTTGACTTCACGCAAGTTTTGTGCTAGAACACTAGTATCAGCTTCAGTTCTAATGTAATCATTTAATGCAGGATATCCATCTATACTCAAACTAATATCAACACCTTTAAACTTACTCCAACTGGCTATGGTATCAAATTTTCCAAATTTTATTTTACTTAAATTTGTACTGTACTTGACACTGATTTTATCGCCAAATGGTTCTAATGCTTCCAGCACTTTGTAGTGTAGTGGATCCATCAGAGGCTCGCCACCAGCAAACTCTACAATTTGCATTGTAGGTGCTAGTTTAACTATGTCTTCTATAAACTGGTCATTGTTAAATTTTGTTTGTTTTTCTATTTCATTGATTACGCCTATGCTTTCGTATTCATGTTTTACTTTGTCCCAGTCTTTTAACCAAGTTGTACTCAGATCAGGTTTGCAGGTTCTACATCTAAAGTTGCACAAGTTACTCATTTTTAATTCAAGTACCGGAACTTCAAATGGCATAATTTTAGCACAGTTTTTTGGAATCATATTCTTTCTTGATACATTGTGTGCTTGACGCATACTTATTGATCCTTGATCTTCCAAATCCCAACACTGATAACAAAATTCATTTCTTACGCCAGACAACAAGTCTTCACGCAATTTCTGTTGACGTTCACCATTCCAGGCTTGTTCAAAAGTCATGTCTTGTATATTGCCCAAAGTATCTCTGCTACGACAACAAGGCGTTATGTCACCGTTTGGTCTGGTACTAAGATGTGTAAAAGGCATCATACAAAAAGTATCAGTCATCTTTCATCCTAAACTTAATATCACAATATCCGCAAATAGCTTCACCACCGTCGGGTATGGTATAGTATACTTTTGGGTGATCCATGTCTTCTCCCATGCACCAAACTCTTGGATTGTCTACATAAATTATTGTTTCTGGAGGATTTTGTTTTTCCTCACCTGTATATTGCCATGCATTAAATGTCATACATTCTCCATTGGTAACCATTTAGTTGTATTTAAATCTGCGGCACAGTTGCACCATTGTTTCATNCAAAGCACAGGATCATCTTNNAGTNNAAANCCNGTTTCAATATTACCTAATAATCCCCCTTGTTTGCATGTAGCTCTATAGATACTTCCGTCATTGTCTATCATCAGCGTTTCAATACCTGCCATACATTTCCAGCGTTTAAATGTATTCCATTTGTTTTTGGTAAGTGTGTTAACATTGTCAAACCAACTTTCGTCTTTGGTGAATATTTCACAGTTTTGTTCAGCTGAACTTTTGTTATCAAAACTAGCTAGCCAGTCTAGCTCATCTTGATTGTAATAACCCATTGCACCCCCAAATTGTGCATAACCCATTGGTGTAGCTTCCATACCACTAGTATAAGGTTGTCTAATATCACCTTGTTTATTTGTCATTGGTCTAATACGTCTTAGATTGAACTTTATCTTGTTTTCTCGTAACCAATCTACAACACTTTTTGTTTCGTCTAATTTGCCCGGCAAGTACATTAAATGTACTTTGACCTGCTTGCGATTCAAGTTACTGAGTACATGTTTCATATGGTCTACACGCAGAAATTCAAAATGCCAACTGAATATAAGATTATCAATTAGCTCCAATGCACGTTGATATTTTTCTAATGGTAAACTACCATTTGTTATAGTACTGCATTCTTCTACTCCATAACGGGGAAATAATTCTAATATATCCAATATATGTGGATGAACAAAAGGCTCGCCTCCAGTTATACTCATGCGTATTTGTTTGCCAGCATAAAACTCACGCATAGTGCGTACAGCATCTTCAAACTTTTCAAAAGGCATGTGCTTGCTAGTATTATCATGTAGGTCTGCACCACAATAGCTACAATCAAAGTTACAGCGTTTACCCATGTTCCATTCGATGCGTACCCACTCTTTATACTTTTTATTGTTGTGTTCTACTCTTACTAATTGCACTAAAACTCACCTTCCAGTTGTGGAATATAATCTAATACATTGGTGTTACGCATTTTATCTAAATTTATAGTAAACTGTTTAAATAACTCCCATTGGTGTGCATCATAATCATCATTATACATTTTTTTAAGCAACTCATCAAGCAAATGATATTTTTTATCCCAGGTTTCTATAACACGCTTTTTTATATGCGGAGGCATATTATTTGGATCTAAATAACGTGGAGTTACAACCATAATTTGAAATTGATTTGGCTTTTCATACCAATGTACACTGTCGCTTGTCCTATTGGCTACTTCTGTTTTCCATTGTTTTAGATTACTAGTTACACGTTCAATCCAATCTGCTAGATTTTGTAAATCAAATATACTGTAAGTGCTGATAGCTACGCTAAAGTGTCCTTTTACATTTTCAAATTGATCATACCAATGCAAGTTCTGTTCAAGCTGTTCTATAGTTTGTGTTTCGCTTCCTCTGATGTATTGATACAGTTTGCCTGTTGCTTCTATACTAATATTCAGTGTAACCTTTTTAAAGTGAGGCCATAATTCTTTTAAACGCTCAGGTGTTTTTGTTCCGTTTGTTACATAACCTAGTTCTACATTAGGAGCACTTCCATTGTCAACCAACATTTGCAATACTTCATACATGCCATCTTGCATTAAAGGTTCTCCGCCTTTGAAGTCTATGCGTTCCATTTTTGATAGTTTATCTTCCATATTTTTGTATACACTAGGATCTATTGTTAAAGGTCTACTGTCACTGATGTTTCTTGTAAATTCAGGATTAATTGCTTGTAGTTTTTTATCTTCTTTAAACCAATGTGTACTACCCCACGAACCACACATTCTNCATTTTAAATTACAGGTGTTACCAAAGTTGAGATCCATGTGTCTCAAATTCATCGGAGCTTCAGCTTGATATTCATACGGGTTTGGTTTATTTTGTACTTTTTCAAAAATCCAATGGCGTCTACTGCTACCCAAACTATCTTCTGTTTTCCAACACTTTTGACACCTGTCAGGCTTTTCACCTCGAATCATTTGTTCTCTTAATTCGTCCCAGTGTTTCCATGCTTCTTCAAATGTATTACCGTCGTATATGTTAAAATCTCTATTGCTACGATAATTACAACAAGGTTTTATATCTCCATTTGCACTCAAACAGATACTGGTCCATGGTACTATACAAGTTGGATAACCATCTGGAAATGGATCTCCTGCTCTATATCTCGGTTGATTTGGATGTGGTTTATCTGTCATAATATCTCTGCCAATATAGGAAACACTTGAGGAAATTTATTTCCCCAATTACGTTGTTGATTAATTACATTAATCCATTCTTTCATTTCAGGTAAACGCTGACTCCAGTCTTCACTGTTCATAAAATTAATAATACCTTGATAGCGTTTTATTCCATATGGATTTTGATCGAATGTTGCTTTGTCTATACCCAACTCTTGTACGCCAGTAAATCTATGCCAGTTTTCATCTATCCAAGGATAAAATTCATTTTCATATTTGTCACTGATTTTTTGTTTTATATGTGCTGGTAATACTTTCAAGTTAAGTTGTGGTGGCCAATAAGCAAAATGCATGTTAATACCGCCTGCACCCAAGGGCCATTTGTTGATCTTTTTAAAGTTTTGATCTACTTTCCACTTGACAAACTCTGGTATATAAGCTACATTGAGTGCCATAATAGTAGTTGCTGTAGTAACTTCTACTTGTGGTGCAGTATTATCCAACAAATGAAATACCTTTTCTTGGTGAGCCCATTGAGTTGGATAGCGTATATAATCGTTGTGTTCGCCATGTGCATCTATGCTGTAGTGAAAACGTACACGTTTGAACTCTGCCCATAAATCAAATAAATCATCACGCCATTCAACTGCATTTGAGTTATAGCGTAATTCAATATTTTTAGCATAGCCCTGACGTATACATTCTTCTAATAGGTCATAGTGTTCGTCAATGATCAAACTCTCACCACCAGCAAAGTATAACTGATACATGTGCGGAATTTGTTCCATAAGTTCCTTCCAGAAGCGTGGATTGTTTTTGTGCCAGTTGTAGCTGGCTCCATCATTGCGTCCTTTGTTTTCCCATGCTTGACTCTTTTGTAGATTTTTATTTTGTAACTGTGGATATATACTTTGCCATTCTTTGATCCAACCACTGCTATCATGTGGACTACACATAACACAAGCCAGTTGACACTTGGTTCCCATACGCAAATCAATGTAGCGTATTTTAGGATCTATACTGCCATCTTCTGCTGTTTCTTTAGCCATGTCAAATAGATCATAGCGTTTTAACCAATAGTTTGTTTCCCAATTACGTTTTGATAGATGTCCTGCTTCTTCCTCTTTGTAGCATTTAAGACAAGGTGCTGGCTTTTCACCACGCAACATCATTTTGCGAACATTACGCATGTAATCCGAATTCCAAGCATCAGCCAAACTGGTATGATTGAAGTTTGCTGGAACTCCATCATCATTTTTAACAACGCCGACTTCTCCGCCGCCTACTTTTTTACTACTGTCTGGATCTTGTACACTACTGGCATTGCTTGTACAACAGGTACGCATCTTACCGTCGGGTCTTGAACTCAAGTGCAACCAAGGTAATGCACAAAATGTCGGACTTATTTTATCCGTTTTCATATTATTACTTATTTCTATCTAAACTGCTCAGCAAATGGATCGAATTCAGTTCCGCACTTCATAGCACATACTCCAAGTTTGCCTTGCTCAATGCTGGGTAAGTTCCAACTTTGTTGTATATCCTGTAATAAATTACCGTCTATTACAGATTTTAAATCATTATCAATTACATCTATTCCTTCTTTACCACCAGCTCTATCAATAAAATCCCATATTTGTTCTACTCTTGGATCTTTATGCCACCACTTGTACATGCGTCCTGCTGTCCAACAGCAAGGCATTAGCAAGCCTTCTGCTGTAATAAAGATGTTTTTTTCTTCTACTACTTTGCATTTAATTGAACATTTATCATAATAGCCCATCATAGTACCGTAGGTTTTTTCTATTTCTTTTTGTTTTAATAGTGCTAGATTTTGGTTGTCCAACTTTTTAGGTTTTTCTAATAGTTGTGTTTGACTTCCTTTTCTATTTACTGCTTGATGTGTGTCTTTCTTTTTACTGGTAGCACTAAAGAAACGACCTGACTTCTTTTTTTGAAAACGTTCAACTCCCCAGTCGTGTGCTAACTGCTCTGCTTCTTCAACTTGATGTTCGTTGTGTCCAAATATAATAAAGTCCCAACGAGCTCTACCACCAGCATCTATAAACGCTCGCATGTTGCGTTCTACATTATCCCAATTTACATTTTGTCTGTACAAATGATTTGTGTCACGCAAGCCATCAACACTAAAGATTACTGCACCTCTGCTTCCAATTATTTTGGCTAATTCACGCCACCATTCAGCACTCTTGGCTCCAGCATTTGTATTCATGCTCAACCACATTTGTTGATTGTTGTGTCTGAATAAATCAAATACTTCCAATGTATCTTTGGCTACTATAGGATCTCCCAAGTTGCCACACATGTACATTGTGTTCAACTGTTCAATAAAGTCTGAAGGAAATATTGCTTGACAGTCAGCTAGACTTAACTCACTGTTATCTATATGACGGTTATCAGCACCACCATTTTCATTTCGATCGCACATTGGACAAGCGGCTTGACAGCGTTGTGTTATTTCTAAATGTACGGTCCTAATATCTTTATAGCTATACATCGTATATCAATTTGATCTCTTTTCCGGGTCCAGCTTTGGAAGGCAAGTCTCCATATTCTTTAATATACCATTCTATAACTGCTTTATACCATAATTGGCTATTGTGATGTGCTTTTTTGTTAAATTGATGAATATTATTATTGGTTGCTTGCATACTATTTAACGCTCTAGCACATTCTTTTTGCAAGTCACGTAGGCTGAGATCATCTAAATTCATTTTTTGCCAATCAACATAAACCTATTGTAAAGTTCTGTATCTATTTCACCTTCATAATAAAGTGTGCTCATTGGATATTTTTGTTTAGCTTCATCGACTCCATGTACACAATTACTGTGTTGTGGATTATCAAAATAATCATTTGTTTGTAAACACACCAACATACCATCTGGCAAGTTGTGGAACCAACTGTCAGTCATGTGTTCACAACTGGTATTAATAATTAAATTGGGTTTTACGTTTATACTAATTGTTTCATCATGTCTATTTTGCACCCAAGTATCAAATCCACCATTCTTATATTCAAGGCTGTCACAGTCTTGCATACTGGCTTTGAATTGCCATTCATTTTGATGTTGCACTCTATTAAAGTGTTCACTGATTCCTATACAATCAGCATCTATTTCTAAATTCCAATATTTCTCAATTTCAAAATGTTCAAACAATAATTGTGCAATAGTGGCATACCAGCCTCCATAGTGTACAACTGTACCCAGTTCTTTGCCAAACAATTCATTGAATTGATCTATCATCCACAGTTTACTCAACACCTGACCTCTGCTGAAATGATCATTTACATTGGCTTTTTCCTGCCACTTGATACTCCAAATACTAGCTGTTCTCAAATATTCGTCGTCTATACAATGACACATGTAACGCAAAAGTTTTCTATGATTAACATGTTTGTAATCAATAAACTTTGCCATAATTATATTAACCCATTCCTGAGTTAGTTCTGTTTCGCCTCGTTCAATTTCACGCATTACACAATTTTTTAATGCCCAAGGGTTTGCATATAAAATTACCTTTTTAATGTCTTGAAAAACATCCAGCTGTGGATGATTCCTATGCTGTAGATATTCTTCAATACCATTTAACCAATAAAAGTTTTTAGCATGTTTGTGTTCTTCAATCATTGCTTTGGTTTTATCCAAACTAATGTCTAGTTCTTGCTCTTGTTTTGTATTGTCTGTCATCTTCCCCAACCTTTTTCGTCTAGCCTCATTTGTTTCATGTGTATATTACCAGCTAAAACCCAACGATCTCCATCACCATTGGCATCTACTCTATGACGCATACATGCTGGAAATATAATAAGTCTACCAGTTTCTGCTTCTACTTTATAGTCTTGTTCACCTTCAAAAATCAGCGGACTGGGATTGCCTGTACAATTTAAATAATATATAAAACTCAACTGAGCTGGTACATGTTCATGTGGTTTTGTAATTTCATCTTTGCTGTAACGAGCTACCCAGGCATTGGTAATTACCCATTCTTCCATTTCTATTGCATATCTATGTTCATTGACCAACTTTAAAATTTTTGTCAGCATGTTATCAAATGCTGGAGTGTCTCTGAACACATCAAAATTGGTCATGTCAGCTTGTACGTTTGTACGTTTTTTCATAGTGTCTTGAAAACTTCCGCAGTATTCAAAAATTTCTTTGGTTACAAGTTCATTATCTGTATCAATTATTACCACAGGCAATGTACAAGGTATTTGTGGTTTATGTACTTTCATCCGGCCTCTTTAAACGTTTGTTCTAACCATTCAAAATCATTAATTAAACTTAAAGTTTTGATATTGTTTCTATATGCTCGACCAAAGTCAGCACCTTGTTGAGCACCTTGAACGGCATATTTTCCATTTTCTCTATCTGCTCCTTTGGTCTGCCAAACTTTTAATCTATATTCGTTATCAGTGTTATCACCATTGGGTATAATAGCACTGGCTAGTTTGGTACACTCTCTGAACGCACTTCTCCATGCGTTGAAAGGATCTGTATTAAATGCTGTAACGTTACTTACCTGAAATTTAGGCACAAAAGGACAACCTATTGTAGTAGTCATATCCACCTGCCAATCATCTGCTTCCAACAATTTCTTGCGTGGAAAAAGTTTTGCTCCGCCATATCCATATAACAAATCATTTACAGGATTACGGCTACGCCATACATAAACACAATCTGTTTCAGGTACGCCGGGCCATTGATCTCTAGTACTCAATGGTCTGAACTTAAAACTAAACTCTTCTTCCATAATAGCATCAGCGTCAATCACATAAAAATGACTGGTCTCTGCCAGTTCAGCCGCGGCTTTGTGTGCTTCAAATATTCCTTTTACACCTTTGACTTGCTTTGCCAATGGTGCATAAAACTGTAGTGTCTCGAAGTTATCATCAGCATACGATTCATAGTAGCTGATTTGAACAACATCTAACATGCATTTCTCCGTAGTTGTTTAGATTATATATGGTTTTTGCAGTCGTGTCAATCATATATAAATGGATCTTTTTCTCGTAATTCTTTTAGTTTCTTTTTACGCCAACGATACTCTTTGTATTTGGTCCATGGCAGTAAAATAAAATCAATTATTGCTCGCATAGTTTTTCCCTTATATATTCAATTGTTCGTTCAAGTCCTGTTTGCCTATCAACAGTAGGTGACCATGCAAGTTGTCCAATAGCTTGACTGATATCAGGACAACGTCTCTGAGGATCATCAACTGCACTGTCTTGATGTACTATTTCACTTGTACTGTTGGTTAAATCAATGATTTGTTCAGCTAGGTCAATAAGTTGTATTTCATCTGGATTGCCTATATTAACAGGTCCCTGAAGATCACTGTTCATTAATTCAATTAATCCACTGGCAGTATCTTCAACATAACAAAAACTTCTTGTTTGTTTTCCATCACCGTGCATGGTAATTGGTTTGTTTTGTAATGCTTGAATTATAAAATTGCTTATTGCTCTACCATCATTTAATGCCATACCAGGCCCATATGTATTGAATATTCTTGCAATGCAAGTGTTGGCAGTACTGATAGTACACATGGTTTCAGCTACACGCTTGCCTTCGTCATAACAAGCTCTAGGACCTAGTGCATTTACATTCCCCCAATATTCTTCTTTTTGTGGTGTTATCAATGGATCACCATACACTTCGCTGGTGCTGGCTTGTAGCATTCTCGATCCTGATTGCAAGCTCAATGATAGCATGTTGCGTACACCATCTATATTTGTCATCAGTGTACACCATGGATCTGTTTGATAGTGTACAGGACTGGCTGGACAAGCCAAGTTGTATATTTGTTTTAAAGGATTTAATAAACCCATTGGGCGAGGATATTCTGTTGAATCTCTTACATCACGCTGTACAAAATAAAAACCATTTCGTCCAAAAAATTGATCAATATTTGATTTACTGCCTGTGTAGTAATTGTCCAATCCAATTACTATTTCACCTCGATCTAAAAGTTGTCGAGTTAATTCACTGCCTAATAATCCTGCGGCTCCTGTTACTAATATTGTCATATGTACCACAACCCTAACTGTTTTAAACTGTCAATTTTTGCACTGTCTCCTAGGAACTGTTTGGTGTTGTCCCAATCCTCATAAGCATACTTACCTGTTACATGAAACACCTTCCAATCAGCATCTATATCAAAGTTGTGTCCAGTGGGAAATTCAACGGGATCTAATAGTTTAATATAATTTTTTGGTAAATGTTTTAGATGTGTGTTTACAAACTTCTGACATGTTTGTGCTTGTCTATATCCGTTTGCATACAGATAATCTGTTTCGCAAAGTGCAATGTTTTCTCTTGTACATCTCATACCAAACATACCTGTACCACAGTTGTATTCACTGTGTGCATCAATTGGATCACCTAACCAAGCATATTGTTTTACACTTTGACAGATCATATCAGTACCTTGTTTTAGCTGTTCTTTAATATGAACTGTAAAGTCTCGTTGAGCAACACAATCAACATCTGTATAAAACCAGTTTAATCCACATTTCATAATCTGTTGTCCTACTATAAACTTGTAAACAAACACATGATGATTGCCTTGCGGTATATGTACAGTTGGTACTTTAGTCGCCATCACAAGATATGTTTTAAGATCCAGTGCAATATACAACAAAGGAATATTCAATCGTTGGCAATTTTCTACCCAATTCATTGTAAGTGGTAATACAGATTCATCACCCATACACCAAAACACTGTGTCCGTTCCGTCGGTTAAACTTCGACAATAGTCTTCAATTGACTTTAGCATTTTGGTCTCCTTGATAAAATGCTTGAACACTAACGGTGTCTGTTGCTTGTGCCTTACTGGCGATTGGTCCAAGTGTTTCACCAATACCGTATTCATTATCAGCACGACTTTGATTTATTATTAAACTTATTATATGTTCATAACTGTCCATAAACTCTGTGTCACCTTTTTGTATTTGCACTGGCTCACCTGTTTGAATCCACTGTTTAACAATAGTTTCCAAGGTTGTGTCGGCTGTTACTTGTCCAATGATATATCTATCGTTGCCTGGTCTATCCAAAAATCCTGCTTCTCTGCACAAAAACACACAACCATATGCATCAACAACAAGGTCCACTTGCGGAAATCCTTTGGGCAACATTTCCTTTTCTGTAATACAATGCATTGTTGGTGCGTCAATACCTTTGCTGAGTGCATTCAAGGCATATCCATAGTCAATGTGCAAACGATTAAGATGTTCATCATGTCTACGCTGTTCTATTTTTTGAAACACCTGTTTAATTTTTGTTCTATCACCAAATGTATCCAGTTCGTTTGGCTTTTGAAAGTTTTCTCTCAGTGTAATAAAATCAATTTGATCGCCTGCTGTTTGATTTATTTCTTCAATTAAATCAATTACTTCATAAAGATCTTCTTCTAAACCTGGCAATATAACATAATTAAATCCAAAACGCAACCTTTTATTGTTTTGTTTTTTGTAACGCAAAAAATCTATAGCGTTTTGCTTTACACGTTCAAAACCTTTTTTGTGTTTGGTCACTTGCTCATACACCTGTTGATTGCTTCCGTAAAGACTTATACGCAATACTTCTAGTTTAAACAAGTCTGGATTTGCATCAACAAATTTTTCAGTAAGTAAAAACCCATTGGTATACAAGCTAAATTTAAAACCTCTTTCATATCCTGCACTGATTAGTTTCATCAAATCTGGATTGGTGAGTGTTTCTAATCCACCACTCAAATAAAATCTATAAGGATCATCGTTGGGTGCAGTTTTAATTAAATTTACAATATGCGGAGTTGTTTCTCTTAGTGGAGTCTTTTTGTATGCGGCATTTGTTTCCATGTTGCGTCCGCAAAAATGACACCAAAACATACAGCTTTGTCCAATATGCAAACCTATTCTGTGTGGGTAACTGTATTCATTGTTGAGTACATTGCGTATTGTACCACTTTGTGTAAGAGGTACTATTGTGTTTTTCCAATACTGCTGATTGCGTATGTCCTGTGTGATTACCTGTTGAACAAAACTGCTGTTTCTCATTATGGTGTTTATATCCAACAGTTGTGTTTGACTTATGTTGAGGTGTTCTGCTATAGTTTGTTGTGTAATAAAAGGATTTTCGCTGTATAAATCAATAATTTTTACAATGTTATTGATCATTTCAACAAGTTTACTGTCATACCTACTGTCAGCAAATCCACAGTCAATGCTATCTCTTGCTGTATAAAGTCCTACAATACTGGATCTATCAAAATGTTTATCAAACCTCACATTATTTAAATGTTGTTGTTCAAGTTCTTGTACACTTTCACAAATTAACTCAGTAATCCAACGAGTATTTTTTGCTGTATTGTCTAGTATTTGTGTTTTATAATCTATTATTCCATGTACAAAGTTTTCCAGTTGTCTATCCAATGTAAGTCCATCATCTTGACTGAAGTCATATGTAAGACCATCAATGTTTATTTCTCTGGTGTTTTTACTGTCGCGTTCAAAACTTATGTCAACAATAGTACCTGCAAAATCCAATAACCATATAACGCCTGTCGGTGTTTGTGTTGTTTTTAATACTTGACATTGATCTGTTTTTAATATATGCCTCAGTATACTGAGAGCATGTGGACCAATATCTTCTAGTACACTTATAGTTGGATCACTAGCATAGTGTTCGCCATGACGTTCAACGTTATTTTTGCTGTTCCATGTGATGTGGACAGCTTTGGGTTTGTGTTTAACTTGTAGTGCAATTTCATTTATTCGACTACTGTGTAACATTTCAAGTCCAACAAATAGTTTTGTGCCTTTTTGTTTGGCTAGTTTGACCAATTCATCATGCTGTTCAAGTGTTCTTACAAAAGGTTTTTCAACCATTAAATGTCTACCATCTGAGATCAATTCTACTGCACTGGCATAGTGGTCATCAGGTAAATTTGCAATCCATACATGATTGCTATCCAAACTCAATAGATTATCAACACTTGGCATACTAGTATTATGAGTGTAAAACTGTGTTTGATATTTGTTTTTACTGGCAACACGATCAATGATTCTAGCCCATCGACCACCACCTACTATTCCAAGGGTACGCACACTTCTACTCCGTACTGTTTGGTCCAACGATCAGCATCTTCTCTTGTGTTAATCAAAGGTTCGCCTTTTATGTTTAAACTTGTATTGAGTAACATAGGACAGCCTGTTGTTTCATACCATCGTTCTAGTAAACTCCTCAATCCTGGAGCACTTTGTTTGGTTACTGTTTGTACTCTACTGGTATTATCATAGTGTACGATTGCAGGAAATTTATCAGGATATTTGCATTCACTAACGTACTGCATAAAGTCTCCGGTTATTCCTTCAAAGTATTCGCTTGCATGTTCTTGGAGGATTGCTGGTGCAAAAGGTCTGAATGCTTCTCTGTGTTTGATTTTGTTGACTCTGTCCTTAACGCTAGATCCACGGGGATCAGCAAGAATACTACGGTTGCCAAGAGCCCGAGGGCCAAACTCAGCACGACCAGAGGCAACCGCTGTAATTTTTCTTGTGTGTAATTGTTCGAGTAATTTTTCAACTGGATATTCTCCTTGTATATCATGTCCTAGAAACGCATGTGGCATTTCTAAAAATTGTTTTGTTTGTGCTAGTACACAACCAATGGCACTTCCAGCATCACCTGGATTGGCGGGAACATGTATATTATCAAAGAATTGTTGTGCTAGTGGATTTGCAACACAATTTAAAGCACAACCTCCAACAATAATTAAATTATCTATTTTACGTTCAGTAAGATCACTGGCTTTTTTGCAAAATTCTTGAAACACTTCTTGATATACGGCTTGTGTCGCCGCGGCTATATCCGCATAATCCTGTGGTCGATTTATTCCAGGTAACCAATCCAAACAACCTCTGTGACTGTTCCTAGCAAAAATTACACCATGATTTTCATTTGGATAGCTTATAAAAAAATCTTTCTTTATACGATCATAAAGCCTTAAAGGATCACCTATTGCCGCCATGCCCATGAGTATGTATTCGTGTTCTTGTGGTTTTAGTCCTATACGCTGTGTCATAGCACTATACCAAATACCCATGCTGTCAGGATACTTTTGACTCCATAGTTTTTTTAGCTTACCATCTTCTCCTGTCCATATGCTGGCTGTTTCCCATTCACCAATACTATCAATTACTAATATTACTGCACGTTCATAAGGACCGGTGTAATATGCATAGGCTGAGTGGCTTAAATGATGACTAGTTGTAGTGCAACTAGGTGCCTTATTATAGAATTTGCGTATATATGTAGTAGGTGATTCTTTCTTCAGTAGTGTGTATTGCTTTGCATACAACTGTCTAGTCTTTTTAAGCCAAGGACGCTCATAATAGCATATTCTATCTGGTTCACCGTACTGTAATGCTTCATCGACTATGGATTGATTGAGATGTTTATCGTTCTTAATTCTACTGTAACGTTCACTGTGTGCCGCAAATTCTAAACCATTATCTGAAAATACCGCAAGGCTGGCGTCATGTGACATTCCGGTCCAGCCCCATGTAATCAATGTTGAGTCCTCACGCAAACGGCTTGTTGTCCCGGAGGAAAATATCCATCTTCATCACCAATCCTAGCTAGCATTTCATCTCTTGCTACAAAACATTCATACATCCAATCAAATGTTTTGCCCGTACCTGCACCATTAAATGCAACAGGTTCTGTGCCTGCTAGAAATATTACTACTAGTACCCACATTAAAGCTCACCTCGCTCTCGCATTTCTGCACGGATTTTTGTAGCACTAATATCGTGTACATCTTTACCTAGGTCATGTTCAGTAAAAGTATAACCTACTCCTCGACCCCAGCTGATGTTTACTATATTAGGAACCTTCATAACAATATATTCATGCCCATGCTCAAAACCGTGTTTTTTAAGTGCTAACCAAATTGGACTTACAACGTCTTGGTAGTCCCATGGATTATCTGTGTTGCCCATGCCAGCATCAGCACCTTGTACATCTCTGACCATAATACATACCTGCCCGTGTTCAGCTTGTATACGTTTAAACAATTCAGTATGTCCATCATGCCAAGGTTGCCATCTTCCTAACATCTGAGCTGTGGGTTTTTTCCAATCAAATATTGTCATTTTCTATTCTCCATGCCATATATCCAACTGGTGTTGTATTTTGTTTTTTCATAAAACGTTCTACAACTGGTACTAGTTGTACATGTGTATCATTAAACCATTCAGCAACATGATAATCAACATCTGCTTTTTTAGGAGTTTCAAACATACGATTTGTATCCTCGTATCTTCCTTCTGGTATTGTATCCATCCATACAACAAAATCAGGTTTAAACTTTTCTCGTGCCTCTCCAGTAGGACAAACAAAATCAGCTACAGCAATTTTTCCTGACATAACAATACCGTCTGCTAGATGACGCATACGGTCTGCTTGACGTATTCTACCTTCAGGACTAAAGTCCCATTTGCTCATATCATGCCCTTCGTACTTTCTGCGTACTTCGTCTGCGTTGATATGCACTCCACCTAATAGTTTTGCAAGCGGTTCTGCTAGTGTAGTTTTTCCACTACCGGGCAGTCCGAATATCAAGATTTTCATTTTTTGTTTCCTTAATAAAGGTATATGGTATACCTATTTCATCTAATTTTCTATTGAGCAATATTTTACTGCCCTGCATTACAGTTGTAATTTCGTTGTTGTTTGTAAAAAATTGCAAGTACTCTGCTTGTCTTTCACTTACTGTCATATCATATTTTTCCAGTAAGTTATCTTTTTGTGAACTGGCAAAGTGAAATATGTTGTCTTGCCAAACCAGATACTTGGCATCAGCGGCGTAAAATTTAAAATTCTTTTTATCGCTAGGATATTCCAATAGATCCCTTATCCAGTCGTAGTGGTAAAAACAAAAATGTTTTTCATTTTTACCTTGTATAACTATATGTTCATACTGTTCTATTATATTACATTCATAGATCCTTGTCAAGATATCATAGTAATTAATGTAGTTGCCATTGGGTATAATATAAAATGTATAATTGTCTTTCATATTTGCAGTTTCAAGCCAACTGCTTTCTGGATTACAGTAACGATTTCCTATTACTAAAATATTCATGTGTATTTTTCCAACTGTTTGCGAATCATTTTACCAATTTTTTTGTTACCTTCGAATGTATAATGTCCAGTAAATATATCTTCTCCATCTCTGCTTATGCTAGCATCAATAGGACCAAACACATGATATTTTTTCTTGTACATCATATGTTTCATTGCCCAATCACCAGCAAAAAAATTAGGTAAATCTAACTTAATACTGTTATCTAACTTTGTCCTACCTTGGCCGGGTTGGGGAGTAAATGAAAATTCGTATACAGGTATGTTTTTGTTTTTACAAGTTTCATCAATATAAACATAAGCACTTTGCATTGCAGTTCTTGTTGTTGTACTATGATAAAGATCTTTTAACCATTGGTCATATTGATCATTCTTAAAATGACCTCCTAGGTTTGCACCATTGGCGACACCATTCATTAGATTAATTCTTTTTGCATCATTTCTCCACATTATTATATTTTCTACTTCAGGTGTAGGTTCTATTTTAAAATTTTCCATCCATCGATCGTAAAATCTTTGTTGTTTGCTTAAAACTAATCTTGGCTCATATGTTTTTTGTACTATTATATAATCAATATCATCTAGTGTACCTTCCATATCCATGTGTTTGACTATGGCGGCATGTTGTATAATACCACTTCCAGGAAGTGCAAATATGGTATAATAATCTCTTGAATCTAACCATCTTACCCAAGTACCATTTGAGTCCATTCTTTCTCTGCCAAGACCTTGGTCAATGGTTTTATAAGTTCCATCTGGCTGTAATGCCTCTGAATAAACAATATAGTCAGGATCCCAGGTGTAGCTTCCAGATGTAAAACTACATCCTAACACCAAAACATGTCTACGATATTTGAGACTGTTTTTATAGAACATTATCCAAACCTTTTTTAATCATTTGTCCTAGTATACGATTGCCGTTACGATTAAAATGTACAAAGTGGACATCTTTTTTGTAAAACAATTTTTCAGTTGCAGATTGGACATTCAAATACTTAATATATTTATATGGGTATTTAATTCCTGTAAAACTGTAAGCATATGTTGGTAGTCCTGTGCGTTCTGCAAGTGTATCCAAATGACTTGCACAGGCATTTGCAAGCATGTCCCATCCTGGTTTCTTTTCGTTCATTTCATAAAACCAACTGTTCATTGTATCCTGCCAAGTAAATTGATAACGTGTAGCCAGTTGGCTACTTTGATTGTGTAGTCCGCCTAACTTGTTGTGAAATATGTTTTGTATACGCCACAAATGAACATTATGTCTTTGTCCTTGTTCATATAACAGTTCTTGTTGTATTACAATTCTAGGCTCAAATGTTTCTTGTATGATAATGTGACTGTATTTGGAAAGATCTATTTTTGACAAACATTGACAATACGCCATAAGACCTCCACCTGGGTGTGCATATGCTGTATAGTTTATACCAAGTTCATCATACCAACAGTAATCTTGATGCAATTTTTCATTGCTGAATTCATCTGGTTCGAAATTGGTAATGCCTAGTTGAGCCCAGGTATAGTGACCAGCCGAAAAACTGCATCCAAGTATCAATAGTTTCATGTGTATCCAGGCCCTGTGTCCTTGCTGTGTGCTTGCTCTACAAATGTTGTCATGTTTCCATAGTCTGCGTATCTTCTGTATTTCATAAGTCTAGGGTCTTGTAATACTCGTAAAAAGTCTTCATGTTCAGGGTGTGTGTTTTTCCAAATTGCACGTTCGTCATAGTCTGACATATGACCCCAATCTAATATCAAACTAAACGTAGCCATGCTTTCTTTTATGTTAGGCTTTACCCAACGCTCTACGACCATTTGTAAAAAGTCTGGAATCTCTTTGTAGTTACAAGTCTGTACAACAAAATTATGATTCAAATGAAACTTTTCATAGTTGTTATAATTGTTGAAAATATAATCTACATTCTTAATAAGTGGATCCCAATGACCTCCCAGTCTTGTTTGATTTTCGTATGTATCTTTTGTACCTGCATCAAAACTGAATATAATACTGCCTATATTGTTGTGTAATTTGCTAATGCTGTTCCATACTTTAGGAGTAAGCATAACTCCATTGGTTTGAAAATGTATTTCTGTATTTGGTCTGTCAGTCAAGTCCATACTTTGTAAACGTTCTCTAAAAATTTTACTGCCAAAAGGATCACCTCCACCTGTTACCCACATTTTAATTGGATAGTCTTTGGGCGTAGCAAGTATTTCGTCAAATATTTTATCAGTTAACCACTTGCGTTTTTCATATATCTTACCACTAGTGTGCATGATTTTATCAGCTCTACAACTAGGACATTTAAGATTACAACTTTCATCTGTTCCGATTTGAATATCATGTGGAAAGAATTCAGCTACAGTACTTTTATTTTTAATAGCATTAACTTCCCAGTCACTCAGCTGGTGATAGTCAAAATCTTCTGGATTGTTACTGAAACGTTTTGCATCAATATCTTTTATGTATATTAATTCATTTTGATTTATTTTAGGACAAGTTTTGTGTCTACACAAGGGCCAGTTATTGCCATCAAATAATTGTTGCCTTACTTTTTGTGCAGTAGGACCGTTCCACATTTCCTTGATGGTTTGTGTTTTTAAGTCACCTATAATTACAGGTAACCAATTTGGACAACACATAAACACTCTACCAGAAGCGGCAATCTCTGCTCTATTGTAAAAATATCCGCAGTATCTTCCGTTTAGATTTTTATCGTCAGCACGGATTAAACTTTCGTCTAATTCTGCACCACGTCCTAATCTAATCGAATCTTGCACTACATCTGCTACAGAGGTCGATGTCACAGCGTTTCCCTTCGGCCAACAAGGCTTTATATTTTGCGTATTGGTTGTTGTTCCAGACATCAACAGGACTTGTTTGCATGTCAACTTTACCCACAGGATTACGTTTACCAAAGTCCCATGGGCACAAATACATTGTACCATCGATGTATATAAATGCTTCATTTTCAACTTTTTTGCAGGGTAGATTTAAACTTTCAGTTTGATCTTCCCAAGGGTGTTGATATAATTTTGTTATCTTAGCACAGCCTGGTCTTACATTATTCCAATAATCCAAAAACTTTTCTTGTTCAGCTTCGGTGTCTGGTAAATCAATCATTCTAACTTCACAGTCTATTTCTGGATGGTTATCTACAAACCTTGTTACGTTTTCGTACACTTTATCGAAACTTATTCCTCTGGTTTCATCAAAAGTTTTTTTGGTAAATCCATCAACACTAAAACGTATTATGTCAACAAAAGGTGCAATCTTTCTTTCTGTTTTAAGTGTCATGGGTTCACCATTACTGTTTAATTCTACTTTTGCTGTAGGATCTTCTTTAATATATCTTGCTATGTCTGGAAGTCTTGTATCAACCAATGGCTCACCTAATCCAAAAGGTCTATAAGTTATACCCATGTCTCTAGTATCATCTATAATTTTATAAATTAAATCAAGTTCCATGTGTTCTTTTGGAACTAAATGATTTGGACAAAACCAACAAGTTGCATTGCAAAATGTTGTTGTTTCTATTTGGAGGTATTTAAACATATTAGTTTCTCAAACTGATCCTTGGGCAATGTGGTCAACCTAATAGCTGTGCTACTAAACTCTGGTGCTTTGCCATACAATATCTTTTGAGAATCTAATCTACTGATTATATCTTCAGTTGGCTCAAACACAACATGATTAATAGTTGGCTCGCTATAGATTTCACAGTTGCTAAAATATTTATGTGCAAAAGCTATACCTTCTCTATTGCGTTCAAGACTCTTTTCTACTATATAATGATGTTTGTGCAGGTATTCTGCTAATCTAAGTGTAATACTGCTCACACTCATGATTGGTCTAATCTTTGTGATTTGTTGAATTGTATTTGCATGTCCTTGTAGTATACCTAATCTAGCACCCGCAAGCCCCCAACTTTTGCTATAACTAAATGCTAGCAAACAATTTTCGTATTTGCATAAATCAAAATAATCTTCTGAGCAAAAGTGTCTATATGTGTTGTCAATAAGCACAGTCATATTTGGATATGCACCACAAATATAATCTATAAATTTTGCACTATAGACTCGACCACTTGGATTGTTTGGACTACAAATATAAAATACGTCTGGTCTATGCTGTTCTATATGAGCAGTGATTTCGTCTTCGTCTTCTCCACATTCAATTATATTTGTAGTAAGGTCTATTGCATTTGTAACACTGCCTCTGTATGTAGGTGAGATTGTTAAAAATACACTATCGCTTTTTAGTGTTGCTTCAAATGTTAAACGTATTGCTTCGTCACAACCACCAGTAATTAATATATTATCCATGCTGGTATTGTAATAGTCAGCAAACATTTCATAGTAACGATAGTAGTCTTCGTACTTCATACTACTTGTTAGATCTAAAAAATGTTTAATTGCTTTTTGTATATGACCACACAATACTTCGTCTTGATTTTCATTCCTATCAAGGTTAACATATCCTGCTTCAATTTTTTCTACTCTGTTCAACAAGCCTGACCAATGAGGTCTTTGTAATTGTTTTACACTATCTTTAATCACTGAAAATTACCTCTGCTTTTTCTTTTTCTTCTTCAGTTCTTTCATGATAGTATTTGTGTTCTATATCTCTTCCATAGATAGGATAATAAAAAATATCTCTGTCTTTGGGTATAATGCGTTGCACTTTTTCAGCAAAAGGAGTATCTTCAAAACTCATGCACTTGACATTGATTTGTTCTTGTGGATAGTCTTGAACAAGATTTGCAACTTTTTGTATAACCTTGTCTATGGTAAACTCAACATGAAAACTAAATTCTANAAATACACCTTTGTCTAACAAATCTCTATACTTTTTTTCACTGCCTGTGCCATTGGTGCTCATTCTAGTTTCATATCCTCTTTGGAAACAAATCTCAACAAATTTCATTATCTCAGGATTAAGCGTAGGTTCACCTCCTGTTAGATACATTCTTCTATTAGGTTTTTTAGGCAAGTGAGGATCTATTAAATTTAAACCATGTCTGAATTCTTCTACAGTCATGTGTGGACTTTTATTATCATGTACACCATTTATTAACTTGCCTGTCTCATCATAGGTTGGGCCAGGACAATATGCACAATCATAATTGCAACGTAACCCAAGATGAAAATGTACTTCAGCCATTGGCATTGCCATACCTCTGCCCATTGCTACAAGGTTATCATCTGGTTTTGCAACTGGTAATTCTTCCAACTGCCAGTGATTAAATTTTTTGTTTGTAACAAAGTATTCTAATAGTTTTTCTGTTTTTGCTTTTGGTTGTAGTATATCAGCATCACAAAAACAGGCTTTGGTTTTACACAAAGTTTCTTTTTTTAGATTTAGTTTTTTAATATCTTTCCAATGTCCTTCGTGACTTGCAATATGTCTTACATTTGCACAAACACCACTGCATATTTCTCCGACTGGATTAATACTAAAGTTACTTTTATATATTGGACAATACCAACCTCTGAAATCAATCTCACGCATTTTTAAATCAACCATGCTTATGCGTTTGTATTCCATTTTGTCTGTTAGTACATAAACTGGATTTTCAACATAGATAGGCTTGCTGTATCCAATACTACCATCATCTCTTATGAGTATGCCGGTATCATCTGTACCAATCCAAATATTACCATTCATATATCTTGTAATCAGTTGTTCAGCAATAATGCCATCTTCGTATCTACTAAGATTTTTACTAACTTTGCTTATGGCATAACCATGCAGTTTGTCATCTTTGTATTCGCCAGCATAAGTTTTATCAACACCAAGTCCATTACGTTTACCACCTGTGTATTCATGAACACTGTCGTCCATCTCTCCTGGACCGCTATATCCATTTCTGAGCATTATTTTAGTTACTCTCATTGAATTTCGCTCCCTTGTCTGAAAAAGTCATAGTCGGGATATCCTAAAACTGTTTTCATTGTAAAGTCTTCTTTTTTAAATACTAAATCAACTTGATGTAGATTACCCATTTCGTAATCCATGTTTACAATATCCCAAAGTTTAAAACCACAGTCTTCTATTGAGTACACTATATTACTCATTTTGTCAAGTTGACTTTCAATTATAATTAGATCAAACTTTGGTAGTGTTTTGTATGCACCATCTAGTATATCTAATTCATAACCGTCTACATCAATTTTACATAAACTGTTTTTGGGTGGAGATAACTGCAAACTATCTAGTGTGACCATATCAGAAGTTATTCCAAAAGTTTTACCTTCATGTATGCAATTTAAATCTATCGATTGTTCGGTTCTTCCACCTAGTGCAATATTAATTAATTTGTAGCTGTAATTTTTATAATTGTCGTGTATTGCTGTATTATGTTTCGTATCCGGTTCAATTAAAACATAATGTGCTTTTGGAAAACTAAACACTAACCAAGGAGTACCAGTATGCACCCCTATGTCTAGACAGTAATCAATCATGTAACCTGATTCTTTTAAAAACATCAAGCTGTCTTTTATTCTTGGAATGCGATGTCTAGTCATCATAAATCTCATATAATCCTAATGCACCAGCTTCAAACTGATGAAGTATAGGTGTCCATACACCTATAAAACTATTTTTGTATGTGTGATAATTCAAAGGACGCAAGTCCCATATACGCCATTTTTGACCTTTGGCTTTTTTAATTTGTACCCAATCTATTCCTTCACGGTCATGCTCATCTGTACTACAACACATTTCTTCTGTAATCAACAAACCTCGCTGACTATGTAAACAATTTTTTATTGCTCCTAGTTTATTCCAAACATACGGTCCATGCGTTGCATCATGTATTGCTAAATCAACCGGACCATGTTTTTCTAGTAAATTTTTACATGTATCTGAACTATAACAATCAACACCAAGTTCCAATATAAATTTATCATGTAATCGGCTTGCTACTTTGATATCTGCAATTTGTCTTTCTTGTAGTTCACTCTGAGGTTCACTGTCTGGTGTTAAACTATCAACTCCAATAATTTTTGCTTCAGGNAATACTTTTCTTAAGAACTGTAAATGTTCNCCTCTTCCGATGCCAAATTCAACAATAGTAAACTCTTCGTTCAAACCATATATTTGATTAGTTCTTTTCAAGTGATTAACAGCTAAATCATATATTGCACAATATCTTCTTGTCATTCTACGCTTAATACTTCTAGTAGGTAAACTTTCAAAGGCAATACTACTGTATGTGTCAAAGTCAACTGGGTCACCTAAGATCCAATTGCTTTTAAAATCTGNGGCNCCTAACTGATGTACTAATGCTCTTCCNTGTGGTCTGCCACTTAAAAAGTGTCCTTTAAGTGTACGCATCCAGTCGCCATAATAAGTTGTATCTCTTTTGCCTTGTTCAAAGTCAAAAGGTGCTACATGTTTTGTTTCTGTTATAATNTTTTTCTCTTCATGTCTAGTGATCCATATATCTTTAAGTTGTCCACCTATTTGATTATGCTCACCGTCTTCTAAAAATTTTGTTGTTCGGCCGCCAACTGCATTTAATATACTTCCATCTTCTTGTATTCTACGACCTATTCCATCTATATTTGCATCTTCTAATCCACAAGGTTCGCCATTTAAATACCACTGTCCTTCTTGTGGTTCAGCTATCATACCATCTACTCGACCTACAAATTTTACGCCTTCGTGTACAGTTTCTAGTATACCGTATCCGCAAGGCTTGTTGTTTTGAAATTGTCCATAGTATCTTGCACCAGTGGGCCATACATGTACACCAATACCTTCTTTTTTGTTGAGCATCCATTGACCTACATAAGTTTCTCCATGCTCCCAAATCTTAGCACCAACACCAGTTACTTTGTTATAATCGAATTCTCCAGCACATTTACCAGTCAATGGAAGATCGTAATACCCAAGCCCATGCTCAAAAGCAGTGCCATGTTTATCGGTAGTTATTTGTCCTACATACTTTCTATTTGGTTTGTAGTAGTCTCTCATGCAAATTTTTCCTTGCAGTAATTGTAAAATTCAACATCACAAGTAGTTGTTTGTTCTATCAAACGTTTGTCAGAGTCATCTAAGTTTTCATAATGCAGATAATCTAATCCATGTTGACTTAGAATAAACTTTGTATTATGTTGATAGTTGACAGTAGGTTCTGGATTAACTCCATACTGTTTTACAAGTTTATCGAACTTTTTTATATAATTATCTTCAATAAAAAACACACTACTCAAACGAGTAATGTTCTTTATAGCTTCATCAAATAATTGTTTTTCACGCACTGTATCTATATTCCTACCATAATCTATACGCAAGCAAACTTGCTTGCTAAATTGTTGATATTGATTAAACACAGGAGTTGGCAACATTCTACTACAGTTAATCATCCAAGTTTTAAAATCAATATCCGTATAATGACTATGCACTGAAGCCATTTCTGTTCTAAAATAATTATATGCACTCATGATACGATCTATAGGATNTCTTAGTATAGTAGCATACTNTACACGNTTTTGCAATCGATAATCCCAGTCAAAGGTTACGCCATGNCCAAANACGACTTGTGGTTGTGNTTCNTTNCATTCATCTATATAATAAGTTGATTGATTTTCGCTTTGATATCTATAAATTACTTCATTGGCAACTCTCTGATATACAAAACCTTCATTGTGTTTGTACCTGTCAATCAGTGTAGTACCTGCATTTTTAAGTATGTGAAATACTGCTAGTGTTTCCATTTTTGCTGGCACCTTTTAAAAAATTCAATATCTGCTTGAAGATCTAGTTCTACTAGATATTGCAAGTCTTCATCAAGTTCAAAAAAACTTACATATTCTAAATTGTGTCTTTTAAGATCGTATTTGGTTTCATTGGTTATAGTCATTTTGTCCCAAACTCTAAGATCCAATCTATAGTGTGCTATTAAATCATCAAACTTGTTTACTATATCTTCGCATTGAAAAAACACATGATTCATTTTATTCATAATGCGTTCCCAAGTAACTTCCATATTATGTGTTTCAATTTTGTTTTTTTCTTTCAAACATTTCTGTATCTTTTTATTATCCACATAACTCTTATCTTCTTTGACATCCCAGGTTAAAACTGTNTTGTTATACATGTCGTTTATATTTGCATTGTCTAGTAGAACTTTATTGGCAAACCAATCATCAACATCAACATGCTGATACAAATAGTATTCGTATTGTTTGGTTACTGGCATAGGTCGTATAACATCTTTATTGATGAACCAAAGATAAAAATCAACATCTGGACTGTCTGGATTCAAGTAAAACAGTTGTGTACGATAGAAATTGTACATGCTCATAATCCTACTGATAGGATCTCTTACACAAGTTAGGTAAACTATATTTTTGTCAAACTGTTTATCATATTCTCCAATTTGCACACTATGTCCAAAAGCAACTTTGGTTTTGTCAGTAACACGATCACCAAGGTCGGTAACAACAAAACTTTCGTTACCATGTCTATATCTTTCTTTGAGAGTTGTGCCGCCTGTTTTAGGACAATGAGGAAATACTAATAAATCATTTGACTTCATATCTATCTCCAGTATCTGCTCTAGTTTTTAATTTACGCAATAGACTATAATCCTCTGTGTTTGAAACTTGAAAGTCTCCTCGCAATGCTGTATCTAATTCAAATGTATCAAATCTTTGATTTACATTTATAGGCTTGTTTTCAACTCCAAGATATTTACTGAGTTGTTCAGCTGTTGACTCTAATGTAAAATTTTTATGATTTTTTACTTGTTCTTTAGGTCGAAGTACTCCACTTATTCTAGGCCATATTGCATAACTTGTAAACCAAACAAACTTGTAGTTTTTTTCTTTTAAATCATCTGTGTGTACTTTATCTATTTTAAGACTTTTACAATAAACATTTTTATTTTCAAATATCAATTCTTCAAAAGTTTTACCTCGAGTATCACCCTTACTATCCAAAAAATCCATTACTTCTTCAACAGCTCTATCAAATGGATCACGCAATATAACTATGTCAGCGTTTTCAGTTACAAGCTCTAAGTCGTACAATTTTGCAATTTGTTCATGCCAACAGTTTGGTATATAATGTAACTTTTTCATACGGCTACCGCTTCTTTAAACTTGCTTAGTATTAAATCTGTATTACAAAAACAATGTGTTTTTTCACATGTATACGCATAAGCAGGCATTCTAAAACTTTTTGGTTTGTCTATTCTACCCAACCATTTTATGCTTCCGTTTTCATCTTTACCTTCTGGTAAACATGCCGCACCACTTATTAGTCCTAGTTCATTAACAAATAAACCATCTATACCAGCATTGCATTTCCAACCTTTAAATTTGTTCTTCTTAGCTGAATATAATCCATTTGTATCCAATATAGTTTCTTCTTTATATCTACCATCAGCAAGTTTATAAACCGCTGTAGCATCAATAGGCATTGAATACTGTTCAAAGCTGACATCAAAATTTCCAGTTTTTCTTTTGAATGCAATTTTTTCATCAATCTGTGCTTGCTGTTCTTTAGTATAGATATGTGGTCGTTCTTTCTCTGTTAACCAGTCAGCAACAATAGGAACTTTCTCTACATAGAACTGACCCAAATAAGGCTCAGTTTTGAGAATGTTAAAGAATTCTACACATTTGTCAAAATACTGTTGTTCAGGATGCATCATAATACGCACACCTAATAGTGTATAAGGCCATAATGTATCGATAACATTTACACAATGTCTAAGGTTAGTTTTTTCACTGTGAAAACTAAAACTTACCCAACGAAAACTTTCTTTGTGTTTTTCCCAAAACTTTAAACTTTTACTACCATTTGTTGTTAATCCAACTTGTACTTTTTCTTCTACAAGCCAAGTTAAAAAGTCATCAAACAATGGCAATGCTGTAGGTTCTCCACCAGTAAAACTTATTACCAGTTCCTCGTCTTCGTTGAGATAACTTTTTACTCGTGCTACAAAATTTTTGTAAGTATCTAAATCAAAACTTGGACTACTTCCTTCATAGTTATAAGGGTGACAGTATGCACAACTAAAATTACACTTGTTTGTCAAGTTCCAATTGATATGGAAGTACTTGTTATACTTCTGTTTTATTTCAACAAGTTCAGCACTATCTGACAACATCTATTAGTTCTTCCTCTTGTTCAGTTGTATTGTCTTGTTCAATAATTTTATAATTTCTTACTGTGTTAAACTCTGGTTCTGGAACAACATCAAAACTGCCTACTTTTATCATACCCCAAGTAAGCATGTCATATTTGTTTCTTGTATCAGTTTTTTTAATTTTGTACCCGCCCCAATAATCCATAAGACTGTAATTTAAATGATCTAATGCTTCTTCGTGTGTTCTTGGGTCACCACACCAAAACAATAATTCTCCTGTATAACAAACTTGTTGTTCTAACAAGTCAAAACTATTACTGGTCATTTTAATAGCATTGTGCTTGTCGTCATCATACATTTCAATCATAACATTATCATAGTCGTATCCAATTTGTGTAGGATATAAAAATATCTCACCTGGATTTCGTTCCATGCTAAATCTTTCTGCCCATTCATCATCTAGTAAATGAAAATCTTCATTAAATTTTAAACCAAAATTTTGTAGNTTTGTTTCTTGTGTAATTGTTGTTGTTATGTCTCTTAATACTTTTAGTGTATTGAATATGTCAACTAGTTTTTTAACATTGTCTATATAACCCTGGTCATTTAAAACACGATAGACCAGTATACATTGTGTTTGCATTGGATTAATAATATCTTGATGTACAATTAATCCCCATCTATGATCAATTTTTCCTGCATCTAATTTGTACCAGGCTTCTAGTGGTTTAAACTTGTCTAATTTATTTTCAATAGTACAAAACGCTTGCCCGTTACTCATTACTGTATGACCTAATATACTGCTAAGTGGAACATCAGCTGTTTTATATTTTTCAGCAATAGTATTCCATTCATTGACTTTATCATTGAGTAGAGGAATAACCTTATATAATCTTTCTAGTGCATCATGTTTATGAAAAACATTCCAATGAGTTGTTTCTGGCTGACCAATACTATCTAATCCAAGGTCAAACCAATAAGCAAATATATCACATGTAATAAGTTGCGTGTCTTTATCTTTGTTTTCTAACTCAAGCTCAAACTTCATACTGACTCCATATTTTATAAAGTTCAGCAAAATCTTGTGTGAAATCTGTACCACGCATTATGTCTATACTTTTGATGTACTTGTTTAATGCGGGCCATTTGTCGTTCCAATTTTCACTGTTCATAAAGTTAGTCATATTTTTAAGTTCTTGTACTTTATTCTTCTCCGGATACTTTTGCATAAAGTTGTCAATTTTTTCTGTTATATTTTCTTTCATTGCTGGTGGTAAAACTTTAGCACACATGTATTGTGGATAATGTAATACTCCAGGATGGAACATTCCTTGGTGATCGTGTACTCCAATTTTTTTGTAGTTCTGACTAAACAAAAATTCAGCAAAGTCAGGTAGATACCAAATGTTTAACGCACTTACTGTACACAGAACTTTACCAACAATATTCTCTGGTGCTTGTTCTACTTTGTTTAGTGTTTTATGCACAGTTTCCCAATCAGTTGGATAGCGTAACCATTTGTTCATCTCTCCTATGCCATCTATACTAAGCATAAGTTCTACAAATTTAAAGTTACTCCACAGTTCAAGTATATCATCTGGCATAATTGTGCCATTGGTATGGTATCGTAATTCTATGTTTCCNGCATGTCCACTTTCTACACATTTTTTAAGAAAGCGTTTATGATTTTTAAGATATAAAGGTTCACCTCCTGCAAATATAAAATGTCGCATGTTTGGTAATAGAGGATCTATTTCTTTTTCCCAAAATTCATCGTCAGCGGCCCAGTCATATTTGTTGTTGCAATGATCTTGTATTTTCCATTCCCAGTCACCTCTAACTTCTGGGTTATCATTATTCAAGTCTCTAATTTTTTCTGCATCTCTTACCCATTTGCTTGAATCAGTTGGTCTGCACATTACACACTGAACATTACAGGTATTACCCAAACGTAGGTCTAATGTTATTACATCTTGGTCTAAACTACCATCTTCATTTGTACTTGCTATCAAATCATTGATATACTCTCTACCAAGTTTTCTAGCCCATAGATTATTTTCGTTCATTCTATGACTACGAATNCCAGCCGCTTCTTCTTTCCAACAATGCATACAAGCCTTTAGAGCCTTGCCAGCAAGCATATCTTTTCTAGCATTTTTCCAATAGTAACTGTTCCATACTGCATTTATATCAGCATTGTTTAAGTTAATACGCTGATCCTGTGTAGGTTGAGCTAGACAGCATAGCAAAGCTGTACCGTCTGTATAAGTTGCCATGTGCATCCAAGGTAAGATGCAAAACTTCTTTCCATAATCTTCTAAAAAATCTTGTGCCATTATTCTACCAACTTTCTAATATCTTCATATAGCTTATCATCAACAATGCTAAAGTTGGTATTACGCTGTCTGTCCCATGTTTCAGTCATCTTTACAAAGTCTTGTAATTGTTCTTTCCATGTGTCCAGTTGCGGTTGTTCTAAGTATCCAACAATACCGTCTACACTATTTTTAATCAACCAATTCTTCTCATATAGTATATTACACTTGTCTTTAAATTCAAGCAATCTATTTTTTGCATCCTGTCTCATTTCAACAGGAAGATTCCTTACATCTAAATACGGAGGATGTGTGTTAATTAAAATATCAACACCAATACTTTTCCATTCTAATCCTGGCTTTCCTGCATAAAATTCTTCTCCCAAGTCATTTGCAAGATACAGTATTTCATGTATTCTATTTAGGTTATAAATTTGTAATACAGGACTTATATTGCTTGCAACATTTGGCAAACTTAATATACTTTTATAGTTTCTAAGGATAATATCCCAACTCTTTGTACCACGTATAAATTCATTTACTACCCCTATTCCATCTAAACTAGCATTAATATCTACACTTTCAAATTTACTAATACTGTCTAAAAACTTCTGATTTGCATTTGTACAGTTGGTGTTCATAAACACATTGATATGTTTGCTGTGTCCTTTTTCTGCCGCATAATCCAAAAACTGCATATTGTTTTGAATCATAGTTGGCTCGCCTCCAGTCATGTAAACTTTTCTTAACTTGGGCATCCATTCATAGATATCAGCCCAAAAATCATCAGCATCAAACTTTTCTCTGTATTCTTTACTGTTGATCCAGTCTGGTCTTTTACCATAAGTCTTTTCTTGTATGCGAGTATAATCTTCTTCTACGTCAGTAAGTTTAGCATCTTCCTTTGCAATGGTACTACTGTTAAAACTGTTGCACATTCTACAACTTAGATTACATAGATTACCTAAACGCAAATCCAAGTAAAGTGGGTCATGGTCTGGTAATCCAAAATCATTTTCGTAACTTGCTTCTATGCGTTGGTGTATTGCATCTTCACCAATGCGTCTTTCCCATTCTTCGTTGTGCATTTGTCTAAAACTTTTCTTACCTACTTCTTCTTGTAGATAACAATGTTTGCAACTGCTAACTTCTTCTCCTTGCATCATAGCCATGCGTATATCTCGCATGTCTTTGCCGTTCCATGCTTGCTTTAATGTAGTTTTATTGATGTCTAGAATTTTTCCGTCGTCGCCTCTGAGTACACTGGGTTTAGCAATACAACAGAAGTCGATGCTTCCGCTGGTATTGACCATCAAACTCAACCAAGGGTAAACACAAAATGTTTCTCCATACATTTCATCCCAGTCTGTCATACTTACCCAATACTGTCGTTAACCTGATCTTCTCTGACCATTGCACCTAATCTGTGCGGATTCTTGTATACTGTCTTAAAGAATCTACTACCGGTATGATCCATATCAGTAATTTCAAAATCCAACTCAGATCTAAGTTGATCTCCTAGTTCTACAGATTTGTTTTTAAGTTTATTCCAATCCCAAGTTACTCCGGTGTTAATACACATTTGATCACCACCTTCAAATTCAGGAAACAAATCTGTTTTAAAGAAATTACTTAACCAATCGAAATCTCTCACGTTACGCCAGTCCCATTTTCTTCTCTCTATATTTGTCATATGACAACCTAACCTTGCACCGTAAATTGCCCATAAACCATTTGTTTCATCTTCGCCCACAGTCATCCAAACCAACAGTCTTTTGTAATTTTCTCTGTGTATTGCTTTTATACGACTAGGATCTACAACATCACCACCTTCTAGTCCCATCTTAACACCTTCACGGAAACCTGCTCTCCATGCCTGCAATGGACTACCATTATTCATAACATCACAGTACACATTATTCATTTGGATATAACGTATATTCCAACAAAAGTCAACCTGACTTGCTTTATCACTTTCAGGAGCCGCTTCATGTGTACGCATTCTATTAACAACATCTATGGGCCAACACTTAATACCACCATTACCATACACCAAACCATTTACTGTATTTTTACCTGCCCAACTAATTACATCTGTATCACTAACTCTATTCATGTTTAATTCTGCATTAAAAAAATCTTCTCTTACTATGTTATCTGCATCTATAGTAACAAATCTATCTGTTTCACTCATTGCCGCCGCGGCTTTGTGAGCGGCATCACTACCCCATACTCCGTGACTGCGTTTTGCCCAAGGACATTTATCAAGCAGGTCTGCATAATTTTGATCTGCATTTGGCTCATCATAGCTTATAAAAATAATATCAAATTCAGTGATTGGCGTTAATTGCATAGGTTTTTCTCCGTGTTATTCAGCATAGTCAAAAGTCAAATCTGTATTTGACTCTCTGCAAAGTAGACCACACTGTGTTAAGTCTTCGATGTTTGGTGTTTGTACTTCTACAGTTCTATTCCAACCAATATCAGCTAAAGGTAATTCGATCCTTTCTAACAATTGGCTTGGGTTTTTACTATCGGTTACATATATTGCAACATTAGTATATATCTTTTGTTCTTGTGGGTTTTGAAAATTACTCTTAAATCTAGTAACTCCATCGCCCCGAGAAACTGTAAAGTCTGCACTTATGTCGTCCATGATAGGACTTGGTTGAGTGAAAGCTCTTCTCTTGCTAAATCTAGTTCTATAATCTATTCCTGTAAAGTTTGCTTTTCNNTGTAGTCTATAAGNTNGAAAATATNTTNTTAGTNANAANACTNANNTCNCCTANNNCACATANTCTNCGCANNGGNGCCATATCAAAAATNANATANCCTTCTTCNATTAATTCTNCNGGATCAATTTCTATNGTTNTNACNAAAAAATTTGGGTCGTTGTCTTTTATCAAAAACAATGTAATAGGATCATACGATCCATCTTTCTCTGGATTCAAACTGATGTTACGAAAAAATCTTTTACCTGTCATACGATAAAGTGTGTCTTGGTTAAAATTTACTTCCATTTTCCAGTTGTTAATATACATAATAATATTAACATCTGCTTTAGTTTTATCATTTAATGGAATCACACTTAGACGTCTTTCAGCTTCTTTAATTCTAAGTACAGCTGATTTTTCTACTAGTTTTAGTTCTTGATTTACGTCTACTACTGCAAATTTTTTTGGATCAACATGACCCATAAGTATTTTTCTTGCATCATCACTATTAGTTTCGATAAAAGGATGTTTAATGAAATCCTTTTCACGATTTGTTACCGTAACAATATCACCTGTGTCGGTATCATAATAAACACACCACTTGGGTGCTGGTTTATCTTTCTTGTAGTCTCTGAGTAAGGTTAGTTCTGAAGACATCTACTACTTCATCTGATAAGAAAGTCTCATCGCTATAATGAATAATTCCACTGCTAATGATACTATTTTCAATTTGTATTTTGGCTTTGTCTGTTACCCAATAATTTAACATATCAGTCCAGTTCTTGGGAATTTCATTTGGATCTGTAAAAGCACCATGTGACTGACTGTGTAGGTCATAATGATTATTAAGAGTTACACCAATTTCATCTGTATGATCAACAAAATGTGTAATAACATTTCCAAGTAGATTCTTCTGAAAGTATTCTGGTTTTTTGTTTGGAAAAACATGATTGTATACATCTCTCCAGTTTTGCATAACTGGGTCAGCCATCTTAAACCATTCTCTTGCAACTTCACTACTTTTTCTAAAATATATCAAATTATACCAATACTTAGGTAACTTGTATGTATTTTCGTATTCAAATCTCCACATAGGTACTGCTGGAAAATTTCTATAACTATAAGCATTTTTAGGTACACTTATGCTTCCTGTACCACTTGCCATTGTGTCCCATAGATTATGTATATCAACATTGATAAAAAGTGTGTCATAGTCAACATATATTGTTTCTTCATATGGCGTAGCATAAAACACTTGCCATAAGTTCATTCCGTGGAAGCCATCTTTATGAGCACTATTTCCGTAGGGTAATTCGATCATATAATCAAATACATGTTCATAGAAACTTTGTACATTACCTAGTTGACCTTTATCTACAACCAGTGTAATGCTTGCATCTGGATCACAAACTTTAATACTACATGCTAGGGCATAACAATATCTAATATTATCTTCACTGGTGTTTATACCAAGTGTAACATATCCACGTTGTGGTGTTTCTTCTTCTAGTTCAAGTGTTTCTAATTTGTCAGACACTGGCTTCTTCTTTCGCTAAAGTCATTAAATGATTGTAGTGCCTATCTAATGCACGTTTGTTCATAATGTGTAGGTTTTGTTTTGTATATCTACACAAAATGTTTTTCCAAGCTTCTGCTCTATTGTGTTTTAAAAACACAAGATCATCAACACCATTTACTTTTGCAATATCGTCTTTTTGATCCATATTTAATAATGGCTGTCCTAAGAAATCATGTATGAAATTATCATTGTTCATACCGTTCATTAAATGACAGGCAATGCTTACACAAAAGTCTGTTCTAAACAACAATTTAGGATATTGATATAATAGACTGTAGTATTCCCAATTATCTTTTACATGACTCCAAATATCAAAAAATAGTTTAGATTCTTCGCTTTGGTCGAAGTAAACAATAGTACTCCACCAATGGTGAATACCTGCTTCATTCAATGTTATTTCATTTCTGTATGGAAGTTCGCCGCCAATATATTGTGCATACCTATGTAGTGCAATAGGTTCGTCTGTATCAAAAATATATTTGTAAAAGTTATTACCTAAAATATAATCAGTATCCAACAGTAGTGTTCTTTCATAAGGTGTATGATAGAATACTGTGTGTTTGTTACTGTTAAAAAATGGTGCGTTAAATTCTGTCCATGGACTATCCATGTGTTTACGCATATTGCGTTTGCTAGCAACTCCTGAATTATCTAATATCATTAGATCAAAACAAGCATCAATCTCATCATGAGAATGGTTTTGCTCCATCCAATCTTTTGTGCCATCATCTGTAATTAATGTAACTGGCAAGTCTAAATGCTTTTTAGCATAAGTCGAGGCTAACATTGCAAATTTAGAATAGTCTAGTTGTTCATTGTTATAACAAAAAAGACAAATGCCATTTCCTTGTTTTTCTGACATTTATCACCAATCCATCAAACTTTTGATATTCCTTGCTTTCCTAATTTTTTCAGCCTGTATCTTATACTCGTTCATCGATTCGGTATATGCACTTACAAGTGTCTCTAAAAAATCTGCAAGATCATCAATTACAATAGGATTTTCTTTTGTATCTATAATAATAGATTCTTTTTTTCCAATATCAACCAGTGCTTTGACGAAAGCAATAGTAGTCTGACTTGAATGGAATACACCTTTAGCGTAGTGTACTGTTTGCAGAACTTGTGTTCTTTGTTTCAGTGTACGCTTTTGATTACCTAACGTAATTCTATAGTTTGCAAACTCTAATGCTTTTTCGAGTCTCTCGTCCATACTGAGTTTCTCCTTTTAATTATATGCTACTATAACTTATTTATGTGTGGATTGTCAACAGTTTTTTAATTTTAATAATCATCTGGACCAGTAAAATCATTAACTACTGTAAAAGTTGGTGCAGGCGTAACATCAAAACTATGTGTGCCTATTGTTAATGTATCAGGCATCAAATAACTTACTGTAGGGGTGATAGTTCCATCTACAAAATTGTTGTGTGTTGTATCGTCTAAGAATATTTTAAATTGAACACCTGCTCCATTGTTAATATATTTTCCATATAATTTAAATTTTAATTGTTGATATGTACTATAGGCGCTATAAGAACTTACATAAATGCCACCATAGCCGTAACCGTAACCATAGCCATATCCGCTTTGCATAGGATCTGTCCATGCTGGATGATATCCTTGTCCTGTGATATAACCATATCCGTATCCATAGCTATAAGAACCATATGTTCCAACTTTTCTACCTATTGTAACACCACTTGACGTAAAAAGCAAGCCTTCATTTGTAGTTGGGCCGTCGCTACCATCTCCGTATTTGTCTGTAAGATCGTAAAAGCCTTTTCCTTCGCTGGTTCCACTTGTAATAGCCGCACTTTGCGTAACGGTATCCCAATTCATATTAAGGACACCCATTTCGTTAATAACATCACTCCAGTTAAAATATCCAGCAGTTGATCCACCGGTCATGTTGAGTGCTAATCTAAGCTGACCACCTCCGTTAAAAAAGTATCTTGCTTTGTTATAATCTGCCCATTCAAATTTATGCTCTCCTACAAGTTTGTTATTCCAAGTAGTGCTTCTTTCATACCCTGTAGTATCTGAATTGAATGCACTGGCATTTTGAGCATCTACTTTTGTATGCTCATTATTAACCAGTATTGGGCTAAACTTTGTTCTTACTAAATTTAAATCTTCAGCTCTAATTGGTGTATTAGCCGCAATAGTTGTTCTATTGGTAGGAACAGCAAAAACTAAAACGCTGTCAGGTATTTCTGTATGATTTAAACTGATGTTTGTCCTGGTTACCATTCCTTGTAATCGCTCTGCGGTAATCAATGTACCGTCAGCCAGTGCATCATCAAGGTTTACTGCACCCCAACCAAATTTATGTGTGTTAACTCGGTTACTATCAGTAACAGCCGCAGTTGGATACTTGTCTCCGAATACTTTGTTTACATCAACAGCAACTAAATTGTATTCTTCGTTTGTAGCTAATCCACCGATAGTTCCAGACATTTACTTTGACCCCACAACTATTTCTATTGTGCCAGCTTCGTCTGTATCCTTTGATTCTAATGCTCTTCCTATTACTATATTCCAACTAAACCTGTCACCTACAAATGATGGCGCATACTTGTGTGCCATTGCATGTCCAGGAGTTGAACTGCTTATCATTCTATCACCTTTGGCTACTTTTCCAATTACTTTACATGGAACTCTACCTGCTAGTGCTACAAAAGGATGTGTAGCATCTGTACCTGCACTTGCGTTCATTTCAAAACCAGGTGAAGTACTTATAACACCAAATACATCTTCGTCTGCTTCCTGTAATGTTTGCGTAATTTCGTGTGTTCCGCCTAGTCTAACTACTGTACCTGCTTCGTATTCATCATCAGTTTCATATCTTTCAGCAAGGTCGGCGTACTCTGCACTAGTGGCTATACCTCTAAACTTGTAATGTGTGGTATTGTTCATTGTAATACCAGATTGTATTGTAGGAAACTGTGTACTGAGTAGAGTTACGCCATCTTCCAATTTCTCATCGTTGTGTGGTGTCCATGCCGTAGTATCATCTGTTGTAATATGGACAATATTTGCATCAACTATAAGTTCTATTGTTTTATGGAAAGTACCGCCCGTATCTTTTCTATTTCTGAATTCAATCCTTGTAGTTCCTGCTCCTGAAAGTAAAGGTGTCCAAACACCATTATCATAAACTTTCAAGAGACTATTTGTTGTATCGTACCACAGCATACCTTCAGTTGGATTACTTGGAGCATTTGTGTTAGCAAAATTTTCCAGTAAGTGTAGTAAATTTTCGTTTAATGTTTCTCCAAAGCGAGTATAATTTTTACCAATTAATCCTATACTAGTACTGGTATCAATTGTTCCATCGTTAACAACTATTGCTGTTTTACTGCTTTGACTAAAATCTATTGTATACGGCATGTCTTTTCCTTATAAGTCTGCAAAACTTGATCGAATCCTTAGTGTGTAAATTACTTGTATTTTTCTGTTTTCACTTTTTTGCACAGGATGAAAAACAACATGTGTCAACAAATCGTTGTTGCCACTAAAAATTGCAAGTTCATCAAATACATATGTGTCATTCATATTTGTAGCTACGTCTGTTGAATCTTGTCCTGCAACACTACCATAATCTAGTGTACATGTTGTAATAACATCACTGTATGTATTAGGACTAGTATGACTTATTTCAGTACCGTTAAGGGCACTTGAAGTCACTGCTTCGTCAACAGCTTGACTAAATGTCTGATTATATAATACACCACTTGCACTATTTGTATTAGTAGCTTTATACGTTACATTTCCCAATCCGTCAATAGTTGTTCCACCATTTCCAAATCTTAATGTAGCAATATGATGTGTTCCGGTATTGCCGGCTTCGTTTGCAAGCAAACTAGCTAACGCAATACTCATATTCTCGAAATTAATTGCATTTCTTCTACGAACCAAAACTTCACCTGAGTCAGGATCCCATATTTTAATATGACCTTCGATTCCTATAAGTGATGTATCATTGATCTTGTCTAAACTCATTGTTCTTTCCATTTAATGTATTTATATCGTTCCTTTGCCTGCATCTCTAATGAATGCGTGTTCAGGTGTAGTTCCTGCAGATGCAAGGCTAACGCCACTATCATTATAGGCTAGTCTTAGACCATTACCATAATGTGAGAACTTTTCTGTGGTCGGAATTCGTGTACTTGGGCCTGTGTTCCATATTTGGTCACCCGTGCTGTGTGCTTGTGGACTAGTGCCTAGTGTTCCTCTTGTTACTCCAAAAAGTTTACTGTTTCCTATATCTATTGCTTCATATTCAATACGTTCAGTTCCAATCCATGCTACACCAGGAACACTTGCTATTGCAACATTAGGATCATCAAATACTGTTACGTCATTAACAGTAATCTCATCACTGAATACTGTAATATCAGCAAGTAATTCAGTTTTTTGACTATCTATAATAACATTACTTATTTGAATATCCATTGGTTGATACTGCATCATTCTAAATGCTCTACTATTTGCTGTAGGACTATATCCGTCGTTTGATATCAGTCTGTAAGGATGTGATAAGTGTCTTGTTTTTACTACATCACTTATATTTCCTACTACAAACATTGTTAATCCGTCAGGACTAAAATGTAAACCCGAAGGATTAACTACCACAGCATAAAATCCTACATGTGTTGCAGTTGAAATATCCCAGGGTGTAGTTACTCTGAATTCATCTACACCGTTTCCTCGTGTTCCTACTATAAACAATCTTTGACCGTCGGTACTCCACTCTATACCAAAAGGTTCAATATCTATAGCACCTAAATATAAATCTTGATTGAATGTTGCTGTTGAAATATCAAATCCAGTAGATAAATTGTATTCATATATCTTGTCATTTTGATTTCCTGTAATCCACATTTTAGTGCCATCAGGTTTAAAGTCAAGTCCAAAATTATCATTGTCAACAGTTGATGTAACAAGTGTTTGAGTAAAACTTGCAGTCGAAACATCAAAACCAGTTGTTAAAAAATACTCATGAACATTACTATTTCCTACACCAGTAACAAACATTTTTGAACCATTAAAACTAAATTTTACTGCTGTTGGATTTGGGCATTCTGTAACTGCATAACTGTCTACAAATGTAACTGTAGATGCTAAATCAAATCCTACTGAAAGAGTATATTCATTCACATCATCACCATTTGTACCTATGATAAACATTTTTGTTCCATTGTCATTGAATGTTATACCTCTAGGTTGATTTTCTTCTGAATTTACACTATACAATGCACCTGATGTAATTGTAACAGGACCACTTTCATTTGTTTGAACTAACATGTTGATATTCTCTGTGAAGTCTGTAGGTACAAGTTCTCCTCCCCAACCTTCAGTTGCCGGCTGTACAAATACCTGTCCATTATAATCATATTCTAGGTCTGCTTGTACATGTGTAAACAATGAAGAATCTGTATGTGTTGGTGTATCTATAAATGTTCCACCTAATAGTTCTGTATCACCTGCCCAAGTTCTTGTGCTATGATCTTCATACTTTATAGTAATTTCACTGTTTCTACTTTGCTCTTCAACATTAATCATAGTTGATTCACCATAGGTATTGCTTTCCATACTGCTTAGTATTTTTGTATGGAAAGGTTTAATATCATTGACAAACTGTTCTATAGTGTTTATATCATACTCTTGATATTTTGCTTTGTTTAGTAGCAATGGTCTCTTAACTCCCAAGTGAGCAAAAGTAGTTTTAAATGCAAAGTCGCTTGCTGTATTTTGTAGTATAGCTGTATAAAGTAACTTGAACCAAAGTTGATTGTATTTTACATGATGTTTAGCAATAAAAACTTCACTTCTAATTAAATCCATCAGTTGACCAATTACATTGTCACTGCACTTGTCAAAAGGAGTAACATCAAAACCAATTGCATCATATCCGTTACCAAACTTAGACTGGTTCCAAAGTTCTTCACTGAGTTGTATAGTTGCTTTTTCTTTATAAACTAACTTGTCTATCCCATCTATGTAATAGTACATTTCAGCTCTATCTAAATCTGCACTTGGACTTGTTGATTTAATTAATACATAAGTGCCACTTTCAGTAGGTTCACCTGCATTGATATAATCATTTTTATTATCATATACCAAGTCAGCTACTGTGTTAGGATTGAATCTGTATGTTACATTTCCATCACTGTCTTTTTCTACAAGATGCCAATCAACTAGATTTACATAGTCTTTTACTTTATATGTTACTGAACCTTCTACAAACGTAGTGCTAAATGCATTTTCCCAATTATTAATTTCATCAATAACGTTTACTTCACTTAACAATGAGTTTACACTATGTACGAAGTTTTGTCTAGCTTCTTTTACATCTCTATATAAACTTTGTCTAGGACGTACCTGATGTCCGTATCTGTTGAACTTATGAAGTTTAAGATCTGGCACAGGTTGCCCACGCCAAATTCTAATATCATCTTTTTGTGTATCTTCTATAAAATCGTAATCGTAAATTCTACTCCAATTACTCATATCATTGTCTGTGCTAGGCTGTTCATTTTGATTGTTGTCTTTTAAACTTATGTAAAAGTTTGCACCTTCTTTAACTACCGAATCGATTGCGTAAACAGTAGCATTGCTCCATGTGGTGTAGTCTTTATCAACACTAAATCGATTAAATCCAGCTAAACTATCTCTTACTTTTACATGTAGATATTCAGGTATTGTTATATTATTGTCTTTTTCAGCAAGCATAATCCAGTCTTGCATTGGCAATGCAAGTCCTGTTGCTTTTTGTTTAAGTTGTGCAACTGTATCATCATTGACAAAATTAGTAATGTTTGCTAGTAATAAACTATCACCTCCAACTTGTGCAGACCAACTCAAATCAAAACTATTTGGATTTGTAAGCACTTGTGCTAATTGAAATACGTTATAGTTGCTTTGCCTTGTGCTATTTGTTTTATTTTTTACCCAAAAGTAGTAAACTGTTTCAGTTTGTTTACTTGATGTATTGTAGTAATTCTCTTGTGACCAGTTGTAAACAGTTTGTCCATTTATAAGAACACTATATGCTTCACCGCTTGCCACTCTGCCATCAACAATTTGTTTTTGTATAACTAGTTCACTCCACTGTTCAGGAAGTACTGGACTTGCTGTCCATTCATAAATGTCAATGCTAGCACCATCAAATAGTTTTCCCCAGTTGTTTTGTTGGTAATCTATTGTGCTTTGTTCATAATCCAAATATACTGCGGTGCTTGTATTCCACCAACGTAAACCTAAATATTCTCTTCCCCAAGTTTCAATATTTGTAACACCACCATCTATATTATTAAAGTTATAGTTGGCAATATCATTTGTAGTTTTAAAATCTATTTCTCTATCGACAAATCCAAAAATTATACCTTTAGCAGGATCATAGGTTTCTAATGTTGTAATAGTGCTTTGCTGTTCAGCATCATACAATGTTATGTTTTCAAGTAAATCATTTCTAGCTTGTGCAGTTCCACT
The DNA here is from genome assembly GCA_002170205.2 of Candidatus Pelagibacter sp. TMED118. The sequence goes on from NHFT02000004.1 coordinate 61,909, forward strand.
TCTTACTTTATCCCAATTACCGACATGTCCGTTGGTATCATTCCAGGTTCCTATCCAACGATATACTGCACTTGCTCCGGTGCCATCATCATCAACAAATGCATAAATTGGATTTGCTGATAGTGTTTGTCTAATATCTGCAAAATTGTATTTGAATACATTATTAACTTTAACTTGTCTATCGGCTTCTAATGCTGTGTAAGTTGAGAAACGCATTTTTCTCAGTGGATAAACGTTACCAGTATTACCATTTTGTTCAATAAATGCATCAATGAAAAATTTGTTTACTTGATTACTGATTTTTGTAACTTTGTGTACGCCGTCTATGTTAGGTACACTATTACTACCTCTGATTAAAATAAAATCACCAACTGCAAGATTGTGAGCTTGAACATCACCAGTTTGTCTGTTTACTTTGATTTCAGCTTCATCTGCCGCTTCTGGCCCTGCACATATATCAAAAGTATACATGCCAAAATCCATTGTTTGGTAAATTTGATAGCCCAGGTTGTAGTTGCCAAATTCACTGTCATCTGCAACCCAAATACTAAAAATGTTTGGATCATTTGCATCTTCTTGGAATACAGGATTACCATTATTGTCTACTAGTGCATTGAATACTGCACTAGTGGTACTTTGTGTTGCACTAATTGTTTGAGCAGTCAATCCAACTGTAGTATTTCCAGTACCAGCACCAATTACTAATGTACTGTTTGTACTTGTTAGTCTTAGTTTATTGCTGGCATTACTGGCTGTAACTCCTGCAATACTTAACGTATTTATTTTCTCTACAATGTCTATAATGTTCAAACCAACATTACTTGTTGATTGCGTTGTACTTGCTGGAATAAGTCCGCTTGGTAATCCAGTTGTTGTGTTTGAAGTTCCTCCACCAATAAACAAATTGCTGTTGGTTGAATTAATTTGTAATAGTGAATTGTTTGTGGCTCCAGCTTGTGCAGTAACTCCTGTAATACCTGCCGCATTGATTTGATCAATTACCTGTTGTTGTGAAAGTGGTAGGTCATTGGTTACTGATTGACTTGAACTGGTTTTTTGTTGAACTGCTGTTCCGAATCCAACGCTGTTGTTCCTTGTACCTACACCTATTGTTAAAGTAAATGGATTTGAAGGAGTGTTGGTTGTTTTTGTTATCTTTAATCTGCTGGCATCAGCACTTGCTGTGATGTTAGAGATACCTGCATCTGTAATTTCTTGAATAATTTCTGCCAGTGTGTAATTTTTAAAAGTAGTACCTGTTTGTTGTGCAACTACTGTGGTTGACAAAAATGCATTACCAGCATTTGCACTGTTCTTTAAGAACGTTGCTATATCACTTGTATATGCTCCGCCGTTTAATGCGTTTTGACTGTTTGTAATGTCTGTTGGAGCAATAGTTTCTGTACCATCACCAACATTTGTTCCATTATAAGATGTTTGTCTTATATTGTTGATAGCAATACAATCTTGATCCAATAACAGTTGAGCTGGTGTTTCTGTACTACCACCTAGTGCTATCAAAGTTTTAAGATGATCAATGTTTAAACCTGCATTGTTTGTGTAGTATGTTGTTATCCATGTGGTCCAATCCGCTGTACTATTAGCCGCCACATAGGCTGATCTTAATCCTTCAATTCTTGATATTCTAGTGCTTGCTGTAGTGGCAATTTGACCTGTGTTTTGCACCCAACTGGCGTTAAAGGCATTTTCATAAGCAGTTTGAGCTGAAATATTTGTGCTTGTTGGTATCGTATCTGCAAACGTAACTGTAGTACCATCAATAATCAATGTAGCACCGTTGGAACCTTGTATTGTTGGATTAGTTACTGTGCCAATTATTTCAACGTCATTGAATGTTGTAGTTGTTACACTGTTTGCAAAAGTAACAGTAGTATTCAACGCACTGGATTGACCTAGTATAACTGTTGATCCATGTGGTACTACATTTGTTGTTCTAATATCTTCTGTACCAGTAACTGTAATTACGTTTGTGGTTGTGCTGGTTGCACTTTTTTGTAGTGATACAGTATTTCCGTCAATTACTAAAGTTTGTCCACTGCTAGGAATTACAGGAAGTACAGTTGTACCTGTAATAGCAATAGGATCGTTTGCTGTAGCAACACCACTACTACCATCTTCGTCTATCATGCTCCAAGTTCTACCATTATATAAAACTTTTTCATTGAACTTGTAACTTATTTTACTATCCCATTGTCCAATGTCTTGCCAATTTCCACTGTGATCATACGCTGACTTTACTTCAGTTGGAAATTGTGTAAAGTCTTCTTTGTTAAGAACTCTATAGTCACTTTCTGAAAGTAAAGGTAACCCACTGGTTGTAAAGTCGCCTGCAAAAAGTTCATCACTTGAATCTTTAAACGTATTCACAGGTCTAGTTAAAAAGTTATCTTCAGTACTGTCGTGAACTTTTAATGGACTGGTCTGATCAACATCGATTACAATATCACTGAGTACGTCATGTTTAAAACCACTGCTTATTCTAACTGGTTGTGGACTTGTAACAAGTAATTGAGGAGTAATTTGAAATTCCAATGTTCTTCTAGGAGATGTATCTCCAAAGTCAGCGATTCTTACTGCCCATTTTTCCAATAGTTCTGCACTTGCTTCACCGTCGTATAGTCCTTGATTACGCATAAAAGCTGACAGTGTTCTATTAGTACCTTGATACTTGTAACTGCCTTTGACAAATTCATAAAGTGTATCATCGTCGATATCTAGTTTTTCACTCCACTTTGGTTTGTTATATCCTGCATTAAATCTTGCTACATCACTGAGTTGTTTATTACTCAATGTATTTGTTCTACCTAAATATTGATCAACTTCTTTTACAGTTGTATCGTAGTTTGGTATTACAGTATTATCTGTTACAATGTAACCTGGTGTATACAATTTACCATTCCAATCTCTAGTTCTTGAGCCTCTCCAAATTATTCTCTTATGGCTAAGTCCAATACTTAAATCGTGTATTACATCATCAAAGTTTGTAATTGTATCAAAAACAAAAACATGTTCTAGTTGCACCTTGTACAATCTTAATCCAAAAATTTCTGTTGCAGTTGTATCTTTAACTTGAAAAATAGTTTCTGCTTCTGGATCCATACTTACTCTGTCAATTAACAATTCGTTACTAGCAATTTGTTTACCTTGTTTGTTTACAATGTTATAAACACCGTCATACTTTTTATCGATGTTATCAAAGTATCCGTTAATTTTATCATCAACAATTACTTTAGTTTGATCAGGTATAAGTGATATATCAATAGTACTTGAACCAACTGCCCATGTAACAAAATTAGCGGCGGCTGTTCTCCACTGTTGAGTAAATCCTAAACTGTTTAAGTAGTGTCCATATCCATTGATAAAGTCATATACTTCTTGAATTGTTCTCAGTTCTGTTTTGTAATCTAACTTGCTAATTGTAGGTTCATATACTTTATAACGTAAAACAGTTGAAGTCGTTTGACCTTCAAATTTTACTTGCACACCGTCAGTTGCTGTGTTAGGCTTGTTGTAATTAAAGTATGATAAACTATTATCAAATCCGTTGATTAAATATCCGTTTGCTGTTTTACTAACTGTTATCGCACCAAAAAAGAATTCAGTATCAGGCTTACTTGTATACATTACGGTGCTGACATTTTCTTCAGGTATGAATACTCTGCCTTTGTCTTGACTGCTTTCTAGTATAAATTTATTGTTTCTGTTTACAAAACCTCCAGCTTTAATTACACCTTGAAAGCTGATGTTTTCTAATCTTTTTTCTAATACATCTGAATTTGTGCCATACAGTTTACTAAACTCTGTAACAGCATTGCTTAATCCATTGTAATAGTGAGTGGCATTTTCTGCCAAAATAGGATCTATTACTGCACTGCCTGATGATAGTTCTAATAGAGGTCTGTTAAAATATTGATAACCTTGATTGCTTACACTAGCGCCTACTATACTTCCGTTTTCTACAAATACTGTTATCGCACCATCTAATCCAAAGTTGTCACTTACTTGAACTGTAGGGGAACTTGTATAACCACTGCCTGGATCGATAATGTTTACACTTTCAATAATTTTTCCAAGTATACTGCTTCCACTGATATTAATATCTTTCCAACTGGAAAGTTTTAATGCTTGCGTATCAATATCTTGTGGGCTGTTATATCCTGAGATATTTTTAATTTTTCTTCTTGCAGTTCTAAAATAGTTGTTTGTTGATACTAATGGTCTAGTTCTTAGAAATGCAATTATGTTTGCAATTTTTCCAGAACTTGTTCTACGCCACTGTTCTTCTACTGGTCCCCAATCACCATATACAAAGTCTTTGGCGGCGTCAGCTGAATTAGGTGTTGCTACTACATTTGCTGTATCTGGATCATTTAGTATACCTGTTAGTGTAACCAGCGTGTCTACTTGCCAATTATAATTTTTAAGTGCATAATTTATATCATAAACATCTGCTAGACTTGGATCGCTAACTTTTCCAAACTCAAGTGCTAGTAATAGTGCTGAACGTTTTGTAGCATCTGTCCAACTGTAATTTGCGTCCCACCAAGTTGGTTTCTTATTAAAACCTAACATTTCCCAAGGATGTGAATGTGGTCTATCTGTATTAAAGTAATATTGATACAATCCTCTCCAGCCACCAATACCAGGACCTACGCTACTGTAGTTCCAAGTAAACTTGTCACTGCCGTCATAATATGTTGTACTATTAAGTTCAGTAATATTATTATTGGCTTTCCATTTGTTAAATTCACTTCTAACAGTTTCATTAACTTCACTTAATGTGTATACTGCTGGTCTATGAGCGTTTGGCATATATGTTGATTGATTAATAGTTTCATCTAATTGAGTACCAAGATTGTTGTAAATTCTATTTTCTAAATCCCAAAGTCCAGCATCAACAGGATTAAATCCTACAGTTTGTCTCTGATGTAATTCAGTTCCGTTTCTAATATGTATACTACCGTCATGTCCTACAATATGTTCTGTTGTAAAAAATTCATTACTATCTTTGTTATAATCACTTCTGACTTCAGGTGTACTAGGTTTAACTAGTCCTAGTTTTACTGCACTAGGAGGAACAAAGCTAACACTTTCACGCTTGTACCATCTTATGTGTGCGTTATTTTTACCTGAGCTTGGCATACTGTTAATACCGTTTGCTGTGATTGTAACTTTGTTAGCTGATATATTATAGTCTCTATCTTTTGTTAATGCTTTCCATGTGTGATATCCATTGGCATCAGGTATTTGGATCCATACTTGTACATGATTAAAAGTATCATCATAATTATTAATTTCTTCTGGCAAATCAAACACTGGTGTTTGATTCAGTACCCAACTAACATCTATACTTTTGTAATCTCTATACATTGCCATTTGGCTTTTAGCAAAAACACTAGATGTATTCTTACCTAAGTTAAGTGCTTCTAGTGTTTTATCAACAAGATGATAAACTGGCAGTGTTTGATCTAAACTTTCATGAAGTTGTACAATTTTAAGTTTAAATCTTTCTTTAAACTGTTCATAGTTTGCACTAGCAAATTGTAAACTACTATACGGGTTAGTTGCTACATCAACCAGTAGTTGATTTAATAATTCTGTACTGTATGGTTGTTGTCTTATTGTACCACCAACGTTGTTTACATGTACAATATTTCTATAGTTATTTGTTCCATACCAGTTGCCTGTAAGCAAAGGATTATTTGTCATTTGACTACTAAGGTGTTGTATTAAATCTCCAAAACTGATTGTACCGAAATCTGTATTTTGTGGATTCATTGTTTGTGTTTGAGCAATATCAAAAACACCTTCTCCTGTGTCAGTATATTCTGCATCAGTATAAAAACTAAATTCATAAATGTCATCTATTATAAGTCCACTTGTGATGCTTATAATGTTTCCTGTATGGCTGTATGTTGAAAATGGTTTACCGTTTCTCAATACAGTAACATTAGTTTCATTTGGGTTTGCACTAAAAAATATTACTCCAAAGTTTGCTGGATCAGACACAAGTCTATACTTGATACCAGATACTGTAGGAGTGCCTACTTGTATTTGAAACTGATTCTGACTGCCTGCTGTTCTAATTACACCTGTTGTACCCAATGGACTATCGTTCATGTTAACAAATTCAATTTCAGCTTGTGGGAAAACAGTATTGATTGTATAGTTATTACTGTTATGAAAGAACAGCGTGGGTAATTTTCCACCTATTCTGCTTACTCTTCCAACATTTACATCTGCTGTTGGTTGACTGCTTACTGCTAACGACTGATCTTCTTTAAAAATATTATAGTATCTATCACCAACAAAACTTGAATGTCCAACATCAACTTGCATAGGAGTACCAGAATCACTTACAACTCGTCTAATCTTCTTGTGTACTCTCTGTGTGTCTCTTAGCTCAGACCAACCATTATGGTATCTGCCAGTTGTAAAGTATTTGTAATAATAGTAACCTTTAATTTCTTCTTGATTGCTTCTAGAATTATCTGCACTCTGATTAACAAATGTAAACCTCTGACTTAAAAATTTACAACAAAAATTTAATCCAGGATTATTTCCATAGTCGACATATTCAGGATTAAATCCTAGTGCATCATCATAATCATTGTTTGTATTATGTACAAAATCAAAAAGTGTTGTTCCAAAAAAGTCGCTGTCTGAATATTTTGTACCATCGTCTAAAGATGTTAAATCAGTATCGTATAAAACAACCGGCATACCTTGACTGCGGTGTTCTTTTTGTTTTTGATATGCCCATTTTGTTCCGTTCCAAAATAATTCACAGCCGGCTACAGGTGCTTCTCTTTCACCTTGTCCAAATCCACCTAAAGTTCCACTATCAAAAGTATTAAAACCATTTAAGATTAAAATTTTATCATTTGTGTTTACTTGTGTTGCACCACTACTACCATCAAAGTTAAATGCAACTGTAAGGGTAATGCTTGTTCCTACTCCGCCTATACGCCAAATTTTATTGTTGTATAAAGTATTTGAGCTGTTGAAGAAAATCATAAGATCATTGTCTTCTACTTCAACTGGAACAATCTGTTCCCAATATCTTCTATTCTCTCCATGTGTTGGGTTGAGTGTTTCGCCATGTGCTTCAACACATTCCCAATATGTAATAACAAAATTTGGTGATGTCCCGCTGGTAACTTTTACTTTTTGACCTCTATCATATCCAAAAGTACCTGACCATTCTTGTGTTATTCCGCTTATTAAAACATTGTAACTGGTTTGTCCAATTATTGTTGTAGCAGGATCGTCAGTTGATTCTAAAAAGTGATCCACATTACAAACTTGATTTAGTCCGTGTCTATATTTTTCTAAACCTTTTTTATACTCGATAATTGGTCTAACAGCTCTATATCTATCCAAAGTATAGATGTCATCTGTAATACCTTGATATATTAAACTTTTAGCAATGGTTTCTTCATGCACCCATAAATTACTACGACTCCATGCACTTTGATCTGGTGCATGTCTTTGTTCGCAAGTATAATCTCTTGTGGTCATTCTATGTTCTCTGAGATCAAAAGGTTTGAAGTCAAAAGCAAATTGATCTGTATCAAAACCTGCAGGTTCTTGATTGTTGTAAACTGTTACATTCAACCATGTACGTTTACCTTGCTGTCCTTGATATTGTCCGCCCTCAAATTGTTTTGTTAATCTAATACCACCTGTTTCGCCAACACCATCGACAATAAAAATTGCATCATTTAAATAGTCACCGCTAGTTGTATATGTGTAATGAGTATGTATTTCAATCTCTGAATTAACTGCTGGAGGATTAGTAAGAGTTACAACACCTGTAGTAAAATTGTATGTAAAGTCAGTATTGGCTATTTGTCTTATATTGTTTACAAATACCCAAGCTCGAGTAGCATTGACAACACTTGCTGTAAACGTTGTATTTGCACTATTGGTTTGTGTAAACCTATCAACAGTATGAGGAGAAAATTTAATTCTCATACCATTTTCAAATGTAAGTGTCTTACCATTCTGCATTGTTGGTGTGGTATAGTCTGGTAGTCCTATAATTGTATCAACGTCAAATGCACTTGTGTATTTTAATTCATTTGGTGGTAAAACATCAAGTACCCAATAATATCTGTGATGATTGATATACATGTCATGATTAATTGGAAGGTCAAGCGTATAACCTTTTTCATTTAAAACTTTGTTGTGATTGTTTGTGTTTACTTCATTGTATTTTAAACTACGGAGTAAATCATCATACGCAAGCACTTGGTCAATACTATTATCATCATTCTTGTTTATCAATGATGGAGAAAATTGATAAGGATCGTTTGTTCTATTGTCTAGTAGATAATTGTCTGTAACACTTGGAGTAAATTTTTCAGTTCCAATGTTTTCGCCTACATAATGTTTAATAGGCTCTAAACTACCACTTGACATCAACTGTTCAAATGTGCTATCAAAGAATTGTTTGTTAACTGTAGTCTGTAATATATCAGGTAGTAATTCAGTTACACGCCTACTACCAATTTTTTGTAGGCTTTCACCAGGTCGAGTAGTATTAAAAACTTTATCTGGACTGGGTTTACGTTCGCTCATTAGTAACCTCCGCCTGAGCCACTGCTAGTAGATATGTTGCCACTTGTATTTTCACCAATGGTAGTTAAGTTTCCTGTGCTGGATCCTGTAATTGCAATATTATTTGATTCTACCACTGGTAAAAATAATTCATCACTGGTACTGTTAATTTGGAACAATGCACCACTGTCGTTTGGATTTGCAACACTGCTTATAGTTATCTGACTGATTTCGCCAATCATATTGTTGTGTATAAATGCCGCCAGTTCACTGAAGTAGAAGTTTTCTCCAAAGTCCCAATTATCGATATTAAAGTAAGTATTAATCAAGTTGATTACTTTTTGTTTTATTTCAGTATCACTTAGTGTAGTGTTTGATGTTTTTGTTACATTAAATGTTGCTTGAAGTTCTCCACTGGCTAGATTACCAAACAATATTTTATATTTTACCGGTCTGTATATTACCTGATCACTGATTGATTTTTTAGCGTTTAGACTTTCAAACATATCAGTAAGTTCACTAATAGTTGGAGAGTTTGGTTTTGTTTCAGGTCTTCCATCATACTGTGCCCAATTTCTAAATAAACTATTATAGCTGTCCAACAATACATATGTATCAATAATGTTTGTTGTGCTTGGGTCAATTAAATGATTGATATCTGCAATTCTGTTGTATTGTGTATGCAAACTTCCAACGCCTGTTACTATATTTGTACCATCTACTTCGTCTTGTACTGTATAGTCAAATCCATCTACTGTTTTAGTTCCTAGCTTAATTGTCTGTAAACCTACAATCTTTTCAAATGCTTCTGGGTCATTTGGGTACCCGTCATTGTCTGGATCNCTCAAACTAACTCTCAAGTTATGTGGNTCAGTATATCCGTCGTCATATGTAAAGTATCCATACGCATTAAACTGGTAATCTTTACCCAATGGATTTGGGTCGCTTATGCTAGTAGGATTAATTTTCAGCACTTTTATATTATCTCTTAAAGCCTTGAGTGTTTCGCTACTCAAAGTTTCATTAAAATTTAAGTTTGTAAATTTTAGTTTTTTAGGACTACCCACTATAAACTGTGTTCTTCTAGTAAGCATTTCCCATTCGTTAATTCCGTAGTTTAATCTTAGTATCCAACTGTTATCAATGCCTGTGCTGGATCCATCACCTTCGTGTTGTCTACTCCAATTGGATACATCATTGAGTGTTTCACTGTTGAGTGGTAAGTTAGCACCGTCAATTATAATCCATTTTGTACTGGAGGCATCATATCTCAAAGCAAAACTATTGTTGTTTTCAATGTTTGCTATAACATTTGTTCTTGTTGTAGTATCTAAGTCTGTGCTCAATCTAGGAACCAAACGTCTTATTCTACTTCCACTTCCTACAACTGCANTTAACACAACCGAGCCTTTACCTGTATTNTCTATACCAGTCGGAACTCCAGCACTATCATCATCTCCAAGTCCATCTTTNTAAAGTCTATCAACTTTTANCCATTGTGTTTTTGCGTTTANTATCTCGCCNTTTATTATNGCNNCTGNACCNCCNCCACCTGTTATTGAAATATTAGTAGTTTGATCATATCCGCTACCACTNGCNGTAATAGCTACTGTNGTNACNGCACCATTGGCTATAGTACAAATTGCTGTTGCTCCTGAGCCTTTTCCTGTAATTGTTACTGTTGGTACACTTGTGTATCCAGTTCCNCCTGAAACAACTGTAGCTCCATTAATATATCCCATTTTGTATGGTGCTTCAATAAATTCAACTAATCCATTTACATCTGCTTTTTTCAAAACACTTGTAGTNGTTTGTCCCATACGCTGTACAATACTATTGAGTGTTAGGTAACCACTGCAACTACCACTACCTTTTGTNATTTGATTCCATCTNTAAACATTNNNTTCTGAATTGTTGCTATTAAAAAATGTTATNCCNTTNGTTGTGTCGTTAAAGTCAGTAAAAGNATTGTNAGTTGTACTGTCATATCCTTGCCTNTTNTAATAAAAATTAAAAATTTCNGGATCTGNNAANAAAGGTTTTATATGTTTGTCGTATATCTGCGTACCATTTAAACTACTTGGCAAACTAACGACACTTCTGTTTGTAACACCTTTTTCATATATGTAAACATCATCTGCATACTGTGTTGCATCACTGTATGTTGCNGTTGGATCATATATGTCTCTGAATCTACTGTGTCCACTGTGTACTCTATTAATGCTTTTAATTTTTCTTATNTTTTCACTGGCAGTCAACGGAGCAATAGCATAATCATCTGCTGTAATCATTCTATCTTGTGTGGTAAAGAATCTAGGAGCGTTTGCTTTAATACTCTCAATACTTTCTCTTTCACTTGCATTGCTGACTATACTTTTTAAACTTGCCCTAAAGTTTGCAGTATGTGTATTACCGCTTGCTCCAACATAATTTATAGAAAAGTTTATGCTTCTAAAACTGTCAGGAGTAATGCTATAGGTTCTGTTTAAACCTGTTCTATACCAAACTCTAATTATTCCACGTGGTATATTACCAAATTGACCGTCGCTGAATACAATACTGATTTGATCATTTTCTCTACTGCTGATACTGTAGATATCTCTAATTTTATTTTGACGTGCATTGAATAATGTGTTTGCACCAAACAATCTATCTACCCTTGTCCAGTTCTTTTGTACATTACCAATTTCGTCAACAGTTTGTACCCAAACTTCTCCGTTTGCAACATTGTCTGTATTAATATCAATAGATAGATTAGGTAGCCCATTATCAATTTGAAAATCTTTAAAATTTAATGATCCTTGTTTAAAGCCTACAAAGAAACCTGTGTTAGGTGATCCAAATCCACTGTTATCATTTTTATATAACAGATCAAAAAATCCATAAGGGTCAGGTGCTTTTTCTATTATTGTGTTTGTAGTACTGTCTATGCTGGCACTATGTAAACTAAAAGTTGCATTAGCATTGTTAATTCTATTGTTAAAATCTCTTTGACTTGTGTTTCGAGTACTGTTTAATCTATATACTTCATTTTGTATTCCACCTACAGTTGCACTACTAAAAGGACTTCCAAATTGACTACTGGTTTGAAAAATAGCGTTCATGATTGCTAAAAAGTTTTGATAACTTTGAGGATTGGTTACATCTTCAAATTGTGTTACGACATTAGCTAAACTTTCACCAGTAGCATCAAAAACTTGCTCATCAGTTTGTATACTGTCTATTTTCATATAGCCAGTGGCTACTGTATTTCTAGTAGGTGTATATCCTAAAAATTCAGCAATACGCAAGGCGCTTTCTCTACGTTCTGCTGTACTTAGATAGTTTTCCCTTTGTCCTAGATCTGCTCTAAATGCTAGGTTATGTCCTAAAAATGCAATCAATTCAATGAGTGCTATAAATTCACTTGAATTAATGTAATCATTAAAATTTTCTGGATAGTTTGTTGTGATATAATCCACCATAGCATTTCTAATGGTTTCAAAATCATATGCTTGGAGATTTGCTTGAGCAAAACTTTCGTATGCTACTGTAAAATCTTCCGCGGCAAATAAACTACTTTGACGTGCGCCTTGTGCCATTATTCTTCACCTACAAAATTGAGGAGCAGTTCTTCTGCTGATCCTGTGTTAATATATTCTAACCTAACTTTTATTTCTAAGCTGTGTTCTGTTGGTTTGCTTAGTAGTGTTTCTAGCACATTCCATCTAGGATCATTGTTTACTATTGTATCAACATCATCTAACGCTAGTCTTTCAGTACGATCATCAAGAGGATCAAATACTAGGTCAGGTAAAATACTGCCAAATGTTGGGTCAGCTACTCTTTCACCTCTCCTAGTGTAAAAATGATTTAACAAATCACGTTTTGCAAGATCTGAATCTACCAGAGTCTTTGCACCACTAATGCTGTCTATTGTGCTATATCCGATATAGGTTACCATACTATTATTTATGGTAAAATTAAATACTCAGTTTATATTTTAATTGTAGTTTTTATAATATCACCAGTGTTCATACTTTCACTGATAGTGAGTGTTGTACCATCAACTGTAAAATCAAATAAATGCTGTTGAATGTTGTCATTTATAGTAACTTTGAGCTTTTCTATTGGACTCATGCTTACACTTCTTTCTAATGTAAACGTATTTGTACCACTATATGTAAAATTTTGTATAACAAGTGTTTTTTCATATTCTTTAGCAAGTATTCTTTGTAATCCTTCAGGTGTATAAGGTAAAAAATTAAGTGTTTCTGCATAATAACTAAATCTAGCTCTAGCAAGTTGNTCATTACTGAGTGTGCCTTTTTCATTATAGTCACGCATTGTAAAAACACCTTTTTCTCTATACCATGCTCTTGTTTTAGGTCTTCCGTAGTCAGCTAGTCTAATTACAGTTGCAATTTTTCTACAAAGTTCAACATTATTACTGCTATTAACAATCATATTTGCTACAGTTTCATAGTCATGNTTTANCAATGAGTTTATTAATTGATATTCTATTTCACCTTGATTTACTTGAAGTGATCTTCCTGTGGCCCAATGATAAAGTATCATACCGTCATATGCACTTTGACTTATAGTTACAACTCCATTTGTTGAAAGTTGTCTTTTTGCGATCTGTTCTTGACTGTTAAAACTTAGCAACCATAAATCATATGCTTCTTGTTCGGTCATTCCGAAATTGTACAATCCTTCACCGTATGCAGTACCATCAAAACCATTGTAATCTCTAAAAAAACTTAATGCTAATAATCTTGCATTATCACTACTGGTAACACCTGCAATATCCAACTTGGTAGCATATGCTGTTTCATCTCTAACAGTAAAATCACTCCAAACTTTTTTAAATCTATCTTCTACTGTTTCCATTATGTTGGTCCTGCTCTTTCATTAAACTGTGGTGGTAAATTATTTCCTGCTACTCTGCCATCCGATAGATTGTTATTTGGATTTTCATTAAAGTTATCTACTTTTTCTTGACTGTTTCTAGGATTATGTCTTTGTGAACCTTTGCCTTGAACATTTCCTTTACTACTATTGGGCTGTTGGTTGTTTTTGATCTTTGACATATCAATGTCTTTTGCAGTTAAATCTGCGTTAGGACTTGCAGGTTGAGGAAGCATTTCTTGTTCTTCTGCATGTCCTCCCCACGGTTCAGCTTCAGGTACTCGACCAGTTATGCTTTCCTTAATGCTAGTATTAATCTCAAGATTATTAGGTGTAGGTTTTGTTGCTTCTGTGGCTTGTGGACCGTTAAGATCAATTAAACCATCAGTGCTGATTCTAATATTACCTACTGCTTTGATATGTCCGTTGAGATCAGTTGTTAGTTTAATATCTTTGTTACTGTGTAAATTGAATTCACCTTGAGCAGTTTCAATTGCCATATCACCTTTTCTTGCTTTTATATTAATTGCATCTGCATCTAAATTAAAATCACCACCGCAATATAAATTAAAATCATTGCTTGTACGCATACTAACATCATCTTCTGCATAGATATCAATTTTTCCGTCTTGACTCATTTGTATCCATGACTTACCTGTTTGACTTATAATATAGATAAATCCAGCGCCATCATGAAATAAAATTTGTGCTCCGCCAGCACTACCCAAACGCATAAGATTACTAAGTCCACCTTTCCTACTTTTGTCTGGTGCTAAACTGTAATCGCTATTTGGAAGTGTGCCATCATCCATTACAAAATGATGACCTCCAGGAGTGTTAAATCCAAAAACATTAGTTGGTGATTCTCTTCTTTGACTACTACTGCTTAGTCCTCTTAAACTATCTATACCAAGCCCTGGATGATTTTCTGTATCTCTGTAGTGCTCACTAAATTCTTCACTGGATTTAACAGTTTCTCCTGCTCCTCTTGGTCTTTTATTCATACTACCATCTTTTTTTACACTAGGATCAACTGTTGGGCCTACCACATCGCTCTCACTGTCTATAAATGTGCCAGGGTTAGTAGGAACACTAGAATTTCTAGTAATATCAGGCAACACTCCTAGCACAATACCAACGGCACTGTTATTTGGAAAAACACAAACAACTTCACTGCCTGGTGCTGGAGGATGTCCGCTCATTCCATAACTGTTGGTTGCATTTGCGTACTGATAAGCGCCACCATACGGACTTGCTCTTCTTACTCTGTGATATTCATGTCTACTTGCTTGTGTACTTTTATCACCTTGATAGTATTCACCTATTACTTGAACATACATGTATCCTTCATAACGATCATCAACTAAATCAACAACTTTACAAATATAGATACCTTCACGTCTTTGTACTCCTCTGGATCCGTGAGCAAAAGAATTGTTGGTCTCAGCTGAATTTACTGTTTGTGAAGTGTCATATCCTGTGTGTTTATAAGCCATTTTATTATCCTAACATTATATCTTTTAACCATTGTTCTGCCAAATGAGCTCTAGCTTGTGGCCCTCCCCAATAAGTACTGCTATTAGGACCAGTATTTCCTAATTCTTTTGCAATGTCAACATGAAAGCCATCGTTACCCATGTATCCATTTCCTGCACCAATTCCTGTAGCACCAAAATCTTTTGCTTTTTTAAGAAAATTTTGAACCAATGGTAAATGATCAGAATTGTCTAAGGTTAACTGTGTGCCGTCTGCGGTAAACAATCTAATATCTGCCGCACCCCCGTCGAGGTGTCTGGTCGTTCCAGTAAGTTGAGTATCCATACCTCCACTAAAAACAACTACATTGAGTCCAGTTGCCTCTGCGGCTTGTTGTAGTATATTTTTTAGTTTGGCTTTAATAGGTTTATTTCTCGTTGCTCCATTGGTAAGCTGTGCTTCTGTTACTGTTGGATTTGTAACATCTCCGGTTGTAAGTCCTTCTTCAATTAATTCTGGACCTGTTAAATCTTCCAGTTCATTTCCTTCTTGGTCACCTTCACCTTGATCTTCAGCTAGTTTTAGTGGTTCGCCTTTTTTAGCAGGTTCTAAATCTACTTCACCTGTGCTGAGATAATCCCATACCAATCCTACATTTGTATTGATATCTCTAAAACTGTTTAAGGTCATAGTGAACTGTCCTTCACTGTAGTTTGCAGTAACTTCGAAAACTCTATACATACCTACAATACCATAGTTTGCTTCTGGTATATTCATTAGTCCAGTATTTTCATCTGGATATGTAGGAAAGTTTAGATTTAAAAAGTAGCTGACGCCACCCGTTTGATAATCTGCTTGACCTGTCAGTTTAGCTTTTCTACTTTTTGGTCTACCTAACCAATAAGGGTCTCCTCTGATCATAATTGTTTGTTGTACAAGATCTCCTAGTGTACTTAGGTTAAGTTCAACTGCACCTAAATAAACTGCACCACTTGTATCTCCTTCGTCTGGACCGTTGGTTGCTTTACTGTTGATATTCTGTATACTGTGCGTAAGTGGGTGTGTTTCTCCAAAACTTTGTTGTCTACCAACTAAATCTCTTTGTGTGAGATATGTTGTACCTGTAATTTTATCAACATCACCTTGTTCCAACCTTCGTCGTGCTTGTTCGGCTTTTGTAAGTTCTTGTAGTTGTGGAATAAGTTTTTCCTGTTTGATTTCTAACTGCTTGACTAATTCTTCTTGGTCTTTTATAGCTTGTTTATTGTTCTCTATTGTAACTGATCTTGAATGTAATTCAACTGTTGGACTAGTACTGTCAATAGGTGCTTTTTGTAAACCTTCAATTTCTCTTTGAAGTTTTGAAATCTCATTTTTTGACTCTTGTATTTGTTTTGATAGTTTTCCAAAGTCACCTTTTACCTTAGAAAATTCTGTGCCTGGGCCTCCTTCTCCTGCTTGAGTATTGGCTATAAACTTGCCTGCACCTTGATTGAGTGCTTGTATTTGATAATAAGTTGTGTTCAAATATATGTCTAAACTCATTACTTCTGTGTTTAAACCAGTATAGTAATAATCAAAACGCTTTTTTAACAGTCCTTTTCTAATTATATTTTTTAATCTTTCTTTTTGTAAATTTTCGCTTTTAATAAGTTTATCATAGGAAACAACATCATGATGAAGTTCTGGTGTAATTATAGCTTGTATCTTTATATCAAATATCTTTGCAAAGTCTCTTGCAGTCGAATCATATACATCATATGTAGTTTTTGTATCAAATGTAAACCATTTACTTAAATCTGCAAAAGTAGGAGCATCTGCTTCCTCATCATTTGGAGATTGTTTGTGAAATCCATTTTCTGCTGTTGGTAATCTTCTAAACTCTTTGGTTTGCATAAGACCTAGTATCATTAAATCATTGAGTTGAGCACCTCTTTTTATACCGAAAGTTAAATTTCCACTACCAGTAATACTAACACTACCTAGTTTATCTGTATTAGGTTTTGATCCACTACCAGTATCAAATCCCCAACTAGCCCAATCTTCTGCACCTTCTCCATATCCAAATTTATAAGTGTGCCAAAGATCTCTTGCCATGCTGGTAACCACTTGTTTTTGTTCTTGCTCGTTTACAATTCTTTCTAGTTCACTAATGAAAGTACCGTAGTTACTAGCACTGATATCAATGTCTTCTTTGATGCTTAACACAAGATTTTTAAAAGCATCTTGTGTTG
Source organism: Candidatus Pelagibacter sp. TMED118 (assembly GCA_002170205.2). The sequence continues at coordinate 79,092 of NHFT02000004.1, forward strand.
TTTCGATAAAATCAGCTCTATAGCTTGTTCCACCATCAGCATAATTAAAATCCAATCCAGTCAGTGTACATGCATAATAATAAGGAGTAACAATACTATCAATTGGATTACCTTGTGTATCATATCCTAAAAACTTTAGTTCAAGTAGATAACAGGCTTTGAGATGATTTACTATATTCAACTGTCTTGCGGCTTCATATATTCTCGTATACAAAGTAGCACCTTGTGGTTCTGTTAGTGTAAAACTAAAAACATTACCAACTGCTTCTCTGTCTGGCATTGTTTTGTTGTGTGCCATTTTCATATTGTGTTCAACACTTGAAATGTTGATTTCACTCTCAACACCGCTTTGTGCAATAATTTTTGTGCGACCTAATCCAATAGCTTCGTTGTAAAGGTTAACATCTTCTGGCCTCATCATATGGACAGTCCAGTTGTAAGTGACATTATCGTATTGATTTAAAATATTGTCTTGATATATTTGGACCATTATTAAGAAGTCCTCGTGGCTCTATATGTCTTTGGTGCTACTATCTTTGTCCCAGAAGTAAAATCCATGATTGGATCTCTGAGAGTATCTCTATTGTAATGTGCAAATACCCACCACAACCTTGCACTTCCAAACATATCAAATGCTAATAGGTCTGGTCTTTTATTGTATTTTGATTGAATTATCATTGTTATTGTTTCAACTGAAAGTGTGTCGGAGGTTATTGGAGGATTATACAACTCAAGGTATCTGCTGTTGGAATCTGTATTGGCATAATTGCTTTTGTTATCATATAAACTCATTAGATAAATTTCCCTGTGTATGCTCTACCGCTGATAAAATCAGTTGTTGTAAATTGATTCTTTTGTCTATCTGGATTTTGCTGAACAGTAAGGTTTACAAACAAATTCATTAATACTGGTATTTGCATCTCCCCATTGAACAGTTTTAGATCTACATTTGAATCATATGTAGTAGAAAACTGACTTACCACAACTGGCAATTGATTAAACTGTCTTGAACCAAACGCACTGAATTCTAGCACAGGAGGTGGTGTTCCAGGAGCAGGAAATGTTTGATTTTTACCAAAAAACATTTTACTCACACTTCTTAAAAAGTGTATACAAGCAAATGTATATCTTGCTTCATCGTCTGTTACACTAGCAAATTGACAAGTCAACTGTATATCAGGACTTGGTGTATTTCTGTAAGCATTAAAAGTATAATTGGTGTGTGTCAAATCAAAAGGTGTATATCCTACACTTTGTGAATATGTAATATCAGGCTGTACAGGAAACATAATACCTCCATGTTCTACTAGAGGCTGAAGATCAGGCGCACCCATATATATACTTAATGCTCCAGGTTTCAACAATAATCTTGCACGATTTCTAGCTAGTACCGGCATTTAGTTTATCCCTTATAAATTCGTATGTGTTAGGTTCAATAGTACCAAAAAATTCTCTAAACACCATCATTTTTTGATTGTCATTGAGACTGGCATTTTTCATTGCATTCCTAAAATCAGTAGCACTCATGCCACCTTCTTGTATTCCAACTTCAAGGATATATGCTCCTTGGTCACTAGGTACCATTTCAGCACCTGGTTCATAATCTCTGAGAAAACCTCCACGCTTTAATCTTCCTGCATCTTTGGCACTAAACACAAGTACAACCGCAGTATTTTTTGGATCTTTTCTAGTCAAACTTACATCAGGTCTATATGGTTGTGTTTGTACAACTTTATCCAATGGTATATTAAACATGTCATTCATTATCATACGCTTCTCTTCAAAGCTAAACGGATCACGTTCTGGCGTTGCAGTTTTGCTTACTGTAGTTGCGATAAATACGTTAGCAGAACCAAACTGCTCTACTAGATCCATATACACTTTATGATGACCTTTGTGCATAGGCTGAAATCGACCGCCGTAAAAAACAGCAACGTCTTTTGCTATATCTTCTGTCAACTGTGCATACTTCATGAGGTATCTCCTATAGTTGTATTTATAGGATAATTATATGTGTAGTTATTGACATTGTACCAAATATTGTGTATAATGGAATCAGATAAGGAATTAAAATGAGGAAACAAAACTATCTTAATAATAAAGACATGCTTAAAGAAATACATAAAAGTAAACTCAGTTATTGCTATGTACTAGATGATGATTACAGTAGATTTGATACAATAGTAGAAAATATTGATGATGTAAAAAATTCAGAAGTGATACAAGTAGCAAAAGAAAACAGAGCTAGACAGTTAAGTATTGAAGCATATGAACGTGCATATTTCGATTGGTATGATGATCCGAAAAGCAAACAAAGTCAAAAACCCAAACAAATTAATTACAAGATCGATCCAGACACAATAGATGAAAAAAGTTTAGTATTTAGACTTATGACTTTTGACCATGTTCCACTGGAGCCTGGTAGAAAAAACAAGCCAAAAACTGTAGCTGATCATCATAGTAAATGTAACTTCCCTCCATTCAAACATTATGCTTACATTCATGGTGAACTAAAAGAATGCTTGCGTAGTCATTGGGAAGGTGGATTAGACAATGGTAAATTTAATACACAACATGGTGCTATTACTAATAATCTAGCAAAAATGTATATTAAACTGTGTGAACGTTACAGTATGCGTAGCAACTGGCGTGGATACACTTATGTAGATGAAATGCGTAGTCATGCATTATTACAACTATCGCAAATTGGATTGCAGTTCAACGAGCTAAAAAGTGAAAATCCATTTGCATATTACACAGCCGCGGTTACCAATAGTTTTACAAGAGTATTGAACCTAGAGAAACGTAACCAAAATATCAGAGATGACCTACTACAAGAAGCAGGTCAAACACCAAGTTGGACACGTCAAATCGAACACGAAATGGCTGAACGTGCTAAATGGGACGAAAAATCAGACAAAGAACGCAAAGAACATGGATTTAACGTTTAGGCATTGACAAGGTGTAGTTATGAAACTATACTAGCTTTAACGTCTGAACTACGAATTGGATAACCATGTCATTCTTTAACCGTGCGGCTTGCTTTACGGATATACATTTCGGAAACAAGAACAATAGCAAACAACACAATCGTGATTGTGCAGAGTTTGTTGATTGGTTTGTTGAACAAGCAAAAGCTAACAACTGTGAAACTTGTATATTCTTAGGAGACTGGCATCATCATAGAGCCAGTGTGAATGTTAGTACACTCAACTATAGTGTTGAAAATGTAGCAAAGCTCAGTAAAACATTTAAAAAAGTGTATATGATAACAGGTAATCACGATCTCTATTATAGAGAAAAACGTGACTATAACAGTTTGCCTTATGCAGAACTTTTTGACAATGTGCATCTTATAAACGAACAAACATTTGTACAAGATGATGTAGCACTTGTTCCTTGGCTAGTCGGAGATGAATGGNCCAAAGTCAGCAAGACCAAATGCAGATACATGTTTGGTCATTTTGAACTTCCGTACTTTAAAATGAATGCAATGGTAGAGATGCCAGACCATGGTCAACTTAACGCAGAACACTTGCAAGGACCAGAGTATGTGTTTACTGGACACTTTCACAAACGACAAAACAAAGGCAATGTACACTACTTGGGTTCACCATTTCCACACAACTATGCTGATGCTTGGGATGATGAGCGTGGCATGATGGTATTAGAATGGGGAGGTAAACCTGAGTATATAGATTTTGCTGGTCCAAGATACAGAACTGTTCCTTTGAGTAGACTGATAGATGAACCAGACGTAATACTCAATAATAAAACTTATTGTAGAGCTACATTAGATATTGCAATCAGCTATGAAGAAGCTAGCTTTATTAAAGAAACATTCAGTCAACAGTTTGGTGTAAGAGAAATAACACTTATGCCTACTAAAAAAGAAGAACATGCACAGGACTGGAGAGTTGTAGATGATATTGAAGTTGAAAATGTTGACCAGATAGTGTATAATAGTTTAAATGCTGTGGACAGCGAAATGATTGATAAAAAACTGCTAGTGGACATATATAACAACCTATGATAACAATCAAAGATTTAACNGTTAAGAACTTTATGAGTGTTGGTAACGTTACACAAGCTGTACGTTTTACTGACAACGGACTAACACTTGTATTAGGTAATAATGTAGACTTAGGTGGAGATGGCAGTCGTAATGGTACAGGCAAGACTACTATTATAAATGCACTCAGTTATGCTATATACGGAAATGCATTAACAAACATACGCAAAGACAACTTGATAAACAAAACCAACGGCAAAAGTATGCTAGTTACACTGGATTTTGTTAAAGATGGCACTCAATACCGTATTGAAAGAGGTAGACGACCTAATTTGCTTAAATACTATGTCAATGATCAAAACGTTGACGGAGACGAAGCACAAGGTGAAAATCGTCAAACTCAATCAGATATAGAAAAATTATTTGGTATGAGTCATGACATGTTCAAACACATTGTTGCATTAAACACATACACAGAACCTTTCCTCAGTATGAGGGCAAATGATCAAAGAGCAATCATTGAACAATTACTGGGTATAACAATGCTCAGCGAAAAAGCAGAGGTTCTCAAAGAACAACAAAGGTTGACTAGAGATGCAATCAAAGAAGAAGAGTATCGAATTAAAGCTATTGAAGAAGCAAATACCAGAATTGAGAAAAGTATCAGTGATTTGGAACGCAGGCAGAAAATTTGGCGGGATCAACAAGAAACTACTGTCCAAAGTATCCAGCAACAAATAAACACACTGGAAAAAATAGATATACAAACAGAACTTAATAATCATACATTGTTGAGTGATTACCTAGAAAAGAAAAAGCTGAAAGATGAAGCAGAACGTTGGTTATCTAATATTCAAAGCGATAATACAAAACAGCAAAAGCTGATTGATAAACTTAACAAAGAAATTAATCTGCTAAAAGATCATAAATGTCATTCTTGTGGGCAAGAACTTCATGACGAAAAACAAGAAAGTATTTTAAACAGTAAACAAGAACAGTTGAGTGAAGCACAACAACACGTCAAAGCAAATCACGAGCAAGAAAAAGAATGGTTTGATGCTATAACACAACTTGGTGAACTAGGACAAATACCAGTTACACACTATAATACTGAAACAGAAGCACACAAACACAACATGGAAGTAGAAAACTTGCGTAGTCAAGCTACTACAAAGTCAAGCGAAGTTGACACTTATCAAGAACAAATTGAAAGTTTGCGTGAAACAGGTATGCAAGAAATAACCTGGGATACTATTAACCAATTGAACAATGTAAAAGATCACCAAGACTTTTTGTACAAACTGTTAACCAACAAAGACAGTTTTATTAGAAAACGTATCATTGAACAAAACTTGCAATACTTAAACAGTAGACTAGCTTACTATTTGACCAAGCTAGGTTTGCCACATGAAGTGCAATTCCAACCTGATCTAACAGTTGAGATTACAGAACTAGGCAGAGATTTAGATTTTGATAATCTAAGCAGAGGCGAACGTAACAGACTGATACTAGGACTAAGTTGGAGTTTTAGAGATGTTTTTGAAAGTATGAATACGCCTATAAACTTTTTAGCAATAGACGAACTTATTGACAGTGGTATGGACACTAATGGTGTTGACGGTGCGTTAGGTGTGCTAAAGAAGATAGAACGTGAACGTAGCAAAAACATCTTTTTAATCTCACACAGAGACGAACTTGTTGGCAGAGTAAACACAATACTACAAGTAATAAAAGAAGGTGGTTTTACTACATTCAGTACAGATACGGAGTTTATAGATGCCAAGTGATTATTCTAAAGAACACATAAAACAGATGATGGATCCTAGACATGATCAAAGTGTATGGAAACAGGATAAATTTTGGGAACACTATTGTGATAGACAACATGATGTTGTTGGATTTCCTAAGGGTGTAGAATGTGATTGGTGTGGTAAACGTGAGGAGGATATTATGAACGAATCCACTATTAGTATAGATAGTTTTAACAACAAAGGTCAAAAAGGAGACGATGATTTCGAAACCTGGATGAGAGATGAAGCTCCATTTGTTCCAGATGCTACAACGGGAACATTAGGTGAAGGTTCTTCAGCATATGGTGAAGGATATACAGTTGATTTGTCANGTTATTCAACTACTGTGGATACAAGTATAATTACAGGTTCAAATAGTGGAATTACATATACTAATCCAACTTTTACTATAAAAGGAATAAATTTTGCAAAGTCAATACAAAAAAGATTGCCAATTGATTTACTACACAAATGGTATCCTGAACAAATGAAAGAAGATTATGAAGCCGACGACTAAAGATACAATATTCATGTTCGATGTAGACGGTACACTTACTGATCCACGCAGATTNATTGAANCAGAGTTTAAANAGTTTATGTTTGACTTTGTTGCAAATAACACATGTATGATTGTTACAGGTAGCGATAGACCTAAAACTATTGAACAGATTGGTGAANANTTGACCAANAGNTTTGCAAGAGTATATCATTGTAGTGGTAATCATGTATATGTTGGAAACAAAGAAGTTTATCGCAGTGATTGGAATTTAAATGAAGAACAAGTTACATTCTTAACACAACAACTAAACATTATCAAGTATCCAGAAATGACTGGAAATCATATAGAACAACGCATTGGCACTGCTAACTTTAGTTTGGTTGGTAGAAATGCAAACTGGAAACAACGTGAAGATTATTCAGTATGGGAAAATACCAATCGAGGTAGAGAAACTGTAGCCATGTATTATAATGAAGAGTTCTCCGATAGTGTGGCACAGGTGGCTGGACAGACCAGCATAGACATTTTTAAAATAGGCTGTGACAAGAGTCAAGCTGTTAAAGAACAACAAGGAACAACAATATATTTTGGTGACCATTGTCATCCAGGAGGTAATGATTACAGTAGTGCCATGTCTAGCACTAAGTTTCATCAAATCTCACACGGATATAAAGAAACTTGGAAAATACTCAAAAAACAATATAAAACCGGTTGACAATAGCAGAAAAAGATATATATAATTGTTGCAATGAAAACAAATGCAATGGACTTATCAAGGCAAATTAGTTGAACAAATACCCGAGGAATATGTAGGATTCGTATACCTTATTACCAATCTTACAGATAACCGAAAGTACATAGGCAAAAAACTAGCACAATTTAAAGTAACTAAAAAACCTTTAAAAGGCAAAAAGAACAAAAGGCGATCAACAAAAGAAAGTGACTGGAGAGACTATTGGGGATCCAGTGACACGTTGAACGAAGATGTTCAAAACTTAGGCCCAAATAACTTTACTAGAGAAATACTGTACTTCTGCACTGGCAGAGGTGAAATGAGCTACTTAGAAGCTCGTGAACAGTTTGACCGTAAAGTTTTAGAAACTGATGAATACTACAACGGCATTATAAATGTAAGAGTTGGCAGTTCTAAGGCACTGATAGAATCACTAAACAAACACAAGTAAAATAGCTTCTCTATAGACAGCATTGAGATTGTATGTTAATCGTACCGTCGGATCTTGCTTGAAGCAAACAAACCAAANGAGTGGGCTCTACTGNGCCATTGTAACCCACGGATANCTCNAANGTCGTCGTTATGGCTTAGAGTGTTTCTGCGTTTTAAGCAGTNTGTAAAGGGGNANAGCAAAACCGCCTCTGCCTAGAAAGGTTACACTATAACGATGCGAACTGGAGACGGGGTAATGACCGTTTCGTTTTTTTTTGCACTTGGCTGTAACAAGCTAAGTGCGACTGAAAACAAGGTAATAACGTATCATATAAAATATGTTTAAAAAAAATTATCATACGAAATGAAATGAGTATGACGATGAGCTTTAGCTCTTCGAAAGAATGTTTAAAATGTTCTACGATTAGTTCCTTTTGCACTATCTATAGCTTCTTTCTCAGCATCAATTTTCTTTTTCATTGCTTCACTGATTTCACCAATTAAACGTGCTGGATATTGTTCAAGGTCACTATAGTTAAATGAGCCACTAGAGTATAAAACAATTTCTAATAAAGATTGTCTCAGAGCTTTACCACTATCTTCGTATGCTTTTACTAGTTCGTTGATTTCTTCAGGCGTTTCCTGTAATCGAAGCTTTTTGTGAAAAAAAAACTTGGATTAAATTCTACTTCTGCATTGAAAACTTTTGCACAGGTTTCTTCACCACAAGTAAAATCAAACACTTTTGGTATACCATTTGTATTCATTAATTTTTGCTGATTTTTAAGTACCTCAAGTGTTTTTCTATTTGTATTGGATAACCAATCTATAATGTGTTGTATATCAGTAACTTCAGTTCCATCAGGCATTGTGACCTTTATAATAGCATCAGAAATTAAAACAATATTTGACGCGGCAATTTGTTGAAGACCTGCTATATACTCATCTTTTTTCTCTATGTTTTCTAAATCTTCTTGTCCCTTAACACTTGCTAATAGTCTTGCAGTTTCACTTGCTTTAATATTACTGGCGGCAAGTGCTTTTAATGAATTCGGTTTCATTTCTATTACCAATCCATCTATTTCTACCTCAGTTTCATCAGTGATCATTCTTACTTTACCTAATACACTCTGCAAGTTTATGTCGAACATTTGACTGGCTTCGCAGTGTGTACAAGTTGCCTGAACAGGAAAAGTTTTTTCATAGCTGGTAGCTCTGCTGGCTAGCAATATTACATCTACATCTGGAAGCATTATGTCTCTAGCATTTCCCATGTCAGGACAAACACTTTCAATTAAATTAAACATGGATTCGCCGTTGTATAAAGCATCAGGTATAGTAAGCAACAGTTCGTCACTTACAGTCATTGGTCTAACACCTATTTCTCCGTCTGGTGTTAGTTCAGGAGGATTAGACATCCATTTTGCTCTAGTAGGCAATCTGACAAAGATTTCTTTGTGCCGATAATAGCTCTGAAGTGGATTTTCCATAGATTTGTCCTATAAATACAATATATGTGTAAATTTATTTATCATAGTTAAGTGAGCAGTTAATGGCAATTATTACAATCAATGCAGGCGGCAGACCAATGACAGTTGATGTTCCTGACTTTGCGATGGAATCAACACAACAAGATGTTAGAGCCATTATGAGTGATATGCAAAGCAGTTTGACTGGTTTGCGTACTGCTTTTGGAACAAAAAGCAGAGGTGAAGCTGACGTAGAACGTGCAATCAATGATTTAAATGCTACAACTAAAAAAAATCAAAAAGGTTTTAGTGATTCTCAATTTGCAAAAAATCTAGGAAATGCAAGTGCGGCTGGTGTAATACAAGGGCTTGGTAAACCTCAAGCAATGAGTAGTTTTATGCGTACATTAGGACTTGGAAGTTTAGCTACTGGCTTGGGTTTGGTCGAAGGTCTAGCTGGCGAGTTAGCACAGACTTTTAGTTTTGCTAGAGATGTTGGTATTACATTCGGAGACAGTTTTATTAAAACACAACAGAAACTTTCTTATGTAGGTTTAAACTTGGATCAGTTTGGTGATATTGTTGCACAAAACTTACCAACCATGCGTGAACTGGGTAAAAATACAGAAGAAGGTTCTCAAAATTTTATTAAAGCACTAACAAAGTTTGTTGAAGGTACTAATGAATTTGGTAACTTTGGTTTGAAGTCAGACGAAATGGCACAGTTGTTAGCTGAAGAATTAGAAATTAAACGAAGAACAATGAGTGCAGACGAATTGCAGTTGCATATTCAAGATGATCTTAACAAGTCAATGATTGCTAATATCAGAGAACAAGAAAGAATGTCTAAGATCACAGGAGATAGTGTTAGAGAACGTATTGCCGCCCAGATGAGAATGCGTAATGACATAAGAGTTCAAGCCGCGATGATGGGCATGAATGACCAACAGCGACAAGCAATCACAGGTGTTGCGTCAAACTTAACAGAACAACTAGGACCAGCTGGTAAAGCGATTGGAGATGCTATTGCTCAAGGTATAGCAGTTGAAGGAACAGAAATGACTACTGCTGGTGGTCAAATGGCGGCACTAGACTCGAGTGGCAACATTATGAGAATTATTCAAGAAGGAATTGCGGCGATTAAAGCTGGAGGAGATCCTGACCAAATTAATCAAAGAATTGCACAACTAATTCAGGATTTTAAAAGAGAAGGTGATACACAAACATTTCTTACAGCTGGTACTATGGGTGGCAATAAAGCTATGATGGATTTACTCACCATGCAAATCCAAACAAATGAAGTTCAAGGTGATATAGCCAAAAGACGTACTGAACTGATGAACGCAGAAAATGAGATGCGTCAAAAACATTTAGATAACATGACAAAATTTATTCAAGTGCAAGAACGAAAAATAGCAACACAAGAAATTAAGGTGCGAGAAGCGATTATAGCAATGACCGGAGTACAAGTTGATGAAGATTTTGTTGGTGATAGAATAGCACAACAGATGTTAAGCTTCAGTCAAACACAGATAGACGTATTAAACAATCAGTTTACAACAGCATTGTTCCAAGCAATGGGAAACATATTTGGTGGATTAACAATACGACCACTTGTTAACGCCGTAGATGCTGACATAAACGGAGATGGTGAAATAACCGAAAAGGAAAGGCTTCAGCAAATATCGTCGCAGGCTTATTTAGGCGGTCAGGTAATGCAGGCGATGAATCTCAATCCTACGCTAGCAAATGCATTGATGGCACCACAGTTGGCGATGACTGGTGCTAGTGGAATTAATACAATATTACAACAAACAATAGGACAAGATGCGAGATATAGAAAACCTGACGGTACTCTTGATATTGAAAAATTCTTACAAGATAAAGGTAGTCAAACAGTAGCTATCGCACAAGACACACTAAACAGTCTTGCAGACAAAATTGCAAATGCTCTAAATAATATTATTTCCAGCGACATAAGATTAAAAACCAATATTGAGAAACTGGATAAAGTTGAAGATCTTCAACTATACACTTGGAACTACACAAATGGTATAAAAGGCAAGTGGAAAGGTGTAATGGCACAAGACCTACTGAATACAAAATATGCTGATGCAGTAATACTGGATAATAATTATTATAAAGTAGATTATAGTAAACTTCCAGTAGATTGTATACAAATTTCTTAGGTTGACAAATCCTATAAATACATTATAATAAAACAGGAATCGAGTACTCAATGAGTTGGAAAAAACATTTTACAGCATACGGCGCACAAGGCTCAGATAGCATGAAGCCTAGTAGTGCTAGCCGTTTTCAAAGCTGGTTACCTGAAGTTTACAGTGGTCAACCTAATCGTGTTGAAAGATATACACAGTATGACCAAATGGACATGGACAGCGAGATCAATGCGGCCCTTGACATTATTAGTGAATTCAGTACACAGATTGATGAACACAGTGGTGTTCCTTTTAAAATAGAATTCAAAGAACAAGCAACTGAAAGCGAAGTTAAAATCCTTGAGCAGACACTACAACAATGGTGTGCGTTGCAAAATTGGGACAAACGCATATTCCGTATGTTTAGAAACACAATCAAATACGGAGATCAATTTTTTATAAGAGATCCTGAAACATGGGAACTATATTATATCAATCCAGTTGATGTTACCAAAGCAGTAGTCAATGAAGCAAAAGGCAAAAAGCCTGAGCAGTATATTGTAAAAAACATTGACTTGAACATGCAAGAAAAAACTGTCAGCAAGCCTGTACAACATGCACAAACATATGGTACAGTTAACAGTATGATGCGTGGACAAACTATTGATAAACAAGCCTATGGAATGCAACCAGGCAGTTACAGTGGTAACCTAGGACAAATACAAGAATACACAGTAGACGCTACACATGTTGTTCATCTGGGAATGACAGAAGGCATGGATACAAATTGGCCGTTTGGTAGCAGTATACTTGATCCAATTTTTAAAACATACAAGCAAAAAGAACTGCTTGAAGATAGTATTATTATCTACAGAGTACAAAGAGCACCTGAAAGACGTGTGTTTTATGTAGACGTAGGCAACATGCCACCAAACAAAGCTATGGGCTTTGTAGAACGTGTTAAAAATGAAATACATCAAAAACGTATTCCAAACAAAACAGGCGGCGGTACAACAATTATGGATGCGGCATATAATCCGTTATCAATTATGGAAGACTACTTTTTTGCACAAACTGCTGAAGGCAGAGGTAGTAAAGTTGAAGTGTTACCAGGTGGAGAAAACCTAGGACAGATTGATGACTTGCGTTATTTTACAAACAAAATGCTTAGAGCATTGCGTGTACCCAGCAGTTACTTGCCAACTGGACCTGATGATGGAACAGCAAGTTATGTAGATGGTAGAGTAGGNACTGCATTTATACAAGAATACAGATTCAATCAATACTGTATGAGATTGCAACAATCCGTTGCACCTACCATGGACAAAGAATTTAAACTGTTTATGAAAAACAGAGGACTTAGTATTGATGCTGGATTATTTGATTTAAAATTTGTAGAACCACAGAGCTTTAGTCAATATAAAGAAATTGAAGTACATGCGGCTAGAGCCAATGTATTTGGTGGACTTGAAGCTGTTCCTTATATGAGTAGACGTTTCTTAATGGAAAAATACCTAGGATTAACTGAAGAAGAAATACTTAAAAACGAGCGTATGTGGGAAGAAGAAAACATTAGTGGTTCAACACCAGATTCAGAAAGTGTACCAGGACTAGGTAATGTAGGTGTAAGAGGATTTGATGTACCTGACGGAACTGATATAGACATTCCAACAGACGCACCGGAAGAAGGCACAGAGGAAGGTGCAAGCCCAATTAGTGGAGCAGAAGCGGCACCTACGGGAGATGAAAATGCGTAGTAATGACATTTTAAATGAATATTATGATGCTGAAAATGACGATTATAACAATAGAAAAGTTGACGATGTTCGTAAGCAAAGGCTTACTTTAAAGCATATAAATCGTCTAAGAAAGCAAAGAGAAGTGCATAATGTTGAACATGCTACTAGAGTTGAACGCATTAAAAAGATATATGCGAAACCTCCAGCGTCTTAATTTTTTAGTGTAAAAAGTACTTATCTCAGAGAGATATTCATAAAATACCCATTTTTTAGGGTATTTTCCAAGCAAAACGTCTTGGTTGTGTAAATATAGATGTAAACCATCTTGGTAAGCCTGTAATTTTTTAAGGAGAATGATATGAGCGAACACAAGGAATCTTTAGTAAAGGTCCTCGAGTATATCGTTAATGATGAGCAAGATAAAGCGGCTGATCTACTTCACAATGTGTTTGTAGAAAAAGCCAAAAATCATTGGGCATCTCTACAAGAGAATGATGAGATTGTAGAAGACGAGATTGCTGACGAAGACCTAGACGAAACTATCGATCTTGACGAAGCTGACGATGATTCAAAGAACGAAGCTGAAGTGGAAGAAGCAATTGATGCCTCCGATGCCGAAGAAGATTTCCTTGATGACATTGAAACAGCTGAAGAAGAGATTGACCAAGAAGAAATCATGGACGATGAGGACATGGAAGAACCAGAAGCTGAAATGGATTTAGCTATGGACATGGAACCAGAAGCAGACGCAGAAGAAGGTGATGCACCTGACGTTGAAGATGCAATGGACGATGTAGAAGATGCTATTGCTGAACTTAGAGCCGCATTTGCAGAAATGCAAGGCGACGAAGAGCCAGGCGATGAAGAAGAGCCAGAAATGGAAGCTGTCGAAGAAGGCGCTGAAATGAAAGCAGTTAGTGTATCACATAGTGATAGCAGTGACAAAGGCTCACCAGTGGCATCTCAAGCAAAAGCACCAAATGATGCTAAGGCACATCACACACCAGGCGGCGAAGAGAAGGGTAGACCTGCTCCAGCGGCTAAAGACATGGGTGTAGATGGTCCACAAGAAGCTGGTTCACCAAGCCCAGCGCCAAAGGCAAAAGACGAAGATACAAAGTCTGACAGCCCAATTAAAGGCGTGAAGTAATATGATGACCTCGCTTAAAGAACACTTAACGTATAATCAAGCGAATATTGTTACTGAAACATTAGATGAAGGTAGCGGTAAGAACTTGTATATGAAAGGTATTTTTATTGAAGGCGATGTTAGAAACCAGAATAACCGAATATACACCAAAGATGAAATTTATACTGCCGTTAAAGCAATAAATGAAAAAATCAAAGGTGGATATAGTGTATTAGGCGAAGCTGATCACCCAGATGACCTCAATATCAATTTAGATCGTGTGTCACACATGATCACAGAAATGGATGTTGATGGAGCAAATGGGATCGGTAAGCTAAAAATCTTGCCAACACCAATGGGAAATATTTGTAAGACCCTATTGGAAAGTGGCGTAAAATTAGGCGTGTCAAGCCGAGGCAGTGGCAATGTTAACGAAAATGGTATAGTAAAAGATTTTGAAATCATTACTGTAGATATCGTTGCAAATCCAAGTGCACCAGATGCCTACCCTGATCCAATCTATGAAAGAATTATGAATCATAGACGGGGTAACGTATTGATGGATGTCGCTGATGCAACTAGACACGACAAAGGCGCACAACGTTATCTCCAGGAAGAGGTGACAAACTTTATTAAAAACCTGAGATATAGGAGAGATTAATATGGCTCATGCAATGGATGAACTATTAAACTCAAATACGCTCTCCGAAGAGGTTAGATCTTCAATATCTGAAGCTTGGGATACTCAACTAACGGAAGCTCGTGAATCTATCACAGCTGAACTTAGAGAAGAATTTGCACAGCGTTATGAAAATGACAAAGAGCATATGGTCGAAGCTATGGATAAAATGATTGGTGATGTTATTGGAAAAGAACTCGAAGAGTTCAAAGAAGATAAAGCAAAAGTCAACGAAGATCGTGTATCTTATCGCAAGCACATGAAAGAACATGCAAAAGTTCTTGATAAGTTTGTGATGGAAACACTTGCGAAAGAAATTGATGAACTTCGCAATGATCGTAATGCTCAAGATCAAAACATGACCAAGTTGGAAGGTTTTGTGATGGAGCAACTAACCAAAGAGCTCAATGAGTTTCATGAAGACAAACGCTCACTAGTTGAAGCAAAAGTCAAAATGATCAAAGAAGGCAAAGAGGTTATCAATCAAACTAAGGCTAACTTTATTAAAACAGCCGCAGGCAAAATTGAAGGAATTATGGAAAATACTATCCGTACTGAACTCAATACACTACGTGAAGATATTCAAACAGCCAAACAAAATACTTTTGGACGTAAGATATTTGAAACATTTGCCGCTGAGTTTATGTCAAGCTATCTCAACGAAGGAACAGAAGTTCATAAGTTGAACAAGATAGTGGAAGGTCTAAACAGTGAGATTGAAAACAAAGATAAAGCCATTGCTGAAAAGGAAGTGATGATAGCAGAAAGTGAAAAAGCTACACGAATTGCTAAAGACACAGCAGATAGAAAAGCAATTATGCAAGAAATGATGCAACCTCTCAGCAAAGATCACAAAGAAATTATGGGTGCATTGCTTGAAAGTGTAAAAACAGACAAGCTACAGAATGCATTCAACAAGTATCTACCTTCAGTATTGAAGGAAGACGCTAAACCAAAGACCAATAAGAAGGTATTAAGTGAATCTAATACAGAAGTCACTGGAAACAAAGCCGAAGCTTCAGCATCAGCTGAAAAGCACACAGCTGATATTGTTTACCTTCAAAAATTAGCCGGTATAAGTTAAGGAGACCGAAAATGGCAGACAATTTAATGGAAAATTGGAGCGAAACTAAAGCCGCTCTTACTGACGGTCTAACTGGAACGAAAAAAAGTGTGATGGAAACCACGCTTGAAAACACTAAGACGTACCTCTCAGAGGCCGCGACAGGTGGTGCCACTCAAGCAGGTAACATTGCTACTCTTAACAAGGTTATCCTTCCAGTGATTAGACGTGTCATGCCAACAGTTATCGCCAACGAAATCGTTGGTGTACAGCCTATGACAGGCCCTGTTGGACAGATTCATACTCTTAGAGTACGATATGCAGAAACTTTTGATTCAGCTGTAGCTGGTGATGAGGCATTGAGCCCATTCCAAATTGCAACTGGATACTCAGGTAATGCAACAACAAACAGAGGTGAAGCCACATCAGCCCTAGAGGGACTTGGTGGTAAGAAACTCTCAATTCAAGTGTTGAAACAAACAGTTGAAGCGAAGACCAGAAAGCTATCAGCTCGCTGGACTTTTGAAGCGGCTCAAGACGCTCAGTCAATGCACGGCTTGGACGTAGAAGCAGAAATCATGCAAGCACTAGCCCAAGAGATTACTGCTGAAATCGATCAAGAGATCATTGCTAGCTTAACATCACTTGCTGGTGCGGCGGCTGATACATACGCACAAGGTAGCGTATCAGGTACTGCAACATTCGTAGGTGACGAGCATGCCGCTCTTGCAGTTCTTATTAACAAGAATGCAAACACTATCGCCGCAAGAACAAGACGTGGCGCTGGTAACTGGGCAGTAGTAAGCCCAACTGTACTAACAGTACTACAAAGTGCTACAACTTCAGCGTTCGCAAGATCAACTGAAGGCGCTTTTGAGGCACCAACAAATACTAAATTTGTAGGTACTCTAAACGGCACAATGAGAATTTATGTAAATCAATATGCGGCAGATGATGACGTACTAGTTGGTTACAAAGGTGCAACAGAAACAGACGCCGCGGCGTTCTATTGCCCATACATTCCGTTGATGTCAAGCGGTACAGTACTTGATCCAGGTACATTTGAGCCAGTAGTTAGCTTTATGACCAGATATGGTTATGTAGAGCTTTCAAACCAGGCTAGCTCACTTGGTAACGCGGCTGATTACCTCAGCAAAATCGCAGTTACAACTGGTCAACTTGCATTTACCTAATAGGTATTTTCAAAGAAACGGAACAGGGCCTACGGGCCCTGTTTTTGTTTGTGCTTGAAGAAATAAATATATACAACAGGAGATGGGTAAATGACAACACATTATAAACAAGGGATAAAAGTTAATGGAACTTTAGAATCTACAAGTACGATTACTGCTAATACGTTTGTAGGTGACGGAAGTGGGTTAACAAATTTACCAGGCGGAGGAGGCGGAAGTTATAACAACACTAACGTAGACAACCATTTAAACACAAGTACAGCAACAGCAAACCAAGTATTATCCTGGGATGGCGCCGATTACGATTGGGTAGCAAATTCCGGAGGAGGATCCAGTACACTAGATGGATTAACAGATGTAGATACTACTGGAGTAGCAAATGATAAAATTTTAAAATATAATAGTACTACCAGTAAATGGGAAATAGCCGATGATTCTACTTCAGGTGGAGGTACATTAGGAGATTTAGCTGTAAGCGGAAGTACAATGACTAGTACTGGTACAACTATTACCTTTGATGATAATGTAACAATTACTGGAACATTAACAAGTAGTCAAGCAGGTGCACCAGTTTTAACTAGTGCTTCTTCTATATCATTACAAGCAACCACTAAAACAATTATTTCTAATACTCCACTACAACTACACAGTTTTACTACGACCCAAAGAGATGCATTATCAAGTGCAAATGGTGACATAATATACAATAACACAACACATGGATTTCAAGGATTTATAAACGGTAGTTGGGGATCACTTGGTAGTAGCGGTGGCACAGGTAATATAAGTTTTAGCGGAGACACAATTAGTTCAAGTGGCACTTTAGTAGAAATAGATGATCCGCTTACTGTTAATGGTGAAGTAAACTTAGGCGCTAATAATATTAATGCTCAATTTGGTAATTTTTCAGGTGACGTTTCAGCAGGTGTAGGTTCTAGTGGTTCTTTAATTGGTGATGATGTAAGATTGAATGTAAACGGTTCTGTATATTTTGAAGGTACTCAAACAAATGCTTTTCAAATACAATTACAAGCAATAAACCCTACAGCAGATAGAATTATAAATTTACCAGATGCCGCTGGTACTGTGTTACTTGATGGCACTTTGAATAGTAGTATAGACTCTCATTTAAATCAAAGCAATCCAACCTCAGGATATGTGTTGTCTTGGAATGGTTCAGATTATGCTTGGACAGCCAACGGAACTGGTTCTGGATTAGGTGATGTAGTAGATGATACTACTCCTCAGTTGGGTGGCAATTTAGATGTAAATGGAAAAAATATTACATTTGGTGACAGTGCAAGTGCTTCAGATGATAGATTAGTTTTTGGTGCTAACACTGATATGCAAATATATCACGATGCTGGTGATGGTTACAACTACATACGACAAACTGCCCAAAGATTATACTTTACAAATGACGATGATGGTCTTCACGGTCCTTATATAATATTTGATCATAATACTACCAGTCCTACCACAATCGATTTTAGTACAGTTCTTGCGTTTACCAGCAGAGATACTTCTGGAGGTTTGCAACAAACAGGTCAAATTACTGTTTCGCATCCTGAAGTAACTGCTAGTTCTCTCAAAGGAATGATGAGGTTTGACGTAACTGGTCATGTTGGATCTACTAGTGGACAAGGAATTCTTTTCCTAGATGGAAAAGAAGATGAAATACGCTTAGGTGCAGATATTAATACAAATGGAAGTACTATTGCATATAAATTTACACTAGGTGCAAATGGAACCAGTGATTATACATTCAGTGATGCAGGAAACGTATGGTTTCCTACTACAGAAAATGATCCAGTGTTATATCTTCGTAGAGGTGAACAATATATTTTCACAAACAACTCAGGTGGTTCACATCCATTTCAAATTAGAGTAAGCAATGGCGGATCAGCTTATACTACAGGTGTAACAAATAATGGAGCATCTAGTGGTGATATTATTTTTAAAGTTCCTATGTCTGCACCTGCAACATTGTATTATCAATGTACAAGTCACAGTACCATGGGCAATACAATTAACATAGTTTAGGAAAATAATAATGGCACTTAACGGAATTTCAACACTACAATATAAAAGAGATAGACAAGATCAAAAATTAGCACTAGCTAGCACAGATAGAACAGATGCAAATACAGTGACACCTGGTCGTTATGCAGTAACTTCAGTAGACGCAACAGAGTTACCAACTAGGTATGCAAGCAATGACAATACGCATTCAAACATAATAGATAATCCAAATACAGGTGGATTAAAAAACGGGCGACCTTTCGCACCATAGGAGATATAAATGGCAAGTTTTCATTATCATTTAGGTACACATACCAAGGAACAATATGACGCATTAGACGTTAGTTTACGTGATCCAGACGATCCGACTTATATTAATAGAGCGGTAGAACAAACAGATGATATACTTCATAGTGCTACAAGAGGTGTATTTTGGTTAAGTGAAGAAGAAGTCGCAGAGCTAGAAAAAGATCCTCAAATTTTGTTTTTACACAAAGACCCAGATAGAAATCCAGACGACTATCCTCGACCTCCTGAAGATGAATTGCATTGTATGATCACAGAAACATATAGATATAATGAACCAGTGAAACATCACCCAAGATATACTTCTACAGCTGATTTCCCTACAACACCAGACGCAACTGACTTGAGAAGATGTGGATATCAACTATTAAGAACAACAAGAGAAAACGGACCAAAAACAAAAAGAGAAATATGGTCAAGCGAATCAACAGTAGCAACTGCTAATATTAAAAAATATGGTACAGGAAAAGATGTTGATATCGTTTGTATGGACAACGGTACATGGATTGGACATATTGAGTTTATTAACAATAGACCAGTTGGCGAATCACCCACTGACTACATAGGTGGAAATGTTTTACCAGGAGGTGGTATTTGTGATGTTTTATCTCTTGTACATGATGGCCCTTATTATATTGATCCAGATTGGTTCAATGCCGCACCTGGCAGTAGACTCGAAACTAGGTGGGACGGAACTACAGTTCCTACAGAAAGTGAAGCAAGAGCTTGGTGGGGAAGTGCAAGTAATAGAAGTGCCGCTTTTGCTAGTTTTGGTACAGTAACAATATCTTCCTCTTATACAAGACTTAGAGCACATGGAGATTACGCTACCAATCCATACAGTGGAACACACGGTTCACAGTGTGGTAGTCAAATTTATGGTAGAACACATGGCTGGGCATATAATGCCAACAAATGGATGATTGATGGTTACAGTAATCTAGGACTAGGATTAACACTTGTATGGGACGTTCAAAAAATATTTCATCAAGCAAAGCCTGTAAATCCAAACTATGGTACAAAAGACCCTACATTAAGTTCCAACAGTTGGGGATATAGATCTTCAATAGACAGTAGTGGGTTTGGATTTCATAGAACAGGAGGTTCGATTAGCTATTCAACTGACGGTACCAAACCAAGATTTATGCGTTATGTTGGAGATGTTGGAGACTATAGTAGAATGAAAAGTGAATTTTTACCTAGTTCTATTGTTACCAGTGCAAAAGAAATGGTGGATGCTGGAGTAATTACAGTAGTTGCCTCAGGAAATGGTAATCAAAAACAAGTCGCATGGGATCATCCAGACTATGACAACTATTGGCATAGCTCAGCAACTGGACATTTTGGTGATGGAATAGGAGAATTTCAATTTGGATATCAAGTTATGACAACTACTAACAGACCAGGATTTCCTCAAAATGCAGGAGCCACTTTTGCTGATCCGCAAAGTTATACAATACAAGTTTCAAATAGTGGTTCTAGTGCATATACTATGACTGGTACAGACAGACTTGGTAGTGTAAGTGGTAGCAATCCAACAATCACAATTAACAGAGGTGATACAGTAAGTTTTGTTGTTAACGCTGGTGGACACCCGTTTTACATCAAAACTAGTGCAGGAGGTACAGGGACAGGAGATCAAGTACAATTTCCGACAGCGGTTAGTCAAGGAGCAACAAGTGGTACAGTTAGCTGGTCACCTAATCAACGTACTCCTTCAACTGCCACAGGTGCAAGTTTCAAATATATTTGTTCAATTCACAGTTCAATGCAAGGAGTAATAAATGTTCGATCTGGTAATGTAACAAATCCAACAATAAATGTTGGTGCATTAGATGATGAATATGCTACTGGCTCAAAAGAACGTAAAGTTAATTACAGTGACATGGGAAATATGATTGATTTGTTTTCACCTGCTGATGGTAGTTTAGCCGCATATATTGGTACTACTACATCTGGAGTGCCTAGATTTGATAGTACATACGTTAGTAAAACAGGTAACACCAATTGGAGTGATGGTAGTACTGGATCACCTTTAAATAGTAGAGATGTTAGATTCAGTGGAACCAGCAGTGCATGTCCTAATGCGTGTGGACTTATTGCAACAATCGTAGAATTCAATAGAAATTGGACAGTTTGGGATATCAAAACATGGCTTGGAACACTACAGAATCAAGACACTACGAATGATTTTTATGACATTGCTGAAGAGACAACTGCTGACGGCACTGGACATGCTGATTTAAATGGATTGCAAGGTGCTACTGCTAGAGTAATATATCAAGGTGGTACATACAGTCATACAACCAAAGATACAGTAGTAAAAGATGTTTCGATAGGTAATGGACTAAGTATAAGTGGTTCAATTAATATAACCAGAGATTGACAAATCTAAGAAGTGTGCTAAAATAAAAACATGACCAATCTTAAAGAACTTACTTGGGAAGAACACAAGAATGCTGAGCGACAAGCCTTTGTCAAAGAACTTATGGGTGGTATTAGTGTCGAGCGTTATTGTGATTTTTTACATAACCAACATCCACAATATAATTTATTAGAAAACTTTGCAAGATTACATAGTTTAACTGATGTAATTATTGCTCCAAAGATACATGCTGATATACTAGAATTAGAAAAACAACTTACAGATTACAAACCTAAGATATATCCGGTTGTAAAAGAGTACACAGATCATTTAATGAAAATTAAAGAAGATCCGCATAAATTAATGGCACACATATATGTGCGTCATATGGGAGATTTAAGTGGTGGACAAATGATCTCTAAACGTACACCCGGTGAAGGAACTATGTATCAGTTCGATGAAGATGTAAATATACTCAAAGACAAAATTCGTACAAGATTAGATGATAGTATGTCTGATGAAGCTAAAGTATGTTTTAACTTTGCTACAGAACTTTTTAAACAAATGTCGGTTTCAAACAACTAAATATATAAAAGTAGTTGTGAGAGACAAATATGGCATTAAATTTAGACCATCAAAGAGAAAGAATTACCACTCAGAGTGGTACACTTAATATCAATACCAATGGTAGTATAAAAATACCAGTTGGTAATACAGCCCAACGACCTCAGGGTGCAAATGCTTCTACGGGTCAACTTAGATTCAACACACAACTTAACAGATTTGAAGGTTACAACGGAACCTCTTGGACATCCATTGGCGGTGTAATGGATGCGGATCAAGACACATATATTGAAGTTGATAATCCGCTAGACAATGATACAATAAAATTTTTTACAGCAGGAACTGAACGTGCAAGCATAGATAACACAGGAAAGTTTACTATTGAAGGTAATAGTGAATTTAAAGGTAATGTAACTATCGGTGGAGACATTACAATAGGTGATGCTGATACAGATGGCATTAACATCAACAGTGATTTTAATAATAGTTTACTTCCCAATTTAGATAGTACATATAATTTAGGTAGTGCTCTTAAAAAATGGAAAAACATTTTTATGGGAGGTACTATAGATGCTAGTACTAGCACAGAGTCATTTATTCTTCCACAAGGTACTGATGCTGAAAGACCAGGAACTGTACAAACTGGTATGTTACGTTTTAGTACCACCAGTAGCAAAGCAGAAGTTTATGATGGTACAGCTTGGGTAGAAGTAGGTGGCGGTAGTGCCAATGATGTTTTCAAAACTATTTCTGTAAGTGGGCAATCTGATGTAGTTGCAGACGGAAACAGTGATACACTTACACTTGTTGGTGGTACTGGTATTCAAATTACTACAAATGCCACTACAGATGAAATTACAATTCAAACTGTAGGTGGCGGTGGCGGATCAGCACAAAATTTATTTGATAAAATTGCAGTCAGCGGACAGAACAATATAATTGCTGATAATGTAGCAGACACACTAACATTCATTGCTGGTACTGGAATGACCATTACAACAAACTCAAATAATGATAGTGTAACGTTTACAAGCACTGGTTCTTATTCAGACAGTGATGTTGATACACATTTAAACACAAGCACAGCTTCAACAGGAGAAGTACTTAGTTGGAATGGTACTGATTATGATTGGATAGTACAAAGCGGGTCCTATGGAAATTCAGATGTTGACACACACTTAAATTTAAGTACAGCAACAACCGGACAGGCACTGATTTATGATGGTGCAGACTACAGTTGGGGAACAGTTGGCGGCGCAATTACTATTCAAGATGAAGGTACACCTCTTACTACAGCGGCTACTACAATTAATTTTGTAGGCACAGGAGTTACAGCAACTGGCACAGGTGCTACTAAAACAATTACTATTACAGGTGGAGGCAGTGGTACAGGAGATGCTATTATAGATGCTGATGCTGACACACATATAAAAGTAGAAACTGTCGCAGATGAAGATAAAATAAGATTTACTACAGCTGGTACAGAACGTGCAAGAATAGATAGTAATGGTGATTTTATTATTGGTGATCCTAATACATCAACATTTTATAAACTTCCGACTACAAGAGGTACTACAGGACAAGTGCCAGTATTAGATGCAAACGGCAATGCAACATTTCAAACTATTGCTAGTGGAAGCGGAACAGCATTTTATCAAAACACTGCGCCAACAGTGGGTGTAGCTCAAGGTGATCTTTGGTTTGATACAGGTACTACTGCTGAACTTTATGTATACACAGGTGGTGAATGGGTATCTGTTGTAAGTGGTGCTGACACAGGTTTTATTCCTGTAAACTTTACAGCTAATGGCAACACAACTGTATTTGATCCAAATGCAGGAGATGGTACTGTAAGTATGGTATTTTTAAACGGTGTGTTGATGCAAAAAACAAACGACTACACTGAATCAAGTGGCGTAATTACATTTCAAACAACACCACAAAACGGCGATCAGATTGATATTATTGTTACTGGTGAAATAAATGCTATTACACTTCCGCAGTTAGGTCTTACCAATCACACATTAATTACTATTGATTCATCTGGTAATTTAGAAGCAACAAGTTTAGCGGCACAAAATTTAAGTTCAACACAAATTCCTTATACAGCTATCAGCGGTGAATTAATAGGATCAAACGCATTATACTGGACAGGTAATGTATTCGGTGCAGTAGGCACAGGTGGCATTCAAGGACCAACTGGAACTACAGCTCAAAGACCAACTCCTGTGCAAGGTATATTTAGATATAATACCGATGATGATAAAATGGAGTACTATGATGGTACTAATACTGTATGGAAAAAACTAGCAGTTGAAGGTGGAGGCACAGAAGATTCAGACGGTGACACAAAAATAACTTTTGAAACAGGCACAAACGATAATGATGAAATAGACTTTTTTACTGCTGGTACAAAACGTATGCAAATTGCAAGTAATGGAAATCTTGGATTTGGAGCAAGTCTAACCGCATTTACAATTGATTACACAACTGGTGCAACACAAATAAATGGTGACAATGTACATAGTGGTAATAGTGGTGTTAGTGCAGGTGCATATGGATCAGCTACACTTATTCCGGTAGTGACTGTTGACGTCGAAGGACACGTTACTGGAGTTAGTACAGTTACTCCAACTTTTAGTCCAACAGCAAATAGTATAAACGATACACACATTGATTTTGGTACAGGTGCAAATCAAGTCAATACAGATGACTTACCAGAAGGTAGCACAAATTTATATTTTACACAAGCTAGAGGTGATATTGTTAATGATACAACTCCGCAACTAGGCGGTAATTTAGATGTAAACGGAAAACAGATAACAAGTACTAGCAGTGGCAATATTGTTATTCAACCTGATGGTACAGGCAAAGTACAAATCAGTGGAATTAATTATCCAACAGCAGATGGAAACACAGACCAAGTATTAGCTACAAATGGAAGTGGACAACTGGTATTTACTAGTGTTCAAAACCTAAGTGGCAGTGGCATGCAAAATGTTAACGAAGATACCAGTCCAGAACTAGGTGGTAACTTAGATGTAATTACTCATCAGATTGTTAGCACTAGTGGCAGAGATATTGAAATCATACCAGATACAACTGGTAATGTAGGTATTGGTCAAACTAATCCGTTGGAAAAACTACATGTAGATGGAGCCATCCGTATAAATGGTGTTAGCACACTAGAAACAGCCGCAACCACTCTCGCAACAACAACTCAGTCGGCAATAGATTCCTTTGCACTTACAAAATTTAGAAGTTGCAAATATGTAATCCAAGCTACTGACACAGTCAGTAGTGAATATCAAATTACAGAAGCATTATTAATACATGATGGCTCCACTGCATATGTCAGTGTTTATGGTATTGTAATGACAGGTAGTGCTGAACTGTTTACACTAAATGCAGATGTAAACGGTGGAAATGCTAGATTACTAGCAACTGGTGCAAGTACTAATAGCACACAATATAAATTAACAAGAACAAGTACGTTGGTGTAATATGGCATTAAAAGACTTTATGGTAAAAAGCAATGTCCAAATGATGGGACATCAAACAGTAGGCGGATACTTAGCAGGTCCAGCTACTTTTGTAATTGATCCTGCAACTGTTGGAGATGATACAGGTACTGTTGAAGTTAAAGGTAATCTACAAGTAAATGGAACAACAACTACAGTCAATAGCACAACACTAGACATTGCAGATATTAATATCACAGTAGCAAAAGGAGCCGGTAGTGCAGGTGCCGCCGACGGAGCAGGTCTAACAGTAGACGGTGCAAATGCTACTTTAATTTATAGAAGCACTGGTGACAAATGGGTATTCAACAAAGCACCATTTTATAACTCAGATGCACTATTGGTTGCAAGTGATCTAAGTATAGCAACAGATGCCACTCCAGCAGGTGATGGTGGAATAAGCTACGACCCAAGTACAAAACAATTTACATACACACCAGCAGTACTAAGTGGACTAACAGGTACAACTGATGATATCACAGAAGGTACTACAAATTTATATTTTACTAATACTAGAGCAGATACTAGAGCAACACTTAGAATCACAGCCGCAGATATTGGAAACTTAAACAATGTAGATGAAACTGGTGTAGCAAATAATAAAATTCTAAAATATAACAGTACTAGTAGTAAATGGGAAGTAGCAGATGATAATGGTGTTGCACTTACAGACTTATCAGTAACAACAGGATCTGCATCAGGATCTGGCACACTAACCTATAATAATAGTACTGGTGTTTTTAGTTTTGCACCAGCTGACTTATCAACTTATTTGACAAGTGAAACAGATACATTAGATAGTGTAACTGGAAGAGGTGCAACAACTACAAATGACATCAGTGTAAATACACTAGCAAGCACAATAGCAACAGGTACTGCACCATTAACAGTAGCAAGTACAACAATGGTCAGTAATCTAAACGCTGACAAATTAGACGACAAGGAATTTACAGATATTATTGCTGAAGCAACTGCATTGGCGATAGCGTTAGGATAGAATATGGCACAAACATTTAAAAATTATACAGCGGCAAGTATAGGATCAACACCAACAACTGTTTACACAGTAGCAAGTGCAACCACTTCTATACTAATAGGAGTAAACTTAGCCAATAGAACAGCATCACAAATTACAGTAAGTGCCCAACTAGGAACAACATATATTGTTAAAGATGCACCTATACCAAGCGGTGGTGCATTAAGTGTACTAGAAGGAAAAATTATAGCAGAAGCCGCCGATACTATTATAGTAACCAGCGATACTGCTAGTAGCTGTGATGCAATAGTAAGTGTATTAGAGCAGACATAATGGGTAAGTCAAAACAACTAGCAACAATGTTATCAGATGCACCGGCGGCACTAGACACACTAGATGAACTTGCCGCGGCATTGGGTGATGACGCAAACTTTGCCACTACAGTAACAAACAGTATAGCAACAAAATTACCTATAACTGATCCTGCTATAGACATGGGTACTAATAAAAAAATTAGATTCACCGGAGCTATTGGTGAAATTGGTAGTGTGCCAGGATTTCAAGCAACTAATGATGCAAATGACGGATTGCGTAGTATGGGTCTACGTGGCACTACATTGAGATTTGCAACTGGCGACGATGAGCGGATGCGAATAGAAGATAATGCAGTTGGTATTGGTACAACTAGTCCAGCAGGTAAATTACATATTCAGTCTGGAGATGCTGGTACAGTTACGCCATCATCACAAGCAGATGATTTAGTAGTTGAAGCTAGTACAGAAGGTGGCATTACACTTATGACACCTGACGATCAATCTGCTAGAATTAGATTTACAAGTCCATCTACTGAGTCAGGTGATGAAGGTGGAGCAGATATTTTCTATCGTCAAAACATTAATAAGATGATAATGGGTACAACAGTTTCGGGAGGTAAATTGGCCTTTAAGTCTGGCGCTGGTGTTGAAACAATAATGCTACATAATGGCTATGCTGGAATTAACTTTAGCGATCCAGCTTCAACAGGTGCAAGATTAAATGTGATGGGTGATGCTGGTTCAAATGCTGTATTTGTAAAAGGCAATGCGGGTTCAGGTACTAGTTGGGGTATGGGTATTAATGCAGGAAGCACTAGTGCTGATGCTAGTTTTAGAGTATATGATAAAGATGGTTCCAATTCATACCTTTATGTAGTTGGGGATGGTAAAGTTGGTATTGGTGCTGACGGCAATATGACAGCAAAATTTACAGTAAACAAACCTGCTACTGGACATACAACAGGCTATCAAGAAGACATAGCTCAACTGTATACTACTACAGCAACTTATACTGGAAGACATTATCTCAATTTTTTCCATGATAACCAAAACAGAGACGCTAGCGGAGATCATACTGTATGGGGTATGGCATTTGGTTATGACACCAATACCAGAGGTGGAATACAATACGATCACAAAGGTCAAGAACGTATGACTCTTTGGAGTAGTTATGGTACTATGCAATTCAAATTACCTGCTACAGCGGTAACAACCAAACGTGCAGATCAAATTACTGAAAATCCAGCACTTGAACTTAAAAACAATGGCAACAATCTGCGTCCGAGACAAAGTGGTATTTGTCTTACATTATCCGGCAATCAAGGATTACCAGGTAGTGGAACATGGGCTTGGGAAAAAGTAGATTTGGATACAATAGTATACCAAAATGGAAACACCAGTGCATGGGATAGTAGTAATGAAAGATATACCTGTCCAGAATCTGGGTTATATCTAGTAACAACAAGTGTACAAATGGAAAACAACGGTGGAGCAACATGGAGATATTTGTTTCCGACTATAAACGGGTCTACTTCTACAAGCAATGGTATGAACTTTGCAGACTTTGTTCCACAATCTCAACCAAATGCTACATACTATCATCATACTCACAGTTGTATTTTGAATTGTAGCAGTGGCGATTATATAGAATGGAAAGCACATGGCGCAGGTGGCGGAAGCACAATTAAAGGTGGCGGCGAAACTGCCTGTGCAATATACTTTTTAGGATAAGGAAAAATGACAAAAACAATTACAACTGAAATAAGCGATGCAATGTACAAAGCATTAGAATCAGCGGCATCAGATCCTGCTGAATGGGCAAAAAGTGCAATAGAGTTAAGATGTAGAGAAGCATATGATGAAATATATAGGACTACTGTTGACAGATATTTAGAAGAAGGAATTACAGTGCCTAGTTCTAAAGACGAAATAGTATTAGACGCTTTCACAAGAGGCTGGGTTAAAACAGTTGCACAACGCAATGCTGAATTTGATGATGAACTAGACGCCAAAGGGTGAATAAATATGTGTAGAGAATAGGATTCACATATGCCGTATATTGGACAAGGTTTACAACAAGGTAGACGACAGTTACACACATTTACTGCAACTGCTAGTCAGACAACTTTTAATGTGTCATACTCACCTGGTTATGTAGACGTTTATCAAAATGGTATTTTACTAGCACCCAGTGATTATACAGCAACCAACGGCACTAGTGTTGTGTTAGGTGTAGGTGCGGCTGTAAGTGATGAAATTACAATTATTGCACAACATTTGTTTAGCGTAGCAGATGTGGTGAGTGCTAGTACTGGCGGAACTTTTGCAGGTGATGTTACAATGACAGGTAATCTTACTGTACAAGGTACAACTATAACAGTTGATACTTCAACTGCACA
>NHFT02000007.1 GCA_002170205.2 Candidatus Pelagibacter sp. TMED118
TGGCCAAATTTTCATTTAAAAATTTTAGACATGATCAGTGAAGGTAATAAAGTATTTGTTAGAGTACATGCTACTGCTGACAACATGGATACTATATTTGGTCATTATTTTGAATCTAGTGATGAAGGAAAAACTAAAGTTATGATGACTTTTGATGATACTCTAAGCATGTTTAATGCTATGAAAAAATAAATAAAGGAGAAATAAAATGGAAAAAGAAATGTTAGCTTTAGTTAATCTTAAAGAAGGTAAACTAGAATCTTTTATGGGTTGGATGCAGTCTGACGAAGGTATGGAGGTGAGAAAAAGTGTTGCTTACCCTGAAAAAACCGTAGGAGGAATGAAACCTGATAAAAGCGGTATTTTGTTTAAAGTTTCAGTTCATAATGAGGTAGGAATGAAAGAATTCGTTGCTGGAAAAAATCCTACAGCTAAAGCAATTTATGAAGAATGTGTAGATAATGTACAACTTTGGGAATTAACAAAGGTGGATTTTTAATTATGAGAGGATTTTTTATTATTTTATTTAGTTTGGCTTTTATAAATAATGTAAATGCTGGAGATTTAAGTAAAGAGAAAACTGAAAAGGCATGGGATTGTGTTGGTATATATATGGCTAATTACTTTTTGCCATCTGGGGAAACTTTTGAATATAGTATGAAGGAAAAATCTATGGCTTCTGTTAAAGTATGGAAAACTTATGCTTTAGAAATTGGTATAAAAGAGAAAGACTGGGACAATGGAACTAACAAGGCAGTGGATAAATATTACGGCTCAAAATATAACAAAGAGCTAACTGAAAATTGCCATACCTTTTTAGAAGAAACGATCCCAAATGGTAAAGACCGTGTTGAAAAAGTTGTTCAAACCTTATATTAAATTGAAGAAAATATTTTTAGGTTTAATAATCATTTTTTATACTACTATTTCTTTTGCAGGAGGTCATATAACTAAAGAGGATAAGGAAAAAGCTATAAAATGCTTGGGTCATTATACTTCAATATCCTTCATACCTGCTAATGAAATTGAGGCTATCAGACTTGAATACGCTCTAGCTTCTTACAAAATTGTGAGGGAGTATCTATTGAATGAAAAAGTTAAAAGTGATGAGATAAATAAAGGGACTAATAAAGAATTAGATAAATTGATTAGTAAACCATTTAACGAAGAGAGGAATGACAAATGTAATTCGTTTATTTATGATTTGATACCGGGATCTAAAGACCAAATAGAAAAACTAAGAGGAACATTGGAATAACAGGAGAATATATGGCAAAATTTTATTTAATAGGCAAAATAAGTGGAGAACTAATGAAAAGAATGCAGAATGAACCAACTGCAGACAGATTNGCATCTACAAAAAANGNAACAGAAGCNGCNGGTTTNAAANTNATTNNTTANGANTGGGTNAGAGGTAGATTTGANGTAATTTCTTGCGTTGAGGGNGAATANGANCAAGCNNTTGCNTTAAAAATANCTTTTAAAAATTCNGGNCTTATGGANGATTTAATGGTTCACGAAGTAATTGATTACAATAAAGCATTTACGAATGCNNCNAATGCNGCTAATAGTGTTNTTAAACCAGGAAAATANAAATTAAAGGAGAATANAAATGTCAATACTAGCTAAATANAATAAAGCAATGGAAGACAAAGATGAANCNGCNTTAAGAGATATAATTCATGACGATTATACTTTTACGATGCATAAAACAGGAAATGTTTTAAAAAAAGACGATGTAGTTAAATGGGCAATGAGTGGTGATATTAATAGAGAAAAAGTAAGAGTTATATATGAGAACGATGAAATAGGTATAGAGCATGCTTTTGTTACATTTCATGATGGAAATAAAGANGCTGTAATGGGAGTTTTTAAATATAAAGATGGAAAAGTGATTGCATTTGAAACAGGTGCAACCCCTATGTCTAAATAAGTGAAAAAAAAATTACTTTCCTTAGTATTGATCTTGTTTGCCTGTATCTCATATGCTGAGGATAATTATAAAATTGAATTAGATAATTTATTTAATCAATTAAAAACTACAAGTAGTTCAATTACTGCAAAAGAAATAGAGACAAAAATCTGGGACCTATGGACTACTCATCCATCAGAAGAAAGTCTTACAGATCTTCTTGCTAAAGGATCGTATTATATGTCTCAAAAACAATTAACAACTGCCCATAACGTATTTTCAAAAGCTATAGAGTTAGATCCTAAATGGGCAGAGGCGTGGAATAAAAGAGCAACAGTACTTTATCTTATGGGTAATTATGAACTTTCACAAAATGATATTGATGAAGTTTTGAAACTTGAGAAAAGACATTTTGGAGCATTGTCTGGACAAGGAATGGTTCAAACAGCATTAAAAAATTATCAAAAAGCAATTGATAGTTATATTGAGGCACACAAAGTCTATCCAGCTATGAAAACCCCATTGATGATGATTGAAAAACTTAAAATATTGATCCAGCAAGAAAGCATTTAATAAATGTTTTCAAAAAAATATTCTAATCTTTTATTTACTTTAATAATGGGGTTTGGAATGAGTTTGTTAATGACATTAATAATAACGTTCATAAACACAGGAATGGACGATAAATTTATCAACAGATTCATCAAAGCCTGGTCTATAAGCTTTCCTATAGCAATAACAGCTATTTTAATAGTAGCCCCTATTACAAGAAAATTTGTAGATAAAATTACCAAATCATCTTAGAATGATTTTAAACTGATTTATAAAAAATGTACAAAATAATTATATTATATGAGGTAATCTTTATCGTTTTTTGGAATGTGCTTTATTTTGCTAACGGAGACTTTAATCAATGGGTTGGTGAGCAATTTTTAGAGGCTTTATATACTTTTTTATCAACAATGGCTTTAGGACTGACAGTTGTTTATATTATATATGTTACAGCCAAATTATCCGGGTTTTTGGATAAAATAAGAAACACAAAAGATCCTAGAAGAGATATTGGTCACCAATAATTTCTCTACTATCTAAAACATTATCTATCTGTAGTTTAGAATATAGATGAGGAAACTTTTCTCCATTTGTAGATTTTTCCCAAACGAGATTTAATAAATTATCAGTTTTGATAATTAATAAAATCAAATTTTTTTTATTTGAAAAATATCTTTTTAATGTTTTGTTTACTTGATCTCTATCTGATAAATGGATGAAACCATCATCAATATCATTTTTTGATCCTTGCCATGACTTTACNTGTTTAAAATTATCCCACTCTTCCTTAGTGCATATCTTATACACATAATCAATTCTCATTATTTAAATTTTTCGTCTAATTCAACTTGATAACCTTCAACTAACCTATTTGCTTCATTAGCCATTCCTGTTACAGCTATCATTTCACTTAACATTTGTTTGGTCGCACCTTTTTTTATTGCAGCTGCACTATGAGATTTAATACAATATTCACAGCCATTAGAAACAGAAACAGCAACATAAATTAGTTCTTTTGTAATTTCATCTATTGCACCCTTTTTCATTACTTGTTTCATTGAGCTCCATGTTCTTACAAGAGTTTCAGGATCATTTGCTACATATTTCCAAAAATTTGGAACTTCCTCTATATTTCTTGAGGATTTAATATCCTCAAAAACTTCTTTTACTTTTCCTTGAGCCTCGTTTTCATTAATAGGTTTAAATATTGTCATAATTCTCCTTCAACATGCTGGTTTAAGCAGTTTAATCATTTGTTTTTTATTTTTTTCATTATTTGCTACAATTATATTTCCACCATTTTTTGCATCATCGCCTGTCCAAGTTGATACCTTGCCGCCTGCTGCCTTTATTATTGGGATTAATGGATGAATATCCCAAATTTTATTTCCGCATTGTAAAACAATGTCAATTTTTCCCTCTGCTAAATGAGAATAACTTAATGCATCAAAGCACGGAAATTCTAAAAGTTTTAAAACTTTTGGAATTTTCTTTTGCTTATTTAAAGATAATGCTCCATGAAAAGCACCGGCAACTCTGGTTTTTTTAAATTCTACTTTGCTATTAACTTTTATTCTTTTTCTTTTTCCATTTTCAAATTTATAGGAAATTTTGTTATCAAAATTTAAATAATACTTTTTTAATTCTGGAAAATTTGCCATTCCTAAAACTGGGTTACCCTTGTAATTTAGTGAAATTAGATTACTCCAAGACGGATTACCAATTACATAAGATCTTGTGCCGTCTATTGGGTCAATTATCCAAGAAAAATCGCTTTTTGAAAATTTTCTCCCATACTCCTCACCAATAATTTGGTGATCAGGAAATTTGTTAGATATTTTTGACCTGATAAATCTTTCAAATGCCTTATCGGAACTTGTAACTGGGTCATACCCTCTTCCATTGAGCTTGTTTGAGACCTTAAAAGACTTGCTCAATTTGACATTGTAAAATTTGGTTAATTCCTTAGCCAAATTATTAAGGAAATTATAATAAATCTTATACTTAAAGTTTTTTATCTGTGGCATGAATGTTATTTCATACTATTTTATTTATCTTGATAAAAGTCAAATTTTAAATAATTCTGTAAATAATGAAGATAGAATTGAATGATAATAAAGTCCTTTTTAATAATGGATACTCTTCCCATGAAATACATCCCTTTTGGTTGAGAGAAAGAGCAAGTAATGACAAATATTTTGATACAAATACTCAACAAAGGAAATTTGACCCAACTATTTTAGAAACAAATATAACCATAAAAAGTGCTAAAATTAATAATGATCTACTTGAAATTAATTTTACTGACGGTGTAAATTTTAAATTAGAGATTGATAAGATAATTCAAGAATTTTCAAAAGAGGATTTGTTGATTGGTTCAATAAAAAAATTTAAATGGGACTCTTCTTTTGGGAATATAGATAAATTTAATTATTCTGAAGATATTTTTGAAAGTAAGGAAA
This sequence comes from Candidatus Pelagibacter sp. TMED118, assembly GCA_002170205.2. The sequence goes on from NHFT02000007.1 coordinate 4,927, forward strand.
TGTACGAACTACTTATTAAATTTTATAAGTATGGTTTTGTAATTTTTAAAAACGTACCAGTCGAAAATAATTTTATAGTAAGCTTTGCAAATTCTATCGGGAGCATAAGGAGGACTAATTTTGGAGAATACTTTAATGTAAAATCTATACCTAATCCAAACGACCTTGCTTACACGTCTCTTCCATTGGCGCCACATACTGATAATCCTTATAGGAATCCTGTACCATGCATTCAGTTATTACATTGTATAGCTAATGAGGTTAGTGGAGGTTACTCGACTTTGGTTGATGGATATACTGTTACCGAGGATCTTAAGAAAGAATTTCAAGAATTCTATAATATTTTGACAGAAGTAAAAGTAAAATTTAAATTTATTGATAAAGATGTTGTACTAGAGGGTTGGTCTGAGCTAATAAAGTTAGATGAAAATAATGAATTTAAACAAGTTAAATTTAGTCCCAGATTAGACTTCGTGCCAATTTTAAAAAAAGATAAGTTGGATTTATATTATAAGGCAAGAAACAAAATATCATCTATGTATAACTCCGATAAATATAGGATTGAATTTAAACTAATGTCAGGAGATCTTTTAATGATGGATAACTATAGATTACTACATGGAAGAACTGAATTTGATGCAAATGAAGGACTAAGATTCTTACAAGGTGCTTATATCGATTTTGATAGTACGGAAGGTAAATTAAGACATTTAAAAAGAAAATTTAATTTTTGACAATTAAAGATACACTAATCGCCTCATTGGTCCCAATTTTTTTAGGATTTGGTTTTGTAATTGCAAAGCCAGCTATGGAAGATTTTCCACCGATACTACTAATGGGATTACGATTTACTTTCGCTGCATCAATATTAATATGGTGGTTTCCAATACCAAAAGGATACCTATTAAAAATTTTTATAGCATCATTAATTGCAAATACTATTCAGTACAGTGTTACCTACAGTGGATTAAATTTAATTGATGCGTCTGCGGCGGTTCTTTTAGTGCAAACTGAAGTACCGTTTGGTGTTTTATTTGCCTACTTTATGCTTAAAGAAAAACCTTCTATTAGAAGCTTGATTGGTATTTTTATAGCTTTTATAGGTGTTTATGTTTTAACTGGATCACCAAATTTAGAAAATAAATTTTTAGGAATTTTTCTAACTATTTTAGGATCTGGAATTTGGGCTTTAGGTCAAGTTTTAGTTAAACCTCTTAGTAAAAAATTAAATCCATTGGCATTGGTTGCTTGGCTCGCTCTTTTTTCAGGACCAATTTTAATACTTTTGTCAAACATACTTGATGGTAATTCTATTGGTTATATTAAATCCGCTGGTACTAATTCATGGTTAATAGCTTTGTATTTAGGTTTCTTTATGCAGCCAATCACATATGGGTGTTTTTATTTTGTGCTTAAGAACAATCCTCTTTACAGAGTTTTACCAATTGTAACTATGGGTATTCCCTTGACCGGTTTGCTAGCAGCAATACTTCTGCTCAATGAAAAACCTACAACAGAATTATACATAGGAGGATTTGTAATTTTATTAGGAGTGATATTAATTGTTTATACTAAAAAAGATAAAAAAATTGCTTAACCAAAATTTTGTAAAAAAGGTAATACTTCTAAAAGATAATATCCTACGACTTGTAATTGATTGGTTATAATTAGCACTCCAGTGATTAAAAGAAATCCACCACCTACTCTATTTATTAAAACCATTTTCTGCTTTAAATTTTTTGAAACAAGCATAAATTTTTGTATTAAATATCCTGAAAATATAAATGGTATAGCTAAACCAATAGAATAAAAACTTAAAAGTATAACTCCTTTAGCAAGACTATCCGTAGTTGATGCATATATCAGTATTGAACCGAGGATAGGACCTATACAAGGTGTCCATCCAAATGCAAAAGCCATACCAATCAATATAGGAGCGAAATAACCTTTGTTTCCAGTTGATTGAATTCTTTTTTCATAATTTAAAAATTTAATATTAATAATTCCAATTATATGTAAAGAAAAAACTATTATAATTATTCCTGCAAAAATTCTTAACTCAATAGAATTTTTAAGCAATAATTGTCCTATGAACGAGGCTGCTGCACCGAAAATTATAAAAACCAATGAAAATCCAATAGCAAATAAAATTATCGGAAATAAATTAATATTTTTTTTTTTCTAATAACTCCTCCAATGTGCTTCCTGAGATATAAGCAATATAACCTGGAATTAAAGGTAGAACACAAGGAGATAAAAAACTTATAATACCAGCTCCTAAAGCAAAGAAAATTTCTATCATATCAGCCAGTATTTTTAATGGCTGCAGATATTCCTGCAATGCTCGTCATTAACGCATCATCAAGATTTTTTTTGCTTTGTTTATCAAGTCTTTTCTTAGTTAATTTATACATAACCACTGCTTGCAGTACATTTAATACCTCTGCATAAATGTTTCTTATTATAGCTGGACTTCTGAAAGACTTTCTTTGGTGCAATATTTCTTTGGGTGTAATATCATGATTAAGTTTTTTGACCGCATCAAATTGAAATCGTAATTTTTTACCTACTCTTTTTAATTGTTGATCCGCAAGGTTTTGCTCGTAAATCTTAGAAATTTCAGGGTCTACTTTAGATAAAACCATGTCTAGCAAGTCCATGGTGGAATTAAAATAAGGCCAATTCTTTTCCATATCTGTCAGTGTTTTTTTAAATGTTTTAATAGATGAATATCTTAAAGCCTCTGCGGTACCTAACCAAGCAGGAAGCATCAATCTTATTTGTGTCCACGCAAATACCCAGGGTATAGCTCTTAATCCTTTAATGCTATCTACATTTTTTCTCTTAGAGGGTCTTGAGCCAATTGATAATTTTCCTAATGCCATATGAGGTGTTACAGTTTTAAAATATCTTATAAACTCTGAATTAGGGGTAATATTTTTTCTATAAGAACTTGTGGAAATCTCAGACATTTTTTGAATCAAATCTCTCCATTTGTCTTTTGGTTTAGGTGGAGGATTTAGGGTTGCTTCCATAACTGAACCAATATAACTACATAGGTTATATTTCGCTAAAGGTTCATAACCATACTTCTGCTGTATAACTTCGCCTTGATCTGTAATTCTTATTTTTCCATTAACAGATCCTGGNGGTTGAGATCTTAAGGTAGCTTGAATAGGACCTCCTCCTCTTCCAGCGGAACCACCTCTTCCATGAAAAAAAGTTATATCAATATTAAACTTTTTTGCTAAACGTACTAAGTCTTCTTGTAGTTTATATTGATGCCAACTTGCAGACAATTTGCCTGCATCTTTGCTCGAGTCTGAATAACCTATCATTATTTCTTGTTTATTATTTATCAATTTTTTATACCATGGAAATTTAAATAGACTTTCCATAATTGATTTTGCATTAATCAAATCATCTAAGGTTTCAAACAAAGGCACAACCCTTAACTTGTTTTTAATATTTGCCTCCTTTTGAAGTAGCATAACAGACAGAATATCAGAGGCCGATGAAGTCATAGAAATAACATATGCACCCAAACATTCCTCAGGTTGTTTTTCTAAAATCTTAAATGTTGACCAAACTTCCTTATTTTCCTTATTTTTAAATTTAAAATTATTAATGAAATTTTTGCTTTTTAGTTTTTTTGATAAAAACTTGAGTTTATCATTTTCACTCATCACAGAATAATTTTTATTATATTTTTTTTTAATAACCTCCGAAATAATCTGGGAATGCCTTGATGATTCTTGCCTGATATCTAATCTTGCAAGATTTATTCCAAAACATTTTGCTCTTCTCATTAGATCTAATAGTTCACCACTTGCTATATTTTCACATTGATTTTGCTCCAAAGATTCTCTTACTATTCTTAAAGGTTTTAAAATTTCCTCTCTTGAAGAAATTATTTTTTTTTCATCCAAAGGAGTTTTTTGTACTAAATGTTGTTCAATTAATCTATGTGTTCGTCGTATTTTGTCTCTAAGTGGGCGCAAATAAACTCTATAAGGTTCGTAAGTTTTTCCTGTGACTTTAAGAATTTTTTTTGAACATTTTTGCATTGAGAATGATCTAATCAAAGCTGTTAAAGATTTTTCATATAATTTTGCAGCTTCCCATCTAGACAGTAAAATTACTTCATCTGTTACAATAGATGTTACAAACGGGTTTCCGTCCCTATCTCCACCCATCCAGGATCCAAATTCAATTGGATTGAAGTTTTTTGGAAGACCTTTTTTCATATTTTTAACGAAAATTTGATTTAATCTTCTATAAACTTTTGGAATAGTCTCCCATAAACTATCCTCAATAATTGCTAGCCCCCATCTAGCTTCATCAAATGGTGTAGGTTTTGATCTTTTTAATTCATCTGTATTCCAAATAATTGAAATTTCATCAAACATTTTTTTATCTAAAATTTTAATTTTAGATGGATAATGTTTAAGTAGATTTCTTTGTTCTAAAATTTCTGTTAATGTATGATATTTTTGTATTAATGTTCTTCTCTTCACCTCAGTAGGATGTGCTGTTAACACAATTCCGATATTCATATTTTTTGCAATATTGTAAATTTTATTATTAGAAATTTTTTTATTTTTAAAAAAACTTTCAAAAATTTCCTCTATAAAAACATTAATTCTTTTATTTGATATTTTTGTATTCTCGTATTGATCAAGAGTTCTTGATGCATCAATAGACTCTGCTAAATTATAGAGATTCATAAACTGATTGTATGCACGGGTTAATTTGTAAATATTTGATGGGTTTAGTTTTTTTATTTGTTGAGATAGTTTTTTAAATGGTTCTTTTTGATTTTTATTTGCAATGTTAGCTTTTGATAGCAGTCTAGTATCTTCTACAATGTTAAAAAATTTTTCTCCTTCTTGCTCTTTAATTACTCTTCCTAATATATTTCCAAGATATCTAACATCATCTCGCAAAGTTTTTGTTGGAATCCTCTCGTAATATAAATCTCTTTTTATCATTCTATAAATTTTACCACTTTATGATTTTGAGTACCTAATTTATCAATACCTAAAATAATTGTTTCACCACCCTTTAAAAATCTCGGTGGCTTCATATTTTCTCCAACCCCAGGAGGCGTCCCAGTACAACAAATATCACCTGGAAGTAATGTCATACAGTGACTCATATAAGATACTAGTTTCTTTATATCAAAAATCATTTGTTTAGAATTTCCTGTTTGCATTCTCTCTCCGTTTACATCTAAAAACATATTTAATTTTTGATAATCTTCAATCTCATCTGTAGTCAATATAAATGGACCAATTGGTCCAAAAGTATCAAATCCTTTTCCTTTATCCCATGTTAATCCCCGATTTTTTTGTAAGTTTCTTTCGCTTACATCATTCACTAATGTAAAACCTAAAACATAATCTAAAGCTTCCTCTTCTGAAACATATTTTGCTTTTTTACCTACAACAAAACCTAATTCCACCTCCCAATCAGTATGATTAGAACCTTTAGGAATTTGAATATCATCATTTGGACCACAAATACAGTTTGTGAATTTAGAGAATATTATTGGCTCTTCAGGTATTGGAAGATTTTGTTCAAGAGCATGATCTTTGAAATTTAATCCAATTCCTATGAATTTTGATGGGTCTTTCACGCATGCTCCGACTCTGCTATCTTTAGAAAGTACTGGTAACGTGTTTGTATCAGTTTCTGAAATTTTTTTAATTGTGTCGAAATTCAATGTCGATGGGTCAAAATCTTTTATTATCGTTGATAAATCTCTGTAATTACTGTCATTATCTATTATGGCTGGCTTCTCTTTTCCAATATTTCCAATTCTAAACAATTTCATTTTATATTTTAAACCTTAAGTCCTAAGTGTGTATATTTAACATTTAAATAATCTTTAATAGCCATCGATCCACCTTCACGACCATATCCAGTTTGTTTAATTCCTCCAAAAGGTGCCTCTGCTAGTGGTACTTGATGAGTGTTAACTGCTACAGTACCGGTTTCCATTAGCTCTGATGCTCTATTAGCTTTATCCATTGAATTTGTATAAATATAACTGCATAGTCCTAAGTCATTATTATTTGCTCTTTCAATCACTTCATCAAAACTTTTAAATGATAGTATTGGGACAAGTGGTCCAAATGGTTCTTGGCTCATAATTGTAAAATTATCTTTAACTTCGTCGAAAACTGTTGGTTCATAATAATAACCTTTATTAAATCCAGGTGGTCGCTTTCCACCTAATAATACTTTTGCGCCTTCTTTTTTAGTGATTTCAACTAAATCCTCAATTTCTGCTAATCTTTTAGCAGTGGTTAAAGGTCCTAACTGTGTGCCATCATCCATACCATTTCCAATTTTCAGTTTTTTTGTTCTATCAATAAATGCTGCTAGAAATTCTTGTTTTTTACTCTCTTGAATATAAAATCGGTTAGGTGAAATACATACTTGACCATTATTTCTAAATTTTGCACTAATTGCCATATCAGCAACTTTATTTATGTCGACGTCATCAAATACTATAAATGGAGAGTGACCGCTTAGCTCCATTGTTACTCTTTGCACTTTATCTGCAGCTTTTTTTAAAATTAATTTCCCTACTCTAGTAGAGCCTGTGATAGATACTTTTTTTACTATATCAGACTCAAGAAGTTCATTCGATATAGATGGTGGATCTCCAGAAAGAAGATTCACTACACCAGGGGGTACACCAGCTTCTCTACAAATATCTACTAATTCCATTACAGTTCCAGGAGTTATTACGTCTGGCTTACAAATTACCGAGCAACCTGCAGCTAACGCTGTTGAAATTTTTCTTGACGCTAAAATTAATGGGAAGTTCCATGGTACTAGTGCAGCAACTACACCAACTGGTTGATAGTAAACATGAATACGTGTATTTTTATTCCTACTTTCCACTGTTTGACCAAATATTCTTTTCGTCTCTTCGGAATTCCATTCAAATATATCCGCGGATCCGTTTGCTTCAGCTAAACCTTCTAACAAAGGTTTGCCATTTTCCATCGCCATCCACTTTGCTAAAACTTCTTTTTTTTTTCTTATAAGATCTGCGATTTTTCTTATTACATTTGATCTTGTCCACGGATCCGTATTTTTCCATATCTCTAACCCTTGCTTTGCTGATTTCAATGCTTTTTGTATATCTACACTTGATGCTTTTGAAGCATTTCCAATTATTTCTTCCGTTGCTGGATTAATTACTTCGTAGGTTTCTTTTTTTTCAGCTTCTAACCATTTTCCGTCTATAAACTGTCCAAATTTACTATACATAATTTTTATTTTATGATCTATTTAATGATAAATTAACCTGAATATATAGTTAAATTAACAAAAATAAAGTGTCAAAGTTTTTTCCCTTAATATTTGTTCTACTATGGTCTTCAGCTTTTATAACAACATTACCAATTGTTTTAAATAGTGACCCTTTTTCTGCATTAGCCTTTCGATTTTTTTTTGTAGCTTTGTGTTTTTTTGTGTTTTGTATTTACAAGAGACTTCTTTTAAAAATAAGTATAAATAATTTAGTTAACTCTTTAAGTACTGGAATTTTATTTCATGGATTTTATCTTGGCGGTGTTTTTTATGCAATTTTCATGGGACTTCCAACTGGAATTGTTGCCTTAATAGTTACATTACAGCCAATACTTACGAATATATTTGCAGGATATATGTTAAATGAAAATGTATCAATTAATCAATGGATCGGTGTTGTTATGGGTTTTGTAGGANCGGTCCTAGTTATTGGTTTTGATGTTGGAAAGTCATTACCTTTAGAAGGAATTATTTCTACAGTAATTGCTTTATTAGCTATTACAATTTCTACAATTTGGCAAAAGAAAGTAAGTAACAATATTCCTTTAGCAGTTAATAATATGTATCAAGCAATAGGTGCAGTATTATTTCATTTGATAATAATTGTTTTCATTTTTAAAAAACCATTTTTAAAAATAAATATACAATTTTTATTGGCAATGAGTCATCAAATATTTTTAGTTTCTTTAGGCGCATTTTCAATTTTAATGTTTTTAATAAAAAAAAATTCAGCTAGCAAAACAATATCTCTTTTTTTTTTAATTCCTATTGTAACAGCTTCTATGGCTTGGCTATTTTTAAATGAAGATTTAACAGTAATTGATTTAATTGGATTTATAATTGCATCTATCGGTGTATTTATTGCTATAAGTAGATAAATCCTTTATTTTTATCACTTTGATTGAGACAATTTAATTTTTTTACAAATATATAATTTTTGTTAAAATTGTTTTTAAATAAAAGGAGATAGTATGAAAGCATACGTAATGGGTAATTATACTGATAAAGCTTTTCAGGGTTTTATGAAAGATCCTACAAGTGATAGAAAAGCTGTTGTAGAACAATTAACAAAAGCTGTTGGTGGAACAATACATAGTATGGATATTGTAAGAGGATCATACGATTTTGTTGTTGTAATAGATTTAGGAGCGTTTGAGGACTTTGCTGCTATTAAATTGGTTGTAGAATCCTCTGGTGCAGTAAAAAATTTAACAATTTTAGAGGCTATTGATTTTACAAAAGCGACAACTAAAGCCAGTAAAATTGGTTACAAAGCACCAGGACAGTAAATAAATTTATTTTTTTTCGTCGTTATCAACGACTAAGCAGATTTCTGATTTAGTCAGAAATCTGCGACCTGTTCCGTTATCTAAAGAAAACATCCCACCTATTCCTTTGACAGCATCAATAGTCAAATCGGTGTGTTTCCATTTTTCGTATTGATCGCCATTCATATAAAAAGGAACGCCTCCAATTTCACCTAATTTTACATCATTATCCCCAAGAGGAAACTCTCCTTCTTGAAAACACATTGGGGCACTACCATCACAACAACCACCTGATTGATGAAACATTAATTTTTCACCATATTTTCCCTGAAGTTCAGATAGCAAATCTAGTGCTGAATTTGTTGCAGATACTTTCATTTTTAAAGTNCGGCCCATGATTTAGAATCATGGGCCAGTATATATTATTNNTTAAAAGAANCCTAATTTCTTNTCAGCATAAGANACNTGAAGNTTCTTATTCTGTCTATAGTGATCAAGCATCATTTTATGAGTTTCTCTTCCAACTCCAGATTGTTTATATCCACCAAATGGAGAGTGAGCTGGGTAAGCATGATAACAATTAGTCCATACTATTCCCGCTTGTATAGCTCTTCCCATTCTGTGTGCTATATTACCATTTCTAGTCCATACAGCAGCTCCTAAACCATAAAGAGTATCATTAGCAATTTTCAATGCCTCTGCTTCGTCTTTAAATTTAATCACAGATACTACTGGTCCAAAAATCTCCTCTTGAGAGATTCTCATGTCATTTTTAGCCTCAAAAACAGTTGGTTGAATGTAATTACCCTTTTCCAATCCACTGTTTAATTTTGCTACACTTCCACCAGTAAGAACTTTAGCACCCTCTTTTTTACCAAGTTCAAGATAAGATTTAATCTTCTCCATCTGCTCAACTGAAGCTTGTGCTCCGATCATTGTTTCCATTTTCAATGGATTGTCTTGAACAACAGCTTTTGTTCTAGCGATAGCTCTCTCCATAAATTTGTCATATATAGATTCTTGAACTAGTGCTCTACTTGGACACGTACAAACTTCTCCCTGGTTAAGATTGAACATAACAAAACCTTCAATGCATTTATCGAAGAAATCATCATCTTTCTCCATAATATCTTCAAAAAAGATATTTGGTGATTTTCCACCAAGTTCCAAAGTTATTGGAATAATGTTTTGTGCTGCATATTGCATAATTAATCTGCCGGTTGTAGTTTCACCAGTAAATGCAACTTTTGCAACTCTCTTAGATGATGCCAAAGGTTTACCTGCTTCTAGTCCAAATCCGCTCACAATATTTACAACTCCTGGAGGTAACAAGTCTCCAATAAGTTCCATCATTACCATAATTGATGCTGGAGTTTGTTCAGCTGGTTTTAAAACTGAACAGTTACCTGCAGCAAGAGCTGGTGCTAATTTCCATGTAGCCATTAGTAATGGAAAGTTCCATGGAACTATCTGTCCAACTACACCCAATGGTTCATGAAAATTATAGGAATATTGATTATTTGCTATTTCCGCAATAGAGCCTTCCTCTGCTCTTATTACTCCTGCAAAATATCTCCAATGATCAATAACCAGTGGCAAGTCTGCTGCCATACATTCTCTGATAGGTTTACCGTTATCTAAACATTCAGCGACTGCTAGCAAGTTTAAGTTTTTTTCTAAAACATCAGCAATTTTATTCAAAATATTTGATCTTGTTGTGATGTCCGTCTTTCCCCACTCAGTAAAAGCTGCGTGAGCTGCGTCTAATGCTGCTTCTACGTCTTTTTCATTTGATCGTGCAACAGAACAGATTTTCTCATTTGAAATCGGGCTAATATTATCAAAGTATTTGCCTGACTTAGGTTCTACAAATTTTCCATTAATATAGTTTCCGTATTTTGCCTTAAATGGAAATTTAACCTTAAGGTGAGAGGTATCTAATACTGAGGACACTTTTAATGCTTCTGCACTCATTTTTCCTCCATAGTTTTTTTTTTAATAAAGTATTAAAAACTTTTTTATGATAAATGTAAATATGACAAAGGTTAAACTCAACTTGTACTTGCAAAATTGACTATTATAATCAACATTAATTTATGGATAAAAACTTTTTTAGAAAATTGAGAATACTAGATGGAGGAATGGGTCAAGAACTCCACGCTAATGGTTTGGTGTCTAAAGGAACACTTTGGTCAACTAGTGCCGTAATTAATGAGAAATATCATGATTTAATTATAGATTGTCATTTAGCCTATATTTCAGCTGGTGCAGAAGTCATAATTACAAATAACTTTTCTAGTAGAAGAATAAGAATGGAACAAAACAAAGTTAATCATCTTTTTGAATTTGTGAATAAAAAAGCTTGTGAACTTGCTTTAAAAGCCAGAGAAAAATCTAAAAAGAAAATTTTTATTGGAGGAAGTATCCCGGCACAACATGATACCTATAAAGAGGATACTCGAGAAAAGAAAGTTATATATAAAGCATTTAGTGAACAACTTAGCTGTATTAAAAATTATGTAGATTTTTTTTATTTAGATGTCTTATCAAGTGGAAGAGAAATAGGTATTGCTTCAGAGATAATAGACAAATATAAAAAACCCATACTTGTTGGTATCCACTTGACTAAAAATGGAAAATTGCCCTCTGGAGAAACAATAACAGAAGTGATAAAGAAATATAAGCATTCAAGCTGGATTGGTATAATAGCTTCATGTGTATCAATGGAAATTGCTGAAAATTCTATTTCGGAATTTAAAAAACAAAATTTACCTTTTGGATTCAAAGTTAACCTTTGGGGAGATGACGAACCATCCCCAGTAAGAAAAATTAATAGCGCGAAATATAATGAAGATGCGGTTAATCTTAATACTGTTATGGGTAAAAAAGAAGTGTCAGACGAAGAATTTAAAAATTTAGGCAAAAAATTTATTGAAAATGGGGCAACAATTATCGGAGGATGTTGTGAAACTAATCCAAGTCATATTAGAGTCTTATCTAGCTTGAGGTAAGATTTTGTTTTATAGACTGTTTTACAAAATAAAAACCTAAAACTACCGCGAATAATGCAACTAAAACTTTTAAAGTTATAACTTCTTTCAAAAAAATATAACCTAAAATAACTCCAAAAATTGGTATTAAGTAGGCTACTTGGGAGTGGAAGACTAAACCATTTTTTTTCAGAATATGAAATCTAATTAGCCAAGCAATCCCTGTGGGAAAAACACCCAAGTAAATTAATGAAATTGTAGAGTCTAATCTAGGAATTATATTCCAGGGTTGTTCATAGTAAATCATAATTGGGAAAATTATTAATGATCCCCATATCAAAATCGAACTTGTTAAATTTTCATTTTTTTTTGAACTTATTTTTAATGTTAAAATTCCTCCAATTACATAAAATGTTGAACCTAATAAAATCATTAAAGCGTAGAAAAAATTTTCATTGTTTATAAGAAGATTGTCAGAAAACAAAATTATTATTCCAGCAAAACCGACAATGACACCTATTACTTTTGTAAAATTGATCCTTTCAGTTTTTGTGAAAAAATGTGCTAAGATCGTTGAACTTAATGGAGTTGTCGACATTAAGATTGCAGCTAAATTACTTTGAATTTTTTGTACACCATAAGCTATTAAAAAAAAAGGTATTACTAAATTGACAAATCCTATAATAGCAAACCAATACCAATCTTTAGAAAATGCTTCAATTTTAATATTTTTAAGATGACATATAATTATAATTAATACTGCTCCCAGAAATATTCTAAAAAAAGCAACCGTAAGAGGTCCATAAGAATAAGTAGCTATTTTAATATTAAAAAATGCAGAAGCCCAGATAAGAGAAAGTACCGAAAGTAGTATGTAATCAATTGTCTTTGGCGAAGTCATTCAGTTATGTCCATAATTTTTCCAGACGTTATTTTTTGTAAGTCATTAAAACTAATTTTAAAAATTGCATTTGGGTGTCCTGCAGCTCCATATAAATTATCAAACTTTTTTAAATTATAATCTATTAAAGTTTCTAATTTATTATTTGAACCAACGGGGGATACTCCACCAATTGTAAACCCTGTAATCTCTTTAACTTTTTTAGCATCAGCCATCCTTAAATCTTTTACATTTGAAATTTTTTTTAACTTATTTAAGGAACATCTTTTGTCCCCTGAAACTAAACAGAGGAAATACAAGTCATTTTTTCTTAAAACAAGACTTTTAATGATTGCTCCAGTCTCACAATTTAGGGCTTTTGAAGCATCTTGTGCTGTTTTAGCAGTATTTTCTAAAATTTGGATTTTTAAATTATTATTAAAACGACTTATCACACTTTGTACTCGTTTTACTGGTTCATTATTAAATAAATTACTCATACAACTATTAATTGATTTCTTACAAATTTATTTTAAGTTAAAATGATATGCGTTAATTGCATATTAGTTATCAATTTAATAGGCGATATTAATATACTTTTTTTTGTTAATAAGCCACTTTTATAGAGGAGATTTATGAGCGTAAAAAATATTCAAAAGATAATGAAAGACAAAGAAATTGACTACGTAGATTTAAGATTTACAGACCCACGAGGAAAACTTCAACATGTTACAATGGACGCTAAAGTCGTAGATAGCGAGATGCTAGAGGACGGTATATTCTTTGATGGTTCCTCAATAGCAGGTTGGAAAGCTATAAATGAATCAGACATGATTTTGAAGCCTGATTTATCAAGGCCTGTGGTTGATCCATTTACTTCACACAACACATTAAATATTTTTTGTGATATTCTAGACGCTGTAAAAAAAGATCCTTACGAGAGAGATCCAAGAGGCACTGCGAAAAAGGCAGAAGAGTATTTAAAAAATACAAAAGTTGGTGACAAAGCATTTTTTGGTCCAGAGCCCGAATTTTTTGTTTTTGATGATGTTAGATACAAAAATGATATGAATGAAACTGGATTTTCAATAGATAGTACAGAAGGACCCTATAACACAGGAAAGAAATACGAAAATGGAAATATGGGTCATAGACCGGGTGTTAAAGGTGGATATTTCCCTGTGCCTCCAGTTGATAGCGCTCAAGATATGCGAAGCGAATATTTAAAAGCAATGAAGGATATGGGTATCAAAGTTGAAAAACATCACCACGAAGTTGCACCTAGTCAGCATGAGCTTGGTATGTATTTTGGCACTTTAGTTAATCAAGCAGATAACATTCAGCTATATAAATACGCTGTTCACATGGTTACTCACTCATTTGGAAAAACAGCAACGTTTATGCCTAAGCCAGTAAAAGGTGATAACGGTTCAGGAATGCACGTACATCAATCAATATGGAAAGGAAGTACACCATTATTCATGGGAAATGAATATGCGGGATTATCTAAGACCGCACTTCATTACATTGGTGGTATATTAAAACACGCAAGAGCGATAAATGCATTTGCTAATGCTACTACCAATAGTTATAAAAGATTAATACCAGGTTTCGAAGCCCCAGTTCTATTAGCATATTCTGCTAGAAATAGATCAGCCTCTTGTAGAATTCCAATAACTTTAAGTAAAAAAGCTGCAAGATGTGAAATTCGTTTTCCTGATGCTTCTGGAAACCCTTATCTTACATTTGCATCTATGTTAATGGCAGGATTAGACGGAATTAAAAATAAGATTGATCCAGGCAAATCCTTTGATAAAGATTTATATGCATTAAGTGAGTCGGAAATTAAAAAAATTCCAACTGTGTGTGGTTCATTAAGAGAAGCAATGGAAAGTTTAGACAAAGATAGAAAATTTTTAACACAAGGTAATGTATTTACTGATGATCAGATAGATGCTTATATAGATTTAAAAATGGAAGAAATTCACAACTTTGAACATACTCCTCATCCAATTGAGTTTGATATGTATTACAGTTGTTAAAAAGCTAAATTTTAAAAGACTCACCACAACCACATCTTTCAGTTTCGTTGGGGTTGTTAAAGACAAATGAAGATGAAAATTCATCTTTTTTGTAATCCATCTCCGTTCCTAAAAGGTAAATTATTGCACTTGGATCTATAAATACTTTTACACCTTTGTCTTCAATCATCTCATCATTTGGGTTAATTTCTTTTGCATATTCAAGTACATACTCCATGCCTGCACATCCACCTGATTTTACACCCACTCTGACACCTAATGTTTCTTTTTTTGCATTAGATATTATTTCTTTTATCCTGTTAGCTGCTTTATCGCTTAATTTAATCACTTGCTCGGTCATATGTTAAGTTCCAATTTTGCTGCCTCAGACATCATAGATTTATTCCATGGAGGGTCCCAAACTAAATCCAAGTCTACTTTCTCGATACCTTCAACTTGCATTACACTATCTTTTACCTCTTTCGGTAAACTTTCTGCAACTGGACAATTTGGTGTTGTTAAAGTCATTTTAATTCTAACATGGTCTTTATTGACATCTACATCATATATCAGACCAAGTTCATAAATATTTACTGGTATTTCTGGGTCATATATTTTTTTTATTTCGTTAATGACTTGATCTTTTAGTTCCATATTTTATTCTGTACTTACGTCTTTCTGAAAATCCTCTAAAGCAGAGGAAAGTGCATGCCATGAAAGTGTTGCACACTTAACTCTCATTGGGTAATTTTTTACACCGCCTAGACTCATTAATTTAATTTTTTCATCCTCTTTAAGTAGTTCTGAATTTACATCATCCTTTTCCTTAATCATATCTAAAAATTTTTCTATAATTTCTTTCGCTTCTTTTTCACTTTTTCCTTTCATAAGATCTGTCATTATCGAAGCGGAGGCCATAGAAATTGCACACCCCTCACCCTCAAAAGAAATATCATTAACTTTTTTATTTTCGTCTAATTTTAAGAATAGATGTACCTTATCACCGCAAAGTGGATTATGACCCTTGGCATCTTTATTAAAATTTTCAAACTTTCCCAAATTTCTTGGGTTTTTACCGTGGTCTAAAATAATTTCTTGATATAATTCCTTTAAATTCATTATTTATCAAATATTTTTTTACAATTATTTATTGACTCATTTAATTTATCAAGATCATCTTTAGAATTGTAAACACCTAAGGAAGCTCTTGCAGAAGCTGTTAGACCTAGTTTATCATGCAATATTTGACAGCAATGGTGACCGGCCCTAATAGCTACCCCATCTTCGTCTAATATTGTTGCTATATCATGTGGATGTATTCCATCTATTGTGAAAGATAAAACTGCACCTTTCTTTTTTGGATTTCCAATTAACCTTACAGAATTATTTTTTCTCAATACTTCTTCACCATAATTTAACAAATCATTTTCGTGTTGGATTAAATTGTCAATACCAATTTTATTAAGGAAGTTTATAGACTCATTAAATGCAATAACTTGTGCGGTTGCCATCGTTCCGGCTTCAAATTTATTTGGAAGTTCACCATAGGATATATCATTTTTTTTAACTTCATTAATCATTCCACCCCCACCTTGATATGGGGGAAGATCCTCTAGCCATTTCTTTTTTGCATATAAAATACCTAAGCCGGTTGGTCCATACATTTTATGACAAGATATTGCGTAAAAGTCACAATCTAAGTCCTGCATATCCATTTTCATATGTGGCGCACTTTGACAACCATCTACCAAAACTGGAATACCTTTTGAGTGTGCTAACTGAGTTATTTCTTTTATCGGCAATATAGCACCTGTTACATTTGATAAGTGCGTTAAGGCAATTATTTTAGTTTTGTTATTTATTTGTTTTTCAATACTCTCTAAAGAAATATCTCCGTGATCATCAATTTCCGCAAAGTTAATTTTAATTCCTTTATTTTTTCTTAAATAATGCCAAGGAACATAATTTGAATGATGTTCTAGTTCTGTCAACAATATTTCGTCACCTTCTTTTAAATATTTTTGACCAAATGTATTTGCTACTAAATTTATTGCTTCCGTAGCACCTTTGGTAAAAACAATCTCATTTTTATCTTTGGCATTTATATATTTTTGTACCGCTGACCGAGTATTTTCATACAGATTAGTAGCAGCAACTGCCAAATAATTTACACTTCGACCAACATTTGAAAATTCTTTTGTATAAAAATCATAAATCCTGTCAACAACAACTAGTGGTTTTTGTGAAGAATTAGCGCTATCTAAGTAGACTAAGTCGTTATTTTGCACTTTGTTATTAAAAATTGGAAATTCTTTTTTTATGTTTTCTATTTTCATTATATTTGCATTAAATCTTTTATGATCCCTTTAACATTATTATCTGTAATTTTTTCAACTACTTCTAAAAAGTAACCGTCTAAGAGCATTTTTTTTGCTTGATTTACATTAAGTCCTCTAGTCATTAGATAAAAAATTTTATTATCCTCTAAATTGCCTGATGATGAACCATGAGAACATTTAACATCGTCTGCATAAATTTCTAATTCTGGCTTTCCATTAAACTCTGTCCCATCATTCAGAAGTATTGCTTTACTAAGTTGGTATCCATCAGTTTTTTGAGCAACAGAGTCGACAAATATCTTGCCTTGATAAACTGCTTTAGATTGATCTTTTAAAGCACACTTAATTAGTTGATAACTCTTAGTATTTTCAGATAAATGATTAATTTTAGATCTTATTTCGTGTTGCTTTGAATTGTCCAAATTGATTACCCCATTTATAAAAGCTGAGCTAAAATTTTCTAATAAATTACATTCAACTTCGTTTTTTGAAAATTCAGAGCCTGATGAAAATATAAAATTTTCCGATATACTATTTTTATATAATTTTATGTTAGATTTTGAGTAATACAAATTAGAATTATGATTTAAATCAACTTTATAATTTTTTAATATTGATCCTTCATTTAATATAAAATTATTATAGATATTGTAAAAGTTGTTTTTAGATAAATTTAAATTAAAATCTAAAATACTCATAGAGGAATTTTTCTCCATTACTATATCGAGCCTTTGGTTTAAAGCAGTATTGATAATATTTGGTGAAGTATAATTTATAAATATTACAGGATTTTTAAATTTATAATCCTCTTTAACTAATAATTTTATGTAGTCGAGGTATAAAGCTTTATTAAGAGAGTTAAGAGATGTATCTGTTTTAAAATTTAAATTATCTGGTTTTTTAATTATTTCAAATTTATTTTTCTCCTCATTATTAAATTCTATACTTTCTATAATTCCATTTACAGAAATTATATAATTATTTTTTAATAAATCTTTTGGAATAAGATTTATAATATCATCTATATTTATTTTTTCAGAAATAAAACTATTAGTAAATTTTAAATCTGGTATTTTTGAAGATATTATTTTGTTTAAATCAATAAATTTCCAATCCTCATGTTGCTTTGTAGGAAAACCATTTTTAGTAAAATTTAATAAAGACTTGCCCCTAACAACTATTTCTTCTTTATTAAGATTTAATATATCTTTTATTTCATTTAAATTAATTTCTTTATTAATCATTAGTTAATTCCTTCGTATCCTTTTTTTTCAAGCTCGATAGCTAATTCAAAATTACCTGATTTTATTATTTTTCCATTTTTTAAGACATGCACAAAGTCAGGTTTAATATAATTTAACAACCTCTGATAATGAGTAATTATTAAAAAGGAATTTTTATCATTTCTTAGTGAATTAACTCCATCAGAAACAACTTTTAATGCATCTATATCTAATCCAGAATCTGTCTCATCTAATATTGAAAGTTTTGGTTCTAAAATTGACATTTGTAAAATCTCATTCTTTTTTTTTTCTCCACCAGAAAAGCCAACGTTAAGTTGTCTATTTAAGTTTTTTTCTTCAAATTTAAGATCTTTAGCTTTTTGTTTTACTAATTTCAGAAATTCTAGTGCATCATATTCTTTTTCTCCATTAGCTTTTCTTATTGCATTTACAGAAGTTTTAAGAAAATTATTATTATTTACTCCGGGGATTTCTAGTGGATATTGAAACGCTAAAAAAAGTCCCCTATGGGCTCTTTCTTCAATTTCTAAATCTAATAAATTTTGAGTTTGATAAAATACCTCTCCACTTGTCTCATAACCCTTCTTACCTGATAAAATATTTGAAAGTGTACTCTTGCCAGAACCGTTAGGCCCCATAAGAGCATGAACTTCACCTGAACTAATTTTTAAATTTAATCCGTTAAGTATATTTTTATTATCTATTTTTGCAGTTAAATTTTTTATTTCTAACATTACCCAACACTCCCTTCTAAGCTAATCCCTACTAGTTTTTGGGCTTCTACTGCGAATTCCATTGGTAATTGTTGGAGTACTTCTTTACAAAAACCGTTTACAATTAAGCTTACTGCCTCCTCAGAATTTAACCCTCTTTGCTGACAATAAAACAATTGTTCCTCACTTATTTTTGATGTCGTTGCCTCATGAGCAATATTCGAATGAGAATTTCTGTTTTTGATGTATGGTATTGTATGTGCACCACATTTATTTCCCATTAATAGTGAATCGCATTGAGTGAAATTTTGTGCGTTTTTTGCCTTTGGAAATATATCTACTAAACCTCTGTAAGTATTGTCAGCAAAACCTGCGGATATTCCTTTTGATATAATTTTACTTTTTGTATTTTTTCCTAAATGTATCATTTTAGTTCCAGTATCAGCTTTTTGATGATTATTGGTAATAGCTATTGAGTAAAACTCTCCTACTGAATTATCTCCTTGTAAAATACAACTTGGGTATTTCCACGTAATAGCTGACCCAGTTTCAACTTGCGTCCATGATATTTTTGAATTTTTTTCTTTGCATAAACCTCTCTTTGTAACAAAATTATATATTCCACCTTTGCCATTTTCATCCCCAGGATACCAATTTTGCACTGTTGAATATTTTATTTCAGCACCTTCCAAAGCAACTAATTCCACATTTGCTGCATGAAGTTGATTTTCATCCCTCATAGGTGCAGTGCATCCTTCAAGGTAACTAACATAACTGTTTTTGTCAGCTATAATTAGTGTTCTTTCAAATTGACCCGTTTGTGATGCATTTATTCTAAAATAAGTTGAAAGTTCCATTGGACATTTAACACCTTCAGGAATGTAAACAAATGAACCATCTGTAAACACTGCTGAATTTAAAGTGGCAAAATAGTGATCATTTATAGGTATTACTGATCCAAGATACTTTTTTACTAATTCAGGATGTTTTTGTATTGCCTCTGATATAGGACAAAAAATTACACCAACTTCATTTAATTTATCTTTAAATGTCGTCGCAACAGAAACTGAGTCAAAAACCGCATCAACTGCAATACCGCTTAATCTTTTTTGCTCATCAAGTGGAATACCTAATTTTTTATATGTCTCAATTAATTTTGGGTCGACTTCATCGAGACTTTTAGGTTTATTTTTTGATGTTTTTGGAGCTGAATAATAATACAAATCCTGATAATCAATTTTTGGATATTTAGGTTTTTGCCAGTTTGGTTCTTGAATTATTTGCAATCTATCAAATGCTTTCATTCTCCACTTTAACATCCAATCTGGTTCATTTTTTATTTTAGAAATAAATTCAATAGTATCTTTGGTTAGTCCCTTTGGTGATTGTATATTTTCAATATCAGTCGTAAAACCATATTTATATTCTTTTAATTTATCAATTTCTTTTTCTCTCATTATAATCTTTTCTCCAAATCATTTTTATGTGCTAGATCACTTAATAGTTTTTTTTCAAAAAAAGAGTTAATATGACTATCTAACTCATCCCAAAGTTTGTGTGTATTACATTTTATGGATTTACCGTTACATCCTTTTTTCAAATGTTTAATACATCTAACCGTTTTAACATTTTCATCAACAGCAAATAAAATTTCTGATAGTTTGATCTCTGAAGCTTGTCTGTAAAGTTTATACCCACCTTTTGTACCTCGTATACTCTCTACAATCTTAAATTTTTTTAATTTTAAAAAAATCTGTTCAAGATAAAGTAATGAAATATTTTGTCTTAATGATATGTCTCTTAAAGATACTGGCCCTTTTTTATAGTATAATGCAAGATCTATAAGTGCCATTACTGCATATCTTCCTTTGCTTGTTAGTTTCATAAATTCAATTATTTAGCGGTTAATTTATACATTCCCGACTGATTTAGTCAACTTTGAGCATTTTTAAACTTGCAATTTGTCACTCTGTTTTGATAGAAAAACGTAATTTTTTTTTGAGAGTGATAATCAATTTCATATATGGAAAGTAAAATTTCAGAAGTTTTTATACCAGGGCCAAGTGGAAGACTTGAGGGAAAGTATTTTAAAAGTAAAAAAAATACCTCTCCAATAGCATTAGTATTGCACCCTCATCCACAATATGGGGGTACCATGAATAATAAAGTTGTAGCTGACACTTTTAATACATTTATAGAGAATAATTTTTCTGTTTGCAGGGTAAACTTCAGAGGTGTTGGAAAAAGCGATGGGGAATTTGACAATGGACAAGGAGAGCTGGCTGATGCCGCTGCAGCTCTTGATTGGATTGAAAGAGAAAATTTTGATAATTCGCAATGTTGGATTGCGGGATTTTCTTTTGGATCTTTAATAGCAATGCAACTTCTTATGAGGAGACCTGAAATAAACAGATTTATAGCAATATCACCACAACCAAATGTTTACGATTTTTCTTTTCTGTCACCTTGTCCAACTTCTGGTTTGATAGTATCCGGCGAAAACGATGAATTAGTTCCTTATGAAGATTTAAATGAATTGAATAAAAGGTTAAGTTCTCAAAAAGGTATAAAAGTTGAATTTACTCAAATAAATAATGCAAATCATTTTTTTTCAAAAGCCACTGATAGTTTAAATATTGAATTAAATAAATATATACAAAGAGAAACCGCCCTATACTAATAATTCTTAACTTGCTTTCCACCTGTACACGGTTTTTTACATCCAGTAGTTCTTGGAAACGTTATAGCTAATCTTAGTTTAGATCTAATTGACAAATAAGCAAATGCTTGTGACTCAACAAAATCCCCGTCGATAGAGTAATCATCAACTAATTTTAAATCAATTTTTTTTTGCAATTGATTTTTAATACTGTCTCTTAGTGTTGCATTCTTTCTTCCACCACCACATAAAAGAAGTAAAGATTTTTTACTTGATATACTGTTGATCTGATTTGCAATATTTTTTGCTGTAAGTTCGGTAAGTGTGGCCATTGCATCATTTAATTTTAAACCACGTACTATATTTAAATTGAAATCGTTTATATCCAAAGAGCGTCTTTTTGACTTTAATAAAATGTTATCTAAATGATTTAACATTTCATTAAGAATATATTTGTTTATAATCCCCTTCTTAGCTAATTGCCCATCCTTATCTATTTTGTACCTAGAGCTTGATCTTAAGAACTTATCTATTAAACACATGCCGGGGCCACAGTCCCAAGAAATTAAAGAAGATTTTTTTACAATAGTTAAATTTGATATTCCACCTATATTCAAAAAAATTACCTTATCATAATTAATATTTAATCCATTTGTTAATTTGTATTTATCATAAAGCAATTTATGAAATATCGGAGTTAATGGAGCTCCATCGCCACCATTTTTAATATCATTATTTCTAAAATTATAAATTATTTTTTTTTTTATTAACTGTGACAAGAGATAAGGATCTCCGATTTGATAGGTAATTTGTTCATCTGGGTTATGTAACATGGTCTGTCCATGGAACCCTACTATTTCAATTTCGATTTTATTTTTTTTATTAAATTTGTTAACTGCTTCTGCATGAAAAAGTGTGATTTCTCTTTCTAAGAGTTTTAAATTATTAATATTTTTTTCAATATCTGAAGGCAAATTTATTATTTCTCTTAATTTGGTTAAATTAGAGTATAATTTACTTGGATATTCATAATAAGAATTTTTAATAACTTCGAATATACTTCTTCCATCCGAATTTATTAATGATATATCAACACCATCCATGGATGTTCCACTCATTAAACCCAGTGATGTAATAACTTTTCCCATTATTTTTTTTTATTAATTATTGTATATTGTAGATCTTAATTCATGAATAAATTTTTAAAAGAATTCAAAGATAGAGGTTATTTTTATCAATGTACAAACGATTTTGAGTTATCGTCTCTTTTAGAAAAAAAAAGTATCAAAGCGTATATAGGGTTTGATAGTACAGCCCCAAGTTTACACGTTGGAAGTCTTATGCAAATAATGTGTTTAAGATTATTACAAAAACATGGTCACCAACCAATAGTTTTAATTGGAGGTGGCACTACAAGAATTGGAGATCCCTCGGGCAAAGATGAAACAAGAAAAATTCTTTCAGATAAAGAAATAGAAAGAAATATCAGGAGTATAAAAAAAGTATTTAATATTTATCTTGATACTAAAAATTCTAAATTGAAACCAATTTTTGTAAATAATAATAGTTGGTTAAGTAAATTAAATTACATAAATTTTTTAAGAGAAATTGGAAAATATTTTACAATAAATAAAATGTTAAGTTTTGATAGTGTAAAACTTAGGCTGGAAAGAGAACAATCCTTAAGTTACATGGAATTTAACTATATGATTTTGCAAGCATATGATTTTCTTGAATTATACAAAAAAAAAGGTTGTTTACTTCAAGTGGGCGGATCTGACCAATGGGGAAATATAATAAATGGTGTTGATTTAATTAAAAGACATTTAAATAAACAAGCTTATGGATTAACAACTCCGTTGATTACTTTATCTTCTGGAGCAAAAATGGGTAAAACTGAAAAAGGAGCTATTTGGCTAGATAATAAGTTTTTGTCATCTTATGATTATTGGCAGTTCTGGCGTAATACAGCTGATGCAGACGTAATAAAATTTCTGAAATTATTTACCGACCTAGATTTGGAAGCAATAGATAATATTAAATCAAAAAATATAAATGAATTAAAAATTATTTTAGCAAATGAGGCAACAAAAATGCTCCATGGTAAAGAATTATCAAATAAAGCAGAATTAACTGCTAAATCAACATTTGAAAGCGGTTTAGTTGGAGATGAATTGCCAACTTACAAAATTAATAAAAAAGATGTTGAAAACGGCATTTCAATAATCGATGTTGCAATCAACTCGAAATTACTGAATACAAAAAGTGAAGTCAGGAGAGCTATAAAAGATAATGGTATAAAGTTAAATAATAAAGTTGTAGCTGACGATAAACAGATAGTTGACACAACATTTTTTACAAATGGAATAAGTAAATTATCATTTGGAAAAAAAAAACATATCAAATTAAAAATAAATTAATTTTTTAGCACTGGATAAACTGGATTTGTTTTCTGAAAAATTTTTTGATATTCTTGTTTTATACATCTATTTGATATGTATTTTATATTCTCTTTTTTTACCATATTTTCTGCATCTATATGATGTATGCCATATTGTAACCATAAGACCTTTGCGCCTATTCTAACTACCTGTTTCGCTATATCTGGGATCTCTTTTGACGGTCTGAAAACATCTACGATATCAATTTTACCCTCTGCTTTATCTAAACCTGATAATACTTTTTCTCCATTTATTATTTCACCTTCAGCAAATGGGTTTATTGGTATTACTTTGTATCCAAAATCTTGCATATATTTCATAACAACATTTGCCGGTTTCCTTTTAATTTTATTTGGATCTTCTTTTTTTTTTTCTGAACTTATACCAATCATTGCTATCGTTTTAGCATTCTCTAAAATAACTTTTATTTCTTGATCGTCCATTACTTATGTCTCCATTTAGGGGCTCTTTTTTCCAAAAATGCTGAAATCCCCTCTTTTGCGTCCATTGCCATCATGTTTAAAGTCATCATTTCACTCGTATATTTATAAGCTTTATTCAATGGCATCTCTAATTGCTTGTAAAAAGCTCTTTTACCAATTTTAATTGTTAAATTTGATTTAGATGAAATTTTTTTTGCAATATTTAATACCTCATTATTCAACTTCTGTTTTGAAAAATGATCGTTAATTAAACCAATTTGTTTTGCAAAGTTTGCTTTAATTGGTTCTCCGGTTAATAACATTTTCATCATTTGTTTCCGATTTATTTTTCTGCTGACAGCTACCATGGGTGTGCTGCAAAAAAGGCCTATATTAACCCCAGGAGTAGCAAAAATTGCATCATTAGTGCTGTAAGCTAAATCACAACTTGCAGCTAGCTGACATCCTGCAGCAAAAGCTGCACCATGAACTTTAGCTATTACCGGTTTCCTGCCCTCTACAATTTGTAACATTACTTTAGAACATAAATTAAATAATTTTAAATATTTTGATCTAACTTTTAAACTTTTAACTTCTTTTAAATTATGTCCAGCACTAAAACCTTTTCCATTGCCATTTATAATTATTACTCTTGTTTTGCTATCAGCATCAAATTTTTTTAACAGTTTTGACAATTCATTTAGTGTTTTAAATGATAATGAGTTATATGTTTTAGGGTCATTTAGTGTTATAGATTTTATGCCAGAGCCAAGATCTTTTGAAATAACATTCATATTTACTCCAATTCTCCCTCTTCACGCATTTTAGCTCTTATTTTTGTTGCTGATATTTTTTGAATTTCCTCAGGAAGAACTACCTCCTCTATTTTGTATCCAACTCCTCTACCATAAGAAATATTTGTAATGTTAGGTACAAGCATTATCTTAAATCTCCCCTCATATTTAGGATTTAATTTATCCTCAATATTCTTCTTAACAGTATCAAAATCAAATGGATTATCATCAACTCCTTGAACATCTCTAATTTGAATACATACCTGTCCAGTTTTTTTTACTATCTCCTCAAATAAAGCATAATGACCATCATGAAAAGGTTGCCACCTTCCTAACATTTGTGCAGTTGGTTTTTTATTATCCCACTGGTAAATCATTTATACTCCTAACGTTTGTAGTTTATTCTTTAATATAGAAATTTAAAGTATTTAATTTAAAATATACTAGAAATTTTTAAGTTAACTTCATACTCGGGATATTCACTAAGTAAATCATAATCTGTTTCAAATAAAATATCAAAACCATTTAATTTTTTACTATAATCAGCAGACGCAACATTGTCTTGAATAGAAAGTGTATACTGAACTTCCCTTAATGTTATATAGGCTGTTCCTAAGTAGAATGTATCGCTGTGACTGTTCTCGCTTTGATTTCTTTCATATAAAGTGGTCAATGAAAATCCAGTTTGTGTAATTACATCTAAGCCTAATTTTACTTTACCACTTTTTGGTTCTTGCTGATCAATTGATCTCGTATAAGTCGTATTGGGATCAGAAACATATTTTATAGAAACATCTGAAGAAGGACTAATATCTAATCCTAATTCAATACCAGTAGAAGGTATTAAATTTATATTATTTAATTTAAATATATTATTTAAGTTAATGCCGGTATATAAAGCACCGTTTTTAATTGTTTGATCATCATAATCTAATGCGTCGGTTCCAGTCTCTGAATATTCTTCTAGACGTGTATGGCTAAAATCAAATCTGATATTTGGTGAAATGTTTAAATTATTTCTATTTAAAACAGTAGAGTAATTTATAGATCCATATAATTGTGCTCCATCTCTGTCTCCATTCAAGGTATTATTGCCTTTTTTTCTAACATTTTTTAAATCAAGTTTGCTAAAACCAAAAATACCGTCAATAAATTTATTTTCACCCGACAGTAGGCTTGCATAGGTGGAAAGGCTGTAACCATCAGTATCTAATGAGGTTCCAGGAGTTCCAACATCAACATCGTCTTTAGTATATCTAATTGTATATCCGTAAAGATATCTATCGCTTACTTTGTTATCTACCCCTATAGTAATACCTTTAGTATTTATATCTTTTGAATGTGAAGCATTCGTATCTCCAACCCTACCTATGCTAACACTTCCTTCGCTCCAAAAAGACCAGGTAGTATTAATTTCTTCTTCTTCGAGTTCTTCATCGTCGGTAAGAGCTGCAGGAACTACTTTTGCAATTGAAGCAATTTTAGGATTGGAAAATTTAAATTTAATTCCCTGACTAAATAATTCTCTATATTCGTTGTAGTTTCTTAACCACTGTAATCGATTAAATATTGGTATTGATACATTTTGTATAATTCTTTTTGGTACCTTTGTTTGGGCTTCAACTAATGCAACAACTGTTTTATCTTCAAAAGGATCAGGGGCTTCTGTGGCAATTGTTTCTGTCGTAAAGTTAAGTGCAGTTGAACTAGATATTCCTGGATAATCAGCACTATCTACATCATCAAAAGCTGTTGAGGCAATTGTTACATAGTAACCTGTTTCGCCGTCTAAAGTATTACCGGGATTAATTGTAATTTCTGTAGAACCTGATCCAGAAACTTTTGTACCTGTAACACTGATTGTTTCAACTGTTGAGTCATCTGAAGATTTTTTAATTAAAATATTACCGCTTTCTGCGTCTACAACTTCAGAAAAAGTTAAAACAATATTATCGTTTACACCAACGCTTGATGCTCCGTCTGATGGTGAAGAAGAGGAAAGTGTTGGGGCTGTATTATTTATTTCAAAAGCAGTTGATAATGAATATTCATGAACACTATCGGTATTTTCATATCCTAACATAAACATTTTTGTACCATCATTATTAAATTCAAATGCGAATGGTTCATCATCTTCTGAAGATACATCGTAACTTCCTTTGTGTATGAATCCTTCACTTAAATCAAAAGCAGTGTCTAATGTATATTCACTTAAATTTTTATCTTGACCGCTAATAATATACATTTTTGTACCATCACTATTAAATTCAATATCTCTTGGTTTTCGATCTTGAGCACTTACACTATATTCTTCTGGAGTACCTCTAGATGATTCTGCAATACTATAAGGTGTACTTAATGGAACTTCTATAATTGTATGACCGATAAATCCTGAAATGAATATTTTGGTTCCGTCATTATTGAAAGTTATTCCACAAGCTCTAGTATCTAAACTAGAAATATCCCAAACAACTACTGTTGTATCATCATAAGTTGATAGATCGTATGCAGTGCCAAGAGTTATTTCATGAAGATCATCACCTCCCGCCCCCATAAGGAATAATTTAGTTCCATCACCATTAAAAGTTAATCCAAATGGTTCATTATCCCATTCAAGATCAATACCAAGTTCACTAGTTCCAACTGGAAGTCTATCTACATGGCTTGCAGTTGAAACGTCAAATGCAGTTGTCAGATCCCATTCATTAATTTCGTCATCGGTAGAATGAGAACCTGTTGTAAACATTTTAGTTCCATCGTTATTAAATACCAAACCAGCAGGAGTAGCATTTATTGTTAATGAGGCATTTCCTGTATGGACGTTCATAGGATCATTTAAATCCGTTATACCTGCAATAACTTTGAAATTAATTATTATAAAAACAAGAAAAAACGATAGAAATTTCATATCCATAAATTAAAGAATTATTTAAATGAAATGTAATTTATATTTTTAAATCCTCTATTATTTTTGATGCCCAAATTTTAGCATTTTGCGATGTAACATGAAAATTATATTTTTCAGGTTTCACAAACATTTGATTAGTATCATCAAATCTACCTACTTTTATAGTATCAACCCAAACTATATAATCTGCAGGAAATAACGCTCTTGCTGCTGGTGTTGGAGCAATAAAATCAGCGATAACATTATTTCCTTCATTTTTTAATTTAAGTGCAAATTCAGCCATCCTCTTAGCTTGTCTCTTCCTTCCCTCCTCAGAAAAATCCCAATCATTAGCAGCCTTTCTAACTTCGTCTGCATTTAATCTTTTTGCATCAATCATAGGTGCCAGTTCATCCGCCAATGTAGTTTTGCCAGCTCCAGGTAGTCCCATTATTAGTATTATTTTCATAAAACTTTATATAATCCTAACCAAGCGTTTACATCTTTGCTTGCTAAATAATTTGATTTAAAAAATTCAATTTCCTTAATTTTATTATTATTAACTAAACTTTCAATCTTACTTTTAAATCCATAATCAATATATATAGCCTCATTTATAGTAAAACAAATTAATCCATTTCTCTTTGTAATTCGTACAAATTCATCTAAAGCATGAGCTTTTACATGAGCAAAAGTAAATGTGCCCACACACATAACAACATCATAAAAGTTATCCTTTTTTAATATGTTTTTATTTAAGTCTACTTGCTTTAATTCGTTGTATAAATATTTTGGAACTTGTTTTAATAATTCCTTCGAAATATCTGAGCCATCAAAATTATAAAAACCATATTTTTTTAATTCAAGGCCTACTAAACCACTACCACAACCCGCATCATAAATTTGAATATCTATATTTTTCTGGTATTTTGCTAATATCTCTGAAGTTTCTTTAGGGCCAGAATACTCCCAATCATGCATATCTTTATTATACTTATTGCCCTTGCTCCACTCATCGTAGTAATTCATAACTTCATTTGTTGTCTTCAATTCGTGTAGGGGAGTTTTATTACCAATATCTCTTTGTGCCATTTAACTCGTTTATGTTAAATTTTTTTTAATTCCAAGTATTTGGACAATTATAACTCTACCTCAAGTTGAATCTAATTTGCTTTTTTTAAATTAATATGTTGTGATTAAGTTATTAATTGTAAGGAGAAAAAATAATGAAATTAATTAAAAAAATACTGATTTCAGCTCTATTTGTACTTGGATTTAACTCATACAATGTTGCCGCTAATGCAGAATGTGGTGATATTACCATTGCAAACATGAACTGGGCTTCTGCCAACTTTATGGCTGAGGTTGATAAAGTTATTCTTGAAGAGGGGTTTGGATGTAATGTTGAGCTCATACCTGGCGCAACAATGCCAACTTTTACCTCAATGCAAGAAAAAGGTGAGCCTGATGTAGCTCCAGAGTTCTGGGCTAACGCAGCTATTGTTGAATTAGAGGCAGCAGTTAAAGAAGGAAAATTGCACTCAATAAATAAAGCACCTATTACAGGTCTAGGAGAAGGTTGGTGGGTACTTCCAGCAACATTGGAAAAAAATCCAGAACTAACTTCTGCTGATGCAATTTTAAAAAGACCAGATCTTTTTCCGCATCCTGAAGATCCATCCAAGGGTGGGTTTCACATCTGTCCTCCGGGATGGAATTGTGAGTTAAGTAATAGAAATCACTTTAGAGCTTGGGACATGGAAGCTAAAGGTTGGGCTATTGTGGAAACAGGTTCTGCTGCAGGTTTAGATGGATCTATTGCTAAAGCCGCAGAAAGAGGAGAAAACTGGTTTGGATATTATTGGTCACCTACTTCATTAGTTGGTAAATATAATTTACAAGCCGTTGATATGGGTGAGTATGCTGGTAAAGATAATTGGGATAACTGTTTATCAAAACCAGAGCAAGAATGTGCAAACCCTAAAAAATCTTCTTGGGTAAAATCAGAAGTATTTACAGTAGTATCTGATAACTATAAAAATACTGCAGGAAAAGCAGGTATGAACTATTTTAAAAAGAGAACATATCCTGGCGAAGTAATGAACGGGATGTTGGTTTATATGGCAGATCAACAGGCAGATGGAGCAGATGCTGCAGTTGAATTTTTAGTGAGATACCCTGAAGTATGGTCTAAATGGGTACCAAAATCTACAGCTGATAAAATAAGAAAAGGCATTGGTTTATAATCAATAATTCTTTTAAACGAGCCTGTAAATACAGGCTCGTTTATAGTAATATATAATAATGGATTTCAATAATATTCCTGTAATGAATAAACAATCTCTAAGGGATTTAAAAAAAGGTATTGATCAAAATTTTAAAGAATTTTCAAGGGAATACGGTGACTCTATAGAGGGGTTTTTTGATCCTTTATTATCATTTTTGATTTGGCTAGAAAAATTATTAGTAGGAGCCCCATGGCCGCTTGTGGTATTTGCTTTCGGTTTTTTAGCTTGGATAGGTTCAAGAAGTTATAAATTGGCGATTGGTACAATTATAAGTTTTTTAATAATTGGTTATTTTGGGATGTGGAAAAATTGTATGGCAACAGTTGCCATAATCTCAGTCGCTACATTAGTATGTGTTGTTGTCGGTATACCAATTGGAATTATGATGTCAAAATCTAATAGAGCTGAGAAGGCAATTTTACCAATTTTAGACATGATGCAGACGATTCCTAGTTTTGTATATTTGATACCCATAATAATGCTTCTTGGTATTGGAAAGGTACCTGGTTTACTGGCTGTTTGTGTATATGCTCTTCCACCGATTGTAAGGCTTACAAATTTAGGGATTAGAGAAGTTGATAAAGAAACTTTAGAGGCAAGCGAGGCATTTGGGGCAACAACAATGCAAAAACTTAGAACTGTACAAATACCTTTGTCATTGCCGACAATATTCGCGGGTGTAAACCAGACAATTATGATGGCTTTAGCGATGGTTGTTATCGCTTCTATGATAGGAGTTAAAGGTTTGGGAATACCTATTTTACAAGCAATTTCAAATCAGTACCTAGCATCAGGTCTTATGAATGGACTAGCTATAGTAGCTCTAGCAATAATATTTGATAGAGTAACCCAGCAGTATGGTCAAAGAATTCAAAAGCATAGAGGACAAAAAAAATAGTCTCACCCTTACTCAAACGATTTTTCTAGACAGACAATATAAAATAAATAAGAATTGAATAATGAAATTTTCTTTAGAAATTAGTCCTAAAACAGATTTAGATACAATCCCAGCCTTAAATGATGTTTATATAACTTTTTTGCCTGGTGGAGATTTTAAAGAAACAGCTGAAAAAGCTGGAGAATTAGTAAAAAAAGGTTGTAATCCAATACCTCATATTCCCGCTAGATCAATTGAGAATGATAATCATCTTAAAGAGTATGTAAATATGTGTAAAGATCTAGGGGTAAAACAATGTCTTGTTATTGGTGGAAGCAGAGAGCCAGTTGGCAAATTTGAAAGTTCAATTCAACTTTTAGAGACTGGACTATTTAATGGGTTAAAGATAGGAATTGCTGGACATCCAGAGGGGAGTCCTGATATATCCGATTCAGAATTAGAAAAAGCTATGCAAGATAAAAAACCTTACGCTGATTATATTGTGACACAATGGTTGTTAGATCCTCAACCTATCATAGATTTTATTTCTAAGCAGTCAGTGCCAGTTCATGTAGGAATTACTGGACCACTAAAAATTACAAGCTTAATTAAGTTTGCAAATATTGTTGGTGCGAAAAATTCCATAAACTTCCTTAAATCTAACTTTAGCAAAGCATTAGATTTAATGAGACCTAAGGATCCTAATGATATAATTGGAAAATTAAAAAATCACACAAATAATTTTCATATTTATACATTTGGGGGACTTAAAGAAACAAATAAATGGTTGATGGAGAATAATTATGTCTAAAGAAATAGATTACAGTAAATTGAGACACGTTACATCTGTGGATCAGTCAGATAGAAAAGTGCCTTATAATTTAAGGCAAAGCGGTCCAACTAAAGTAGAAATGTTAATTTCAACAAGAGTAAGAAAATCACCTTATTGGCATTTATCAATGCAGGCAGGTTGTTGGAGAGCAACTGTTTATAATAGAATTTATCATCCCAGAGGTTATGTGAAACCTGAAGATGGTGGAGCGATGGTTGAGTATGATGCAATTAAAAATCATGTAACGATGTGGAATGTTGCAGTAGAAAGACAAATTAGGGTAAAGGGTCCTGATGCAGAAAAATTTGTAGACTATGTAATCACTAGAGATGCAACAAAAATATCTCCTATGAGAGCAAGATACGTAATTTTGTGTAATGCTTATGGAGGTGTCTTAAATGATCCAATTTTATTGAGAATATCAAAAGATGAATTTTGGTTTAGTTTATCTGACAGTGACATTTCTTTATATTTGCAAGGTGTCAATTGTGACGGTAGGTTTAATTGTGAAATCGAGGAAATAGATGTTTCCCCAGTTCAAATTCAAGGACCAAAATCAAAATTATTAATGCAAGACTTATGTGGTGATCATGTAGACTTTGACAATATGCCTTTTTATGGTCTAGCGGAAGCAAAAGTTGGTGGAAGAAGTTGTGTAATATCACAATCTGGGTTTTCTGGTGAAGCTGGTTATGAAATTTATTTAAGAGAATCTACGTTGTACGCGGAAGATATGTGGAACGCAGTTTTAAATGCTGGAAAAAAACATAAGTTAATGGTCATTGCTCCTGCTCACCACAGGAGGATACAAGCAGGAATATTATCTTGGGGACAAGATATGGATTATCAACATAATCCCTTTCAGTGTAATTTAGGTTATCAAGTTTCATTGTCAGGGAAAGGTGAGTGGAGTAAGAAATCAAATTATGTAGGAAAAAAAGTTTTGGAACAAATGAGAGATGAAATAAGGGCGGGAAAAAAACCTTATAAATTACAATTAGTAGGAATGGAGTTAGGTGGAAAACCAATTGAAGAATATGCACCAGATTTTTGGTTAGTATCTGGTGAAGGAGGAGGTGAGCCGATAGGATTTATAACATCTCCATGGTACCATCCTGAAAAAAAAATAAATATTGCCATGGGATATGTCCCTTATGATGGTACATTAAATGCCAATGGTTTTCCTAAGGGAAAACCTGGTTCGAAATTTAAAGTTCATTTACCAGAAAAGTATTCGGATAAACCGGGGGTTCCAGTTGATGCAATTGTTGTAGATATACCATTCACTGAATCTTATAATGCTAATACTAGAGAAGTTGTAAAAGGTTAATTCATAAAATTAATACCAGATGCTTGCTGAGTTTTTAAACATAATTTTTCGATCAATAAAACTAGACAGGTCTCTTTACAAAGATAACAAGTATTTTGGTGAAGCAGCAATATACTTTGCTGGATTAATAATGATATTAGATGGTGTTGCTGGAGCTGTTGCTGCCAACTCTATTGTAAGAACCTCTGTTGGGCTTTCTGGACTAACTGCAATATTAACTTGGTTTATATGGTCAATTTTCATTTTTGTTATTGGAGTAAAAATTTTCCCTGATAAAGACACTAAAACGAACTTTAAAAAGATTTTGATAGCAGTTGGTTATGCCCATGCTCCAGGATTAGTAAGATTTTTTGGTGTAACACCAGAATTGGCACTACCTGTTATATTATTGACGCAATTATGGATATTTGCGTCATTAATTGTATCTACAAAACAAGTTTTAAATATCAAATCCAATTTTAAATCATTCGGTGTCGTATTTTTATCATTTTTAATAATAGCGTTTTTATCTGTATCTTTTGTTATGAGTAAAATGAATGTATTACCTGTCAGTAATACAATTTAAACTGGAAAAATTGTTTTAGAAACTCTGCAAGACTCGCATTGTTTAAATCCAAATAAAATTAAATTTTGAGAGACTGAAATATCCTCTCTAGCACAATTTTCACAAATATTATTTAAATCCTTTATTTCCTTGATATTATCATTATTTTTATCATCATTATTCATTGTATGAGTTTTTATAATATATATTATCATAATATATTTTAAATTATAATGAGTAAAAATAGAGAAATTCAAAAAGTCTCCGTGATTATGGGTAGTCAATCCGACTATTCTATTATGAAAGAAAGTATTAAAGTTCTTAAAAGGTTAGATATAAATTTTGAAAAAAAAATAATTTCTGCGCATAGAACACCTAAAAGAATGTTCAATTACGCAATCAATGCAGAAAAACAAAATGTAAAAGTCATAATTGCAGGTGCTGGGGGTTCTGCACATTTGCCAGGTATGGTAGCATCTTTAACGCATATACCTGTCATAGGCGTTCCAATCGAAAGTAAAAAACTAAAAGGTTTAGATAGTTTATTGTCTATTGTTCAGATGCCCAAAGGTATCCCAGTCGCAACTGTTGCAATAGGCAAAGATGGTGCAATCAATGCCGCTTTATTAGCAGGATCGATACTTTCAACAAGTAATTTAAGAGTAAAAAAGAAATTATTACTTTGGAGAAAAAAACAATCAAAATCAGTTAAAAAATTTCCAAAATAATGTTTAAGCCTGTTTTAGGAATAATCGGTGGAGGTCAACTGGGAAGCATGCTTGCAGTTTCTGCAAAAAAACTTGATATTAGAACTGTTACTTTTTCAGACGATAAAGATTCACCGGCAAAATACTTCTCAGATGAGTTAGTATTTGGAGATTATAGTAATATAGATAAAATTAAGGAGTTTTGTTTTAAGGTCGATATAATTACTTATGAATTTGAAAATATTCCATTTGAAACACTTGATACAATTAACAGTTATAAAAAAGTTATACCAAAGCCTGAGATAAATAAAGTAGTTCAAAACAGACTATCTGAAAAAGATTTTATAAATAAATGTAATTTGAGAACTACTATGTATAATAGTGTTAATAGCGATAAAGATTTATCTACAAATAATAACTTAATACCAGGCATATTAAAAACAACAACATTGGGTTATGATGGTAAAGGTCAGATTAGAATTTTATCTATTAATGATTTAGAAAATATTAAAATTGATTATAAAAAAAGATATATTTTTGAAAAACTAGTAGACCTATTAAAAGAATTCTCAGTAATAATTACAAGATTTGGACATCAAAAATATGAGGTATATGAACCAATAGAAAATGTACACCAAGACCAAATATTGAGATATTCAGAAACACCTGCAAAAATAAATAAGAAAATTTTTGATAAGTCAATTGAATGGGCATCGATTATATCTGAAGAACTTGATTATATAGGCACTATGTGTGTAGAGTTTTTTATAGATAAAAATGAAAATTTATACGTAAACGAAATTGCCCCCAGAGTACATAATTCAGGTCATTTAACAATTAATTCGTATAATGTAAGTCAATTCGAAAATCACATAAGGGCAGTCTGTGGTTTGGAAAAGATAAAATTAAAAAAACTTAAAGATGCTAAAATGATCAATATTATTGGTAATGATATTGAAGTTTATAAAAATAAAAAGTTTAATGAAAACGAGTTTTTTTTCGATTATCTAAAAAAGGAAATAAAAGATAAAAGGAAGATGGGTCACTTGACGATAATAAAAAATTAAGTTCAAATTTCTTGAATTAAAATTGGATTATTGTTACTAGGTTTATTTACGTCGATACCTATCTTATGATAGCTAAGTTCTGGTCTTTCGCATTTGGATAGTAAATCTGATGCGTTATTTTCTATTTTTAAATAAGCACTTATATCTTTTTTGTTAATTATTACAGGTTGTCTTTCATGTATAATAGACAATTTAGTAGATGCTTTTTCTGTAATAAGACAAAATTGGTTATTCTGATATATGCCAGCAAAAAAAATTGTTTTTTTATCATTTCTGTATATATAAAAGGGGTATTTAGAACTGTTTTGTCTTTTCCATTCATAAAATCCATCGGCAACAACTATACATCTATGAAGTTTGATTAATCTTTTAAATGAAACTTTCTCATTTATAGTTTCTATTCTTGCATTAATAAGTGCTCTGAACTCTTTTTTCTTGGCCCATGTTGGTATAATGCCCCATTCGAGTAACTCAAGTGTTTTTCCATTTAAGTAACTTTTTATTACAGGTAATTTTTGACTCGGATGAGCATTATAATTTTGAATATCTTTAATATTTATTGTTTTTTTTACAATTTTTTTTGTTCTTTCAATTGGACCTGTTATTACATATCTTCCACACATAATTTTATTGGTTTAAATATAATTTAGATTATATGATTTTAAAAAAAAATGAAATCTATAGAAAATAATTTTGATAATAGTGAAGTAAACGATTTATTAAAAAAACACTTTAAGGAGTTAAGGTCAGTTTCTCCTAAGGGTAGTACGCATGTGCTTGATATTAAAGGCTTAAATAATAAAAGTATTAAATTTTGGAGTTTATGGGAAAATGAAAAACTGATTGGTTGTGGGGCACTAAAATTCTTAGATACTAATCATGGAGAATTTAAATCAATTAGGGTATCAGAAAAATTTCGTAAAATGGGTTATGGTATTAAAATAATCCAACACTTAATTAGTAAATCCAAATATCTTGGAATTACAAAATTAAGCGTTGAGACGGGAGCTGGGGATTTTTTTTTACCTGCGAGAAAACTTTTTTTAAATTGCGGATTTAAACCTTGTTCACCATTTGCGCATTACAAAAATGATCCAAACTCACGTTACTATAGTTTAGATATATAACTAATTGATTTTTTTTTTTGTTTTTTCTATATTAAGTTCTAATAGTATCATTAAACTATTAAGTTGGTCTTCTTTTAAATTATTGTTTGTAGGGTAATCCTCTATTTTGTTTATTATATATTCTGAAGTTTGCATTCCAGTCTCTTTTTCTACAGCTTTATTTGCACCATAACTTAATCCAGCATTATATATATTACCCGTTGAAACTAGGGTCATTGAGGGACCAATCATTGCAGTAGATTGCATACAATTATTTAAAAATAAAAGAAATATTATTCCAATGATATTTTTTATTATACTCACTAATTTATATTACATCGAATCTTACTCAACTCAAAATAGAAATTTAAATAAAGTTAAAAAAGGCTATTTTTTTTCGATCACTATTAGCTCATTAT
This sequence comes from Candidatus Pelagibacter sp. TMED118, assembly GCA_002170205.2. The sequence goes on from NHFT02000007.1 coordinate 42,084, forward strand.
TAAAGTAAAGACCTTTATATTTGTTAACAATATTCTGAACTATATTTTGATAGTTTTTTGATCTTTCGGCTTTAAAAATTTGTTCATCGGAAATTTGATTTACATATACAGCAGCATTCCATGCTGAAAAAATCAACGAGGTGGCAATACCTCCACTAATCTCATTTGGAAGTGCTCTTAAGACATAATTAATTTTTTTTACTTTATGAAATTTTAATGTTTTTAAAAAATTTTTGTCAGTATTAGATTTAATATATTTTTCAATTGAGGAATATAAGTATGGAAATGGGTTTTCTTTTGGCCATACTTTTTTAATTATTTTATATCCTGGGTCCCCTCCACAAGCATGCACTACAACCAATTTTCCTCTACGTGCCAAAGATTTTATCATTGGATCTATTACATATTTTACTTTTTTTTCAGCTGTAACTCGTGATCGATATGGTTGAGATGCAATAATTAAATCGTAATCAGTTTTTCCGTTGTTTTTCTTTGGAATTATATTTTGCAGGACAAATTCTTGATCTTTTCTATAAATCACAATAACTGACGGTTCTTTGTAAGTTGAAGTACCAGTCCTAGGATTTGTTTCAACTTGCCACTTTTTCGCTAAAAATTCTTGATTTAGTTTTCTTAGTTGATTAGAAAAATCTAAAGATGAGTTTCCCTTCAACTTAACAATTTTCCAATTCATTTTTTTTTGTTTTTTAATATTTTTTGATTTTAATGAGGTGGACTCTACATAATTTAAGTTCGAAATAACAAAAACTGTATTTTTATGTTCGACAAATCTATCTGGAAGTTTTTCTAACCCTAATCTTACATCTTCCATACTTATCTCTTTTGTTGAAACTAATAGAGGTATGTTGGGCATTTTTTGATGACATTGTCTCATAACGCTCATAAGTAATGATCCGTCTCCCATTCCAGCATCAAAAATCTTCAATGCTGGAATTTTAGGTTTTAATTTTTGAACAATGGGTTTTAGGGCATCGGCAATTTTATTTTTTTCATTAGTAGTGGTCACAAACAGCAAATATTTCTGTCTATTATCAAAAAACCTAAACTTTTTTTTCATTTCAGAGATTCTACTTTAATTTTTAAAATTCTTAACTTAAATTAATTCTTTAAAAAAGAAAGAATAAAGTATATTAAATTATGCTTTAAATCACATATATATGAATAAAATTAAAACTGATATAGAAATTGCTAGAAGCGCCAAACTAAAATCAATTACAAATATTTTAAAAAAAATAAAAGTTCCTGACAAAGCTTCTGCTTTTAGTCCTATGGGTAGACATATGGCTAAAATAAATTTTGAGTATTTAAAAAAATTAGATAAAAAACAAGATGGTAAATTAATTTTAGTTACAGCTATTTCTCCTACACCAGCTGGTGAAGGTAAAACAACAACATCAGTTGGTCTAACTGACGGTATAAATAAAATTGGAAAAAAATGCATTGTTTGCTTACGAGAACCTAGTTTAGGTCCATCTTTTGGTATGAAGGGAGGTGCGGCCGGCGGAGGATATGCACAAGTAGTTCCAATGGAACAGATAAACCTTCATTTTACAGGAGATTTTCATGCAATAACTTCTGCCCATAATCTTCTGTCTGCACTAATTGATAATCATATTTATTGGGGTAATAAGTTAAATATTGATGATAAGAGAATTGTGTGGAAAAGGGTCATGGATATGAATGACAGAGCGTTAAGATTTGTTGATATTAATACCCAAGGTGTGGCTAAACATTTAACTAGACAAGAGGGATTTGATATCACTGTAGCTTCAGAGGTAATGGCTATATTTTGTTTAGCAAACGATATTAAGGATTTGGAAAATAGAATTGGAAATATTACAGTCGCTTATAATAAAAATGGTAAACCAATTTATGCAAAAGACTTAAATGCGCAAGGACCAATGACGGTATTGCTTAAAGAGGCGATTAGGCCCAACGTAACACAAACACTGGAGCATAATCCAGCCTTAATACATGGTGGTCCATTTGCAAATATTGCACATGGATGTAATTCTGTGATTGCAACAAAAGCTGCATTGAAACTTTCAGAATTTGTTGTAACAGAAGCAGGTTTCGGTGCAGACTTGGGGGCAGAAAAATTCTTAAATATTAAATGCAGGAAATCTAACATTAAACCAAGTTGTATTGTAATTGTAGCAACTGTAAGGGCTTTAAAAATGCATGGAGGATTGGAAAAAAATGAGTTGAAGAAAGAAAATTTATCAGCATTGAAAAAAGGAATGGTAAATTTACAAAGGCATATAGAAAATATAAAAAAATTTGGACTTGAGCCAATTGTAGCAATTAATCATTTTGTTTTAGACACAAAGAAAGAGATAAATGCTATTCTTGATTTTTGCAAAAATCAAAACGTTGAAGCCAGTGTAAGTACTCATTGGGCAAATGGAGGAAATGGTGCAAAGGACCTTGCTAAAAAAGTTATTAATATTTGTAAAAAATATAAAATAAAAAAATTTAATTATTTGTACAACGAAAAATTATCTCTTTGGAAAAAAATTGAAAAGATTGCAAAAGAAATATATAGAGCAAATAAAATAACAAGTCCAAATAATATAAAAAAAGAACTAAAAATTTTTGAGCAAAATGGTTATGGAAATTTACCGGTTTGCATCGCAAAAACACAGTATAGTTTTTCTGTAGATCCAAAGCTTAAAGGCGCTCCTTTAGGTCATGAAATACCAATCAGAGAAGTGAGATTATCGTCTGGAGCAAATTTTGTGGTAGTTGTTTGTGGTTCTATTATGACAATGCCTGGCTTACCGAGAATTCCCGCTGCTGATAAAATAAAATTGAATAAAAAAGGCGAGACAGAGGGTCTATTTTAATTTTTTGGCATTATCCCAAAATTCTTTTGCTAAATTAATTCCTGTAAGGTCTTTATACTGAGTTAACCCTGTAGGGGATGTTATATTAATATCGCCAATTAAGTATTCGGAAACTAAATCTATGCCACAGAAAAAAACATTATTTTTGATCAAATCTTTTGCAATAATATTAGCTATATTTTTTTCTTTAATATTTAATTTTGTTTTTTTTGCAGTTCCCCCTTGTGAAATATTTGAAAGAATAGAATTTTTTGATGGAACCCTTTTAATTGCACCTACTACCTTACCATTTATAATAAATATTCTTTTATCTCCTTGCTTTATGCCTGGTAAAAATTTCTGTGCTAAGACATGACCTGTTTTATTTAGATAAGTTGTAATCTTTTTTTTATTAAAATTATTATTAAGAAATAGTATACTTTTTCCTGCATAACCATTAGTAGGTTTAATAACGATTTTTTTATATTTTTTTTGAAAATTATGAATTTTTGTAATATTTTTTGTAAAAATTGTCGGTGGCATATATTTAATAAATTTAGATGAATAAAATTTTTCGGATATATTTCTTACCGATGTTGGATCATTAATTATTTTTACTAAACTTTTTATTTTATCCAAATATAATGTCGAATTAATATAATCCATATTAAACGGAGGATTTTGCCTAATAAGTAAATACTTAGATAAAGATAAGTCGATCTCTGTAAATTTTTCTTTTGTAAAAAATTTTTTACTATTTTTTTTTAGCTCAACAAAATTTCCATAAGCATAAACTTTTTCATTTTCTAATGAAAGCCCACTTGTTTGATACCAGAATATTTTATATCCTTTTTTTTGAGCCTCATATAATAAAAAAAAGGTTGTGTCAGTTTTAATATTAATTTTTTCTATTGGGTCTGCCTGAACTGAGATTATTTTTTGATATTTTTTCAAGTTATGCAATTTTAATGGATTTTTCGGCTTTTGTTTTTTCCTCAGAAAGAATATTTTCGATGCTTCTTAAATAAATACTTTCATTATTTCCTTTTGAATTAATCTCGTCTCTCATATCTAGGCCTGACTTACAAATATTTAAAAATAATTTACCCCAATCTAATATTTTTTTTCCGTGAATCTCAGTAGAAAGACCTTTTTTTGGAGCCTCATAATATGCATTAAGTACTTCGCTTATTTTCCAATATTTTATAATATCTAAAGCTTCATGCAAGTTTCCATAAAGCAAACCTGTAAAAAAGGCCGGGGATGCACAGTGACAATCCCATTCGCATGCATCTATAGATCTTATTTCTAAATACTGTTTCAATCTTATTTCTGTAAATATGGTACTTAAGTGATTTTCTAAATCTTTTTTTGAGGGAGATTCTTTGTTAATTTTAGTAATTTTATTTTCAACAAAGTCTTTAAATGTGTAGTTATCTGGTGAAATATATTCACCATTTTTATTTATGAATAATAAAGGCATATATAAACAAAAATCAGCATATTTTTCAAAATCCATTCCTTCGAGAAAAATTTTTGGCAACCCACCTCTTGAAGTATGTTGCCATACAAATGATCTGTAAGACAAAAATTTATTATAACTATTTTCTTTAATTGATGAATTGGCAAATAAAGCTATCGAAAGAGGTGTAAGATATGATGCAATTTTAAATTTATCACTAAAGTTTTTTTCGTCTTTATAATCCAAATTTATCTGAGTGCCTGCAGTTTGATACATCATTTCCAAGCTTAATTTTCCATTTTTTGGCATTTCTTTTGTCATAATAATGTACCTTTTTTTCGGATTTGAGGGAACTTCAACCAGTTTACTTCTTGGATCGAAACCAATGGACAGTAACTCAAGATCAAATTTTTTACATGCAATTTCTAATTGTTTTTGAAACTGAAATGACTCAGAGCATACCTCATGAATATTTTTTAATTTTGAACCAGCTAGCTCAATTTGATTACCAGGTTCAAGCGTTACTTGTTTATCATTATTCCTCAGTCCTATAAGATTATTATTCTCCCCAACCTTTTCCCAGCCAAATTCCTTATGCAATAAATCTAATACTTTATAAATTTGTTCATAATTACATCTTTTTTTTGTATTTTTATCGAACACGAATTTTTCGTTTTCTACACCTATAAAAGACTCTTTTTTGTTTCCCTCTATAAAGTGGTCTATAATATCCTGTTTATTTTCAATTTTCATATAGATAGTTTAACCAATTTTCTAGTTCTTTCATTCTAGAATTTTTTTCAACATTCTTAATTTCATCTTCAATCATATACACATGTGAGTTTATGTCGTTCTCATCCTTAAAAGCACCCTTGTCTAGCAGTCTTTTTTTTCTAAAATGAATTAGACTTACCATTTTCTCATATGTGATTTCTGGATGATACTGGATCCCCCAAATGTCTGAATAATTTGTTTTAAAGTGTAGACCCATCACTTTATTTAATCTATTAGAAGATAATATTTTTGAATTTTTGGGTATTGTAACTACTTCATCAAAGTTAAATGCTGGAGAATTAAATTTTTTTTTTTTATTTTGATAAATTGCATGTGAAATTCCGTGATGATTTATTAAAATATCGTGTGCAATTCCTCTATGAGCGCCTTTAACAGATTTTTTAACTACTCCTCCAGCAACAGTTACGGCAACTTGCAAGCCCCAGCAAATAGCAAATATTTTTTTAATTTTATTTTGACACTTTCTCATAAATTCTAGTTGTCTTCTAATTTCCTCAGTATCATTATAAATGTTGAGGCTACTTCCGCCCCAAATTAAACCATCATATTTATCAAGTTGTTGTACTGTATTATCAAGATTTTTATCAGATGATGGATTTGCTATATCTATATCTAATTTTTTTTTGTAAAAATTTATACTATCAATTAAACTCTCTGTATGTGTTTTGATTCCAACTTCTGTGAATTCGTTATTTTCTTCTCGAGTATTACCTTCAACTATTAGAATTTTTTTGTTTACCATTTAATAAATAATTTCTTATTTTTTATGATTGATAAAATTAAAGAAAACATAATAGGAAAATCTTTTTTTTTAAATTTTTTTAAAACAGTAGATCCAATTTCAAACGCTAAATCACAACCCTCTATTGTGATGTTTTTCATTTCTTTTTTTTTTATATTTGAATATAATCTTCCTTTACCCAAATAATAACCCATTTTGCTATTTCTTCCACCAGCAACACTTACATACAAGTCTCCCAACCCAGCAAGGCCATAAGCAGTTTCTGTTAATCCATTCATTTTTTTGGAAAATAATTTCATTTCTGAAAGAGCATTTTTAAATAAAGAAGATGAGGTATTGTGATAATATTTCAATCTGATCTTTTCATTTAATTTATTGCCACTTAAGCCTATAGATGCCCCAATTAACATAGCATAAATATTTTTAATAGCACCAAGAGCTTCCACTCCGTTTATATCTTTTGAAATTTCTGTTTTATAATAATTTGTTGAAATTAATTTACTTAAAGTTTTTGCCTTTGAAATATTTTTATTCGCAATAACTGAACTAGTTCTGACTTTACTAATTAGTCCTGCTGCTAAACACGGTCCTTTAATTGAGGAAATATCTTGATTTGGTAATCCATTTTTTTTAAATGTTTGATTGATTTTCTTTGATATAGTTATAATACTTTGTTTGTCTTTAGTAAGACCTTTTGTTAGTAAAATTATTAAATATTTATTTTTATAGTTTTTAATGAGTTGATTACAAACCCAATCTATACCTTTAGAACTAACCGCAATAACAATATAATCTGGTTTACTCAAAATTTCATCATCAAGGGATTTGAAACTTTTCAAATTAACTTTCCTTGATATAAATGATTTGAGTGATGGATGATAAAAGTTCTTTTTTAATTTAGAAATAAGCCTATCCTCTAAATGAGTTCCAACTATAGTTACTTTGTTATCATTATCTATACAAGGCATAGAAAATGCTGAGCCCATTGCACCAGCACCGATTATTAAAAAATTTTTCATTTTATTTCATAGTTTTTCTAATTGCTTGGTGCCATCCGTTCAACAACTTTAATCTACTTTTCCTATTTATTTTTGGTAAAAATTGTCTTTTTATTCTATTTTTTTTGATAATTTCAGAAAATGATTTAAATATTCCTGCACCTAAACCTGCAATTAATGCTGCGCCTAATGCTGTTGTTTCCTGTCTATGCGGTCTTAATACTTTTAAACCCGATACGTCTGCAAGAAATTGATTAAACCAATTATTTTGAACCATTCCACCATCAACCTTAATCAAACTCATTTTTATACCATCATTTTTAAGTGCTCTGAACAAATCAATTGATTGATAAACTACTGCTTCTAATGCTGCTCTTACAAAATCATTTTGTAGTGTATCACGTTTTAATCCGGTAATTATTCCCCTTGCCTCTGAATTCCAATAAGGGGCTCCCAATCCTGTAAATGCTGGAACAAAGTAAACGCCGTTATTACTTTTTAATTTTTTGGATATGATCTCAGATTGCTTGATGCTAGTAATAATTTTTAAATTATCTCTTAGCCATTGAATGACTGCGCCAGCAATATATATAGATCCTTCTACTGCATAGGTTGTTTTATTATTGATCCTGTAACAAACTGTTGATAGTAATTTGTTTTTAGAATGTATAATTTTATTACCTGTATTACTTATTAAGAAAGCACCTGTTCCATAAGTAATTTTTGAAGAGCCTTTCAAAAAACAACCCTGACCAATCGCAGCTGCTTGTTGATCCCCAATTACACCTCTAATAGAATAAGATTTTTTAGTGACAGATTTATCGGTAAAACCAAAATCATCTGCAGAATTTTTAATTTCGGGTAATATTTTGTAAGGAATTTTGAAAATTTTTAATATTTTTTTATCCCACTTATTTGTTTTAATATTATAAAGCATCGTTCTTGAAGCATTTGTTGCGTCTGTAGCATGTAATTTTCCTTTTGTTAGCTTCCAGATTAAAAATGTATCTATAGTGCCAAATAAAATTCTATTTTTTTTAATTAGTTTTTTGACAGGGGAAACGTTATCAATAATCCACTTAATTTTAGAACTAGAAAAATATGGATCTAACAGCAACCCAGTTTTAAATTTTATCATTTTTTCTAAACCCTTTTTTTTTAATGAAGAACAGAAGTTTAACGTTCTCCTATCTTGCCAAACTATAGCATTATATAAACATTTGCCTGTTTGTTTATCCCAAACTAAAGTTGTTTCTCTTTGATTTGTAATACCAATGGTTAAAATTTTTCCACCAAGGTTTCTACTTTTTGAGATAACCTCTTTAAGTGTTATATTAGTTTTTCTCCATATTTCTTCAGGATCGTGTTCAACCCATCCATTTTTTGGAAAATATTGCTTTAATTCCTTTTGTGAAATAAAAACTTGTCTACCGGCTGTGTCGAATAAGATTGATCTAGTAGAAGTTGTTCCCTGGTCTATAGAGATAATAAATTTTTTCACAAACTAATTTAATATTATATTGTTAAAATAATAATTGAATATACATTATTTTATTATGAGTTTTAAAAGTAAAATTAAAAAATGGAAATTAAGTCAAGCTTTGCATAATAAAAATTACGGTTTTAGAAGGTTATTAGTATTAAATTATCTACCCAAAGCTTTATTATATAATGCATATAAAACAATTTCTAATTGGAGAGGTTATTCACAAACCCCTCTGATTAAACTTAATAAGTTATCAAAAACATTAGATATAAATAATGTTTTTTACAAGGATGAATCAAAGCGGTTTGGTTTAAAATCTTTTAAAGCGCTTGGTGGTGCTTATGCCGTAGAAAAAATATCAGAAAATAAAAAAAATATTGTTATTTCATCAGCAACAGCAGGAAATCACGGAAGATCTGTAGCTTGGGGCTCGCAAAGATTGGGCTTAAGGTGCAAAATTTTTATCAGTCAGTATGTCAGTAAATGTAGAGAGGATGAAATAAAAAAATTAAAAGCAGAAGTGATAAGAGTCAAAGGTAATTACGAAAATTCTCTCGGAGAATGTTTAAGACAAGCAAAAAAAAATAAATGGAAAGTTGTTCAAGATTTTTCAAGCAATAATTATAAATATGTTCCACAACTAACTATGGCGGGTTATTCTATAATGATAAAAGAAGTGTCATCACAGACAAATCAATACATAACTCATATATTTTTACAGGCAGGTGTTGGTGGTATGGCTGCAGGCGCTGTTGCAGGTATAGCAAGGTACTTCAAAAAAATTCCAAAAATAATCGTAATTGAACCAGAGAATGCCGCGTGTGTACTAGAAAGTATCAAAAAAGGTAAGAGAACGAAAATAAAAATAAAAAAAGAAAGTATAATGGGTGGCATGTCTTGTAATGAAATATCACTTGTGGCATGGAAAATATTAAAAAAATCCATAAATTACTGTGTTACAATTAGAGATACAAAAGTGCCCGATGCAATAGCATTGCTCGAGAGAAAAAAATTATCCAAAAAAAAGATCATTGGTGGTGAATGTTCAGCGCCTGGTATAATTGGTTTGATATCCATTTGTAACGACAAAAGATTGAAAAAAAATTTAGATATTGATAAAAACTCGAATATATTATTAATAGGTTGTGAGGGAAATGCCGATACTCACTTATATAATAAATTATTAAAAATAGGAAAAAGAAAAATACTTTGAACAAATGAAAAAACCTTCTGAAGATGAAATTTATAAAATTTTTAAACCAGAATTAACCCCCAAAAAAATGCTAGAGTTAGGAGTGTTTGGTGGAGCATATTTTGATGGAGATATTAAAGAATATCCAGCAACTTGGTTTAAAAATGCAAAACTTAGTAAAAACTTTGATATAAATATAAATAGGTTTAAAGTAAAAGCAGGATTGTCAAGAGATCACTGGATAGAAAAAGGCTGGATTTTTAAACAAGATCCACTCGGATGGTTTCAATGGTATTGTAGGTTTTCTATGGGTAGAAGGATACCAGATGTTGATATAATGCAAATAAAAAGATGGAAAAATTTTCGAAGACATGTAACTGCAATAAAAAAAAATTGTGAAAAAGGAAATCTAACATGTAGAAAAAGACAAAGACAAGCAATATTGCAATGGGCTTACAATCCGTATATTTAACTAATTTCCAATAAAATGATGTGTTAAAGTTCTTTTCTGAGTATTTAATCTATGTTCAAATAAATAAAGACCCTGCCAAGTGCCTAATAATAATTTACCGCCTTTGATACTTAAAGAAATTTGATTATTAGTCAAAGCAGATTTAATATGAGCTGGCATATCATCTTTTCCTTCAGCAGTATGAATGTAAAGCTCGTTATCCATAGGTGCTAATTTATTAAAATAATTTAATAAATCTCTCTGAACATCAGGGTCTGCATTTTCTTGCACAATTAAAGATGCACTAGTATGTTGAATGCTAATATTTATAATACCATTTTTAAAATTATTTTTTTTTATCCAGATTATTGTTTCATCTGTAAACTCATAAAGTTTTTGACCATTTGTAGAAATATATAAATCAAAGAAACTCTGGATCATCATTTTTTAGATTTAAAATCTATTCCATATTCTGATCTTGGTCCTTTCCTTAATCCAAAAGGTCCTGATATAAAAAGAGTCATCGGTCTGGTTCCAGGTTTTAAATCAACTCGATGATATGTATTAGCCGATCTAAAACCTACGTATCCTGGTTTTCTCCAGTATTTACCGGTATTAAGCGTTTCCCAATATCCATCTTTTAAAATTATTGTAATAAATGGAAATAAGTGATTATGCACACCCTCTCCATGATCATTATCAAGCATTTCATGGATAAGAATATTAAATGGAAACCATTTTGGTCTATGTCTAAAAATCAAGTAATATCTATTCATCCATGGTTTTGCTTTATCAAATTTTGGATGTGATGGACCTCTGTCATAAACTACTTTTTTTCTTCCAATTTTTGATAAAAATCTTAACAACATTAATTAAATTTTTTTATTACATTATCAGATACAATATACATTTGTTTTTTTAAAATTACCGGTCTTGATATATAATTGTTGTCAACTTTAATCAGATTTTCAACTTTTCCATTAATAACCTTGATTTTTAGCAGGTTCCCATCACTTAAAGTTAAGTACAAATTATTTTTAGCGATTACAAATCCAGAGGGTTCAAATTTTTTTTTTTGATATTTTTTTAAATTTTTAGTGATTAATGTAGATCTTAGAATATTCCCAGTATTTTTGTCCATAATTACTAGATAACCATTCATAGATATAGTAAATATTAATTTTTCAATAATCGCTGGTCTTACAGTAGAACTAATATTTTGTGTCCACATTATTATTCCATTATTAGCATCGACTTGTATTAATTCGTTCTTATTATTTGATAGATATATTTTTTTATCATTTAGAACTAAATCAGAAAATACAACTGTAAAACTATCCTCAATAATTGAACTTGATTGTGTGGGTGTTTGCCATAACAAGTTTCCGTTATTTAAACTTAGAGCAGTGATTTCTCCTATAGAATTTATGAAAAAAATTTTCTCCCCATCTGAGACTATTGAAAGTGCTCTTTTGGATTTTATGAAAGAAGATTGACTTTCATACTTCCAAACTTCTTTACCATTTTCGATTGAATAACACCTAAATATATTATCAAAATCAATAGAAAAAAAATAATTATTCACAATTTTTATTTGCGAATTAAATAAAGATGAATTTTTTTTTTTCCACAAGATTTCGCCGCTATTACCATCTACTAAAAAATAATTGGATAAATTATCAGTTACAATAATTTTCCCTTTCGAATAAGAAATATTTAAAATAGGATTTAATTTCTTTTCTTTTTTAGTATAAAGGTTTTTTTTCCAAATTAGTCTTAGGTTTTTATTCAATTTAAATATATTTCCTTTACCATCGAAAAATATTAATTCGTCATTTTCGGTTATTGTGATCTGTGAATTAATTAAATTAAAACGAGCAATTTTAGAAAACTTATATTTTGATATTTGATCTAATACCCCATCGTAATTTAGTATTTGATTATTATTAGTCAAATTATTGTTAAAACTTGATAAATCATAATTATTCTTTAAAGCTATTTTTACATTTGGATTAAATTCTTTATTTAAGGTCTTTCGTTTTTCAAACAAAATTTTTTCTTGAGATTTAATATTTTTTTTTTCTTTTACTTCTGACCACATTCCTGATTTACTATCCATAGAGCAATTGTTCAAAAATAAAATTAATATTAATAATACTAACTTAATCACTAAAATCTCTTTGTAATCTTTTTTGGGCTTCTATCCTAATTTCTGAATTAGTTAAATTCATGGACAATATTTTATCAAAAAACTCTTTTGATTTTGTCATTTCATCTTTTGAAAAATAATATTCTGCTAATAAATAATAACTATGAGACTGCCATATATTTTCTTTTTGAAATAAAGGATCTAAAATTTCTAATATCTTATTTTCCTCAACAAAATTAGCGTTAAATACTGCCTTTTTATATATATTTAAATACTTCATATCTTTTGTAAGGTCTGTTTCATTTATTATTACATCAAATAAATTATTCATTTCCTCTAAAGAGTTTTCTAAATTATTTTCAATAATAAAATATAAGGCTAGTGGAGAGTATGTTTTATCTTTAGTATTAACTATATCTTTCATAATTTGATTTACTTCAGAAGAGTTATTTTTTTCATAATCTAAAGTTGCTAAATTAAATTTATCAGCTATCTGCTCTTTTTCACTTAGCTTGTAAGAATTATACCCAAAATACAGTAAAAGTAACAAAATTATTGTTAAAAAAAATGAAATAATTTTATATCTATGTTTAAGCAAAAATAATTTGATTCTTTCTTTGCGTGTTTCATTATTTATTATATTTATTTCCTGGTCTTCCATAATTAAATCATGTTTCTAAGAACATATTGAAGTATCCCACCATTTTTATAATATTCGAGCTCATTTTTAGTATCTATCCTACAAAGAGTTTCTATTATTTTAATTTCACCCGAGTTATATTTTATTTCGATCTTGACTGTTGTTGAAGGATTTAAACCCTTTTTTATATTTAAGATTGTAATTAATTCAGATCCTTTCAAATTTAAATTTTGCCAATTAATTCCGTTTACAAATTGCAGAGGCAATATACCCATTCCAATTAAATTAGATCTGTGAATTCTCTCAAAGCTTTCGGCTATTACAACCTTAACTCCTAATAACTTAGTTCCTTTCGCAGCCCAGTCTCTTGAGGAACCCGTACCGTATTCTTTTCCACCAATAACAATTAAATCAGTGCCTCGTTTTTTATACTCAACTACAGCATCATAAACTGACATAACTTTATTTTCAGGATAAAGAGTTGTATACCCCCCCTCCGTTCCTGGAGCCATTTCATTTTTAATTCTAATGTTCGCAAACGTTCCTCTCATCATAACTTCATGATTTCCCCTTCTTGATCCATACGAATTATAGTCTTTTGGAAGTATCTGATGTTTCATAAAATAATCCCCTGTAGGGCTATCTTTTTGTATCGAGCCAGCTGGTGATATATGATCGGTGGTTACCATATCACCTAAAATTAAAAGTGGTCTTGCGTCTTTAATTTCTTTAAATCCTTCAGGTTCATCAGATAAATTATCAAAAAAAGGTGGTTTTTTAACATACGTAGATTCCCGATTCCAATTATAAATACTAGATTTTTCTGTCTTTATATTTTGCCATTGCGTTGGACCCTCTGAGACATTTGAATATCTTTTTATGAACATTTCTGCGCTTAGAGAGGCATTTAAAGTTTGTTCTATTTCTCTATTTGATGGCCAGATGTCTTTTAAATATATTTTATTTTGATTTTTACCAGTTCCTATTGGATCTTTATGTATATCGATTTCCATATGCCCAGCCAAAGCATATGCAACTACAAGCGGAGGTGATGCTAAAAAATTTGCTTTAATATGTGGCGAAATACGTCCCTCAAAATTTCTATTACCTGATAATATAGAAACCGTATAAAGGTTTTCTTTTTCGATCGCATGAACTATTTCCTCAGGTAATGGACCTGAATTACCAATACATGTTGTACATCCATAACCAACTAAATTAAATCCCAAATCATCTAAATACTTATTTAAACCAGCTTTCTCTAGGTAGTCAGTAACAACTTGGGATCCTGGTGCTAAGGATGTCTTAACCCAAGGTTTCGATTTAAGACCAAGCTCTACAGCTTTTTTTGCCAATAAACCTGCACCAATTAAAACATTTGGATTTGATGTATTGGTACAAGAAGTGATAGCTGCAATTAATATCGATCCATCAGAAATTTCGTAATCAGTGCCCTCTACCTTCGAGATTTTTTTTTTTACTCTTTTGGTTGTGGATGTAAAAACTTTCTTGAAATTTTTACTAGCATCACTCAGTAGAACTTTATCCTGCGGCCTTTTCGGACCCGAGATTGTTGGAACAATTGATGACATATCTAAAGATATTTTATCGGTAAACTCAATCTCCTCAGATGACCACAAACCTTGCTCTTTTGCATATGTTTCGACAATTTTTATAATTGCTTTGTCTCTGCCTGAAAATTCTAAGTATTTTAATGTTTCTTCATCTACTGGAAAAAAGCCACATGTTGCACCGTATTCAGGAGCCATATTTGCTATAGTTGCTCTATCAGCTAAAGTTAAATTTTTTAAACCCGTACCATAAAACTCAACAAATTTTCCAACTACGCCTTTGTCTCTCAACATTTTAACAACAGTCAAGACTAAATCGGTAGCTGTTGTGCCTTCTGGCATTTTATTTGTTAAATTAAATCCAATAACTTCTGGTATTAACATTGAAATTGGTTGTCCTAGCATACCCGCTTCTGCCTCAATGCCACCTACACCCCATCCTAAAACTGATAGACCATTTACCATTGTTGTATGGCTATCAGTACCAACTAGAGTGTCAGGAAATAAATATTTTGTACCTTTGTATTCTTCACTCCAAACCACTTTAGACAAATATTCAAGATTAACTTGATGACATATGCCTGTGCCTGGAGGAACTATTCTAAAATTATTAAAAGCCTGCTGTCCCCACTTTAGAAAAGAATATCTCTCACCATTCCTTTCAAACTCAATATCGACATTTTTATCAAAAGAATCTTTTTTTGCAAATTTATCAACCTGAACAGAATGGTCTATTACTAGATCGACGGTAGATAATGGATTAATACTATTAGGATCCTTTTTTTTTTCTTTAACTGCTTCTCTCATAGCTGCAAGATCTGCGACAGCTGGAATACCAGTATAATCTTGTAGTAAAACTCTTGCAGGTCTATAAGCAATTTCAGTATTTGATTTTTTTTTAACTAACCAGTTATGAACTGCCTGAATTTGTGATTTTGTTACTGATAGGTCGTCTTCATATCTTAATAAATTTTCTAATAACACTTTTAAAGATTTAGGTAGTTTAGAAACGCCTTCTAATCCGTTTTTTTCTGCTTCATTAATTGAGTAATATTTATAATCGTCGCCATTAACACTTATTGTTTTTAATGATTTATATGAGTTTTTATTTCCTGGTTTCATAATTAATAATAAAATGTTGCTATACAACTTAACAGAAGAATTGACATAGCATAATTGAACCACTTTATAAATTTTTCATTTGTCGCAAATTTCCTTAAAAATTTGCCTATGAGGGTCCAAAAATTGATACTAATTAATGCGCATAGGAAAGAAACACCTATTACCCACATGGAATGGTTAATGAAGTTTGATCCTTTCTCAACATAGGTAGAAACGCATATAATTGCTACTATAACCCCTTTGGGGTTTAAAAATTGAAATAAGAAAGTTTCGATAAACTTTACAGGATTTTTTTTTTTATCTTCATTAATGCTACTTAAAAATGCTATTTTATAAGCAAGATAAATTAAGAAAATTGAACCGGATACTTTGAGTACACTTTGAAGAAGAGGATATATTTTGAATATATTTATTAATCCAAAATTTAAAATACTTACCATCAGAGTAAACCCAAATATTACTCCTAATATATGAGGTAATGTTCTTAAAATTCCAAAGTTAAAAGCTGAATAAGATGCAACTATATTATTTGGACCTGGCGAACAACCGGTTCCTAACATAAATAGAAAAAGAGATAAAAGTTCAGGGTGCATTATTTTACGCTATTGGTAATCCATTTTCAGCTTTTTGAGAAGGGTGAACTAATGTAACTTTACCTTCGCTGTCTATCGATCCTAAAATCAGTACCTGAGATACGATACCCGCAATATTTTTTTCTGGAAAATTACAAACACCAATAACTTGTTTTCCGATTAAATTATCTTTGTTGTAAAAATGTGTTATTTGCGCGGAAGATTTCTTAACTCCGATTTCTTTTCCAAAATCAACTTTTAATACAAGAGATGGTTTTCTAGCTTTTTCATTTTTTTCAACTGAAATTACTGTGCCTAAACGTATATCTATCTTATTAAATTCATCGTAGGTTATTTGTTCTTTCATAATAATAATATATAATTAATTTGTGGAAAATATAGATAGCAAATTATACGAAAAATCAATAAAGATTCTTAGAGATCTTATTGAATTTAAAACAATTTCAGGAGAAAATAATTCATCTCTCATAAACTATTGTGAAAATATTCTAAAAAGTCATGGTGCAACCTCATTTAAGGTTTTTGATGAGGACAAAAAAAGAATAAATCTTTTTGCAACATTGAAAGCAAAAAAGTCTAATGGAATAGAACCAATAATTTTATCTGGACATACAGATGTAGTGCCTGTTTCAAAAGGTTGGTCTACCGATCCTTTTAAAGCAGAAATAAAAGGAAATAAATTATTTGGAAGAGGATCCTGTGACATGAAAGGTTTCTTAGCATGCTCTTTAGCTTTTGCTGAAGTTTTTTCAAAATCAAATCTTACAAGAGATATTCATTTTTCTCTTACATTTGATGAAGAGACTGCATGTATTGGGGCGCCTCTTTTAATTAAAGAATTAAAAAAAAGAAATATAACAAATGGAATTTGTATAGTGGGTGAGCCTACAAAAATGAAAATTATAGACTCACATAAGGGTTGTTATGAATACACGACATACTTCGAAGGTCTTGCGGGACATAGCTCTAAACCTGATGAAGGTGTTAATGCTGCAGAGTTTGCTACAAAATACGTAAATAAGCTTATGTTGTTAAGAAAAAATTTAGAAAGTAGACAGCCTGAAAATTCTATATTTGATCCTCCATATTCAACCTTATCTATCGGAGGAATATTTGGAGGAATAGCTCACAATGTAATTGCTGACAAGTGTCAAGTTAATTGGGAGACAAGACCAGTAAACAAGGAAGATGGTTTATTTTTAAATAAAGAAATAGATGATTATGCAAGTAATCATTTACTTCCTGAAATGAAAAAAATTTATCCACATGCATTAATTAAAAAAAAAATAATTGGTGAGATAATTGGATTTAATCGAGTAAATGACTCAAAAGCTTGTGAGTTTGTCTCAAGTATTACTGGAGATAATTCAAGAGAGGTTGTATCTTTTGGAACAGAAGCTGGATTGTTTCAAGAACTAGGAATTAGCACAGTTGTATGTGGACCTGGTTCAATTGAACAAGCACATAAAACAAACGAGTTTATTGAGTTGAGTGAGATTAAAAAATGTTTATCTTTCTTAAATGGAGTAAAAAATAAATCTGTAATAAATTAACTCCATCCTCCGACGGACTTAACCTCTAAAAACTCAAGAAGACCATCCTGTCCTGCTTCTCTGCCTATTCCAGAATGCTTGAAACCTCCAAAAGGAGCATCTACTGCTATCCCAGCTCCATTTACGTCAACCATTCCTGATCTTAGTTTCCTTGCAACTCTATGAACCTTATCTTGATTTTGTGTCTGAATATAATTTGTCAATCCATAGGATGTATCATTTGCTATTGCGATAGCCTCTTCTTCAGTTTCAAATGGTATTACAGACAATACAGGTCCGAAAATTTCTGTTTGTGCAATTTCCATACTGTTTTTAACATCTGCAAATACAGTAGGTTTCACATAATAACCCTTTTTTAAACCATCTGGTTTTCCTAGTCCTCCAGCGACGAGATTAGCACCCTCGTCTATTCCTTTTTGTATCAAGCCTTGTATTTTATTAAATTGGGTTTCTGAAATTACCGGACCAATATGGTCCCCTTCTTTTGTTGGATCGCCCACTTTAAAATTATTTGTAAACTTAATTAATTTATCAATTGTTTCTTTATATATAGATTTTTCGACTAACATCCTAGTAGGAGCATTACAAGATTGACCTGAATTTCTAAAGCATCTTGTTGCGCCCCTCTCCACAGCTTCTGGATCAGCATCTTTGAAAACAATATTTGCTCCCTTTCCACCTAATTCCAGACTAACTCTTTTAAAGTCATTGGCTGCATTTTTTGATATTACAGCACCCGCCCTTGTAGAACCTGTAAACGAAATCATGTCTATGTCTGGATGACTAGTTAATGCATTACCGGTGATTTCACCATCACCATTAACTAAATTAAAAACACCTGGAGGAAATTTTGTTTCGTGTATAATTTCAGCAAGTACTATTGACGATAATGGAGCAAGTTCAGAGGGTTTTAAAACCATAGTACATCCTGCGGATAAAGCAGGAATAACTTTTAAACAAACTTGATTCATAGGCCAATTCCATGGTGTTATAAGAGCGCAAACACCTTTCGGTTCATATAATATTCTTTGATTTGGAGCATGTTCACCTAGAGCTTTTTCAAATTCGAAATTTTTTAAATATCTTATGAATGATTTCATATGACTTGCACCAGTCCCTGCTTGGAGTTTTGTTGCAAAATCTTTAGGAGCACCCATTTCCATTGTTATTGAATTTGCAAAATCTGACCATCTTTTTTTATAATTTGCATACAAAGTCTCTAATAATTTAATTTTTTCTTCCTTAGGTGTGAATGCCCAATCTTTAAAAGCATCTCTAGCTGACTTAACAGCTATATCTATATCTTCCTTACTACCAATTGAAATTACAGCGCAATTTTCTTCATTAGATGGATTTATGACATTAAGATCATTAGGTTTTAGAGGATCTACCCATTGACCATTGATATAAAATTTTTTTTTATTTAACATAATAAAAATTATCCTATCTTTCTCTTTTTGCAAACAAGTTTATAAGCTCATAAACAATTGTAGCTGCAGCAAGTGAGGTAACCTCTGCATGATCATAGGCTGGTGATACTTCGACGACATCCGCTGAAATTAGATTTAATCCTGAAAGACCTCTTAAAACATTAACAATTTCTCTACTTGTCATCCCCCCTATTTCTGGGGTCCCTGTTCCCGGAGCAAATGCTGGATCTAAAACATCTATATCAATTGATAGATATAAAGGATTATTACCTACCCTTTTTCTGATCCTATTTACAATTTTGTCTATACCTTGTGTTTGAAATTCATCACAATGAATAATTTTAAATCCAAATTCTGCATCGTTTTTTAAATCTTCTCTACTGTAAAGAGGTCCACGTATACCTACATGTAATGAAGCATCATCTAGAAACAAGTTTTCTTCTCTAGCTCTCCTAAAAGGAGTGCCATGAGTGAATGGTGCTCCAAAATATGTATCCCATGTATCAAGATGAGCATCGAAATGTACTAAAGCTACTGGTCCATTGAATTTTTTATTTACTGCCTTTAATAATGGAAATGCGATAGTATGGTCTCCTCCAATGCTAATTAATCCATTAACTTGATCAAGTAATTCATAGGCACCTTTTTCAATTTGTTTGATAGCTTCATCAATTTTAAAAGGGTTACAAACTATGTCCCCTGCATCAGCAACTTGAATAACTTTGAAAGGCTCTTCGTCATAATTAGGATGGTAATTTGTTCGTAAATGTCTGGATGCTTGTCTAATACTTTGAGGACCAAATCGAGCTCCTGGCCTAAAGCTAGTTCCAGCATCAAAAGGAATGCCTACTACTGCTATATCACACTTCTCCACATCCCTAATTTCTGGTAGTCGAGCAAAGGTCGAGGGACCTGCAAATCTTGGGACTTTAGTTCCATCAAGTGGTTGTATTGTTTTTTTATTTTTATTAGTCATTGTCTAACAAACCAGCTCCCGCAGCAGAATTTTTTAGACTTTCAGTCTCTGGGACAAATGTGTTCTCAGACAACTTATATAATTCTTTCCACTCTAAATCTGTAAATAAATTTTTATTTTTTTCAAATTCAATTGTTAATTCTTTAGCTTTTTTAATATCATGACTTTTATCAATGTTTGTAAAGATAGTTTTATTGCTATTAAGTATATATTTTCCATTATTTAAATTTACACTTATTAATTTATTTACGATTTCTGATGATCTGCTTAAAAAAGGAATGATCAATAACGGATAATTTATGTTAAATAACTTAATTTCCTTTAACTCCTCAAGATAATTACAATTATCTAAAATACTTATACCTGTATATATCGGACATAACCCGTCATTTGACTTATTTGTTTTGGCAATATTTTTTAATTTTTTTGGGTGTTTATTTTTTATTTTTTTTAGATATTGATTTAATGTTGAAATTCCTGGAAGACAAAACATTTCAAGAATTCTAACTGATTTTCCAATTTCCTCAGAAATTCCCCAAGAAAATCCAGTTGCTTTTGAAGCACGTTTTGCGACAATTTCTATTTCACTAAAAGACATCATAACTAGTTTATAGAATTATATATCCAGGTATCATCTGAATTTTTCAATTCATTTGCTAGTGGAGCTCCTTGGTACATGCAAATTCTCAACCATTTATCTGATCTTGGATCAAATTTTTGAGCTCCAAAAATGATAATTTTAGTCTAAGCATATCTATTGGTATTAAAGTTTCACTTATAGTATTATCTTGAATTTCAGAGTACTGAAATTTTTCAGAAATAAAAATTCGTCTAACTACATGTCTTAAATCATCATTATAAAGTAAAAAGTCTGCAACTGTTTTAGATAAGTTTTCAGTAGATATCTTTTCATATACTTGTTTAATATCTCTTGCGATTGCCAATGGTTGCTCAAGGTTAGCTCCATGCTCGTCAAATCTATTTGCTATTCTTGGCTCTTCTTTATTTTTAGATATAAACCAAAAAAAAGTATTTGATTTTTTATGATTAAAATCAATATTTAAAATTAATTTATATTTATTTTCAATAATTTTTTTTAAATCTGACAATTTTCTATTCGAAGGGATATTGAAATATTTTTCCTCATCTGAACTCATATTTTTTACCAGAGGCTCAATAATTTTATCATATGGCTCCATCATCATAGAAATTAAATATTCAGTACACTCCTCATCTAAATGCTTTTCTATCCACAAATAAATTTTATTCCATAAATATTTTTTATCTTTAAAATCTAGATCTAAGAAATATTTCTTGAATTTTATTAGATCGTTATTTAAAGACTTAATTTTTTTATTTTGATATGTGCTGCTAGTATGCCAATTATCAATATTTTTTTTTGATTTTTCTAAACATAATTTGAAATGATCAATTTCTTTTTTACTCACCTGTTCTATAAGCCTAATTTCTTTAAGGGCTTTTTCTCGATTATAAATCCATTGATGTAATAAAGTTGGGTGATTTACAATAAATGGTGCCATACCTAAACCTGTAGAATTACCAATACCTAGGCTTCTAGCAATTTTTTTATCAAGTCTGATAAATTTATCTGGATCTCTCATTTTTGATATATGATTAATCTGATCAAAAGTAAATTGTCTCACTAAATAAACTAACATCATTTCTAGTCTAAAAGGTCCACAAATCTCCTCTCTATCTTTAACTCGAAATCTATCAGCTAAACCAAATTTACCTGATCCATAAACTGCGGTCGTTCTGTATAAATAACCCACTTTACTTGTTAGGTTTATATCTGGCTGCTTACCTGAACTTAAAGAATTTACAACGTGGTCGAAAATTCTTACAGATTTATTTGCTCTTGATAATGCAAGTTCCTTATTTGACATTCTCCCAATTTCTTGCATTGGAACATTTTTTTTTAGTCTCTCAATATCAATTTTGGTCGGCACACCATCGTGAAGAACAAAAGCAGCATCCCATTTCTTTGCTATGACTCTATCTGATCTTTCATTTGGATTTATATATTGAGAAAAGCAAATTAAAGAATATACCCTTTTTCCTCTTCTAATAGAATATACAGCAACTCCATAACCATATTTGTCTAAATTAAATACATCCCTTTTAAAGTCCCAATATTTAAATTCCCTGATAAAACTTCTTAAAAAAGATAATTTAGATTGATGAAAAGAACCAAGTCTAGACAGTTTCATAACGTCTTCAGGATGTCTTAAGTCAATATTGAGCATTAATTTTTAATTCCTTTATAAAAGTTGTACCAATTATTTCCCAAAATATCATTTGTCTCATTTTCATTAAAACCGATTTTTTTAAGACCTATTTCCAAGTTTTTGAAACCACTTGCATTTATAAACCAATCTGGTTGATGTGGAAAACTTGAGTTTTCTTTTGTGCCTTCTCCATAATCTTTGGTTTTTGTCCACTTTCCATTACGCATCCATTCAACAACTGTATCGGGATGACCTGTACATAAATCAGAACCTATTCCAATATGCTTTACTCCAATAATATCTGCTGTTCTTGCTATCATTTCACAAAAACTTTCTAATGTGCAATTTGATTTATTTTTTAAGTGATGTGGATATAAAGAGTGCCCGATCATTCCCCCAGACTCTGCTAAAGCCTTTAATACTTTGTTTGATTTATTTCTTTTTGCTTCAAACCAGAAAGAGGGATTTGCATGTGTAATTGCAATTGGCTTTGATGACAAATTAATTGCGTCCATGGTAGATTTTTCTGCTGAATGGGACATGTCAATTACAATTCCTAGTCTATTCATTTCTTTAATCACCTCTTTGCCCATTCTTGTGACACCGCTATCAGTATCTTCATAGCAACCTGTGGCTAATAAAGATTGATTATTATAAGTCAATTGCATAAATAAAATTCCTAAACTATAAATTTCTTCAACCAAATTTATATTATTACCTATAGGAGAACAATTTTGAAAACCAAAAAAAACTGCTGTTTTATTTTCTTTATGTGCTTTCTCTATATCTTTGAAATTTTTACCTGGAATAATTAAGTCCTTATAAGCATTAAAATACTTATTCCATTTTTTAATATTGTTTAAAACCTCATCAAAATCCTCATGATAAGCTATAGTCACATGAATTGCATCTAGTCCTGCCTGTCTATTTATTTTAAAAATTTCCTCAGACCAATTGCAATATTGCAAATTATCAATTCTATAATTAATAGAATTCATAAATAGTTTATTTTACTATAATTATTAATAAAATTATCCAAGCTGCTGCATAGTAAAATGGCATTGCTTTTCTCCAAGAAAAAAGAATTTTCTCTGCAGATTTACTTCTACTTTTTTTTTTCATATAAAAATTAATGTATCACATTCTACAAATTTCTAATAATAATTTAATCCAATGAAATTTACAAAAATATTAATAATTATTTTATTTTTCTCTACTAATATCTTTGCTGATACAATTTACTACTTATTAAAAATACCTAATTTAGAGATAATTAATATAAATACCATTAATCAAATAAAGACTTTTAAAACAAAAAAATATTTTAATGTTGGAATTAGAGATAATAACGTAGAGTGTTACAGTCCAAGCAATAAATTATTAAAAAATAAATATAATTTAATAAGAGAAAATCTAAATATTTACAGCGATGATTTTTTAAATAAAATTAAATTAAAATTTATTGTTTTGTGTAAAGATTTAGAGGTTGCCTCGATACCTGCTCTTGGAGTTCCAAATCACCCCTTAAAGACAATAATAATTAATATAAATACGGATAACTATAAATTGTCTAGAGTAATTCATCACGAAATATTTCATATAATTAATGATCAATATAAAGAATTGTTTAATCATGATAAATGGAAAGATTTAAATTCTCAAGATTTTCAATATCAAAATTGCTCCACATGTACTGATAAACTGGGTATGGAATTATTAAAATCAAAGAAAGGATTTTTGTCAGAGTATTCTCAATCGACAACAGGAGAGGATATGGCTGAAGTATATTCTTTTTTAATGACAAAAAGTATAGAATTGAGAAAAATAGTTCAAAAAGATAATATTTTGAAAAGAAAAATAAAGTTCATAAAATCAAATATATTATTAATAGACAAAAGTTTTAAGTTTATTTCATGATTAATAAAATTAAACAATCTAAGTCAGAGAAAATCTTATTAATTTTTTTAATTACTTTATTTATTTTTAGTGCGGGGTCTTATTTAATAATTAAAAATAAATGTTTCTTTGTTAAGAATTATGACCCATATAAATTAAAATTTCTGAAACCAGAAAATATCGCCGTACTTAAAGCTCCATGTGGCAACGTAATTATTGAACTTTACCCAAATGTATCCCCAAATTCAGTTAAAAGATTTAAAATGCTTATTGAGAATAACGAATATGATAATGTTGCTTTTCATAGAGTTATCAAAAATGTACTGGTACAGTCTGGTGATATTGAATACGGTAAAAAAGAAAATTTAAATTATGCAAGAATTGGATATGGCAAATCTAAATATGGAACTATAAAGTCTGAAACAGATAATAAATTTGAATTTTCAAAAGGAACGGTTGCTTTAGCTAGAACATATGAAAGAAATACAGAAGATACCCAATTTTTTATCTTGTTAGAAGATGCTCCTCTTTTTGAAGGAGAATATTCTCCAGTTGGAAAAGTAAAGTATGGTTTAGATGTTTTAAATAAAATTAAATATGATGACAAAACTGAATACATATTGAGACCAGACTTTATAGAAAAATTTAGAATGATAAATAATTTAATTAATTAAAGGCTTACCTGTATTCAGAGTATAATTTATTCTATCTTGTGTTTTTTTTGTCTCTATTAGTCTCATAAATGAGTCTAATTCTAATTTATATAATTCATCCTCGGAAAGAATTCTATCAATTGAGGTATCACCACCACTAAGTACATTAGCTAACTCAGACCCAACTGTCATTCCATGGTCTAATATAACTTTGTCATCGTATAATTTTTCAAGTAGTTTTATCATTTTGTCTTTTAAAGGCTTTCCAGGCAATTTGAATTTACATTCAATATCTGGAGTGAAATTTTTATTTTCATTTATTAATTTTAATGCAGCAGGAAATAAACTATTTCTGTTCATAATTTTTTTATCAGTCGGCATCAAATATTTTAGTGGTTCGGCCTCTACAGGTGAAGTTGCTGTTTTACCATAACCTATAATTTCGAAAACTTTTAAGGGAGCAAAATCTGGATCTTTTTTTGACTCTTCAGTTTGAGACCATCTCCACAGCATTTCTTTACAGCCCCCACCAGCTGGAACTAATCCTACCATTGTTTCAACAAGTCCGACAACAATATTAGTATGTGAGGCTACGAAATTGCTTTGAACAAGAACCTCGAACCCTCCTCCTAAAGTAAGACCAGATGGAGCAGAAACTACTGGAAACTTCGAGTATTTTAAATGTTTGCAGGTATCTTGAAAATATTTAATAAATTTTTCTACAGATTTATAATCGCCTTTGTTTACAAAGTTCATAGTGTAGGAGAGATTAACGCCAGCTGAAAACTGCATGCTTTCGTTAATTATAATTAGTGGTTTGTCAGTTGCATTTTTCAAGCAATCCATAGAGTTATAGTCAAGAGCATTAGCCTTTGTTGTAAATTCAACAATATTATAATCTTTAAATCTATAAATATTTGCAGATTTATTCTTATCAATTTTTATAGCTGAGGTTTTAATCTTACCCAAAGTCTCAATATCAGTATAAAGTTGTCGTTTTCCATAAAAATTTTGGTCATTAGATTTTGACAAATTTTCCAAAAACTTATTATTTTCAATAACACCTAATCTCGCAAAAAATTCTTTAGGACCAATTTCATTTAACATTTCAAATGGACCCATTGCCCAATTAAAACCTAATCTCATTGCCTCATCTATATCATTAAAATTATTTGTAATTCCTGGAACTAACGATGAAGCATAAGAGATTATTTTTGATATAACTGACCAAGCATACTTTCCATATTTATCGTTTCTATTAATTAAACTAACTATGTCAACTGTGTCCATTTTTAAATCTATCTTTTTGGATGGGGAATATTTTTCAGTATCAAGATTAATCGCTTCTAGTGTTTTATTATTATTATTTTTTTTTACTCTATAAAATCCACCTTTACCTTTTCTTCCAGTATATCCTTCATTTATTAACTTTGTTATGAGAGGAATTTCTTTTGCTACAATTTGAAAATCATCTGTCTCGGGTAATTCTTTTTTAAAACTTTTTAACACATCAACCATTAAATCAATGCCGATCAAGTCATATAAACCAAAGACACCTGTTTTAGGTATACCCATTGGTCTTCCAAAAACCGCATCAGCTTCCTCTATTGATAAGTTCATTTTTATTGCTTCTGTCATTGCAACTTGCATGGCATATACTCCTATTCTATTACCAAGAAATCCTGGAGTATCATTACAAACTATTGCCCCTTTTCCTAATTCCTTCTCACAGAAAATCTTTAGAGAATTGATTTTATCTAAATCATTATTTTCATTTTTAACTATCTCTAGTAATCCCATATATCTTACCGGATTAAAAAAATGTGTAATACAAAAATCTTTTTTCTCTATATCTGTTAGTTTTTCCGATAAAACCTTTATAGGTATTGAGGAGGTATTTGAAGATACTATTGCTCCATCTTTACGTTTTTTAAATATTTTTGAGTATATATCATGCTTTATATCTATTCTTTCAACGACTGCTTCTACAATCCAATCAGCGTCTCCAACTAAGTCAAAATCATCATTAATATTACCTACCTTAATATTATTTATTTTTGATTTATCTATAAGCAAAGGCGGTCTTGATTTATGAATTCTTTCCCTTGCCTTTTCACTTATTTCTGTTTTAAGATCTAAAAGTGTTACTGGAACTTCTGCATTGCATAAATGTGCAGCTATACCACTTCCCATGGTACCAGATCCAATAACAACAACTTTTTTAATTTTCATTCTTAATTAATATTTATTCCTCTAATTCTTTCTGATCTTCTTCTTAACAATTCAGCTGTAACAAGAATTAAAGTTGAAAGCACAATTAAACATGTCGCAACAGCGAGAATTGTTGGGCTTAATTGTTCTCTCAAACCAGTCCACATTTGTATTGGTATAGTTGTATTTTCTAGCCCTGCTAAAAACAATACTACAACTACTTCATCAAAAGACGTTACAAATGCAAATAAACCGCCAGATATCACACCAGGTAATATCAAAGGTAACGTGATTTTCATAAAAGTATTAAAAGGATCGCTGCCTAAACTTGATGCAGCTCTCGTTACACTGTGATCAAATCCTGATAGTGTTGCAGTCACTGTTATAACTACAAATGGAGTCCCTAAAATAATATGTGCCAAAACTATACCAGTATGTGTTGCAGCTAAACCAGCCTTTGCCATAAAGAAAAAGATCGCAACACCAGAAATAATTAAAGGTACAATCATCGGAGAAATTAATGTGGCCATTATTAAACCTTTATAAGGCATGTGCCTGCTACTTAAACCAAGTGCAGCACTTGTTCCAAGTATAATAGATCCTAGTGTTGCAAAAATTGCAATTATAAAACTATTTTTTGCTGCAAGACCCCAAGGATTTTTAGTTCCGTAAACCATATCCTCGTACCATCGTAAGGAAAATGCATCAGGATCTAATCTTTTCATTCCGTCTGAGAAAACTAAAAATTCCTCAGCATTAAATGATAGGGGAAAAATTACGAATAAAGGAGCAATTAAAAAGATAAATACTGCAGCACAAAATGTTAAATAAATGTAGTGCCAAACTCGATATCTTATTTCTGTATATTTAGGTAAAGCCATAATTATCCTAACTTAATATTATCTACTCCTACTAATTTGTTATAAACCCAATAAATTGATAGAACACCTACTAGAAGCATTAAGCCCATTGCTGATGCAAAACTCCAGTCAAGTGTACTTTTCATGTGAAAAGCTATTTGATTGCTTATTAAAGTTCCTGATGCACCACCAACCAAAGCTGGGGTAATATAATATCCAATTGCGAGTATAAAAACCAATAAACATCCAGCACCAATTCCTGGGATTGTTAGTGGAAAGTATACTTTCCAAAATGCAACAAAAGGTGTGCCCCCTAATGATTTACCAGCTCTCATAAGGCTAGGTGAAATGGTTTTCATAACACTATAAAGTGGTAAAACCATAAATGGTAAAAGTATTTGTGTCATAGCAACATAAGTACCTGTTTTGTTATACATCATTTCTGGCCTATTATCGTCAGTTACCAATCCGATCCAGACAAAAAAATCGTTAACTACACCTTGTTGCTGTAGTAAAATCATCCAACTTGCTGTTCTTACAAGTAACGATGTCCAAAAAGGTAATAATACACATATCATTAAAAGATTGCTGTATTTCATTGGCAAAGTCGCAAGTAAGTGAGCGATTGGATACGCCATCACAAAACAAAACAAAGTGACAAAAAAAGCTACTTCCAATGTTCTTAACCACAAAATTCTATGAATTCTTCTATCTTCAGAGACTTGGGTTATATTCCCGGCTTCGTCTTCAATTAAGTCCATGCCTTTTAAATACTTGGCATATGATATCTCGGGAGCCCTTCTTTTAATTGCTCTCCAATATTCAACATTCGCCCACCTTTTATGAACATCCATGATCTGCTCTTTATAATTTCCTTCTTCAAATTTTTTCATTTTTCTTTGTAATTTCTTTAAAATACTTTTAAATCCATTTTTTTCATAATTGAGTTGAGTAGCTAATTTTCCAAATGTTTTCTGCTCAACTAACAACTTATAATCTTGATAAAAAGATGCGAAGACTTCCTCCTCTGGTAATTCTTTACCATCCCAATTTTCCATAGCTTTATAGGTTTTTGGAAGCATGTTAGTTACCATTCGGTCATCAACACTTCTAAAAAGCATATCACCGATCGGAAAAATATAAGTAATTATTAAAAAAAATAGTAAAGGACACACTAGCAGAAATGCTTTTATTTTGTTTTTCTTTTCTGCTTTTTTTAGACTTTCCTCTAATGGTATTCCATCCGTTGTAAGAATTTTTTGTATTTCAGAGCTCATAAATTAAAAAGGGCGGCTAAATAACCGCCCCAATATAATATATAATTTTAATCTTTAAAACTTAAAATTAAAATCCAGCTTTCATTGCTTCCCATTTTTCACCTAATTCTGTGCCGTTGTCAGCCCAGTATAATGGATCAACTAAGAAATAGTTTTTAGTATTTGCTTTAGCTGTTGGCATATTTGGAACCATATTTGTTTTTCCATCTTTGTACCATGGCTCACCTTTTTCCATTACAGAAATTGATGATTTTCTCCAAGGAGCATATGCGATGTACTTAGCACTTCCAGCTAAACCCTCGGTACTTGTCATCTCTGCTAATGCCTTCATTGCGTCTGCCTCATTTGGACTACCTTTAACTAGTACAAAATACTCGTAGTCAAGACCTTGAGCATCCCAAACTTGGACTATTTGCGCACCTTCTCCAACTGTAGCATTAAAGAATCTTCCATTCCAGCCAGTTGCCATAACAACTTCACCACTCATTAATAGTTCTGGTGGTTGAGCTCCTGCAGACCAAAATACACATCCACCTTTAGGGTCTGTGCAAAGTTTTTTAATCTTATCCATTGCTCTTTGAACACCTTTTTCAGTTTCCAAAGCCTCATAGATTTTTGCTCCACCTTTGCCTGGTTTAACTCCATCAGCTGCTAAAGCAATCTCAAGATTGGTTAAAGCCCCAGTGTAGATAGCTCTTTTTCCAGGGAATTTTTTTGTATTAAAAAAATCTTTTATAGTTTTTGGCTTACCTTTAACATTCTCACTGTTGTAAGCGTAATTCCAAGAATATAAAATATTCCCTACAGCACATTTAGATGGCATACCTGTGAAGAAATCTTCACTTGCTGGTGTTCCGTCTGGAGCTGGTGGAAAATCTTTATCAAAATCAAATTCAACAAATAAACCTTCATCACATCCAGTTATTGTATCCATTGCAAATACATCGATAATATCCCACGTTATTGCACCAGCTTCTTTTTGTGCTTTAATTTCTGACAATCCTCCTGAGTAGTCGACCCAATTAATGTCGATACCTAATTTTTTTGCAGTAGGATCACCATAACCTAATTTTTGACTTTCAGTATATGCTCCACCCCAAGATGCAACGGTAACTGCATATGATGTAGAAGTTAAAGAAAGTACAAAAGAAAGGGCAAGTAAAATTTTACTTATTTTTTTCATTTATCCTCCGTTTAAACGTTTTTTATAAAATCAGATTACAACAAGATAACTATTGAGAGTCAACTAAGCATAAGTGTTGTATTAATTGATATATAATCGCAATTTATAGTTATTCTACTTTGGGTCTAACGCTCTTGCATCATAACTATTCCAACCAATATTAATATGGTTACCAAGTTTTATATCCATATTTTCCGAGCTATTAGGAACTTTTAAAATAAACTGAGAATTCCCTAATAAACTTAGTCTAACCCTTGTATGATCTCCGTGGTATATAACTTCTTCAATTTTTCCTTTAAAGTTATTATCAAGTTTATTATTTGAATTAATTATAGCTCTTTCTGGCCTAATTGATACTGTAGTTCTGTCACCTTTATTTTTAACAGAAACAGGATTTGCTATTATTTCACCGCCTTCGATTTTAACTTTACATCTGTCATTTGAAATTTCTGAAATCTCCCCTTTAAAGGTATTATTTTCTCCAATAAATTTGGCAACAAATGAATTGACTGGTTTTTCGTATAACTCATCTGGAGATGAGAGCTGCTGAACTTTTCCATCATTAAAAACAGCAATTCTGTTTGACATGGTAAGTGCTTCACCTTGATCGTGTGTTACATAAACAACTGTTACTCCTATGCTTTCATGAATATGTTTTATTTCATATTGCATGCTTTCTC
Organism: Candidatus Pelagibacter sp. TMED118; assembly: GCA_002170205.2. Next base: position 73,099 of record NHFT02000007.1, read on the forward strand.
TTAAATTTTTATCTAGTGCACCTAATGGCTCATCCATCAAAACAACTGAAGGATCAAATACCAATGCTCTTGCAACAGCTACTCTTTGCTGCTGACCTCCAGATAGTTGACCTGGCATCCTATTTTCAAAACCAGATAACGATACCATTGATAACGCTTTTTCAATTTTTTTATCTGCGTCATCTTTTGAAATTTTCCTTACTCTTAGAGGAAAAGCTAAATTTTCATATACTGTCATATGTGGAAATAATGCATAGTTTTGAAAAACCATACCAATGCCTCTTTTATGAGGAGGTATATTTGATATCGGATTTTTATCTAAGTAAATTTCTCCATTAGTTGGAGTCTCAAATCCAGCTAACATCATTAAACATGTAGTTTTGCCTGATCCGGAGGGTCCAAGCATAGTAATAAATTCCCCCTCTGAAATATCTAAATTTAAATCTTTTACTACTAAAACTTTTCCATCGTAACTTTTGTCTACTTTTTCAAACTTTACAAACTCTTTATTATTCGGCATGAGTATGTTTTAAAACATTTGTGAAGAATATTTTCAAGCTATTTTATATGAAGTTCTTTGGGGAAATTATTAAATAATTCATTTCCGCTCTCAGTAACTCGTATTGATTCTGATGCTTCTACTCCCCAGTCTCCAAATTGCATTACTGCTATCATGTGAAATGTGACATTGGGTTTTAGTTCAGTCATATCACCTTTATAAATATTAAGTGTATGTTCTCCCCAGTCTGGAGGATATCCTATTCCAATTGAATATCCAGTTCTAGACTCTTTATTTATTTTATATTTATCTAATACTTTCCAAAATTCACTTGCAACTTTGTCAGCTAAGTTACCCGGTTTAATAGCATCTATACCAGCATTTAATGCCTCAATTGTTGCGCTCATTGCATCAACTTTTTTTTGCTCTGGTTTTCCTAGTTGGATTGTTCTTGCAAGTGGTGCATGATATCTTTTTACACATCCAGATATTTCAATAATTGTAGATTCTCCCTCTTTAAACTTATCTTGCGTGGCTGTTAGATGGGATGCTGATGTTCCTGGTCCTGTAGGAAGCAATGTTGTAATGCTTGCATATTCACCTCCAACTTTTTCAGTGCCATAAAATAAAGATTTTTGGATTTCCCCGACAGCATCGCATTGTCTCACACCTCTATCTATAACTTTCATTGCAGTGTTCATTGCTTTTTCAGTAATTAATGCAGCTGACTTCATATAGTTAATCTCTGCATCAGATTTAATAAACCTTACCCAATTAACTAACCTGTTAGAGTCTTTAATTGTAGCATTTGGCAAACCTTGTTTTAATTTTTCATAGCAAAATGCTGTAAAGTAATGAGAATCCATTTCAAGACCGATTGAAATTTTGTCCCATTTTTTTTTTTTTATTATCTCAACTAAATAGTCGTAGGGGTGTCTTGGCCACTTATGGATATAATTTTCATTATAAACAATTATATTTTCTTTTTTTAAATAAGTTTTAATATAAGCGCCACCCGCATCTTGAGCTCTAACAAAACAGAGAGGTTCGTCAAGTTCTGCATGCACCAAAACACATTGTGCATAATAAAATGACCACGCATCATATCCTGTAAGATAGTACATATTTGCGGTATCCTGTGATATAAGAAGATCTATACCTTTATCTTGCATTGATTTTTTGACGTTGCTTAATCTTTTCTTGAATTCTTGTTTTGTAAAACTCATTTAAATTGACCTTAATAATTTTCCAAAACCTTTAATTTTATTTTTAATACCCACATTAACAAGTGTGTCCCAAATGAGAGTTTGATTACTTGAGAAAACTAATATATCTAATTTTTTTTCAAGTTTGTCTAAAATTGATAATGCAGGTAACGCAGTACATGAAATAAATAAAGCTTGGGCACCATTAAGTCTCATTTTACATAATGATTTAAATAAATGTTTATTATTCACTTTTCCAATTTTAATGTCTGAGGATATATCAAAATGAGAGTTAGAGGTTACGGTAAATTTATTTTTTTCAAAAAATTCTACCACCTCGTTATTTAGTTTTTTCGGGTAAGGTGTAAAAATAGCTATTTTTCTTATTTTAAACTTGTTTAAAGCATTAATAGTCGACGTGCTAGGAGTTGTTAACTTTGAATTAGGTTTTGCTTTTTGTATTTTTTTTTTTATAGAACTATATCCTACAGCAATAGTTCCGGAAGTGCATGCATACGCAACACAATTAATTTTTTCACCTGGTAAAATATCTCTTGTTACTTTGGTAATATTTTTCGACATTCTAATTAAATTTTTTTTATTTAATGGATTGTAGCATTCTATTCGGTTAACAAATAAATCTATGTTCTTGTTCTTTATTACGCTTTGGAAATCTTTTTCAATAATATAGTCACTAGCCAAAGCTATAAGACCAATTTTTGGTGAAGTGCAACGATTAAAAATTGGCTTAATTTTATTATATTTCATATATCCTAAATTTTAATATACATTACTTAATAACAACTTAAACTTTTTCTCTCAGTAATTTGCGGTTTATTTACTATTGAATTTACCTACCAATAGGATTTAAAATTAAATTTATAAAATATTAATAATTAAAGGGAAAATATGAAAAAATTAATTACCGCTATGTTTATTTTTGTATCATGCTTTGCTAATAAGGCATTTTCTGATGGACATGCAATTAAAATGGGAATTATATTAGGATTTACTGGTCCTATTGAATCTTTAACTCCTGCAATGGCTGCCTCAGCTGAACTTGCTTTTAATGAAGCTTCTAAGTCAGGTAAACTATTAGGTGGGAAATCTATTATGGTTGAAAGAGCGGATAGTACCTGTGTAGATTCTGCAGCCGCAACAACTGCAGCTGAAGGATTAATAAACAACGGTGTTTTAGCAATAATGGGAGCTGATTGTTCGGGAGTTACTGGTGCGATAGCAACTAATGTAGCAGTACCTAAAGGTGTTGTTATGATTTCACCATCAGCGACTTCTCCTGGTTTAACTGATCTTAATGATAAGGGATATTTTTTTAGAACTGCACCATCAGATGCAAGAGGTGGTCAAATTTTAGCAGATATTACTAAAGATAGAAAAGTAAAAACTATTGCCGTAACACACACAAATAATGATTACGGTAAAGGATTGGCTGATGTATACGTCGCTGCCGTTAAGGAACATGGTATTAATGTAACAGCTGTAACAGCGCACGAAGAAGGCAAAGGTGACTACGGTGCAGAAGTTGCTACACTTGCATCTGCGGGCGGAGACGCATTAGCTGTACTAGGTTATTTAGATCAAGCAGGTGGAATGATAATTCAAGGTTCTTTAGACTCTGGATCGTTTGATACTTTTGTTTTATCAGATGGAATGATAGGAGATTCTTTAACTGACAGATTTGGAAAAGAGTTGAACAAATCATTTGGGTCTTTACCAGGTTCAACTGGAAAAGGTGCAGGTAAATTTGCAGATGTAGCAAAAGCAGCAGGAATTGACTCTTCTGGACCTTACACAGGAGAGTCCTATGATGCTGCAGCTTTAATAACACTTGCAATGCAAGCTGGCGGAAAAGGTGACAGGGCAACAATTCAAGCTAATGTCATGGATGTTGCAAATGCACCAGGTAAAAAAATCTACCCAGGTGAGCTAGAAAAAGCGCTGGACCTATTAGCCAAAGGTAAATCTGTAAATTATGAGGGAGCAACTGGAGTAGAATTTACTGATGTTGGAGAAGCTTTTGGATCATTTTTAGAAAAAGAGATAAAAGGCGGAAAGTTTAAAACCAAAAAACAAAGATAATTAAATATTATAAAGCCCTGATCTATTATCAGGGCTTTGTTTAAAATAAATACTTATCGGCTAAGTACATGAATATTCCAAATGCAAATCCTAATAATATGTAATACATTTAAGTAAAATTACTTATAGCTTTATATATTTCTTTCTCCGTAGTTTCACCTATGCTTCTATATACTTCCTTATTATCTTTAAAAATTAAAAGTGTGCTTTGATATTGTACGTTAAACATATTAGAAATTGCTTTGTTTGTAACGTCGAAGGAGAAGTATTCAATGTTATTGAAATCATTCTTTGCTTTATTTAAAACCTTCATTTGACTTGCGCAAGAGTAACAATATTTGATCCAAGAACTAACAATTACGACTTTTCCCTCAAGCTGAGCCTTTTTAAATAGCTCATTATTAAATGTTGTTTCTTTTTCCATAGCTAATGAATGGAATGGTATAAGTATAAACAAAATTATTGATAATTTTTTTAACATATTTAATGTTTTACTATTTTTTCTGGAATAATGCCCTGCGGTCTATAGCGCATAATAATTAACAACGCTATCCCAATAATTAAAAATCTGAAATAGGGAGCACTATTTATTAAATGAATCTTCAAATCATTTGTTTCTGGTAGGTTAACAGTAAGTAGATTTATCAAAAATAAAGAGATTGGCGCAGCTTGAACCCATAGAAACCAAACAGAAAAACCGCCTAAAATTGCACCAAAATTATTCCCTGTTCCGCCTACTATAACCATGACCCAAATAACAAATGTATACCTCATTGGTCTGTAACTTCCAGGAGTGAATAAACCATCATTTGTTACCATCATTGCTCCTGCTATACCAACTATNGCNGANCCNAAAANAAATATNAATAAATGCTCTTTTACAACGTTTTTACCCATGGCTCCTGCTGAGATTTCATTATCTCTAATTGCTCTCATTTTTCTTCCCCATGGAGAATAAAGTGCTCTTTGGGTCAAAACCAACAAGCTAATTACAACTATTAAAAATAAACCTGTGAAACATAATTTTACATATACTGAAGAAGCATCTATTACCAATTGATTTAATGTATCTTGATACTCATTAATAGATTTAATTAAACTTAATTTATTGGTATGAAATTTTTCAACTAATTTGATGAACCATTCTGTATTTTGAAGGTCGATTTCATATGGCGCTGGTCTTTTTAAACCAATTACGTTTTTTACACCTCTTGCAAGCCAGTCCTCATGTTTAATAATTGAAACTATTATTTCGGCGATTAATAGAGTTGCAATTGCAAGATAATCTGCTCTTAATCCTAATGCTAGTTTTCCGATCGCAAAAGCAACTCCAGCTGCAAACAACCCTCCTACAACCCAAGAGAACAGCACCGGCATGCCAAGACCCCCTAGATAGCCCGTTTTAGCCGGATCTATTGCCTCAATACTATCTATAGCTGGAGCAGAAATATATCTAATAAGAATTACTCCAAAAATTATTATTAAACCTATAATTAATGATTTATTTTTTAATGAATTAAGCCTAAATTTTAAAAAATTTATTAAAAAGACCAATGAAACTATTAAAATTAAACATAAAATTAAATTAAAACCACCAGCTTCCCACGCTTCTGGCACTGGGGCCACAGATATTAAAACAACTGCCAAACCGCCTAATGCTGTATATCCCATTATTCCAAAGTTAATCAAACCTGCATAGCCCCACTGTATATTTGCTCCTATAGTCATTACAGCTGAAATTAAACAGTAGTTTAATATTGATAGCGCAATAGACCAAGATTGAAATATCCCTACTAATAGGATTAGAAACAACATTATTGAATATGCAGCTATAATGTTATTATATCTTCTCATATTTTTTTTCCGTCAAAAATACCTGATGGCCTGTAAAGTAATACAATAACTAAAATTGAAAATGATATTGCAAATTTGTAATCAGTAGATAACAATTGTACTAGTGAATTTGGTTCTAATTGCTCAGGTAATAAATACACAAAAAACTTTTTGTATGCATATGTTAGAAATATTTCTGCAAATGCAATTACATATCCTCCTAAGAAAGCTCCATATGGATTCCCTATCCCACCAACAATTGCAGCTGCAAAAATTGGAAGCATGTTGTTAAAATATACAAATGGTCTATANCTTTTATCTAAACCGTATAACACGCCTCCAACTGTAGCTAAAATTCCAGCAATAACCCAAGTTATGAAAACAACTTTTTTTGGATCTATTCCTGATAATAAAGCCAAATCCTCATTGTCAGAATAAGCCCTCAATGAGGTCCCGGTCTTTGTTTTATTTAGAAACCAAAACATAATTGAAACAATTATAATGGTTACTAAAATTGTTATAATTTGTGTTGATTTAATAGCTAATCCCTCATTTAAACCTGTAATTTCTTTAAATTCATTAGCTTTTATAATGAATTTTTCTCCGTCTAAGAATCTCCTATCTGATGGTCCGATTATAATTCTAATTAATGCTTGGGTTACAAACATAACGCCGACACTAACCATTGCTAATTGAACTGGGGGACTTTTTTTTATTCTATAATATTTAAAGACGAATTTATCTATTGTTAACATATAAAAAATCATGATTATGACTGCAAAAGGAATTGTTAATAGTGCGGTTGGTAAATAACCAAAACTAATACCAACAGATTGTAAATAATATGTCAGTAGAACAGCAAACATAGTACCGAAAGACATCATGTCTCCAGTTGCAAAATTTGCAAACCTTAAAACACCATAAATTAATGTCACAAATATTGCCCCTAAAGCCAATTGTGACCCGTAGGTCAAGGCAGGTAATAAAGTAAAATTTAAAAGTAAAATTATTGCATTTACAAAATCCATTTTAAGCTCCCAAAAATGATCTTCTTACTACTGGATCGTTCAATAAATCTTTACCAGATCCTTCAAATTTGTTTTGACCTGTTACAAGCACAAAACCTCTATCTGATATTGATAACGCCTGTTTAGCATTCTGCTCTACCATAATGATAGCAACGTTTCTTTTTTTTATTTTGATTATATGATAAAAAAGCTCCTCCATTACTATTGGCGATACACCTGCAGTAGGCTCATCCAGCATCAAAACTGATGGATTTATCATTAAAGCCCTTCCTAAAGCGACTTGCTGTCTTTGACCACCTGATAACTCACCAACTATTTGATTTTTTTTTTCTGATAAAATAGGAAATATTTCAAAAATTTCATTTAAAACTTTATTAATATTATCCTTTCTTAAAAAAGCCCCTATTTCTAAGTTTTCTTTAACTGTTAATTCAGAGAATACATTTCTAGTTTGTGGTACAAATGAAATTCCTTTTCTTACTCTATCTTGAGGACTCAATGTTGATATATCTTGTCCATTAATTTTTACATTTCCAGATTTTAGTTTTAATAAACCTAGAAGAGTTTTCATAGCAGTAGATTTGCCAGCTCCATTAGGTCCAAGTATTGCAACTATCTCACCTTTTTCGACATTTAATGAACAAGAATTTATTATATCTGGTCCATTACCATACCCAGCAGTCATTTTATATCCCTCAAAAAATGCCATAATAAATAAATTAATTATTTTTTTTTTGATCTTCCTAAATAGCTTTCTATAACTTGTTCATTTTGTTTTACTTCATCCGACGTACCCTCAAATAAAACTGAGCCCTCTGATAGTACAACTACTGGATTACACATTCTACTTATAAAGTCTATATCGTGTTCTATCATACAAAAAGTGTAATCCTTTTCCCTGTTTAGTCTTAAAATTGCAGATCCTAAGTCTTTTAATAGTGTCCTGTTAACTCCTGCCCCTACCTCATCTAATAAAACAAGCTTAGATTCCACCATCATAGTTCTTCCAAGCTCAAGTAATTTTTTTTGTCCACCAGAAAGATTGCCAGCCAATTCATTTGCTAAATGTTTTAAATTTAAAAACTCTGCAACTTCATATGCTTTATTTCTTATTTGCACCTCCTCAGTTTGAAATTTTTTTCTGAAAAGAAGAGCATTAATTAATTTTTCTCCAGATTGATTTGAGGGAACCATCATCAAATTTTCAATAACTGTAAGATTTGAGAACTCATGGGCAATTTGAAAGGTTCTTAAAATGCCTTTTGAAAACAAATCATAAGAAGGTAATCCTGTAATATCCTCATTATTAAATAAAACCCTTCCATTGTTGGGTTTTAATGATCCTGCTATCATATTAAACAAAGTACTTTTACCTGAACCATTTGGGCCTATAATACCAGTTATAGATCCTCTTTTTATTTTAAGCGAACAATCTTTGACTGCAGATATACCACCGAAATTTTTTGATAATTGTGAAATATCTAAAATATAATCTGCGTTTGACATTTGAATATTATTTCAATCTTATTAAAATTTTATCAAGTGATTTACTTAAATTACTATAAAATCTGGAATTCTTTAAAAATTTTAAAGTTTGTTCATTTAATCCTTTAGATGTTTGAGAATGTTTTACTAATAAATCTAGATCTTTGTAATTGTTTTTAATTGATGACACTGCTAGACCAAAAAAAAGAGAAGTTACATATTTTTTAGCTTCAGTTTCATTAACACCTCTTTTAATTAACCATTTACATGAAATATTTAAAATCTCAAAAAATGGAGCCATTAAAGATGAAGTTGCCCAATAATTCAAAGATGACATTTCATTTTTAATTTCTATAGTAGTGCCTAACTTATTAAAAAATTTTTTAATCTGATTATTAGGTGGAAATATTGGTATAGGGCCTACTTTATGTTCAATCGGGGGCAATGGTATTGCTCTTATAATCTTACAATTTGATTTTATCAATTTTTTCAATTGTGACATTTTAATAGTTGAGATAAAACTAATGACATATTGTTTTTGTTTAAATTTTAAATTTTTTAATATCTTCATTCCTACTAAAGGTGTTACTGCTAGAAAAACCCAATCAGATTTGTTGACTATTTCTTGGTTGCTAGAGCTGACAATAATTTTTTTATTTTTTTTTTTTAAGTAAGCTGAAATTTTTTTGTTTCTTTTAGATAAATATATATTTTTATAATTAATTTTTGATTTAAGAATACCTATTACTACAGACTTGGTTATTTCTCCTGTTCCTATGAATCCTAATTTCATATTATTAAGTTTTATAACCTAAGTTTTTTTTTAAAACAAAAAAAAAGACCAGCACATAATGCTGGTCTTTTTTTAATTTTAGTAACTTAATAATACTTAGAATGAATAACCAACTGAAACAGTTGCATTAGCACTCATCATATCATTAACTGTAATTTTCTTAGCCACAGGTTCATTTCCTTTACTTTGGAAATTTTGTAGACTTGAGTTTGTAGCTTCAACTTCATCATACTCTGATGCCATTGCTTCAACTCTAACAAAGAAACTATCTTGATCGTATTGAAAACCAAAACCAGCAGTAATTCCATCTGTATCTACATCAGGGTATTGACCGCCCGTTGCTAGACTTTCTTCTGTTTTAACATCAGCCATAACGTAACCTGCTTTAAAATATAAGCCAAAAAAGTCAGTAGGTATTATAGCGTATAATGTAGTCATGTTATCGAATTTAGCACTTACTTTGTTAGTTAGTGAGTAAGAGTTATTTCCACCTGCTTCACCATCATTAGACTGAAGGTTAACGTTTTCTGGAGTTTCAATTGCATTTAAGTTGTGATTAAGTCCTACAACAACTGTACCCAAATCATACTCTATAAATATAGATTCAAATGAATCTTCAAACGCTCCAGCTTCCGAGGTTTTGTTTTGAGTTGTGCTATCATTTTCAGTAAAAATCTCTGTTGCAACTGCGTAGAAACCTGCATGACTGTACGATAGTCCAACATTGATTTCTGACATTGCTGAAGAGCTAAACCAAAAAGTAGAAGCTACAACTAAACTTAATATTTTTTTCATAGTATTTCCTTAATTTTTATATAAAAACTTTATGTGTTTAACATTATTTTGAACCAACGTAGTATAAAAAATGGTTATAAAAAAATTAAAAAAACTATTTGTGTTATAATTGCAACAAAATAAGGCTTATAAAATGTAGGTTTTTTTTCGTTTCTATCTCAAATTGAATTGGGAAATAATATCTAATATATATCTTTTTAATTAACTAAATATTATCGTTGTGATTCTTTTAAGGGTTATTTTGTAAAAGATTTGGGATAGTCCTAATGAACCGGGAGCTAAAAATGGCTAAAAAGGACTATCTTAATGAATATAACATGATTGATAAAAATTGCATCAAAAATTAATCTACGTTTTATGAAAAAAAGCCACAGGCCACACACAAAAACAAGGAATATTGAGCCAAATCGAAGTAGTCAAGATTGGNTTATTTGGGCAGCCTGGGCAGATAGAATAACATTTGAGGAAATATTCGAGAAAACGGGAAAATCAGAAAGTGATGTAATTAAGATTATGAGAAAAAATCTAAAGATCTCGTCTTTTAAACTTTGGCGTAAGAGGGTTAGCTCAAAAAGCATAAAACACCGAAAAAAATTTGAGCTGTCAAGAAAGAAATTAAGGGTTAAAGTAAACAAAAATGATTATCAATTGTAGTAAAATATTAAAAATGAAATATATACCTATTAAATAATGAAGAAAATTTTAATGTATTCCGGCCCAATGTGTAATTTTTGTGAGGCAGCAAAAAGGCTTTTGAATAGAAACGATCTTGAATATGAAGTTATAGACATTTCAACAAAGGATGGTCTAAGAGATGAAATGACAAAAAAATCAAACGGCAAAAGAACAATCCCACAAATATTCTTTGATAATTATCATGTAGGTGGATACCAAGAGTTACGTGAATTAGAAAAATCAGGAAAATTACAAGAATTACTAAAGTAAAATTATAATCAAATCGTTATTTAACAGTGATCGCAACCTGAGGTTCCTCAGGATAAAACTGGCATAAACTGTTTATCTCATTAACACCAACAGCTTCTCTAGTTCCAAAAGCTATATCAACTTTAGGTGTTGTTAAACCTACTGTTATAGGATTAACAAATTTGTAAATTAAAGATACAGTATCTCCTGATGAGCTTGTCATTGTTTCCATTGCTACCGCTGAAAGTAAATCTGAAGCACCAGCATATTGCCAATTAGAATCTGACTCCGAGCTACAAGTAGCATCATCACAACTTTTATAATTGTTTGAGGTATCTCCTTTTTTACCACCATTAGCTGAATATAATTCCATTTCAGCCCGAGTTCCACCCTCTGCAACAACTATTCTATGAGTATATTTTTCAGCAGCAATACTATTTGGATAATGCGCATTCGTTGTGGTTATTGTTTTACAGTTATCGGTATTATCCGATTGGCCTGTATCAATGGCACCTTCAGATCTTATAGTAAATTTTCTATTGATGGTTACTCTTAGATGTGTGAATGTCGTCCCAAGTGGTAGTAACTTTGTATCTCCATAAGCGGCTGCTGTTGCTCCAGAATCTACCGAGGCTATGTCAACTTCCATAGCACCAGTTCCAATAGTAACAGCATTTTGACATGCGGTTTCAGCTGTTGCAATATCATCAAAATCTGTTGTTGAATAATCTGTGCAAAATTCTATTTTTTCCATTGTAACTTTATAGATATCTACAGGTCCTTTTGTTCCAGCAAAAGAATAGTTAATGTTAAAAACTAGTATTAAAAATATTACATATAAAAAATTTAAAAGTTTATTCATTAATTTAACCTTGAAATAGTTGTAGTGACGTTGAACTCAACAACAATTTTATTTTGTCTTTTTACTTTAGATAATAACTCACTTGTCATATCTCTATTTTCTTTCCAAGCAGAGCTACCCACTCCATCTGTAAACATATTTGGACCTTCTTTTGGTGGATAAGTAAACATCAAATTAACATAGTATTCATCGTCCATACCTTTTTTGTCCTTATCATCATACGCAGCCTCTACTGCAACTGACGGAGATAGCTGAAAATCTGTTCCAAGTTTATAACCTTTTATATCCTCTCTATTAACACCATCCCATTTATAAGAACTTACAAAGGCATCTGCCCAATATAAAAAGGGAATTTGAGAACTTAAATCTACGTCATAACCATCTAAGACTATTTCACCATTAGCGTCTTGTATTCCCTTATAATAGTTTGACCTTAGGCCAAGAACAGCATTTCTTACTTCGCCGCCTAAACTTGCTCTTAAATTTCCATCTTCATCTGCATCTAAAAATGAATTAAATCCTGTCATCATAGAGTTATCGTCATTTAAAAATCTTTTACCTAGACCGATATTTGCAACTATTCTCTCATCATTTAATTTTTCAGTATTTATTAAAGAAAACTGAGTAAATAGATTTCCTGTTTCGTCTCTTGTTAATTCTCTAACTAATAAAATACTATAATCAGGTTTATAGTTATCTCTCAAGTCTATACTAACTTCTGTTGTCCCTTCTCCAGGCAACAGATTTTTAACAAATGTACCTATTTTATTTGATATTTCATCGGCTTTAACAATAGACGAGGTAAATAAACAAAATATTATTAAATATCTTAACATTGTTTTTTTATAGTTATTTTTTTTTGAAAGTAAATTATTTAAATTTACTGTTTATTAAATACTACGTATTTNAGCCATTTTTTGGTTTAAAAATCAAACAAATACCATTATTGCAAAATCTTTTTCCAGTTGGTTTTGGCCCATCATCAAATACATGACCGTGATGACCTCCACAGTTTTTACAATGATACTCAGTTCTAGCATATCCAATAATATGATCAGTTTTAGTTTGAAAAACATCTGGTAAAGACTCATAAAAAGAGGGCCATCCTGATCCACTTTCATACTTGGAATTTGAGTCAAAAAGTTTTATATCACAGTTTACACAATGATAACTCCCCTCTCTTTTTTCATTATTTAATTCACTTGATCCTGGTCTCTCTGTGCCCTCTTCAAATAAAATAATTTTTTGTTCTGCAGATAGGTTTTTATTTTTTTTCATTTTTAATTAACCTTTTATTGGATAATGTAATTCCTGCAATTATAAATATTGCCCCAAATAAATGATAATACATAAATTTTTCCTCAAAAATAATTATAGCCATGATTGCTCCAAATACAGGCATTAAATGTAAAAAAATTCCTGCTCTATTAGCTCCAATTATTGAAATACCTTTTATCCAGAAAAAAAATGCAAATAGTCCAGGAAAAAAAACTACGTACGTCAATGTGAGATAAAAAGGAATTCCAAGTTTTATCTTATTCCCTAAGAATATTTCACCTATACTTACAGGTATTAAAAAAATTAAGCCAAAAATTATGACCAGTTGAAGTAAAGTTAGTTGAGAAATATTATAAGACTTTTTCTTTAATAAAGATGAGTAAATTGCCCATGACAACATTGCAACAATCATTGATATATCCCCTCGATTGAAATCTAGACTTTTGATAATTTTTAAATCTATTTTTGTAATTATTACTAAGACACCAATTAAAGATAATATTACCCCAAAAATTTGATAGATATTTGTTTTCTCAATATTTAAAATTGAGGATATAAAAATTATCCAAACTGGAATAGTTGATATCATTAAAAGTCCTGTAATTACTTGAGTGTGATATAGAGAGTAATAAACAACCGAATTAAAAATAGTTATACTTGTAACACCTAAAATTATAAATAATCCAATATTTTTGATTATATAATCTTTTTTTTCAACTATCTCTTTAAATGTAAAAGGTAATAATATTATTCCAGCGAAAAACCATCTATAAAAATTTAAGGAAAAAGGTGGTATCTCGTAAAAACTCGCTGCTTTACCAACTATAAAATTTCCCGACCAAAATAGTGTGGTCAAAACCAACAATAAATAGGCTAAATTTGTTTTACTCATTTGCCAATGGCAATAATAGTTAAATCATCACTTAACTTTTTTTGACCACTCGATCTTTCTACATCTCTAGTAATATTAGAAAGTTGCTTGGAAACATCTTTGCTGAAATTTTTTTCTATAATTTTAAGCGATCCTTCTATCCCAATTTCTTCACCTTTTGAGTCAAAGCTTTCTGATAATCCATCTGTAAATGCGTAAAATCTTTTGCCATTTAGTTTTATTTTGTGAACTGGGTAAATAGATTTATTTTTTTGCGGAATAACGCCCATAGGCGGGGATTTACTCTCAACTTGAGTATAATTTCCTTTGCTATCTCTTAGCAAAGCAGGTTGATGACCGCCATTAACCCACCTGATCTCATCCGTGAGAGTATTATAGTCACCTATGATTGATGTTACAAACATGCCTGCAGTTTTTGTTAAAAATAAATCATTATTCATATGATACATCATCTCATCTGGATCTACTTTATCTCTAGCCATAATTTCAAATAGAGTTGATGCTTTTGCCATGACCATGCCAGCATGTACTCCCTTACCAGCAACATCAGCAATAATAAAATAAACATTATCATTGTGAGGATAAAAACTGAAAAAATCACCTGAAACCTCTCGAGCAGCTAAATTTATTCCATAAACAGGATAATTCTCTAAATTTCTTTTTGGTAAAAAATTTTCTTGCACTTTGACTGCAAGTTGAATTTCATTGGAAATTCTGTTTCTCCACTTTTGCTTTTCAGCTTCACTTGTCTCAAGTTTACTCATTAATTTATTGTAATACAGTCCTATGACGCCACCGGCTGTAAATGGATCTTGAGGACCTCTTATTGTTAAATCTTCTGACTGAGATTGTTTATCAAGAATAGAAATTAAATCATGTTCAACAGAGGTTGCATTATGTTCTGAAATATTTAATCCTAGTTCCTCTTGGAGTGGACTTACTCTTAAAGGATAAAAGTAATTTAACACTTTTAAAATTAAGTAAGACCCTAAGAAAGAAAATAAGCCTATCGAAATTATACCAATTAATTGTGCTTTAATTTGTTCAAACCTAGTTAAATCTGTTCCAAGAGTTTCTAAATTACTAAAAAAACCAACCGCTAATGTCCCCCATACCCCTGCTGCTAAATGGACCGGCACAGCACCAACAACATCATCTATTTCAAGCTTATTCAAAATTTCATTTACTACGATTGCAATTATTGCTCCAATTATTCCCACAAAAATTGAAACTACTGAAGTCATAGAATTACATCCTGCAGTTATTGCAACTAATCCTGCTAATGGTCCTAAAATAATATAATAGGGTTCAGGTTTTTTAAATAACACAAATGAAATCGCCAACCCTGTTAAAAGTCCGAAAGAAGCTGCTAAAAAAGTATTGATTAAAATTAATGGCACTGTCTCATCCATTGCTCCATTACTACCACCATTAAAACCAAACCAGCCAAACCATAAAATTAAAGTTCCAAGAACTGCTAATGGAAAACTTGACCCAGTAAATTTTCCTTTGTTTGCATCTGAGTACTTTCCAATTCTAGGCCCAAGGATTAATAAAGCAGATAAAGCTATCCATCCACCAACTGAATGAACGATTGTGCTACCTGCGAAATCTACAAATCCAATATCTGTCAACCAGCCAGTTGATTTAATTTCATTTGTGACTGTAAGTATTTGACTTGTAGGATCCATATTATTTAAATAACTAGATGACCATGCCCAGTGTCCAACTATTGGGTAAATTACTCCAGTGGCTAAAACAGTAATAATCAAATATCCATTAAATTTCATTCTTTCAGCAACAGCACCTGAAATAATTGTTGCAGCTGTAGCAACAAACATTGCTTGAAATACAAAATAAGTCATATATTCAGCAACATTTGTTTTAAAGAAAAACAAGTCTGTACCAATCAAACCATTGTAACTTTTTCCAAACATTAAACCAAAGCCAAAGATCCAAAAAATTACAACTGCAACACCAAAGTCTGCTGCATTTTTTAGGGCAACATTAATGCTATTTTTGTATCTTGAGAGTCCTGTTTCCATACACATAAAACCAGCCTGCATAATAAAAACTAGAATGGCACAATCTATTACCCAAAGAGTATCAACAAATGATTTTACTGACTCTAAGTTTACATTTTCCATATACTGCTCTTTTAATAAAATATTATTTTATATTTAAACATATATGATTAATGTTTAAAATGAGTTTATAATTTTATTTTTTTGGTTTTATAAGCTCGGTATTATTGATATTTAAGGCAAGGCAAGTTATATCATCACGTAATTTATCGGCACCCCAACTTAATTCTTTAGTAATAGTGTCTACTATATTTTTAGGAGTGATATTTTCGAGTTTTAATACCAAGTCCTTAACTCCCTCTGCACCCATTTCTTGACCGTTTTTCAAATAGCCCTCTGTTACTCCATCTGTATAAATAATAATTGTTTTATNTTTTAAGTTTATAGTTGTTGATTTAACCATAGACTCTGTAAAATATTTTACAATACCTATTGGAGGAAGTTCAGATTTTATAAAATCAAATTCCTTATTTTTATTAAATACCATTATGCTTTCATGTCCAGCATTAACAAATGTTAAGTCTCCTGTTTTAATATTAAATTTTCCAAATACAGCTGTAACAAACATGCCTTTAAATTTTGCTTCAACGATCTCGTTGTTAACCCCAAAAACTACTTTTTCCAATGGAAACGATAAATTTGATAATGTTCTAAAAATCGATGAAGCTTTTGCCATATACATTCCAGCTTTAACTCCTTTTCCAGATACATCAGCTAATGTGAAAAAATATTCTTCATTATTAACTTTTATTACATCAAAGTAATCCCCTGATACATCTCTAGCTGGAATATTTCTCGCATAAATAAAATTTTCAAATCTGGATATATCTGGAAACAAACTTTTTTGTACACCTGCAGCCAATTCTCTCTCTTTCAAAAGTTTTGCCTCTTTTTGTAGATTAGATAGTGCAATTTTATTTTCCTCTATAAATCTAAAGTATAATCCAGTTAAAAATGTAATTGTCAGCATAAAAATTGGATAACTAAAATCTATAAGTTCAGACCTTATTACAAAAAAACTAAACCCAATTAAAATTACAATAGATATACTTCCAAAAAAAATTGATAAGCTTAACTTTGGTCTTATTCTTTGAGAAAGTAAAAATGTCAGTATAGAAACAATAATAACAAATAATAATTCAAATACATATGTATTAGGATTACGTATTAAATAGTTTTGATCTAAAATATTTTCAATTACATTTGCGTGAACTTCTACTCCAGGAATTGTAACTCCTAAGGGTGTCTTTACTAAATCAAAGAGACCTTGTGCAGATGCACCAATTAAAACATATTTGTCTTGAAACGTCTCGTCTGAAAACTTACCTTCATAAACTGAGCTCGCGGAAATATACTGACTTTTTAGCGAGTTTTTATATCTTATCCAAATAATTCCATTTGGATCTGAAGATATTTTGTAGGGTCTTGAACTTATTCTGTTTATACCAACCTCATTCATCTCTATATAAATATTTTTTTGGTTGTTTCCCACTCTAATCATTTCAAGTCCCATTGTGGGATAAATCTCATTATTTAAATTTATAATTAAAGGTAAAGATCTAATAATTCCATCCGTTTGATCTAAAAAAGATATAGAGCCTAAGCCTTTTACACTTTCTTCAAGTTGCTTTAATGATCCTATGGAATATGCATAAGAATAGGTAAATTGTTTTGGATCTCCTCCTTTAGATAAAAATTTAGCTAGTGCTTTTCTTTCATAATTAGAATGCGATGGAACGGTACTACCTAAAACAGCTATTACAGACTTAGTATTTTTTAATTCATCACTAAATACCTGGTCGTGTCCTTTAATTTCTTGTAACTCAGAAACATCAGTAGGTATTAAATTGTAAGACTTAATAATTTCTTCAGGTGACTGTTTGTCTTTTTCTGAAAAAAAAATATCAAACCCTATTGCTTTTGGTTTAGATTGATTAACATTTTGTAAAATTTTGGCAAATACAGATCTGCTCCAAGGAAACTGACCAAATTTTCCTAAACTTTTCTCGTCAATATCTATTATAATTACATCACTTTCGTTTTTATTATAGGTAAATATTTTTTGATATAAATCAAAACTTAAAAATGAAATTGATTTTACAATACTAGGATTAATAATTTTTAAACCTATAAGTAGAATTAAAATCAAAGCAAAGATAAAATAATTTATATTTTTTTTAACAAATGTTCGCACAAAAATTAATTTATATCTAAAAATAATAAAGTAAATAAACTTATAAAAACTAATTTAAATTATTAATTATTATTATTCTTTTTTTTATTTTTCTTTTTCTTTTTCTTTTTAGGTGGTTTTTTCTTCTTAGGTGGCTTTTTTTTCTTAGGCTTTACTTTTTTCTTTTTAGGTGATTTTTTCTTAGAAACTTTTTTCTTTTTTCCTTTTTTCTTNTTATTTTTTGCTTTTTTCTTATTTCCTTTTTTCTTATTATTTTTTGCTTTTTTCTTTTTGCCTTTTTTATTATTTTTTGCTTTAGCTTTTTTCTTTTTGTCTTTTTTATTATTTTTTGCTTTAGCCTTTTTCTTTTTATTTTTCTTATCTTTCTTTGCTTCAGCTTTTTTCTTTTTATTTTGATCTTTAAGAGCAGCTTTTTTCTTTTTATCTTTTTTAATATTAGTTTTTATAATTTTTTTAATTTCCTCTTTTTCAAACCCTAAAGCTTTTAATTCTTTTTTTATTTCTTTTTTAATGGCTTTCTTTTTTTCTTTAGGTTGGCCCTCAGCCTTTGCAACTTTCAAGGCCTTCATTTTTTTATTAAATTTCTTTAGTTGATCTTTGGTAATCTTTTTTGCTTGACCAGGGGCTTTGCCCTTTACCATAGATGATATACTATAAGGATTATTTAACATGGTTGACCCAAATTTATTTCCAACCAAAACTTTACCTGGTCTCATTCCAAGTGAGTTATTTTTACCAGGTCCAATCAAGAGTGTGTCAGTTTTGTTTTTAGAAACTATTGTTTGAAACTCAGTTCCCCTAGAACCAAGTGTTCCCTCTGGAACATCTACTGTAAGATTTTCTGGATTTTTTTGGCTTATCAACCCTGAAATAACTTTTAAACTGCCTTGTTTGACGCTTGCTACTATTTTCCCATCATTTGTCTTTGGGTCATATATAAACGTATCCATTACTACTTCAGAATCTTCTCCTATAGTAAATGTAGATTGATCTAACAATAATATTTGAGTTCCGGAACTATTTCCTGAAATAATAGTTTCGTTTAAATAAATTTTGTCTCCTGATTTTAATTCTCTTGTTTCTGTTTTAACTACACCAGAAACCGCACCAACTATTCCCACTAATTGTTTTTCTATACTTAATGTCTCATTAGCAAATGAGTTAAAGTTTAAAAAAAATAATAAACTAACTAAAATAGAGTAAAATTTTCTCATGACCAAAAACTAACAAAATAAACAGAAATTAAAACAAGTATTTTCCCATATAAAAAATAGAAATTTTCGAAAACACAGCAAAATAATGATTTTTTATTAAATTCTTAATTGAAATTCATTATTCTAATTAAGACTCATGCTTTTTGATAAGTTTAAAGTCAATGACTCTGAGTCGTAGTCATAGTTTAATATATTTGATTCTGATTTCACGCTTTCATAATTTAGATTTATAAATAGTGTTCTGTTCTGATCTAAAAAAGGAAAAAAATCACCTAGAGCTTTTGTTAGTCCTAAACTAAAAGTATCTGAGTAATCTGATCTAATAATATTCGAGTCAATCGAAGTATCCTCTCTTTTGTAATCATTAAAACTATGAGAACTGGTTACTGAAATAAAAGCCCAAGGAAATGTAAAATTTAACCCAAAACTAAAATCATAAGTTTCAGCATCGTTTCCTGCATCCGCATTCGCGTCAGTATCAGAAAAACCCAAACCAAAAGATGTCGAAACCAAATTATTAAATAAGTAATCATAACCCAAGGTTACGCCATGTGTAATTGCATTATCTTCGTTGGCAGTGGTGTCTTGGGAGTTATTATTTGCTTTAGAGTCTAAGAATGCGTATCCATAACTAAACGAATGATTTTCTCCAGCGGTAAAAAAACCACCTAAACCGTACATAAAAGAAAAACTATCTGCATCTGCCATATAATCAGTTTTGCTAATTATAAAATATGGACTTAAGCTTTGATTTCCTAAAACAGTATCAAGACCTAAAGTTAAACCATATGACTGGAAATCATCATCCATTTCCTGATATTGGTCAGAGGATGTATGCGATGCATTAATAAGTATTGAAGATTCCTCTCCAACTGGTCTTGAAACTGATACACCAACACTGCCACTTCCTGTTCTGTCATTTTTAGCTGAACCGAACTCATCTCTTTCATCAGACGACATTTTCAATCTTGTTCTTGAGACGCTATTTACATTATTTGACCAAACATTAGAAAGTCCTATGTCCAAAGCAACAGTCCACAAACCAGGTTCTCTANCTTTTAATTCTGCCTCAATTTCTTGGAGAGTCTCTAGATCTTCAGTTTCTAGATCTCTTCTGAGCTTCATTTCCTCTATTATTGTTTTGGCTTTTTCTGGTGAGTCAATTTGGACTAAAACTGATAGTAAGTACAATTTTATTTCGACATTATCTGGATAAACAATGTTAAGTCTTTCAAGTGTAGATATGGTTTGCTTAAAATTACCTGCATCTGCTTGTTGTTTTGCGTACCTTAGATTTAAATCTAAATCATTAGGATTTTGTAAAATTTCAAAATAAGTTATATCTTTTTCAGATGAAAATGCTGATGTCGTTAGTACGAAAAATAATATAAATATTATCTTTGATTTTATTGAATTAAATAACATTTAAATAGTAAGATATTTATAATGTTGATTGTTTTCAATTAATTAATTTAAAATTAATTGTTGTTTTGCAGTGTTTATTGATTGTCGTCTTTATCTTTCCAAATAAAATAAAAAATATAAGGGACAGTGGCTGGNACAATACCAAACCAAAACCATTCGTCCCACCTAAAACTTTTATCTAAACTTATGCTTTTCATGCCGTTCCACCATGTCAAATATCCAATAAAAATTATCCAAGAGATACTAGCAGTTAAGTAAATTTTTTGCTTTTTTGAGTAATCAGCATTTTTAATATCTTCAAAAATCTTTAAAATCTTATCCATGTTTTAAACTTAACAATTCGTTCGGCTTATTGATGAATTGGAATTTGCTTCAATTGTACATCCCTCAACAGTTAAACCTACAACTCCATAATTGTCAGCATCATCTCTCCATGCGCAAACCTCAAGATAACTAATATCAGTAACTAATGTGGAGTTATCTAACAAATCAGTGTCTATACCAGCACTAGTAGAACTAGATGGTGTACACGATGTGCTCGTAGTTGAAGGATAATATTCACCATTTTCAGAATAATACTCTTGTTGGGCTAAAGAAATTTGAAGCACAACACTTTCAGAAGTTTTTTTTTTTGATCCAGTGACATAACCATTATAAGAAACAATACCTACAGCTGCTAAAATTCCTATTATAGCTACAACAACTAAAAGCTCGATAAGTGTAAACCCCGAGCTTTTAGTTTTCATAAATTAATTTAATATCAATGAATTTATTCTACAGTAATTATATCAGAATCCGTTCCACCTTTAAAAGTTGTGGTAACAGTAACTTGATTTTCCGCAGCTTCCATCCCTACACATCCTGATCCAGAACATCCAACACTTTTCTCAGAATTTTTGTATGGATTTTTATCTGTAACTACTTCGTTGGTAAGAGCCGCAGTAACAGTAGCTGCTCCGGTTGCCGGACTTGCAGTTGCAGCATTGATAAAAGCAGTGCATGTAATGCCGCCTGTTCCATCTTTCTTTTTGAATATAGTTAATGTATCGTCCATTGAACATTTTTTTGTCTCTGATGCGATAATTTTTACAACATTTGCATGAATAGTTTTTGTTGCATTTTTCTTAGCTGAGTCCGTGTAACCGTTATATGCTACAACTCCAACTGCAGCTAGAATTCCTATAATCGCAACAACGACTAGTAATTCAATTAATGTGAAACCTTTATTATTTTTCATTTAAACCTCGTTTTTTTAATTATTAGCTAATAATTGAGCAAATATTAGGATTATTAATTCAAAAGTCAATTGTAAATTGTTGTTACTTGTCACAAAATGGGTTGATTTTAACTAAAATTTAATAAATATATTAATTATGGCATACAACGTCAAAGAGGATGGAAATATAGCAACAGTTTATTTAGATGGCGAAATAGACATGGATGTCACGGAAAAGGCTAAAGAACTAATCATGCCTCTGATAGAGGCAAANAAGGAAGTCCATTTAAACTTGAAAGATGTGCAGTACATGGACTCGTCCGGAATATCAGTATTAATTGAAAGTCATCAAAAAGCTATGGAGCTTGGCACTAAAGTTATCTTAAAAGAAATAAGCAAATCAGTTCTAAAAGTGATCATGATGGCAAAGCTAGAGCAAATATTAAATTTAGAGTAATGAATTTGTCAGAATCAAAAGATTTTATTGTTAATTCTGGAAGTTTAAAAGATGTTAGATTATTTTCTCGTGATGTTTTTGAAAAATTAAATTTAGATAAAAATTTAAAAGAAGAATTAGTTTTAGCAATAGCCGAAGCTGCTCAAAACATTGTAAAGCACGCCTACAAAGGTATTGAAGATACTGATGATAAAATGCAAATAAAGATTTCACTAAAAGATAATAAATTAGAAATTGGTTTCTTTGATAAAGGTAAACCAGTTGTCGAAGAAAATATTCAACACAGACAATTAGATGATATTAAGCCTGGTGGTTTGGGTACATTCTTTATTAATCAAATTATGGATGATGTTGTGTTTAAAAAGGATCAAAAGAAATGGGTAAATCACCTAGTCTTAACAAAAAATTTATCCAATAATTGACCCAACGTTAAATATTGGAGAATACATCGCTATCATTAAGCCACCAATCATGAGCCCCATAAAAACAATCATTATTGGCTCAATTAAACTCGACATATTATCTACTGAACTATCAAACTCTTCCTCATAATAATTTGAAACTGATGTAAACATTTCATCTAGATTTCCTGTTTGTTCCCCTACAGAAATTAGTTGACTAAAAGTTGGTGGAAAAGTTGGTTCCTTAAGAAATAATTTAGTAAGTGTATCTCCTGAAAAGACACCCTTTTTTACATTTTCTAAAGCTTGAGTAACAACATCATTGTTACTAACCTGTTTAGCTATTTCTATACTCTCTAATAAATTAACCCCTGCTGCACTTAAGTTACCCATTATTAAGGATATTCTGGCAATTAATGATTTTAAAATCATATCGCCAAACACTGGCATTTTTAGAACCATTGAGTGCCATTTATATCTTATTGCTGGCACTTTTGCTGTGAGATATTTAAACAAACCAAATATTATTAATGAAATCAAAAGCAACATTTTCCCACCTGCGCCTCTTAAAAAATCACTCATACTCATAATAACAGCTGTTGGGGTTGGAAGTTTAACTCCCATACCTTCATACATTTCTGCAAATATAGGGACTACCTTTACTAACATGAATGAAGAAACGGTGATTGCCACGAAAAACATTATACTAGGATACATCAAAGCACCTTTAATCTTTTTCTTAACTTTTTCTCTTTTCTCTAACGACTCTACTAATTTAAGTAAAAATATATCTAATTTACCACTAGCCTCACCAGCTTTAATTAGGTTTACATATATATTGTCAAATACCTTAGGGTATTTTTCGAAGCATTTTGATAAAGTAACACCACCTTCTAGGCTTTTTCTAATATCTTCAACAATTATTTTAAGCTCTGGATGCTCTAATTGATCTCTTAACATTGATAAAACATTTAGTATCGGTAACCCTGCTTTAACCATGGTTGCAAATTGTTTTGAAAATATTACAACATCAGCTGGCTTTATTTTTTTCTTAAAAAGACTGATACCTTGACCTTTACCTTTTTTTTTCTCAGCTGCTTTTTTTTTTGTTCTAGTTAAATTAGTTATTATGATTTTTTGCTCTTTTAATTTAAAAGATGCTTCCTCTCTATTTAAAGCATCTATAGATCCTTCAACATATTTACCTGCAGAAATACCTTTATATGAATACGTTTCAGAAGACATTAGTAATTACTCCATTGATAACACACGGTCGAACTCTCTAAAGTTTAAATCTCCAGATAAAATCATTTCTCGACCCATATCACCCATAGTTCTAAAGCCCTCTTTTTGAGCTATTGCCTTCAGTTCTGGAGTAGTTGCTTTAGCTAAAATAGCTTCTTTAATAGGTTTAGTTACATTCAATACTTCATAAATTCCCATTCTTCCTTTATAACCGGTATCTTTACATTTAGGGCAACCTTTGCCTCTTAAAACTTTTGCTCNTGATGCTTGTTCAGGGGTGAAACCAAAATCTTCTAATACTTTTGGGGTCACATCTGGGTCCGGCTCTCTACAATCTGGACAAGTTTTTCTCGCTAATCTTTGTGCTAAAACTAAAGAACATGCTGCAGAAATTAAATAATCAGGCGTACCCATATTTTGTAATCTAGTAATAGAACTTGGGGCATCATTTGTGTGTAACGTACTAAAAACTAGGTGACCTGTTAGGGCAGCTTTTAATCCTATGTCTACTGTTTCTTTGTCTCTCATCTCTCCAACTAAAATTATCTCCGGGTCTTGTCTCAAGAAAGAACGAAGAGCAGCACCAAACGATAAACCAATATCATCTTTAATTTGAACTTGCGCTACGCCATCTAGTTCATACTCAACAGGATCTTCAGCTGTTAAAATATTTAAGTGTGGTTGAGAAACTTCTTTTAAAATACTGTATAGAGTGGTTGTTTTACCCGAACCCGTTGGTCCTGTAACTAATATTAATCCTTGCGTTCCATGTATTGCTTTTCTTAAATTTGTAAGATCATTTGGATCAAAATTTAATTGTTCTAAACTGATATCCCCAGCATCTTTGTTTAAAACCCTCATTACTATTCTTTCATTGTTTGCTGTTGGTAAAATCGAAAGTCGTAGATCAACTACTTTACCATCTATTTTAAATGGGATCGCACCATCCTGAGGTAATCTTCTCTCAGCAATATCTAATTTTCCCATAATCTTAAATCTTGTAACTACAGCTCCATAATTAGAGTGTAAAAATTTTGCAAAATGTTCTTGCTCTTGAAGCATACCATCCAAACGATATCTTACTCTTGATGAAAATCTATAAGGTTCAATATGAATATCTGATACTCCTGATTTAATCGCTTCTGCAACTACAGCTGTACTAAATTTTATAACTTCAGACTCATTTTCNANTGCTTCTATATCTTCCTCNGGTTTTTCATCTAATACCTCTGCATTTTCATCAACATCATAATCAAAAGTTTGAATTTTTTCTTTTTGTTTATTCTTTTCCTGGATTGATTGAATAGTTGTTTCACCTTCTTTCAAGATTTTCCGTATAAAATCTGATATTTGAGATACTTTAGCAGCATGAAGTTCAATATCTTTTTTGGTAATTGTTTTTAAGTTTCTCATTAAACTTAATTTTGAACTATCAGAAATTGCTATATGTAAAGTTTTACCTTCAACTTTGAAAGGTGCAATAAAGTTCATTTTAACATAGTTAGAGGGTAATACTGATTTAATTTCATCTGAAATTTCATGGGAACTTAAATCAACTGTCTGAAGAGATTGTTCCTTTACTAAAAGATCTAAAATTTTTTCCTCATCTGTCAACTTTAACTCGAATACTGCATCTAATTGTGATTTTTGTTGTTCTGAAGAAATCTTTTTTATATTTGCCAGGTCTTTTCCTGAAATAATATCTTGATCTATTAAAATATTAATTAAATTAATTTCAGACTCTCTACTAATATCAATCATTATAATATCCTAGGCGCGATAAATACCAAAAGTTCATCCAACTCATCGTTTTGACTAGTCCCTTTAAATAAATTTCCTATCACAGGAACATTTCCAAGACCTGGTGTTTGATCTTTTCGCTTAGCCCTGACATTCTTTTTTATTCCACCTATTACAACGATATCTCCGTCAGCTACTAATAATTTAGTCGATATTTCCATTTTATTTATAGGTGGTTCATCAGCACCTGTTCCTCTATTTGGTGTATCATTATTTACTTGAATACTTAATAACACATTTCCATCTCCAATAATACTTGGAGTAACTTCTAATTTTAGAGCTGCTTCTTTAAATTCAGTTACAGCTGTTCCATCTGTCATTGTTTCATATGGAATTTCTTCACCCTGAGTGACTGTCGCAGACTGATTATCAAGTGTAAACACTTTTGGATTAGATATTGTTTTACCTAAGCCTTGTTTTTCAAGCGCGGTGATCTCTGCTTTTAAAATACCACTTCCAGTCTGTTTAAGAACACCTATTCCACTTGTTGCAGCCCCAGTAGTTGGAAAACCAGTAATACTCGTTAAAGGTTGTCCTAAGGTGGATAAACCAGGAGCCGCTCCTGTAACTGGGCCTCCTTGGATTCCACCCACAACCTCTCCTTGTCTAGAATAGTAACCTCCTAGTCTTGTACCTAGCTGTCTCTCAAAGTCAGAATTTGCTTCAACGATAAATGCTTCAATTAAGACTTGTTTAGTTCTAACATCTATTTCTCTAATTAATTTATCTACAATATCTAAATCTTTTTCCTTACCTCTTACAATAATTGATCTTGTTGTTGTTTCCTCAGTAATTTGAATAGAAGCAAAAGACGCATCTCCTGCTCTTTGGGTAAACAATTCTTCAAGTGTAGATTTAGCTCGAGCTGGAGTGATATAATAAAGTCTAAAAATTTCTGATATTATAGGTTCAACACTGTCTTCTAGTTCTACTTTTCTTTTAACAGCTTGTGCTCTGTCAGACTTATAAGTTTCCTGCGCTGTCAATGTTTGAGGAGAATGAACTCTAATAAGATTTGAGCTTACATCAATATCTGATGCAAAATTTTTCATATCTAAAAGCGCTTGAAATGCCTTGTCCCACGGGACATCAACTAGCTCTGCTGAAATTGCACCTGCAACCTCGTCCCCAACTAAAACATTAACCTCACCAACCTTACCCATTAGAAGCATAGTTTCTTTAAAATCTAAATTTTTAAATTTTAATGTAATTCTTTGTTTAAGTAAGGGAAAGCTGTCAGGGATAAGTAGATAGTTTCTTTGTGCCTCAGAAGAGATTTGTTTTCTTTTACCAATAACTTTTTCACCATCAGATGGCTTTGGACCCATTTCAAGCGTTTTTGCAATTTCTGCTTGTCCTGATTTTTTAATATCATCTTTAATTAGAGGAGCGTTGTGTTTAAAAGGTGTATCTTTTGGCATTTTAGTCTTCATGGTTTGACAGCCAGTTAAAACTGAAACTAGAGCAAATATAAATATTATTTTTAAAAATTTAATATTCATTAGTCTCCCTTATTGAATTATTAAAATCGATAATCATAAAAGTTTTGTCCTCTTTTTCAAAAATTGCTTCTGTAAGTCTTAAATCAACTAATTTTATTTTACCTAAATACTGACCAATAGTTAATGTTGTAACCTCTCCACCAGAGTCAACTAATGATATATAACTATTTTCTTTTCCAGAAATTAATCCAACCAATTTAAATTTGAACAAACTATTTTCATCTTCTTGATCATCTATAGACATACTTATGCCTGATGAACCAGATGAAGCTTCACTACCTGCGAAAGGATCATTTAATGGCACTTCTTCATCTTGATTTTGAGAATCATGACTATCTGCGAAAACAGAAGTTCCAAAAATAAGAAAAAATAAAATTAATAATTTTTTAAAAAAATTCATCTGGCAATCCTACTATTGTTAACTCTCCTTTTGCAACGATCGTATTATTTAAATCTTTTTGCAATGAAATATCTTCCTCCTCAAAGTTTAGCATTTTTTTAGACTTCGAGACAGCTCTTTTAAATTTTATATAGTTGAGAAAATTACCCTTAATTTCATAATTAACAGGAATTTTGTAATATGAAATCATATTTTGTTTTAATTTACTTTTATCTTGTTTCGCCTTACCACTTTTCATGACTGGCTCTGGTTTTTTTTTTTCAATTTTTACAATTACTAAACCATATGCTGAAGCAAATCTGCTCAAACCATCATACAAACCTTCGACTTCAGATTTTGAATGGAACAATCTTGAATTTTTTTTAACAATTGGTTCAAGTTTTTTTATTTTCTTTTTTAAAGAAATAATTTCATTCTCAAAATTTTGAATTTCTTGGAGTTTTAAATTTTTTTCCTCTAAGGTAAGTTTTCTACTTTCAATCATCGGACTAATTATTGCAAAGTAAATGATTAAAAAAAGAATAAATGCGCCTATACCTATTCCAAACTTAATTAGGGTTTTTTTCTCAAAAGATTGGAACTTCTCTTTTAAGTCTTCCATTGTTATGTTTTTTAAATCCACTATGCGTTCCCCAATATACAAGTTATAGTAAAGCCTTTCAGGCTGTTTTCCCCCGCATTTTTGCTTTTAGGCAAAGTCATACTGGCCAAAGATGCTTGAGAAATTAGTTTCTTCTCATTTAAATTATTTATTAGTTTTAGAATATCTTGATCACTAAAAGCTAACCCTTTTATTACAACCATATTTGATCCGTTGTAATCTAAATTTGTAAATCTAACCCTTTTAGGCACTGAAGATGCTATTTGAGCTAATATTCTAAAATTAATTACTTTGTTTGATTTAAGAGACTTACTTAATTTTAAAGATGTATTTAATTTAGCATGATCATTTTTAACTTTTTTTAGAATAATTTGAGTTTCTTCGTGTTGTTTTACTACATCATCAAAATCCGCAATTTGTTTATTTAGACTTGAAATTTGCCAAAAAGAAAAACCAAATAATACAATGTAAATTATACCTACGGCTGCTACAGCGCCTTTAAAAGCAAAATCTGAAAACGCTTTAGTTCTTTTCTTTTGAATCATTGTATCTCTATTTGGAAGAAGATTTATATTCTTTACGGCTGTTACAAATTTGTAGTAACCAAAAACATCTAATTTTCGAAATGCCAGTCCCACCACAGTTGATAGGAAAGATTTATTACTTATATTTAGTTCGCTTTCGTTTTGAGCAGGAATTTTAATTCCATCAAATGGATTGAATAAATTGAAACCAGTATTAACTAAACTTTTTCTAAAACTACCTAAATAAGTTTCAACATTAGGTAAATTTGATGTTACTTTTAAATTTCTAATTCTTTTTTCGTATTTAGTTTCAAAATCTTGTATGGCTTGTTTAACTTGAGTGATATATCTTCTAACCAATGCATCCATTTCCTCTTGATTATTAGACTCTGTTAAAGTTTTTCTATCTTGCCCTCTTATAAAAATATCTGTTATTATTGGATTATTTTCGTACAATATCATTACGTAGTTTTCATCTAGTCCAAACTCTAGGACAGCGGTTAAATTTGTATCTTCTATCGTTCCTGAGATTTGATTAATTTGATCAACTGCAGATTTTATTGCAAAACATT
Source organism: Candidatus Pelagibacter sp. TMED118 (assembly GCA_002170205.2). Next base: position 102,428 of record NHFT02000007.1, read on the forward strand.
TTACATCTATTATGACCGCATTAAGTCCGCTTTTATTAATTATATCTGTGTAACTGTTGATATCTGCAAGTTTTGATGCAACGAACAGTATATCCATTGTGTTGTCTTTTGTATTTCTATTAATAACTTGGTGAAATATTGAATAATCTTCTAAATTATCAGTCAGTTGAACTAAATTTTCCCATAAAGAATCAGTTTTTACAGCATTGTTTAATTCCTCATCAGTCATAAGTGGACTAGTAACAACTCTTATAATTGCGCTAGTAACTGGGATTGCAATAGCAGCATTAGTTGTTGATATTTTTGATTTTTGAAGAGCCACTTTTAATTCGTCAGCTACTTTATCTTGGTTTTCTAAAACAGTTGATCCCTCGGGGATCCCGTCAAATTTATGAATATAAAATTTTTCCAATACCCATTGATTTGATTTATTACTGCTTATTTGAGCTAATCTTATTTCGTTTGCAGTCAAATCAACACCAACAACATCCTCTCCTTTTGCAGCAGAAGATTTGCCTAATCTTTCTTTAATAAATTTTGTTAAGAAATTTTCTCTTTTTTTTTGACCTTCAGGTGTAATTGTAGGACTGTCACCTTTTTTTTTAAACTTTTCCAGTAAGTTTGAGAAAGAAATCTTCATTAAAATGTGAAATTAATCTATTTTATAATAAAATCAACTAATACACGAATTTTATGTTATTTAAAAATTTGAATATAGTGCTTTTATTATAGAAAACTGTAAGTATTGAGTATAATTTCATAAAATGTTTGATAAATTAGAAGACTTAGCAAAAAATAACAAAAAAATTTCAGATTTTCATATTCGTACTGGATCACCACTAGCTTACAGACAGACTGGAGAAATTATAAAAGTACAAGAAGTTGTTGTAAAAGACCAAGATCTAAAAGATTTACTTTCGATGAATTGTAATGAGATAGAATTGAAAAAATTTGAGGACACTCACGAACTTGATACCGCTGTGACTTTAGGAGGTTTAAGATTTAGAGCAAATTTTTATAAAACTATAGCTGGACCTGCATGTGTTTGTAGAAGAGTAGAAAGTAAAATACCTGACATGGAACAGTTTAGTTTGCCTCCAGCATTATACGACGTGGTAGATATGCATAAAGGATTGGTTTTGGTAACAGGTCCAACTGGTTCAGGAAAATCTACAACACTTGCCGCAATAGTAAATGAAATTAATAAAACACGTAATGCTAATATTATTACTGTTGAAGATCCCGTAGAATTTATTCATACTGATGTGAAAAGTATTGTATCCCATAGAGAGGTGGGAAAACAAACTCTTTCATTTTCATCTGCCTTAAAAGCTGCGCTAAGAGAAGATCCAGATGTTATTTTGGTTGGAGAGATGAGAGACCTTGAAACAATAAGCTTAGCATTAACTGCTGCTGAAACTGGACACTTGGTATTTGGAACATTGCATACAAGTGGAGCTCCAAGTACTATAAATAGAATTATAGATGTATTCCCTCCTGATCAACAAGAGCAAATAAGAGCTCAAATTTCTACATCACTTAAAATGGTTGTGACACAGAGACTTTTTAAAACTAAAGATGGTCAAGGTAGATGTGGTGCGTTTGAAATAATGAAATGCACTCCTCCAGTGCAAAATTTAATTAGAGAAGCAAAAATTCATCAAATTCCTAGTGTTATGCAAACTGCCGTTCGAGAAGGAATGATCACAATGGACAAATCTATTCAAGAATTAGTTGCTTCAGGAAAAATAGATGCAACAGCAAGTAAAGCAGAACATTAAGGGTGTTACACTATTAGAGATTGTTGTTGTCCTAGCAATAATTGGGGTTATTAGCACCATCGGGATTTTTCAATTTAAAGATACTACAAGCGCTAAAAGATCTTTAGCTACTGCTGAAGGAGTTAAATCTATTTTTGTAAATGCATCTACTCAAATAAATAGAGGAGAATATCCGTACGTAAGAATTGAATTTGGTGAAAACAAAGTTTCACTTAAGGGAATTAGACAATCAGATTTTGGAAAAAAAATAAATGCAGGTGAATTAGAGTGTACTAATGATGCTTTTATCAAATCCTCCTCAATAGTAGAGTATGAATTCAATAAAGATAATAGAACCGAGGTTTCAGCGGCAACTAAAGCCGGTGTAAACACTGTTTGCTTTTCAAAAGGTGGTAAATATTTTGAAAATAAATTAAATAATAGTGAGAAGATAACGATAGAAAGCGGAGGTGCCGAAACATATAATTGGATAACTATTTGCGCCAAAAATATAGGATGCAAATTAACTCCAAATGCTAAAACAGCCTTATCAGATAAAGATGGTGCAAAATTTATTATAAAATTTTCTAGATTTGGTATAGTTCAGTTATATAGGCTCGGAAAAGGCGGGGTATGGAAACCAATTTAAAGAGGCAAAAACTTAATCAATTAGGTATGACGATAATGGAGGCTTTAGTTGCGGCTGTAATCGTAGGTATAGGTTTTATTGCAGTTATGCAAATGATCCAATACTCCATGAGATCTGCTGATGTATCCTCTGAAAGAACAAAAATTAATTATTTAACAGATATGCTTTCTGAGGACCTAATTGCTTACAAAAACACACTAAAAGGCACAGAATTGATGGTTGATTACATGAATGATGAGAGCAAATGGTTTAAAACAGGTTGTGTAGATACTAAAATTGAAGATCCTAGTAAAGATAATGCATATGATAATAGAGATGATTTTTGGAAAATACGATTATCAAAAGATTTTTTAAAGTGTAACAGTAGTTCTGAAAAAAAACTTAGTGTAATTAAAATTTGTAACTCTGCTGCAAGAAATTGCGAACCATCAGATATTCAAAGGTCAACAGAATTTGAGGGCATATATATTGGAGTAGCTGAGATCAAGACACCAGGAAGAACTGCGCCTCACATATTATATTTTCAAGCAAAATGAATTTTAAAAATAAAAAAATATCGGGAATGACATTAATTGAAGTGTTAATTGCTGTTACAATTACATCAATAATGATGCTCGCCATGTTTTCAACTTACAACATGGTAAACAAATCTCATAAACAGGTTACTAATAGAGCCAAAATTAGTCAATCTGGTAGAGATATAATTGGTTTAATATCTAGAGACATAAGAATGGCGGGCTATAGATATTTATCCTCACCTCTGATAGGTACAGATAGTTTCTTAACAATTGAAATAACTAAAGGGACTACAAAAAAAATAGGTGATAGCACAGAAACATGTGACTCGATTAAAATTATTTATGATGCAAGAGAAATTACCGATGCAACAGCAGACAATCCCGATCTAGGAATTAAATTACCACATAAATATAAAAGATTAAGAATAAGTTATAAATGTAGCGGATATAATGACGATACAGGTTTCACTGTAATGAAACAAATTCAACATTGGGATAATCAGACACAAAAATGGGAGATTGATGAGGCTGAAGGATCTTATGCCTTTGAGGAAATTCAAGATTATATTCAGGACATGATATTTATTCCTTATAATATTAATGGGGATGATATCACTACTTTAGATAATACAAATATGAAATCACTTAGAACTGTCGAGTCGACCATGGTTATTAAATCAACAAGTGAGTTATTTAAAAAGACAAACAGATCAAAAGTCACTACACAATTAGATAGAACAATTGACATGCAAAATGATGGTCATCTAAGAGAGATAATTACAGTTGTCACAAACACACGAAATATTCTATGATTAAAAATTCTTCTCACATAGGCAATGAAGGATTTGCATTAGTTCTCTCTATTATACTGCTTCTTGCAATGTCTCTTATAGGCGGAGCCTTAATCGCAATTTCTTCAGGGGATCATAAAGCAAACAATGCTAGTGCTGATTATCAACAAACCTTCTACGTAGCTGAAGCTGGATTACTAGAAGGTGAAAAATATGTAATAAATACTTATAAAGGAGATTATGATCTTGCAACAGATCTTAGAGATAATGGAACACATTTAAGTTTATTCGCTGAATCAAATGAGTCGACTGTTAACGATTTAATTTCAAATACTGATGTTGACCCTAAAACAAGTCTTACCTTACCAGACATAAGTAAGTGTTTTGATAGTTTTACAGATATAGCTAAGCCAACATTTAGATTTGCTAAATTAATAAAAGCTAATCCAAGCGATCCTGATTTACCTGTAAAATTTAAAAAAAAATTTTTTGATCATATTGGTGGAGATGAAATTTTAGCAAAGACTGTATCTGATGCGGACAGAGCTAGGGAGAAAAAACTTCTTGCAAATTATTATTTTGAGTATTTTGTTACCAGAAATGATGAAAAAGTTCGGTATGTTGTGACAGGAAATAGCATCAGTCAAACCTCGGGAAGTATTGGTTCAGGTAGTGCTAAACTTGGCTTTGAATATACTGTCTATGCATGTGGGTTGAACGATGAGGACGGTGACGGGCTTATTGTCCCTTTAATTAGTACTATAATTTTACCTGAAGATTAGTCTTTTTATTTTCTCAATGTTAACTATAGTTGAGGTATGAAAAATATTTTTCTTAAAATATTATTCTATATCATTTTATTAAACTCATTTGGTAGTTTAAGTATTGTTTTCGCTAAGTGTAATTTTATGACTGATATCGGTGGTAAATTTACCCAGCAAATACAAGAGGCATATGGAGATTTATCTTATGAGGGAGAAACAAATCTAGGTGTAATAGTTTCATCAGCAGAAGATGAATGTCCAGATGATAGAATTAAAGATACAGCAATTGTATATAGTTTTTTGGATGACGAGTTAGCTTCTATTCATATGGTAGCAAATAACGAAGATACGGGAAATGAAGTGACTAATAGTTTATCAATTATGAATTATGCAATTAAAATTTATGGCCCTTTTGATGTAGGTGGTGATAAAAAATTTTATAACAATTATCATATTTGGGATAAAAATAATCAAATAGTATCTTATAAAAGAGATATCGGTATGGATATATTTCAAGAAGAATTATTAATTACAAATAAAAAATATGAAACATTACTATTTAATTATAGGATGTCGCAAGAAATAATAATTACGGACGACGGACAAGATCAATGATGAAAAAAATAAAAATTTTAATTTTCAGTTCTCTTGCTTTAATTTTTTTAATTTCTTCGTCGTATTCAAAATCTTTACCGCCAGGATCTGGAACTGCTGATATACCTTCAAATGTATTAATTCTATTAGACAAGTCTGGAAGTATGATTGTAAATACATCAGTCGGCGCCACGTTGGGAGGTGTAAGGTCAATGCATCCTTTAGCAACAGGCGACGTTATATTTTTTAACAGTCAATATCTCAAAAGGCTTAATCACTCTAATAACGCCATATCTCAATTAGAAGTTGGTGGCAGTAGAATGTCTTATAGACAAAGTAGAAGAAACCGACCTTGCCATACGAGCAATGTTCGTAATCTTACTGTACACAATAATATAGCTTACGGAATTACAAGTAGAGGGCGGTTTTTTTCAGTCGACTTAGCAAATAATTTTACATGTAGAAGAATAAAACCTGGATATATAGGAGGAAGCGATTCAGAATTAATTTTATATGATAACAAGATATATATAGTAACTAGATTTGGCATTGATGTTTATGACACCAATACACTTCAAATTACAACATTAAATAACACAGGTACATTTAGCACAATTGCTCAAGATATGAGAAACGATGCTAGTATTAGAGTAAGGACACATTTTGATATAGATTCTTCTGGAAATCTTGTGGTTGTAAGGCAAAAACCAAATTCAAATCAAAGAACATTTGAGCTTTTTAAATTTGATTTGTCAAATTGGAACGGTAATGCCTCAGAAACATATACAATCAATAATAATGACATTGCTAATTACCCAGGTGGGTTAGCTACACACCCATCGGATGATGATATATTTTATGTTCCAAGTTTCACAAAAAATAAAATTCATAAATTAGAAATATCAGGTGGATCTTTAATTAGTAACACTAGTGTTGGTAGGTCTGGTAGAATTACTAGCAGTTATGATCCAACAACAAAAAATCAAGTTCGATTTAGAGGTCCAAAAGAAACGAAAATTGCGAATAATTTAGTATACGTACATGATCAAGGAAATGCCGTGGTACACACTTTTGATCTTAATTTAGAGCCGGACGACCATGCGGGAACTTTTAGAAATCTTACTAGAATGCAGGGTGCACAGGAGGCTATTTTGGCTATAGTAAATGATAGCAGTATAACAGCATCGGTCAATATAGGGTTTGCATATTGGTCCGCAAAAAATAGTCAGATTTGGATTTCTCCAAGAAGATTTAGTAGAGGAGGTCAAAGGTCTTTTCCATGCAAACATATTGTTCCTCCTAAGAGTATGTCACACTTAAACCCTGGTTGGATTAGTAATAGTGCATGGTTTGTGCAAAGAAATTGGCAATGCGTTGTGTTAAACCCTAATGCGACCTATGGATTTGATAACTGGGAGGATAACGATCCAGATGGCAATGGTCATAAAGCGACACCGTGCGATGGTCAAAATTGTTTAAAAATTAGAGTTGATAGAAACGGGGCAAGAAATGTCAGAGGTTATATAAGGTCAGTGAGACCTGGAGGAGGAACAGATGCTGAGGCTTGGTCTACAATTGCTGAACAATATTTTAAAAACGATCCCTGGTCCCCTCACCAATATGACAATTGTCAGGGTAATTACTTAATAGTTATTGGAGACGGAGATATGTTTTCAACTGACAAAGCAGAAGCTTCTGTTAAAAGAATGCTTGCTTCAAAAGCAGAGGTTAAGACTTTCACAGTTGCATATGGCGGTGGTTTATCACCAACTGGTCTAAGACAGCTCGATAAAATTGCAAAAGCAGGTGGAACTGATCTTGATAGGGCAATTAGAGCAAGTAATCCAGATGTGTTAAAAGCCGAGCTAATATCTAGACTAAGATCAATTATTTCAGAGAATCTTTCTTTCACTGCTCCATCTATTACAGCTTCCGTAAATGAAGGTGGGCAATTATATCAAGCACAATTTAAATTTAAACAGAATAGAGATTGGGAAGGTGATTTAATTAAAAAGGGGTTAGACAGCGATGGTAACCCATCACCTACACCTACATGGAACGCTAGAAAAAAAATGCCGGATCCAGATGAAAGAAAAATATGGAGTGTAATCCCAGGTGCAGATTATAAAGATGATTATAACAATGTAACTGAAGCTAACTCTGACTTTATAGCACCTGAATTTTTAAGATTAGAAAATATTGTAAAAGATTATCATACCGAAACCCCTGTAGGTTCAGCAACGAATAATAGATGTAAATTTGGTGGAGATAGTAGCGGATCTATAGAAACTGGGAATGAAGATGATATTAAAGGGTTGATCAGTTTTTTAAGAGGTGAAGATTATTTTGATTTCAAAGGAAAATGTAATTTGAATGCAAAAAGGATTAATCCTGAGGATGGCTTTCAAGATTATTTAGGAGATATATACCACTCCGAAATGGTGGTCGTCGGGAAGCCAAGTGCATTTACAAACTTTTCGAATATTTACCAAGAGTCGTATTTCAGAACTATTAAAGGTTACGGAGCTTTTAAAGGAGCACTGCAAAATAGACAAGAGGTGATTTATGTTGGTGCCAATGATGGAATGTTGCATGCATTTGATGCTAAAACTGGTATTGAGAAATGGGCTTTTATTCCACCCTTTATGATGGGTAAAATGCCATTAATAATCAATCCAGCTTTAAATAAAATAAAACCTGGTAATAGTTTTGAAGGAGATGGAGGTTCAAATGCTATTTATGGTGTAGATGGATCCCCAGTAGTTCACGATATGTTTTTTAAAGGTCCTCATGATACAGTAGAAAAATGGCATACTATAATGATTGTTCCATTTGGAAGAGGTGGAAATGGATTTTCCGTAATAGATGTTACAGATACTGAAAAACCTCTTCATCTATATACAATTTATAATGATGCAAACTTAAATAAAATTTTCTATATGGATCATGATGGTGATAACATTATTGAATATGAGTATATAGATGACGTTTATTCAATTAATGATTTTGAGGAGTCAAAAGAGGTTCTTGAAAAATATAAGGCTGACAATACAATAAGTGCATCATGTGAAAGTGATTTATCTTTAGGAACATCTTGCTATCAGTCTGATACTTGGACTTTCCCAGTTTCAAATATTCAAGATGGAGACGTAAAAATAATTATAGATAACGTAGATAAAACCTCAGACACTACAATCACCGTCGCCCCTAGCTCAGGGAAAACTACTTTTAAATTTGATACAGAATATTTTTTTCAAGGAAGTGATTCAACTGATACTCCTGAACCTGCTACAATAAAAGTTGTAATAGCAAGGGCAAAACTTTCAGCTTTAAATACTGAATTACCTGCTGAATTTGATTACAAGGAACTTGGTGAGACATGGTCGTCTCCTAGAATTTTAAGAGTGCCAAATAATTATACTGGAGATAATAATACTTTAGATGATACATATGTTGCTGTTATGGGAGGTGGATATGGTGGAAGGAATGATAACGTTGGATCCACTGTTTATGTAATTAACCTACAAGATACTTTTGATGATCCATCCACGGGTACTAAAATGTATGGTAGACTTTATGAAGGTGCAGGTAATACCGATCAAAAAGGAATTATTTTAATTGAAGATACTAAACCGGCTGAAATTGACCACGACATCGTTAATTCTGTAACTGGAACACCAGTAGTTATTACTTCAGATATAGAACCGTCTGCAAATTTTAGTGGTGGAATTGTTTATGTAAACGACATGGAAGGAAAAATTACAAAAATAAATTTAACTAATCAAACTAATACTAATATGCTTGATAACAGCATGATTTTTAATCTAGGTAGTACCACTAAAAATGGTCAATATATGTTCCACGGAATGGATGCAACTATCGGATCTATATCAAAAAATCTGTGGTTATTTACAGGAACTGGAGACTTTGAAAGAATTACTGAATTATCTACCGACACATCTAAACCTCCAGGGAGTGGTTTACCTACAAAAGATATTAAAACGATAGAAAATTACATGATTGGATTTAGAGATAAAGACTATCCGTTTTACAAAGATGTGATAGCCAGAAGTATAAAAGATTTAAGTGATTGCTCAAAAATAGAAACTGGAGTTTTCACGGGTTGCCCAGCAGAATCTTCAGATCCTAGTACAAATAATGGATGGTATGTTCCTTTGAAAAGAGATCAAAAGGTAACTGCAGAACCAACGGCAGCGAATGGGAAAGTACTATTTCCTATATATGAACCTGTTAAATTAGTTCCAGGACAATCATTATCAGAATGTCCAGTGGGAGCGGCTTATATTTGTAAGGTCGATGATGAATGTGGTTATAACGAGTCTGGAGACCTTAAAATTAGCGATGATGCTACTAAATTAAATAGAGAGTGCGCATACGTTGGTCAAGGGGTATTATCTAAGATTGTTGTATTTGGTAACAAAATTTTTGCAAACATAGCCGGTGAAGCGGCAGGTGATCAAAAAGATTTAGTCGTAGCAGGTGACAAAAAGGAAGATATTATTTATTATAGAAGTTCTTGGCGTGAAGGTAATTTTTAATAACCTAGGCCATAAAATTTAGTTTAATTATTGGTTCAAATATTAAATAATAAAAGTATATTAACCAAGAAAACATAGTTGTCATAGAAATAAATATCAAAGCAAGACCAATAATAGTTCCCTGCCTAACCTTATTTCGCCATTTTTTTGGAAAGAAATTATATGAGAATGCGTAAATAATAATAAATATATTTAAAGCAGATATGCAGATGTTAAAAAAAAGAAACTTATCCATTAATAAAAAATCTTTTACATTAAATCTAAGATAATTTCTTTAATATTGTTCGAAATTAATAAAATACCTTCTGAATTTGGGTGTATACCATCAGACTGATTATATTGGGGTTTCAAGGCTACATCTTTTAAGAGAAATGGCATAAAATGAAGTTCATACTTTTTTTTTAATTCAGGATATATTTGATCAAATTTATTTTTGTATGCTAAACCACGAGTAGGTGAAGCAACTATACCGGTAAGTAAAATATTTATTTTTTTTTCTTGAATTATCTCAATTATATTTTCCAAATTTTTTTTAGTCAAGTTTGGATCTACCCCTCTTAGCATATCATTAGCACCTAAACCAATTATTATAAGATCATAACTTTTATCGGAAAAAATATTTTTTATTCTATTTAATCCATCAGATGTTGTGTCGCCCGACACACTTTCGCTATGGACAACAATTTTATAACCCTCTGCTTTAAAATTTTCCTCTAAAATATTAGATAAATGATCTTCCTCTCTTAAACCGTAACCACTCATTAAACTATCACCGAATAGTAATATTGAATTTATTTTAATTTTACTATCTTCTTTGCTGCAATTTGAAAATAAAAATAATAAAAATAATAAAAAAATATTATTAATGATTTTCATCGACTATAAAATTATATTTAATAAATTATTTTTAAAAATAACAAATACCAAAGTTGCAATTATAATATAAGGACCAAAAGGTATTTCTGAAGATATATTTTTTGATTTATTAATTAAACTTGGTATTATCGAAATTAAAGCTATTATTGAGGATAAAAAAATAACAAATGGAATAGAAATCCATCCAAACCAAAAACCAATTACTGCAAATAATTTAGCATCACCTAGTCCCATCCCCTCTTTTTTTCTAACATATTTATAAAACAGGATTATTAAATATATTATCAAATAACCTATCGCGCCTCCAAGAAATGAATTTACAAAATTAGGAAATATAATATTTAACTCTGGATCAAATGATTTAAAGAATCCTATAACCATTAAAGGGAAAGTTATCTCATTTGGAATAATGAAATGTTTTAAATCTATAAAAAAAATTATAACTAAACTTAAAAAAAGTATACAAAGGAGTAATGTAGTAAATGAAATACCAAATAATTTATAAATTATAAAAAAAAATAAAATACTCAAACTCTCAACAATCAAATAACTATATGAAATTTTAAAGTCACAATTTCGGCATTTTCCTTTTAAAATAATGAAAGAAATTATTGGAATATTATCAAACCAGGAAATTTTATTCTTACATCCTGGACAAAAAGATCTACCGTAAACTACATTTTGCTTTAATGGTAAACGATAAATACAAACATTAGCGAAGCTACCTAAAAGTCCACCTATTAAGATGACAAATATAGTATCCACGATTATTTAAAGTTTGATGTTAGAAGAAATATGAATAAATCCATCAATTATATATTGAACCATTAATACTGCATCTTGTAGATGTATGTATAAATTGGGAGTATAAATTATTAATTCCATTATTGTAAAATTTATCAAATATTGTTTAAATTACTAGATTAAATATATGTTTTTTAAATTAGGAAAATCAAAAAAAGGGGAAAGTGATAAAAATTCCCAATTAAATGTTGACTTAGAAATCATAACAAAAATGAATCAAGAGTTTGCAATTTCTCTTGATTTAAACGATACACTTCAAACTGCTCTTCAGGTCATAATTAAACGAATAAATGCACAAGCTGCAAATATATTTTTAATTAATGAAAAAAAGAAAAAATTTGAATGTATTGCCTCGCTACATCAAAATTATTTAGATGAATATGAACTAGATTTAAAGGATGGTGTTATGGGAAAAGCTGTAGAATTAAGAAAATGTATTAGAGTTGGCAATGTCAGAAAAGATGTTAGGGATATAGCCGAATTTTATTTCGACTTAGATAATAAAACGAATTTTACAACTTACTCTGTTTTATGTTCCCCACTAATTGCTGCAAATGAATGTTTGGGTGTAATTCATTGTTTGAATAAGAAAACAGATACAAAATTATTTATAGAGGAAGATAGAAAATTATTAGAAACTCTTTCGGCTCCAGCTGCTTTAGCTATAAGGAATGCAAAAATGGCTAAGGAAATGATAGAAAAAAATAAAATTCAAAAAGAAATAGAAATAGTTGGCGAGATTCAAAGGTCGCTTCTTTCTAAAAATAAAAAAGAAAATTTTCCAATTGCGGGAATAAATATTCCAGCAAAAATTGTTTCTGGAGATTTCTATAATTTTTCTGATCTTGGAGATGGAAAGTTTGGTTTTGGTGTAGCTGATGTGTCCGGCAAAGGAATAAAATCCTCTCTATTAATGTCTAAGGCATCAAGTCTATATAGTTGTTTAAGTAAAAGTATATTTTCTACCTCAGAGCTACTAATGATACTAAATAACGAAATTTGTGAAACAATATCTCGAGGTATGTTTGTTACGATGTTGATAGGAATTTACGATACTAACAAAAAAGAAATAAAAATATCAAGCGCAGGTCATGAACCACCACTAATTTTTCATAAAAATGGAAATTTTTCGTCACTTGATGATGCTGGTCCTCCTTTGGGAATAGTTCCTAAAACAAGATATAAAGAAAATTGTATATCATTCGATAATAGCTCCATATACATTTTTACCGATGGGATAACCGAGATTAAAGATCCTAAAGGGGAAATGTTAGGTTCAGAGGGATTTAAAGATTACATAATAAAATACAAATCTAAGTCTATCGATGAAAGATTAAAAATAATTATTGATGATATTATAAATTCCGGAAAGATTCAAAAAGACGACCTAACAGTTTTAGTCGTTGATTCAAAATAGAAATTCTTAACCGAATCTTAAAGAACTATAAGGTTTTAAATCTAAATTTGTATTCTCGTTAGATATCATATTAGAAACAATTTTTCCTGATATTGCCCCAAGTGTCCATCCTAAATGATGATGACCAAAACAATAAAAAATATTTTCATAATTTTTTGATGGTCCAATTACAGGTAAAAAGTCTGGCAATGTTGGTCTAAAACCTAACCACTCATCTTTATGCTCCGGAAGTCCGTCTAACATCTCTTTTGCATTAAGAATTAAGTTCTTAATTCTATTCTTCGACAAAGGATTATCTAATCCGCCGAATTCTACAGTTCCAACAACCCTTAAACCTTGTTCCATTGGAGTCATTCCAAAACCTCTATTCGAATAGACTACTGGTCTTGAAATTAAGTGGTCATAGCCTTTAAAATGCACGTGATATCCTCTTTCAGTATCTAATGGAATTTTTTCATGAAGTTTATCCGTCAATCTCTTAGAAAATGCGCCACATGCTATTACAAGCTTATCAAATATAAATTTTTGATCTTCAGATTTAATTACAGGTTTCTTCTCATCAAATTCAAGATTTTTTACATTTAGTTTTAAAAATTTACCGCCTTTTTGAGTAAAGTTCTTAAATAATTTTATAAGTATTTTTTTTGGATTTCTAGCATGTCTTGCATAATCATAAAATACACCACCATAATAAAATGGTTTAAGGTTTGGTTCTAAATCATGTATTTCCTTTTTATTTAAAATTTGTTGTTTAACACCTAGATCCTCTCTAATTTGAATCTCTAAATTTCTACTTTTTAAATTTTGCTTATTCCAAACATAAAGAATTCCATTGTTCTCAATTAATCCAGATATATCTATATCGTCAAATAATTCATCAAAGGCAGGTAAAGATAAATTTAATATTTGATGCATATATTTTGCTGTATGCATCATTTTATTTTTTGAACAGTTGCTAAGAAACTTATAGAACCAAGGTATCATCTTTGGAACATAATTCCATTTCAACGCTAATGGTCCCCTGGTGCTCATTAGCATTGCAGGAACATCGGTTACAACATCAGGTCTATTCAATGGTACTGATGCGTATGGCGAAAAATGACCTGCATTTCCATATGATGCTGCATTACCTGGCTCGTCTCGATCAAACAAAGTAACATCAAAACCTTTTTTTTGAAGAAACAAGGCATTACAAACTCCTTGAATACCTGCACCAATTATTGCAACTTTAAATTTTTGCATTCCCTATAATATAAAAAAATTACAAAATATTAGGGTGACAAATTATACAATTTTTAAGAAATGATTTGCCTATTGTATATTCTGGAACTCATTACTATTCCAAAGCCTATCATGGTTGCTAACATAGAAGACCCTCCATAAGACATAATCGGCAGTGGAGATCCTACGATTGGCAAGAGTCCTAGGACCATGCTCATATTTACTGTTATATAAATGAATATAGAGGATGCAAATCCGTAACAAAATAGCTTACTAAAATAACTTCTCGAATTCATTCCAATGCTAATAATCCTGTAAATTATGATAGCATATAGAATTAGCAATAAAAGTGAGCCTAAAAAACCAAACTCTTCAGAATATAATGTAAATATAAAGTCTGTATGCTTTTCAGGTAAAAATTCTAAGTATCCTTGGGTTCCTTTTAAAAAACCCTTTCCATAAAATCCACCAGATCCAACTGCAATTTTTGATTGAATAATTTGATATCCTGCTCCAAGTGGATCTCTATCAGGATTAAAGAAACTTAATATTCTAAGTTTTTGGTATGGCTTTAAAAATGAAATGATAAACGGTGCTGAAATAACAAAAGTAATTGTAGCAAATACAAAGTATTTAATATTTATACCTGCTAGCCATAACACCATAATTCCACTTAATGCAATTAGAATAGATGTACCAAGGTCTGGTTGGGTAATTACTAAAAATATTGGTAGTATTAAAACTACTATTGGAACAAAGATATTGGTAAACTTATTAATATTATGTATTTGAGCCCGGTGATAATATTTGGCAAAACATATAATTATTGCAATTTTCATTAGTTCCGATGGTTGTAAATTTAAAAAATATAAATTAATCCATCTTTGAGATCCTGATGCAGTTATTCCGAAGAATGAGGCCCAAATTAGTAATAATAAGGTTGCTCCGTAAAATAGATAAGAGAGAGAAAACCAAGTTTTAATATTTATAAATGAAATTACTAACATTAACACAAAAAAAACGACAAATCTTATGGCATGATTTTTTGTATGATAAAGAACTTCTCCGCCGTCAGTTGAATACATTGCTGAACAACTTATTAGACCAATTAATAAAATACAAATTACTAAAAAGTAATCTATAGATCTTATCTTTTGAAAAAAAGTTTGTTGATTGGAGAATGAAATATTATTATACATTTAATTAAACTTTTATTGCCCTACTTTTTCTATCTTCATGTCTATCAACTACGGCTCTCATTAACCTTTTTGCTATAGGTGCAGCAGCCTTACTCCCGGATCCACCATGTTCTACGAGTATACTCATTGCATATCTCGGTTCAACGTACGGACCGAAAGCAATAAACCATGCGTGATCTCTATTTTTGTATGGTATTTGTGAAATATCTAAATCTAGCTCCCTCTCTTGCTCAGTTATTCTTTTAACTTGCGAAGTCCCAGTCTTACCAGCAAATTGGTACTTAGGGTTTTCAATTCTTGATGAGTATGATGTTCCATAAATCTCATTAGTAGATTTAAACATTGCATCCAAAACAAATTTAACATTTTCAGGATTTTTATATAACGGTTCGAATTCTCTGTTACCAGGTCTAATAAATTCCTCGGTTGCTTTTATTAAAGAATTATCATCTTTTTTAATATCTAACTCATTTTCTTTCATTATTTTTTTAATTCTTTCATATGAATATTGGTTTTGATCGAGCTTAATTTTAGGATAAATTTTATATCCACCATTTGCCAGTTGAGCTGTCATTAAACACAACTGTAAGGGATTAGTCTGAATATATCCTTGACCAATGCCTGTTATAAAAGTTTCGCCTAAATACCAGTTTTGACCAAGATTGTCTTTTTTCCATTTAGTCGAGGGGACTAGTCCCTCTTTTTCGTTTTCAAAATACTCACCCAATACTTTATTTCCCAAACCAAATTTTTTTGCGGTTATATTAAGTCTATCAACCCCTAAAAGCCTGGCCAGTTCATAAAAATATATATCACAAGATTGTTTTATAGAATTTTTAAGACTCATGTATCCGTGTCCTTTTTTTTTCCAGCAGTGATATTTTTGACCATACATCTCAACCTTGCCATTACATTGAACCTGCATATCTGGTCTAATTACGTCATTTTCTAATGCAGAGAGTGCTACAATCGGTTTGATAGTAGAGCCAGGAGAGTATAATCCTGAGATTGTTTTGTTTAGTAAAGGGTTTAGTGGATCAGACTTAATACTATTCCAACGTTTTTCATCAATACCATATAAAAAAATATTTGGATCGAAAGAGGGTGAGGAATTCATTGCTATGATTTCTCCTGTATAAATATCCATTACACTTATTGACCCTGCCTTATTTTCAAGAAGCTCTGACGTAAGTTTCTGAATTTCAGTATCTATAGTTAGATTAATTGTTTGTCCTTTCGCGCCCTCTTTAAAATCTATTTGATTTATTCTTTTTCCAAATGCATTTACTTCATAACGTTGCACACTATTTGTTCCTATTAATTCTTTCTCAAATTTTTTCTCTAGCCCAGATTTTCCAACCCGTAAGCCTGGTACATTTCTATCTTTTATAATCTTATTTCTTAGGATATCATTTGTGCTTACTTGTGAAACATAACCGAGAACATGTGTATAACTTTCACCAAAAGGATAACTTCGCCCTACTGTTATTACAGGTTTGGCTCCTGGTAATTCGTGAAGATAAAAGTTTATTTTCGCAAATTCGTCCCAACTCAAATTTTCAGATATTATAAGACTTTCCCAAGGTTTTTGATTGTTTTTATTTGATACAATTTTAGATAATTTTTTATTATCAAATTTTAGTATGTCTTTAAGTCTAACGATGAGACTTTTAAAATCTTCAACTTGTTCTGGAACAACATGTAACTGATAAACTTTCAAATTACCTGCAATTGTATTACCAAAATAGTCTTTAAATTCTCCTCTTATTGGTGGTAACCTTGTTTCCCTTAATCTATTTTTATCAGAAAGTGTTAAATATTTTTTGTTTTCACTAATCTGTAGTGAAAATAATCTTCCAACAATTCCAAATAGGACCACTGCTTTAGCAGCAGAAAATATAAACATTCTTCTGTTAATTGTTTTTAATTTACTTAGTCCGGTATCTTGATTTCCACTAATCATTTTTTTTATCCTTAAAAATAATTTTTTGATAAATATCAAACAAGTATGAAAAAATATAATAGAGTAAAAATGTAAAAATAATGTTCCCAATTAGATCGTAATAATTTATATCTGCTTCAAATAAAGTAATTAACAAGAAAAAATTTATCGATGTTGCAACTAATATTGTTATCAAAAAAAACATCCAGTCTTTAACAATACTAGGTCTTAATGTTATATTTCTTAAATATGCAGCAAAACCGCAAATTATAAAATACGTAAAACTACTTACTCCTATGGGGAAACCTAAAACAACATCATTGAATAAACCTGCAAAAAAAATATATCCATAACCTAAACTTTCACTTCTTTTTAAACTCCAATAGTAAATTAATATAAAGGGAAAATTAAAAGAAAAAAAATTATAATTTAAGTAATTAAAATCAAACTCATTTAGCGTTGAAGTAAAAAGTAAGATCAATGGTAAAAAAGTCAATAACTTTTTGAATCTTGTTTTCTTTGTTTGCACGCTCATCTATTTTACTTCCTCAGTATATGACACGACCTTAACAAAAGTGAGTTGTGAAAGATTTGAAAAAAAATTTATTTTATTTTCTGTTGTAATTTCTCCTACTGGAATACCAGATTTAAAAATACCTCCTGATCCTGATGTAAAAATAATTTTTTTTCCACTTAAATTATTATCATTTTTAAAATATTGAATATTCGCTGTATTTGCTCCATTGCCAGACATGATAGATTGAATATTACCGGGCTCTAAAATAACAGGAATTTTGCTATTAAGATCTGAAATCAATAATACTCTTGATGTAGCATAATTTACCTCTACAACTTTTCCTACTAAATATGGACCATCAAGAACTGCCATACCTATTTTTAATTTTTCTCTGCTACCTTTGTTGAGTATTACTGATCTTAAAAATGGGCTTTCTTTATCTAGAAGGACTTTTGCAACTAGCTCCTCTGAATCAAAAATATATTCATCAATTAATTTTCTCAATCTTTCGTTCTCAAAACTTAAATACTTAGTATTTAAATCTTTCGCCTTAAGTTTATTTAATTTTTTTTTTAATTCATCGTGCTCTTCATATAAACTTAAGTGATTATTAATTATTCTTATTGTGCTACTCATTTGTTGTTCTGGCAAAGATACAACGAAAGATACCCTGTAAACAATCTCATTCAATCCAGACTTAAGATAATTAATAGGTGCAAAATTTATTCTAGATAAAATTATTAAAATAAATGAAAATATAATTAAAGCTATAAGTGAAAATCTCTGTTTATTACCTTTTTTTAAAAAGGCAGAGCGAATTGCAATTACAAAATCGTCCCTACCAGTAGTCATAAATTATTAATATTCTGATAATACTGTTGAGAAAATCTCCTCTTGATCTAAGGCTTTTCCTGTTCCTACCGCGACACAAGCAAGTGGATCTTCAGCAATATGCACTGGTAACCCTGTCTCTTTTGAGAATCTTTTGTCAATGTTTTTTAATAAAGCTCCCCCGCCAGTTAATGTTAATCCCATGTCGACTAGATCTGCCGATAACTCTGGAGGTGTATTTTCTAATGCATCTTTAATTCCATTTATCATCTCTTTAATTATTGGATTTAAAGCTTCAGAAGTATCACGCTCTGTAATATTAACCTCTTTCGGAGTTCCAGATCTTATATCTCTACCTTTTACGGCGTACTTATTCTCGTTCGTTGGTATTGCAGTACCAACTTCTTTTTTTATTTTTTCCGCAGAACTGTCGCCTATCATTAAATTATATTCTTTTCGCATAAAATTTGCTAATGCATGATCCATTGCATCTCCTGCAACTCTTAAAGAGTTTGAATAAACAACTCCTCCAAGGGACATAACAGCTATTTCAGTAGTTCCTCCGCCTATATCGACCACCATTGATCCAGTCGCTTCAGAAATTGGTAAACCAGCTCCAATAGCCGCCGCGATAGGTTCCTCTATAAGTTGTACTCTTCTTGCGCCAGCCGCAAGAGCACTGTCTTGTATCGCTTTTCTCTCAACAGGTGTTGATCCAGTCGGGACACAAATTAAAATTCTTGGATTCGCAAATGTACTTCGTTTATGAACTTTTTTTATGAAGTGTTTGATCATTTCTTCTGTAACTATAAAATCAGCAATAACGCCGTCCCTTAAAGGTCTTATTGCACTTATGTTTCCTGGCGTTCTACCCAACATAGTTTTTGCCTCATCACCTACTGCTAAAACAGATTTTTTACCTTTGTTGTCCACAACCGCTACAACAGATGGTTCATTTAATACAACTCCTTGCCCTTTTAAAACAACGAGTGTATTCGCCGTGCCAAGGTCAATAGCCATATCTTGTGACCATATCTTTGATATTTTGTCAAATATTCCCATATTATATACCTCTAACTTTTTGATGTTTTATTTGAAGAGAAGGTGCTTTTTTCTCTCTTTTAATAAGCATTTTATTTAATGCATTTAAGTATGCACTAGCAGACGCAACCAATGTATCAGTATCAGATGACTGACCTACAGTTGTTCTCTCATTTTCCTCTATTTTAACACTTACAGTAGCTTGTGCATCTGTACCTTCAGTGACTGCATGAACTTGATATAATAATAACTTCATTTCATGCGGATAAAGTTCCTTTATACATTTAAACGTTGCATCCACAGGTCCATCTCCAGTTTGGCTAGTGCTTTTTATTTCACCAAAAACATCTAGTGTCATTTCAGCTTTTTGAGGTTCACCTGTACCTGCAAATACCTTTAAAGATTTTAAACTTATTGCATTTAATTTATTATCAAAAATCAAGCTATCATCCACCAAGGCTACTATATCTTCGTCATAAATATGTTTTTTTTTATCTGCTAAAATTTTAAACTTTCCAAAAGCATTTTGAATTACATCATCGGTAACATTTGTGTAACCTAAATCATTTAATTTATCTTTAAATGCGTGTCTTCCAGAATGTTTACCCATTACTAATGAGGTTTTTTTAACTCCTACACTTTCGGGTGTCATAATTTCATAAGTTTCTCTATTTTTTAACATCCCATCTTGGTGGATTCCTGATTCATGTGCAAAAGCATTTTTACCTACTATTGCTTTATTAAATTGCACTGGGAAACCAGTTGCATTTGAAACAATTTTGGAAGCCTTGCTAATTAATTCAGTCTTAATTCCTGTTTCGTATGGCATTAAATCATTTCTTGTTTTTATTGCCATCACAATTTCTTCTAAAGCTGCATTTCCAGCTCTCTCTCCTATTCCATTAATTGTACATTCTATTTGTCTTACTCCAGCTGATAAACCCGCAAGAGCATTTGCGACAGCTAAACCTAAATCATTATGGCAATGAGCAGATATAATTGCTTTATCTATATTTGGTACATTGTTTTTTATGTGTGTAATGGTTCTAGCAAACTCCTCAGGTATAGAATAACCAACTGTGTCTGGAATATTAATTGTTGTGGCACCACAGTTAATAGCTAGTTCGATTGTTTTACACATAAAATCTAAATCTGTTCTTGTTCCATCCTCACATGACCATTCAACATCATCGGTAAAATTTCGTGCGTAACTGACACTTTCTTTAATGGCTTCAATAACTTGTTCTTTTGTCATATCCAACTTATGTTTCATATGAACGGGACTAGTTGAGATAAAAGTATGAATTCTAAATCTTTTAGCAAATTTTAGTGATTCATTACATGCATCAATATCTTTTTTTAAAGCTCTAGACAAACCACAGGGTATCGAATTTTTAACAATTTTACTGATTGCTGAAACCGCTTCAAAATCACCAGGCGAAGAAATTGGGAATCCTGCTTCAATAATATCTATTCCCATCTCATCAAAAACTCTTGAGATCTGAATTTTTTCTTCTACGCTCATTGATGCCCCTGGAGATTGTTCTCCATCTCTCATAGTTGTATCAAAAATAAATACTTTGTTATTTTTACTCATTGTTTTTGCTTTTAAAATCACGGCATAATACAATCTCTACCTGGGATTGCAAAATAAAAATGCTACTAGCTTATAAATTTTGGAATTTCAAAGGCTGAGTTAACAAACTTTGAGTTTTTTGATAATCTTAAAGTAATATCTTCAAGATGAATTCTTACAAATTTATCTAATTTGATAGGATACAGGTCGTTACTCCAAGTATTACAAAATTTTTTGAAAACTCTCTTCTATTAGACAATGTTGTTGAATATTTTATATAAAACAGTTGCACAAAAAAGCTCAATATTGATGCAAATAATAAGCTAATTACAAAATTAGGAATATCTACTTGAACATTTTGATTTATAAAAAAACTTAAATCATTTCTAGTTAAGCTTTGAATTTGTTCCATTTGATTTTAATTTAATTTTTGTCACTATCTACAAGTTTCTTTTTTGATATCCAGGGCATCATAGCTCTTAAATTGGCTCCAACTTTTTCAACTGGATGTTCAGCAAGCTTTTCTCTAATCTTTAAAAAGTTTTTTTGTCCTTTTTTACATTCCTCCATCCATTCTTTAGTAAATTTTCCTGATTGGATATCTGCTAAGACTTCTTTCATTCTTTTTTTTGTTTCTTCTTTATTAATAATTCTCGGCCCTGAAATATATTCACCATATTCAGCAGTGTTTGAAATTGAGTAATTCATATTTGCAATTCCACCCTCATAAATTAAATCTACAATTAGCTTTACTTCATGAACAGTTTCAAAATAAGCCATTTCAGGCTCATAACCAGCTTCAACTAAAGTTTCATAACCATTTTTAATTAATTCAACTAATCCACCACATAGAACTGTTTGTTCTCCAAAAAGATCTGTTTCAACCTCATCTTTAAAAGTTGTTTCTATAATACCTGATCTTCCACCTCCAATTGCAGATGCATAAGACATTGCAATATCTCTTGCCTTACCTGAACCATTTTGATGTACGGCAAATAAACAGGGAACACCACCACCTTTTTCAAACTCACTTCTAACTAAGTGACCTGGTCCTTTAGGTGCAACCATAAATACATCTAAATCTTTTCTTGCTTTAATTAAATCATAATGGATATTTAAACCATGGGCAAACGCTATAGAGGTTCCTTCTTTAACTCTTTGCTCTATATGATTTTTATAAATTGTAGCTTGCAATTCATCTGGTGTTAATACCATGACTACATCTGCCCACGCAGCTGCGTCTGATAAATTCATAACTTTTAAACCTTTTGACTCAGCTTTTTCTTTACTTGATGACCCATCTCTTAGAGCAACAACAACTTCTTTAACACCGCTATCTTTTAAATTAAGTGCATGAGCGTGACCCTGACTACCATAGCCAAATATGGCAATTTTTTTATCCTTTATTAAATTTGGATTTGTATCTTTTTCATAAAACATTTTCATAACTTCTCCTATTATTTAAATACCTCAGAGCCTCTGGTCATTGCAACAGCCCCTGTACGTGATATACTTATTAAACCGTACTTTTTTAAGTTTGTTGACATTTTATCAATCTCTCTTCTCAATGCTGTTACTTGTATTACACAAGACTTATTTGTCTCATCCAATATTACAGGATTAAACTTTTTACAAGCATTAATTACTGATTTTATTTTTTTAGAGTTTGTAACAAATTTAAATAATGCCATTTCCTTAAAAATAACTTTTTTATTATCACGTTTAAAGCTTGCAACTTTATGAACTGGAATTAGTTTTTTAAGTTGTAGTTTTATTTGATCTATCACTTCTGGAGTTCCAGTTGTAACAATTGTTATTCTTGAAATGTTTAGTTTAGAGTCAACTTCTGCTACAGCTAATGACTCAATGTTATATCCTCTGCCGGAAAAAAGCCCCACGACCCGTGCGAGAACTCCAGCTTCGTTATCTACCCATACTACAATTATATGGGTTTCTAATTTACCTTTTTTGCCTGCCGTACTATAGGCTGATTTTGATTTGGGCATTAAACTAATGCTTTTCCTTTGCCTGTAATTTTGTTCCCTTTTTCGTCTTCAGGGCCTAAAATCATCTGATTATGAGGTTTGCCTGAAGGTATCATGGGAAAGCAGTTTTCTTGTTTATCTACTAAACAATCAAATATTACTGGCCTATCTGTATTTAACATTTCAATAATTTTTTCATCTAGTTCATCAGGAGTTGTTGCCCTTATGCCTACACATCCATACGCTTCGGCTAACTTTACAAAATCAGGCAATGCAGCTGTATAACTTTCTGAATAATTTTTATCATGTAAAAGTTCTTGCCACTGTCGTACCATTCCCATGTACTCGTTATTTAAAATAAATATTTTAATTGGTAAACTATATTGAACAGCTGTAGACATTTCCTGCATCGTCATTAATACTGATGCCTCGCCTGCAATATCAATTACTAATTTATTAGGATGCGCAATTTGAACTCCAACTGCTGCTGGTAGCCCGTAGCCCATGGTACCTAAACCACCAGAGGTCATCCATCTATTAGGTTTATCAAATTTATAATGTTGGGCTGCCCACATCTGATGTTGACCAACCTCTGTAGTTACATAAGTATCTTTGGTTTTAGTAAGCTCATATAATCTTTGAATTGCGTACTGTGGTTTTATTGAACTTTCACTATTAATATAACTCAAAGATTTTTTCTGCCTCCATTTATTAATTTTTTCCCACCACTTAGATGTATTTTGCTTATTTGACTTAAGAAAATTTGGTTTCTTTTTTTTTATTGATTTAATTATTGAACTTAAAACTAATTTAACATCTCCAACTAAAGGTAAATCAACTTTTACATTTTTATTTATTGAAGATGGATCTATATCAATATGAACTTTTTTTGAGTTAGGAGAAAACTCATCTAATTTTCCAGTTATTCTATCATCAAATCTTGCACCAATATTAATCATAAGATCACAATCATGCATTGCATTGTTTGCTTCGTAGGTTCCATGCATTCCAAGCATGCCTAAAAACTGTTCATCATCGCCTGGATAACAACCTAGACCCTGTAATGTAGAAGTGATGGGAAATCCAGTTGATCTCACTAGTTCACGAAGAAGTTCACTTGCCTTAGGTCCAGAATTAATAACACCACCACCTGAATAAAATATTGGTCTTTTAGATTTGTTAATCAAATCTATTAATTTTTCTATATCTTTCTGCTCAAAGAATGAATGACTTTTTCCATTTAATTTTTTTGTTTTTTTAAATGTCGAGTATTTTGTTTTTTGAAATTGAATATCTTTAGGAATATCTACAAGAACAGGGCCGGGTCTACCTGTTGTTGCTACCTCAAAAGCTTTATGAATAGTTTTTTGTAAATCGTTAATATCTTTAACTAGCCAATTATGTTTCGTGCAAGGTCTTGTTATCCCTGTTGTGTCACATTCCTGAAAAGCATCTGTTCCAATTAAGTGTGTTGGTACTTGTCCAGATATACATACTAATGGAACGGAGTCCATGTAAGCATCTGTTAATGCTGTAACAGCATTAGTAGCACCTGGACCAGAAGTTACTAACACTACACCAGGTTTACCAGATGATCTCGCATAACCTTCGGCTGCGTGACCTGCTCCTTGTTCATGTCTAACTAAAATGTGTTTAATGCTATTAAAGTTTTTCAGTTCATCATAAATTGGTAATACAGCACCACCCGGGTAACCGAATATAAAATTTACATCTTGATCCTCTAAACATTTAAAAACAATTTCAGCGCCTGTATATAATTTTGACATTTAACCAATCTAGCTGAAGTTGTGCTTGTTGGTCAAGTTTAAGAGGCTAGTATTTAAAATTTTTTATATAGTTTTTTGTCTCAACCTCTGAAACACGAGTCCAGTCAGACATATGACCCCTTGCCCAAGTAGCTTGTCTCTTTGCGTATTGTCGTGTTTTTATTGATATTTTTTCTCGAAGGTGTTTTAGATCGTATTTTTTGGCCAGAAAATCTGAGATCTCGTAAATTCCAATTATTTTATTTGAGCTTAAACTCTTTCCTACTTTTAATTTATTGAACTTTTCGACCTCATAAATTGAGTATTTGTTAATAATTTTTTTACATCTTGCCTCTATTCGCTTCAAAATTATTTCTCGAGGGAAATCTAAGTAAATTTTGATTAGTTGATTTTTATCATACTGACTCTTGGTATTTTTAAACCAATCAAATAGTGAAATACCTGTAAATTTTTTAACTTCAAAAGCACGAATAGATCTCTGTGAGTCTTTAGAGTTAATGTAATTTTTACATTTTGGATCTAGTTTAACAAGTTTTTTATAAAATTTTATTTGTCCTATCTTATTTTGCTGATTAATAATATTTAGTCTCAATTTTTTAGGTATTTTTGGAATTTTTACTAGTCCATCTGTCAATGCTTTAAAATATAAGCCCGTACCACCAACAACTATGGGTATTTTATTTTTCTTTAATATATTTTTAATAATTTTTTTTATTAATTTTAACCATTGTCCTACAGAAAAACTATTTTTAACATTATGGAAACCATACAAATGATGTTTTATTTTGCTAGTTAAATTTTTACCAGGTCTTGTGTTAAGAATTTTAATTTCTTTATAAATTTGCATGCTATCGGCATTTATTATTTCCCCCTTTACTTTTTTTGCCAAATTGACCGCAAATTCAGACTTTCCTGATGCTGTAGTACCAAATATTAAAATTATTTTGGACATTTGTCCTAACATTAGTCTAATTTTACACCAATGTATCTTTTTTGATTTTGGTTATTGAATATTGCAATAAGAATGTTTTTGTCTGGTTTTCTTTTTGCTATTTTTACTAAGTTATCTAATTCACCAATAGTTTTAATTTTCTTTTTTTGAGCCTCAACAATAATATTGTTAACTTCTAAATAGTTAATTGGACTATCTTTATCAATTTCAGCTATTACAACTCCAGTTATATTTGATGGAAGGTTTCGTTTTTGGATATCGTCTTTTGTTAATAATCTTACTTTTATTTTTAATTCTTCTATATAAGTAACCTTTGGTAACTTGGGCTTTGTTTCTTGTGATATAAAATCATCAGAGGTTTCTAATCTCCCTAGAACAATTTCTTTTATAAATTCTTTTTTGTTTCTCCATATTTTTACTTTTACAATTTTACCTACATTAGTTTCTGCAACTATTTTAGGTAATTCTTTCATCTCATTTATTCGTTTTCCATCAAATTCTAAAATTACATCTCCATCTTTTATACCACCCTTGTCTGATGGACTACCCTTAGCTACGCTTGCTACTAATGCGCCTCTTGGCTTGTCTAGCTCTAAATTTTCTGCTATCTCATCTGTTACTATTTGAATTCGAACTCCCAGCCATCCTCTTTTAGTCTCACCAAATTCAATTAATTGGTCTATAACTTTTTTTGCACTATTAGAAGGTATTGCAAAACCAATTCCAATAGAACCTGACTGACCAAGTATTGCTGTATTAATACCAATTACATCCCCATCTAGATTAAATAGCGGTCCACCGGAATTACCCTGGTTAATTGATGCATCTGTTTGAATATAATCTTCATATCTAGACAAGCCTATACTTCTATTTCTTGCAGATACAATTCCAGCGGTCACTGTGCCTCCAAGTCCAAATGGATTTCCAATTGCTACTACCCAATCACCTATTCTTGATTTGTTTGAGTCTCCAAATTTTACAGGTTTAAATTTGTCTTTTGTATCAATTTTCAAAACGGCAATATCTGATAATGGGTCAGCACCAATTATTGTAGCCTTGTAGTCTTTGTCACCATTAACTTTTACATATATATCGTCTGCGCCTTTTATCACATGATTATTTGTTATAACAATCCCACTTTGATCAATTATAAATCCTGAGCCCAATGCACTTGTTTTTCTCTCCTGAGGTGCTCCTTCGAACATGTCTTTGAAAGGTGATCCTGGGGGAAACTGAAAAGGGAAAGGGTTTGATTTAGAAGTGATTGTAGTTGTAGTAGAAATATTCACTACAGAAGGCATCAATTTTTCAGCTAAGTCTGCAAATGATCCCGGTATCTCATTTGAATATCCATTAGTAAATACCCCAAAAGAAATTACAATTATAAATAAATATTTTTTTATTAATTTCATAATCTTATTTTTTAAAGTACCAAATTATTATAAAGCCAATAATTATAAATATAAATCCCCCGGTTCTTAATTGGTTATCTTTGATATCAATTAATTTTATTAGCATACTTTTCATTTTTGATGGAAATATGGCGTATAAAAGACCTTCAATAAAAAAGAACAGACCAATTGCTATGATCAATTCGTTCATACTTATTTAATTATTGAGTTTGAGAATTTATATTTCCAAAAAATTTGAAAAATTCACTGTCAGGTGACAATATCAATGAGGTCTCTCCGCCGATTAAAGCTGTCTCATAAGCCTGCATAGCTCTGTAAAAAGCGAAAAAATCTGGGTCTTGACCAAATGCATCTGCGAAAATTTTGTTTCGTAGACCATCACCTTCGCCTTTTAAGATTTGTGATTGTTTTTCAGCATCAGCTAGAATTACGGTAACTTCTTTATCTGCTGTCGACGTAATTGTGATTGCCATCTCTGCACCTTTTGCTCTAAATTCCTTAGCCTCCCTCTCTCTTTCAGTTTGCATTCTTCTGTAAATTGCATCACTATTAGCTGGTGGTAAATCAGCCCTTTTAATTCTTACATCAACAATTTTTATACCAAATTTTTCAGCTTCAGTATTTACACCATCTTGGATTAAAGACATTTGCTTTGTTCTCTCTTCAGATAAAAGAGTTTGTAAACGTTGAGTTCCAAGGACACTTCTAATCCTCGAATTTATGATAGTTGACAAACGAGATCTAGCAACTCTTTCATTGCCTACAGAAATGTAAAATTTTAATGGATCAATAATTTTAAATCTTGCAAAAGCATCAACAATTAATCTTTTTTGGTCCGATGCGATTACTTCAGCAGGCGGTGCATCTAAGTTCAAAATTCTTTTATCTAAAAAAACAACGTTTTGAATAAAAGGTATTTTAAAATTTAGGCCAGGTTTNATTAGAATTCTTTTTGGATCACCAAATTGAAGAACAATGGCTTGATTAATCTCTTTGACTATAAATATTGAGAAATAAGCTGTTGCTGCTATCAAAATTAAAATTGGTAATATAAGTTTGCTTTTTTTCATTAGTTCACCTGTGTTTTTTTAAGTTCTGGTAAAGGTAAGTAAGGAACAACGCCTGAACCAGCATTTTTTTCTATAATTACTTTATCTATATCAGCTAAAACTTTTTCCATTGTTTCTAAATACATTCTTTCTTGTGTGACTTGCTTTGCATTTCTATATTCCATAAAAATAGATGTAAACCTACTTGCCTCACCTTCTGCTTTTGCAACTACCTCTTTTTTATATGCTTCTGCAGCTTGCAAAATTTTTGCAGCTTCACCTCTTGCTCTTGGTATTACATCATTTGCATAAGCTTCTGCCTCATTTTTTGATCTTTCCATGTCAGCTCTCGCAGCTTGTACATCTCTGAAAGCATCTATAACCTGGTCTGGTGGGTCGGCTTTTTGCGTTTGGACTTGAGTAATTTGAATACCTGAAGTGTATTCGTCTAAAATATTTTGTATAATTTCTTGAGTATCAATCTCAATTTTGGATCTACCTTCCGTAAGAATGGGCTGAATATCACTTCTAGCGATAACTTCTCTCATAGCTGTTTCTGCAGCAGCTTTGACCGTTCCTTGTGGATCTTGAATTTTAAATAAAAAATTCCCAGCATCTTTTATTACCCAAAAAACTGAAAAATCGATATTAACTATATTTTCATCTCCGGTTAACATTAAACTTTCCTCTGGGACATCGGCTACTCCACCACCAGTGGAAAATCCGCTTTCTCTCTCTGATCTAAATCCTATATCCATTCTATTAACTTTAGTGACTTTTGGAGTTAATACACTTTCAACTGGGAAAGGTATGTGATAATTTAATCCAGGTTGAGTTGTTTTTACAAACTTTCCAAATCTTAGAACAACACCTTGTTCATCTGGTAAAACTCTATATAGGCCGCTACCCAACCAAAGCAATGCTAAAATTACTAATCCAATAATTATTGGCTTTGCTCCACCTGACCCAGGAAGTAATTTATTAATTGCACTTTGAAGTTTTTTTAATATTTCGTCAATATTTGGAGGTGTAGGACCTCGTCTAAAACCACCATTGTCACTGCCGCCACCGCCTCCTGGAGGGGGAGATCCCCATGGGCTTTGATTTTTGAAATCGTTCATATGTCATTCTATATAGTGTCTTTATTATTAAAAACAAGGTAAGTTGATATCGATGACAGAAGAAAAAACGAGCATTAATGACGCTAGTAGAAGAAAAAGGTTTGAAAAAAACCCAATAAAAGGAACTAAATTTACAATAGCTATCTCCAGCGCAAAAGGAGGAGTTGGAAAATCAACTTATGCAACTAATCTTGCACTTGCATTAAAAAGTATTGGATTAAAAATTGGTCTTTTAGATGCAGATATTTATGGGCCCTCTTTACCAAAACTATTTTCGATTAATCAAAAACCTGAGAATAAAGACGGAAAATTGGTTCCCATAAGTAAATATAATATACAATGTATGTCCATGGGTTTTTTGACTGACGAGCAAACACCAATGATATGGAGAGGACCTATGGTTACAAGCGCTATTAAAACATTTACTCAAAAAGTTGATTGGAAAGATCTTGATTTTATAATTGTAGATATGCCTCCAGGAACAGGAGATACACAACTTACGTTTGCTCAGGAAATAAAAATGGATGGAGTAATAATTGTTTCAACGCCTCAGGAACTTGCCTTGCAAGATGTTAAAAGAGGCATAGCTATGTTTGATAAATTAAATGTTAATATTATTGGTTTAGTAGATAACATGAGTTTTTTTAATGGAGATGACGGAAAAAAATACAATATATTCGGTAATGGTGGGGTAAGAAGAACATCGGTGGAGTTTCAAAAAAAATTTCTTGGTGAAATTCCAATTAATTCAGATATTGGAAAATTTGGTGACCTAGGAAAACCTATTGTTGAAAGTTTACCAGAACATGAAATTTCAAAAATTTATATTAAATTTGCNGAGCAAATTAAATCAATTTATCTTCAAGATTAAAAGCTTGCATTAATTCATTCCACTCTCTTTTAGATAAATCTGTTTGGTCAATTGATATGTCTTCTCCGTTTATTAATTTTTTTATAACTTCCTTTCCTTTAGATGATACTTCTGTTCCACCTACTCTATAATCTATGAATGCGTCATAAGTTGTTGGGACCCATCTTTTAAGCGTATCCAGCATAACATCAGCGTAAGCTCTAATTTCAAATTGAGCATGGTGATCAACTCTTAATCTTAAAAAGTTCATTAAGTTTAACAAATCAGTTTTCCAATACCACTGGGTATAAGTATTCAAAGTTAAATTCATACGTGCGAGTTCTCTAGCAAGACCAATTTTACCTTTATCAACGACTGATCCATCATACCTTTCGTTTAACATTTCTTCGTAATTATTATAGGTTCTTTCTGCATCATCTTTTAATAAACCCAGCACTTTCTCTGCTTGATCGCCACTTATTACTTCTCCTCTCCCTTGTCTGTTATTAGTTGACTGAGCTGCTAAATTTTCTTTTGATGGAAGATAAAACTCTTTATCTAAAATTGAGTATCTAGCTGAATATTCATTAACGTTTGCCGTTCTATGTCTTATCCATTGTCTAGCTATAAAAATTGGGAGCTTAACATGATACTTTATCTCACACATCTCAAAGGGGGTACTATGCCAATGTCTCATCAAATATTTTATCAGTCCTGAGTCTGTATTAACTTTTTTTGTTCCTTTTCCATAAGAAACTCTCGCAGCCTGTACAATTGAGTTGTCATTGCCCATGTAATCGATAACTCTAACAAATCCATGATCTAAAATTGGTAAGGCTTCGTACAAAATATCCTCTAATCTTGGAGCGGTGACTCTTTTAGTAGTATTATTTTGAGACTGTAAATCCTTAATTTCCTGTATTTGTTCTTTAGTTAATTTCATTTATAATTATTGAATCTTTGAATTAAGGTTTTATATTAATGTTGTTGGTTTTCCAACTACGACGATAAACGAATTTCGTAATAAACATTACGGACGTGGGGGCAGTACCCACCACCTCCACCATTTTCAACTTATGGGGGTGAACTAGGATCGACGAATGTCTAAAAGCTATTCTTTCGTTCGGTATTGTTCCGCCGTGAAGGGCTAAACTATAAATGCAAATAATAAATTTGCACTTGCTGCTTAATTAATTTATTAATTAAGTAACGGGGTTTGGGGCACCTGGCAACAGAACGCCCCCTATGCCAAAAATTAACTATGTTCACAAACACTGAAATAAACGAAGAATTAAAAAAGTATTCATTCTATCACAGAATTAAAATAAAGGATGATATCTATACCAGGGATACTGAAAACGATCATTTCGCTCACAGGCGACTTTTTAAATATCTAGATGATATTGATTTTAAAAATAAAAGAGTTTTAGATATTGGCTGTCGAGATGGAATTTTTTCATTTTATGCGGAAAAAAAGGGAGCTAAAGATGTAATTGCAATAGATAATAATTTATCTAAAGGTGCAGTAAATTTTTTAATTCCTTTTTTTAAATCAAAAGTAAAAATGTATGAAAGGAATTTATATGAAATTTCTGAGAATGAATTTGGAAAATTTGATATTATTTTTTTTTTCGGGGTTCTATATCATTTAAGGGAGCCAATTAGTGCAATAAGAAAACTGGGTGATATTCTAAATGATCAGGGCTTAATGCTGTGTGAAACTGCGATTACTGATAATATAGAATCCAAACCGATAATATATATACCATTTAAAACGGGCCCATACGATGACCCGACAAGTTGTACTTTTTTTAACTCAAAAGGTCTGGAGGAGACTTTTGACTCTTTAAATTTTCAAACTATTTTAAAAAAAAAATTTATTGAAAGAAAATTTGAGAATTTAAAAAAAATCATTAAAAATTTTTTTTGGCTAATTTTATCAAAAAATAAATTTTTAAATAAAGAATTGGTAATAACTAATCGTATACTTATAATTGCAAAAAAAAATATTTTAAATAAAAATAGAATCAATGACTACTGGTATGGTCTTCATAAAGAACATCAAAAATAAATATTAGTATATTTGAACGTGCGGCCAGAGAGACTCGAACTCTCAAGGGAACTTCCCACTTGGCCCTCAACCAAGCCTGTCTACCAATTTCAGCACGGCCGCGCATGCGTCAGATTAATTGAATGACAAATCCATTTCAAGTTGATAAGTTTGTTTATGGATTTTACCTCAGAAATTAAAAAAGCTACTGAACCAATATATAAAAAAATCTCTAAAGCTATACCCGATATAGAGTGGTCGATACATGCTCCATATATTTACGAGATTAATAAATTAAAAAGGGAAAAGAACGCTGTCATACTGGCGCACAATTATCAAACGCCTGAAATATATCATGGTATATCTGACTTTTCTGCAGATTCTCTTGCACTAGCCATTGAGGCGTCAAAAACAAAAGCTGATTTAATTATAATGTGTGGTGTTCATTTTATGGCAGAAACTGCAAAACTTATGTCTCCAAATAAAAAAGTTTTTTTACCTGATATGCGAGCTGGTTGCTCTTTATCTTCATCTATTACTGGGGAAGATGTAAGAGAACTAAAAAAAAAAAATCCTGGCGTTCCAGTTGTTTCATATGTTAACACATCAGCGGATGTAAAAGCAGAAACTGACATATGTTGTACTTCAGCTAATGCTGTTAAAATAGTTGAGTCTTTAAAATCAAAAAAGGTAATATTTTTACCTGATGATTATCTTGCAAAATATGTCGCCTCACAAACTGACGTTGAAATAATATCATGGAAAGGAACTTGTGAAGTGCATGAGAAATTTACAGATACAGAAATCAATGAAATTAGAAAAAATAATCCAGATATAAAGGTAATAGCACATCCCGAGTGTCCACCAAATGTAATTAATGCTAGTGATTTTGCTGGCTCAACTAGCGGTATGATAAAATATGTGAGAGATCATCAGCCAAAAAAAGTTATGATGGTCACAGAATGCTCTATGAGTGATAATATTCAGGTTGATAATCCAAATGTTGAATTTATTCGACCATGTAATTTATGCCCACACATGAAGAGAATTACGCTTCCAAAAGTTTTAGATTGTTTAAAAAATGAAACTAATGAAATTGTTATGGATAGTGAAACAATTCGAAAAGCAAAAAAATCTGTGGAAAGAATGGCAGAAATAGGCAGATAAAATCTGTGTCTAAAATAAAGTTAAGTAATCAGTTTATTATAAATATTTGCAAAACTGCGTTAAACGAGGATCTATTTCCCTTGGGAGATATTACATCTAAATTAATTGCTAACAAAAAAAATGTTAAAGCTAAATTGATATCAAATGATAAAGGGATCATTGCAGGTTTAAAGTTTGCAAAAAATACTTTTAAACTTGTAGATAATAGAATCAAATTTATATCTAAAAAGAAAGACGGGGCAAAAATTAAAAAAGGAGATTTAATTGCAGTTGTTATAGGAGATGTTAGAAATATTTTGGTAGGCGAGCGAGTTGCCTTGAATTTTTTATCTCATTTATCAGGAATTGCCTCGAAAACAAATGAATTTGTAAGAGCCGTTGATAATAAAATAAAAATTTGCTGTACAAGAAAAACAATACCAAGCTTAAGAGTTTTACAGAAATATGCCGTAATGATAGGTGGTGGCACCAATCATCGCTTTAACTTGAGTGATGAATTTTTAATTAAGGATAATCATATTGCTGCATGTAAAGATATAAGAGAAATAATAATAAAAGCCATAAAAAACAAAAAAGGAAAAAAAATCACAGTTGAGGTCGATAATCTAAGACAGTTAAGATCTATAGTAGGACTTAAATTTGATACAATTCTTTTGGACAATATGAATTCAAAGCATTTAAAAGCTGCAAAGAAAATTTGTGGGGATAAGTATGAGCTTGAAGCATCGGGGGGAATTAATTTAAAAAATATAAAAAAAATCAGATCCACGGGTATAGACAGAATATCGATCGGAAGCATCACTCAAAGCGTAAACTCAATAGACTTGAAATTAGAAATCTAGTTAATCGTTAATTTCTGCCTGAGCAGCGGCTAATCGAGCACCAGGCACCCTATAAGGTGAACACGAGACATAATCTAGACCTATTTTAGAGCAAAATTTAATACTTTTTGGATCACCCCCATGTTCTCCACAAATTCCTAGTTTAATTTTTTTATTTTGTTTCTTTCCTTTTTCAGATGCTATTTCAATTAAGTTACCCACTCCCTCATCTATTGAAATAAAAGGATCAACTTCAAAAATTTTATTTTCAATATAATCATTTAAAAATTTTCCACTGTCGTCTCTACTTATGCCAAATGTTGTTTGNGTTAAATCATTNGTNCCAAAACTAAAAAANTCNGCNTGTTTNGCNATATCTTTNGCCTTTANTNCGGCTCTAGGCAATTCAATCATGGTGCCAACTAAGAAATTTAATTTTGTTTTGACTTTTTTTTCTAAATCCTTTGCTACCCTTATAACTAAATTTTTCATAATTTTTATTTCAGCCTCAGTTGAAACTAACGGTATCATAATTTCAGGCATTATTGACTTTATATTATTCTTTTTACATTCTATTAATGCTTCAAAAACTGCTCTGCATTGCATTTCATAAATTTCAGGAAAAGATATAGCCAATCTACAGCCTCTGTGTCCAAGCATAGGATTTTGCTCATGTAATTCAAGTATTCTTTGTTCAACTTCATTTAATGTCAAATTTAATGAGTCTGCAATTTCTAAAATTTCTTGTTTATTTTTTGGTAAAAACTCATGTAGAGGTGGATCCAGCAATCTAACTGTAACAGGTAAACCTTTCATAATTTTGAAAATTTTTACAAAATCCTTCTTTTGATAAGGTAATAATTTTAGCAGAGCTTTGTCTCTGTCTGTCTTGGATTTAGAAAGTATCATCTCTCTAACAGATTGTATTCTATCCTCATCGAAAAACATATGTTCTGTTCTACATAGTCCTATGCCTTCAGCACCAAAATCTCTGGCAATTTTTGTGTCTAACGGTGTTTCAGAATTAGTTCTAATTTTAAGTTTCCTAAATTTATCAGCCCAATTCATTACTTTTAAAAAATCGCCAGTTATATCCGGCTTTATAGTTTCTACTTTTCCTAAAATGATTCTTCCAGTTGCTCCGTCTATTGTAATAAAATCTCCCTCTTTAATAAGTTGATTTTTAGCCTTAAAATTTTTGTTTTTGTAATCTATTTCTATTTCACTTGTTCCAGATACACACGGTCTTCCCATTCCTCTGGCTACTACAGCAGCATGACTGGTCATCCCTCCTCTTGATGTCAAAATTCCTTTTGCGGCATGCATACCATTTATATCCTCGGGCGATGTTTCAATTCTAACTAAAATAGTATCCTGCATCATGGAATCTAACCTTTCTGCTTCCTCAGAGGAAAATACGACTTTTCCACTTGCGGCACCAGGAGATGCTGGTAAACCTTTTGCTATTACTTTTATATTGCTTTTTTCATCAATAGATGGATGTAGTAAGTTATCAAGAGACCCTGGTTCTATCCTTAATAAAGCTTCTTTTTTTGAAATTAATTTTTCTTTTACCATATCGACTGCAATCTTTATTGCTGATTTTGCAGTTCTTTTTCCTGACCTCGTTTGAAGAATCCACAATTTATTATTTTCAACAGTAAATTCGACATCTTGCATATCCCTATAGTGATTCTCTAATAATTTAAGTATTTTTTTTAATTCTTTAAATACTACAGGCATCCTTTCCTCTAATGATAATTGAGAAGAATTGGAATTTTTTTTATATTTTTTTGTGATGTATTGTGGTGTTCTAGTACCAGCAACAACATCTTCCCCTTGGGCATTAATTAAATATTCACCATATATTTCATTTTTTCCGTTTGATGGATCTCGTGTAAAAACAACACCAGTTGCACAATCTTCTCCCATATTACCAAATACCATTGATTGAATATTTACAGCAGTTCCCCAGCTTGATGGAATTTGATTAATTTTACGATAACTCTTTGCTCTTTTACTTTCCCATGATAAAAATACCGCGTATATTGCACCAATTAGTTGTTCATTGACATCTTCTGGAAAATTCTTTTTAGTTTCTTTTTTAACAAGATCTTTAAAATCACAAATTAAGGCTTTCCAGTCCTCGGATGTTAAATCCGTATCTAACAACACTCCTTTCGTTAACTTATAGTTTTCAATTAAATCCTCAAATTTATAATTTTCTATTTTTAAAACTACGCTCGAATACATCTGAATAAATCTTCTATAGCTGTCATTGGCGAATCTTTCATTGCGTGTTTGTTGTGCTAATGCCCTAACAGTATTTTCATTAAGTCCTAGATTTAAAATAGTATCCATCATTCCAGGCATTGATACTCTAGCGCCTGATCTTACTGATAATAATAGTGGATTTTCCAAACCTCCAAATTTTTTTCCAATTTCTTTTTCAATATTTTTTAATTCTTTAAGAACTTGATTAATAATATTTATATTTAATTTTTTATTATTTTTATAAAATACATCACAAACTTCAGTCGTAATGGTAAATCCTGAAGGGACTGGGAATCCTTTTCTGCCCATTTCTGCAAGATTAAATCCTTTACCACCTAAAATATTTTTTGGGAAATTTAATTTTCTAGTAAGCTTTGATTTAAAACTAAATACTAACCTTTTCATTTAAAATTCTCTAATTTAGCAAAACTCAAATAATTATCATGTGTCATGCATACTAATTTTAATAATAAAAGCCTATTTATTTTTATGTTTTTATCACTATCATTGACAATAACATTTTCAAAAAAATTTGTTACCTCTTGCTTTAAAGAAGATAAAAGGTTTAATTGAGCATCATAATCATTTTCAATTTTAATATTTGTAAAGTTTTTTCTGACATCTTGCAATTTTTTGTATAACTCTTTTTCATAAATACTTTTAAATAAAGCAGGATCAACTGTATCTAAATTATTATTATTAATTTCATTTACTTCATCGTTTAAAATATTAAAAGCTCTTTTATAGTTTTTAATCAAATTTACTCCAAAGTCTTTACTAATTATTTTATTTAGCTTATCTGCTTTTACATAAATAATTTGTAGGTCATTTAAATTAAAGTTAATAAGAGAAGTTTCAATTATATCTTTCCTGATTTCTCTTTCTTTCATATAATTTTTAAATCTTTCTGAAAAGAAAGACGATAATTTTTCTAATAAAATTTTGTTATCAATATGAATTGATTGATTATTATAAACTTGAGCACTGGTGATTATTAACTCCGCTAATTTAATATTTTTTTTATTTTCAATTATTGTTCTTATAAGACCAATTGTTAATCTTCTTAATCCATAAGGATCTTTTGAACTCGATGGTGTTATATTTAAACCAAAAAAACCCACTAAAGTATCGATCTTATCACTTATTGATAAAGCAATACTGTAATTATTTTTCGGAACCTTGCTATGGGCACTTAAAGGCATATATTGATCTTTAATTGACTGACATATTTCTTTATCAAATCCTTGAGCCTCAGCGAAATATCCCCCTAGGACACCTTGTAGTTCAGGAAATTCACTTACTAACTCCGATAATAAATCAACTTTTGATAAAGTTGAGGCTAATTCTACTTTCTCTTTGCTAATCAAAAATGCATCAGATAAGAATCCACCTATTATTTTTAATCTTTGAACTTTATCAAGATAACTACCTAATCCTTTAAAGTAATTAATATTTTGTAATAACGATACTTGTTTTATCATATTTTTCGATTTGTTTTTATTCCAAAAATATTCAGCATCAGATAGTCTTGCATCCACAACATTTTCATTCCCTTTTTTTATTAAGCCATTTTTATCATTACAATCGATAACTACATAAAACATATTTATTAGTTTTGAATTTTGATCATAAATAACAAAAAATTTTTGATGATATTCAATTGTAGTAATAATTAATTCTTTTGGCATATTTAAATATTTTTTATTAAAGGAGCATAGTATTATTTTAGGTCTATCTAAAATATTTGTTACCTCTTCTAGAAGTTGATTATTTATAAATATTTTATAATTATTTAGTTTAGATGATTTAACTAGATTTTTCTCAATATATTTTTTTCTCTCATTATGATCAACAATTATGTTTTGTTTAACAAAAAATTTTTTATAAGATTTATAATTTTTGAAAACTTTTGTTTTATCCTCGAAATCCTTATCTACAAAAGTCTTGTTAGAGCTCTTAAGGTGAAAATAATTAAATTTTAATGCGTTGCCTTCATAAATAGCCATTATAGATTTTAATGGCCTTCCCCAATATAAATCATATGTGCCCCATTTCATTGACTTTTTCCACTTAACACTCGATAACAAATTAGGAATATTTTCTTCTAGAATATTTTTTGTTTTAATTTTTTCCTTTAACGTTTTATAGAAAAAAAACTCACCTTTCTCTAACTTTTTTTTAAAAATTTTATTTTTTGTAATTTTATTTTTCTCTAAAAAACCTATTATAGCCTCTTCTGGGGCGTTTGTGCTGGGGCCTTTAAGGACTTTTGAATTTTTAATTGCTTCCTTTTGAATATTTTTAAAATGAACAATTAATCTATTTGGTGTTGATAACGCCGAAAAATTTTTATCATAAATTATATTCTCCTGATCGAAAAAATTAGTAAAAATATTTAACAAGTTCTCTCTTGCATTGGTTTGTAATTTCGACGGCATTTCTTCACTAAATAATTCTAATAATAATTCTGGCATTTACTTATTGTCCTTTAACCATATTTCTCCTGCTCCTTTAACCATATCTCTAATTTTAGAGATAAAATTGGATCTATGAGCAATGCTAATTGCGCCTCTAGCATCCAGAACATTAAATATATGACTTGCTTTTAAACATTGGTCATAAGCTGGGAGTGCTAAATTATTTTCTATTAAATTTTGAGCCTCAGCCTCAATGAAATCAAATGTAGTGAATAAATTTTTTGTATTTGCTAAATCAAAATTGTATTTTGAGAATTCTTTTTCCGATTGATAAAAGATATCTTTATAAGTTATCCCTTTATCATTCCAGATAAGATCAAAAACATTTTTTTTTTGCTGAGTAAACATACAA
This sequence comes from Candidatus Pelagibacter sp. TMED118, assembly GCA_002170205.2. The sequence goes on from NHFT02000007.1 coordinate 141,784, forward strand.
ATTCTTTCTAAACCATATGTAATTTCAACTGAGATAGGATTACACTGAAATCCCGCCATTTGCTGAAAATATGTAAATTGACTAATTTCCATTCCATCACACCAAACTTCCCATCCTAAACCTGCTGCACCTAAAGTGGGACTCTCCCAATCGTCCTCGACAAATCTTATATCATGGTTTTTTTTTTCAATACCAATTACTGATAGACTTTTTAAAAATAATTTTTTTATGTTGTCTGGGGAAGGTTTGATAATAGTTTGAAATTGAAAATAATGTTGAAGTCGATTAGGATTTTCTCCATACCTTCCATCACTGGGCCTACGAGATGGCTGAACATATGAAGCCTTCCAAGGCTTAGAACCTATAGATCTAAGTGTTGTTGCTGGATGAAATGTTCCTGCACCAACTTCTAGATCGTAAGGCTGTAAAATTACACAACCCTGTTTACTCCAATAATTTTGAAGATTGAAAATTGTATTTTGAAATGTAAAAAAATTTTTTTTTTTAGAAACCATATTTTTGCCAGATAGATCTTTTCTCAATTATATTTAATAATTTTTCTGTCTGAGATTCCGAGGATAATTTTCTAGCCAACCATCCCTTATTTTTTTCAAAACTTTTTATAATAACTTCTTCACCATATTTTTCTCTAAGAACATCATTTGCATTTCCAATTCCGTCAATCAAACCTAGCTCTAATGCTTTTTTTCCGGACCAAAATTCTCCGCTGAATAATTCTACATTAGTATCTTTTTTAAGTTTTGTAGATCTGCTATTATTCACGACATCTATAAAGTTTTTGTGAAGGTCTAATTGGATATTTTTCAATCTTTCAATATCCTCTGTTTTTTCATCCAAAAAGGGATCTAAAGTACTTTTATTTTTACCAGCTGTATAAACTCTCCTCTGCACACCAATTTTTTCAATTAATTTTTTAAAACCAAAAGAGGAATATATAACTCCTATTGATCCGATGATTGAACTTTGATTTGCATATATCTCATCCCCTGCACAAGAAATTAAATATCCTCCAGAAGCTGCAAGGTCTTCTGCAAAAACAATAACCTTTTTTCTATTTTTCTTAGCTTGATATTTTATGAAATCATGGACTAAATGAGATTGAACTGGCGAACCTCCTGGTGAATTTATTGAGATTGCAACTGCAGGTGATTTCTTTAATGAAAAAGCTTTCTTAATTATTTCCTCTTGACCTGATAAGTCAATGCCTTGTTTAAATTTACCTACATTTCCTATCACGCCAGAAAGTTTGATAAGCGGTATAATTTTTTTTTTTTTGAATAATGAAAACATTAATATGCTTATTAGATTTTTTAGACAATATAAAGTCTACTTATAGTTGAAGTTTTGGGTGCGTCAATTGATAAGTATATTAATAATATTATTATAATATTTTCTAAAAATGGGCACTGTAGTTCAACTAAAAAGCAAGATTAATAACTCTTATTCTGAGCTAAAAACTTCAGTTGAAGATAAACTAATTTTAGTCGATGAGAAAATAAAACAAAAATTAACAAGTAAAGTTGAATTAGTTGATGAAATGACCAAATACCACATTAATACAGGTGGAAAAAGAATTAGAGCATTGCTTACTTTAGGATCCGCAAAGTTGTGTGGTTATCTAAAAGGCGGGAGAGACATAAATCTTTCGGCTTGTGTTGAGCTAATACATTCAGCAACTCTGATGCATGACGATGTTATAGATAATGGAGAAGTAAGAAGAGGTAAAAAAACACTTAATAAGATATGGGGTAATCAATCGTCCATTTTAGTCGGTGACTATTTACTTAGTAGATGTTTTGAAATGATGGTTGATGATGGAGATTTAGAAATATTAAAACTTCTATCTTCAACCTCCGCAGAAATCTCGCAAGGGGAAGTATTGCAGTTACAACATAATAAAGAGATAGATATTTTAGAAGAAACGTATTTAAGAATAATTTCTTGGAAAACTGCGTCCTTATTTGCTGCATCTACTAAAGTAGGAGCAATTCTTTCAAAAAAAGAAAATAAGTTTAAGGATGCGTTACATTCATATGGTAAAAACCTAGGACTAACATTTCAAATTGCTGATGATACCCTTGATTATAATTCAGATCTTAAAATGTTTGGAAAACAAATAGGTAATGATTTTTTCGAAGGCAAAGTTACTTTACCTATAATTTTACTTTATCAAAAAATAAATAATGAGGAAAAAAATGAGTTATTTATAATTTTTAATAAGAAAAAGAGAGACAACGTTGATCTAAATAAAGTATTAGAGATGATAAAAAAATATAAAGTAATAAACGATTGTTATAAAAAAGCAGAGTACTTTATAAATATAGCTTCGAACTCTTTGAATATATTTGAAGATAGCAAAGAAAAACAGATACTAAAAAGCCTTACATATTTTAGTTTGGGAAGATCTTTTTAAGGGCTAAGTAAAAACTTTTCCCACAAATCTTTTCCATTTTTTTTATACTTGAGACGTTCATGAATTCTATTTTCACCATCCAACCAAAACTCAATTGTTTTAGGTTCTAAAATCCATCCAGACCAATATGGAGGTCGTGGTACTTTTTCTTCGTCGGGATACTTTTTTTTGAACTCCTCTATATTTTTATAAAGTTCATCTCTATTTTTTAAAATTTTGCTTTGATTTGATGCCCAAGCACCAATTCTACTTCTATAAGCTCTAGAGTTATAATAATCATCAGCGTCTTTGTTATTAACTGAATTTATTGTACCAACTATTCTTATTTGTCTTAACAAGCTTTTCCAATGAAAGCACATAGATGCATTTGGGTTATTTTTTAAATCATCGCTTTTTTTGCTATTTAAATTTGTATAAAAAACAAATCCTTTTGAGCTAAAATCCTTTAGCAAAACCATTCTGACAGTTGGTATTAAATTAACATCAGATGTCGCTAAAGCAACAGCATTTGGATCGTTAATCTCAGCTTTTACAGCCTCTTCGAACCAAACCTTGAATAAATCTATAGGTTTATCCGTGTCACCGAAGCAAATATTAAGTCCTAAAGAATTTTTTTGATTCATAATTTAAACAAAATAACTTATATAATATATTTATGTCTTTTAACACATTTGGAAAAATATTCCGTTTTACTACATGGGGAGAATCGCATGGTCCTGCAATAGGGTGTATTGTTGATGGATGTCCGCCAAATATATCAATAAGAGAAGAAGATATTCAAATTGAGCTAAACAAAAGAAAACCTGGGCAATCAAAGTTTACAACACAAAGAAAAGAAGATGATAAAGTTCATATTTTATCTGGGGTATTTGAGGGAAAAACAACTGGAACACCAATTTCTATGATTATTTATAATCAAGATATGAGGTCAAGAGACTATGAAACCATTAAAAATAAATTTAGACCAGGGCATGCAGATTTTACATATTTTAAAAAATATGGCATTAGGGATTACAGGGGAGGTGGTCGCCAATCAGCAAGGGAAACTGCATCAAGAGTTGCCGCGGGCGCTATCGCAAAAAAGGTTTTACAAACTAAGCTAGGAAAAAAATTTAAGGTAATTGGAGCAGTAACGCAACTTGGAATTTTAGGTTGTAATCAAAAAAAATGGGATGATAGTTATATAAGAAAAAATGCATTATTTTGTCCTGACAAGTCTATGATAAAATTGTGGGAAAAATATTTGCTTGGTATAAGAAAAGCTGGCTCATCTTGTGGAGCTATAATTGAGATACGAGCAAGAGGAATCCCAGTTGGTCTTGGTGCACCAATTTATTCAAAATTAGACATGGATCTTGCAGCTGCAATGATGAGTATAAATGCAGTTAAAGGTGTTAACATTGGATCAGGAATGAATTCAGCACAATTGACTGGGGAAGAAAATTCTGATGAAATTGTGCAGAAAGGAAAAAGAATTAACTTTATATCTAATAACGCAGGTGGTATTTTGGGTGGAATATCGTCGGGTCAAGAAATAAAGGTTTCTTTTGCTGTTAAACCCACTTCTTCAATTCTTACTTCTAGAAAAACAATAAATAGATTTGGAAAAAATACATCTATATCAGTTAAAGGTAGACACGATCCATGTGTTGGAATAAGAGCTGTTCCAATAGGTGAAGCAATGATGAACTGCGTATTGCTCGATCATATGTTGATGAACAACGCTCAGTGCAAATTTTAATTAGTTTTTTTTAAAATTATTTTAGAATTTAAAGTATCCAATATTTTTTCGGTTATACTATGAGCATCTAAGCCAGCTAATTTATACATTACCTCTGGTTTATCATGATCTATAAATCTGTCTGGAAAAATCATAGACCTAAACTTAAGATTGTTATCTAAAAAATTCTTTTCTGACAAAAATTGAGATACATGCGACCCAAAACCTCCTATTGAACCTTCCTCTATTGTCATTAATACATCATGGTCATTAGCGAGTTGCCAAATAAGTTTTTCGTCTAATGGTTTAGCAAACCTTGCATCAATCACTGTTAAATTAATTCCCTTTTTTTTTAAATTTTCTCTTGCTATTAAAGTTTCATTTAATCGTGCGCCAAAATTTAGAATTGCAACTTGTTTTCCCTCTTTGATAGTGCGAGCTTTTCCAATAACCAATTTTTCATCTATTGACGGTAAATCAACTCCATTGCCGTTCCCTCTAGGATACCTAAATGCGCATGGTCTATCATTTATATCTATTGAGGTATTTATCATTTTGACTAATTCTGCTTCATCGCTGGCTGCCATCACAATAAAATTCGGAAGTGTAGAAAGATAAGTTATATCGAAAGATCCTGCATGAGTTGGTCCATCAGCTCCCACTAATCCAGCTCTGTCTATTGCAAATCTCACTGGCAAACTCTGTATTGCCACATCATGGACTACCTGATCATAAGCTCTTTGAAGAAATGTAGAATATATAGCAGCATAAGGTTTGTATCCCTCCGTTGCCAGTCCAGCAGCAAATGTCACCGCGTGCTGTTCAGCTATTCCAACGTCAAACATTCGAGTTGGAAACTTTTTGCTGAATAAATCCATACCAGTTCCTGAAGGCATAGCTGCCGTTATACCCACAACCTTGCTATCATTTTCAGCATGTTGAATAAGTGTATTGGCAAAGACTTTTGTGTATGAGGGAACAATTGAGTTTGATTTTTCTTGTTTGCCTGTATTAACATTGAATTTTGAAACACCATGATATTTGTCTTCAGATTTTTCTGCAAAACTATAACCTTTTCCTTTTTGTGTTTTGACGTGTATCATGATTGGCCCCTCATAATTAATTTCCTTAGCATTCTGAAGAACTGATAATAAGGAGTCTATATCATGCCCATCAATTGGACCTACGTAATAAAATCCCATAGAATTAAATAAAGTTCCACCAGTAACAGCTGATCTTAGAAAATCTTCTGCCTTTCCAGCTTTTTTTGAAAATCTTTTTGAAAACGCTGAAATAACTAACTTAATTGTTTCTCTTAAACTAAAATAAATTTTACCCGATAAGATTTTTGCTAAATAGCTCCTCATAGCACCAACAGGTTTTGAAATTGACATATCGTTGTCGTTTAAAATTACTATAATTTTAGTTTTACTCGCTCCAGCATTATTCATTGCTTCATATGCCATTCCAGCACTTATTGCACCATCGCCAATAACTGAAATTACGTTATTTGATTTATTTGATAATTTATTTGCAATGGCTATACCTAGCCCCGATGATATTGAAGTTGAACTATGCGCCGCTCCAAACGGATCATATTCACTTTCTGATCTTTTTGTGAAACCTGATAGACCATTTCCTTTTCTTAAAGTCCTAATTTTATCCCTTCTTCCAGTTAATATTTTATGTGGATATGCTTGATGTCCCACATCCCAAATTAATTTATCTTTCGGAGTATCAAAAATATAATGTAAGGCTACGGTTAGTTCCACAACTCCTAATCCGGCCCCTAGATGACCTCCGGTTTCAGAAACTGCACTAATCATTTCCTCTCTTACCTCTTTTGCCAAGTCTTTTAATTCAGATTTTTTTAATTTTCTTAAATCTGATGGAAAATTTATTTTGTTTAAGTATTTAAATTGTTTGTTCATTTTTTTCTCAATATTACATAATTCAGTGTTTCTTTAATATCTTGAGCTTCTTTTCCAAAATCATTTAGTTGATTAAATATCTTATTTTTTAATTTTAAAGAATAATTAATAGTATTTTTATATCCAAGTAAACTGATTAAAGTTGCCTTACCTTTTTTTATATCTTTTCTGGTTTTTTTTCCTACATTTTTAGTTATCCCTTGATGATCTATTAAATCATCAGTAATTTGGAACAATAATCCAATATCTGAACCTATATTAGAAAATTTTTTAATATATCTATTTTTTTTGGCCAAAATTACGGGAGTTGAACAACAAAACTGGAAAAGCATTCCTGTTTTTTTTCGTTGCATTTCAATAATTTTATTTTTTGAAATTCTTTTTTTTTCATAATTTAAATCTAGATATTGACCACCTGCAACACCTGAATGCCCTGCACATTTAGAGATTAAGTTAATGATTTGATTTTTTGTTGCACTCGGAATATTTAATTGTGAAGAACTCAAAATTTCAAAACCAATAGTTAATAGAGAATTTCCAGCAAGTATTGCTGTTGATTCTCCAAACTTTTTATGTGTTGTTAATTTTCCTCTTCTTATAACATCATTATCCATGCATGGCAGATCGTCATGGATTAATGAGTAGGCATGAATACATTCAATGGCAGCACCTATTACAACTAATGTCTGATATTTAACACGAAAAATTTTTCCTACATCAATAAGCAATTTTGATCTTATTTTTTTACCTCCTGGCAATAATCCGTAGCTCATGGGTGTTAAAAGTCCTGAATTTTTTTGTTTATATATAAAACTTTTTAAATATTTATTGATGTCTTTTGCAACTTTGGATAGTTTTTTTTTCATTTTATTTTAATTTTTTTAATTTTACTATTTGTTTCCTCAGAGATTTCCTTGGAAGTTTTTGAAAATTTTTTTTGTATTAAATTATTAAGCATAATTATTTTTTGATAGTCTAATATTGAATTCTCTAAATTTTTTTCTCCTTCCAACTTTTGTAAAAGATTCTCCACTAATTCTGTCAGTTCGCTTAAAGATTTACTGTTAATATCATCTGGTAAATTTTTGTCTTTCATATTAAACATCTAAATAATACATGAAAATTAATAATTCCAGTATTAAAAAATCAATTAAAATTTTGGAAAAAAATGAGTGTATTGGAATACCTACTGAAACGGTTTATGGACTAGCTGCAAATGCATATTCAAATGAAGCGACATTAAAAATTTTCAAAATAAAAAAAAGACCAAAAAATAATCCTTTGATAGTTCACTATTATAATCTAGAAAGATTAAAAAAAGATTGTCATGTAAACAGATATGTTATTAAGCTTTATAAAAAATTTTGCCCGGGACCAATCACATTTATTTTAAAACTAAAAAATGACAGTATGGTATCAAAGAATGTTACAAACAATCAAAATTCACTTGCAGTTAGATTTCCAAAACACCATATCACAAGATCGCTTTTAAAGAAAATTAATTTTCCATTAGCAGCGCCCAGTGCTAATATATCTACTGGCATTAGTCCAGTAACAAAAAATGATGTTAAAGATGAGTTTGGAAAAACAATAAAATATATTCTAAATGGTGGCAGATCCTCAATAGGTTTAGAATCTACAATTGTTAATCTTATTAACAAGCCAAAAATTATAAGGCTTGGGGGATTAAGTATAGAGGAAATTAATAAAGCTATTGGTCTTAATCTAAAATATTTTTCTGAAAATAAACTCAAATTTCCTGGGCAAAGTAAACTTCATTATTCGCCTGGAATTCCTATTAAACTAAATATTAAAAATCCAAAAAAAGGTAGTGCTTATTTGTTAATCAACAAAAAAAGGACTAATAATAAAAATTTTTTTTATCTTACAAAAAAAAAGAATTTAATAGAAGCTGGTAAAAATCTATATAAAATGCTTAGAAAGATAAAAAAAAAAAATATAAGCTTATAGAAGTAGAAAAAATTCCAAACAAAGGTCTTGGACAAACAATTAATGATAGATTAAAAAGAGCGTCATTCAAATGAGCATTGAAATTAAAAGTCTATACAAAAACTATAATGAGTTTGAGGCTGTTAAAAATTTAAATTTTGAGATTGAAACAGGGACAATTATTGGACTACTTGGGCCAAACGGGTGTGGTAAAACTACTACAATTGGAATGATATTAGGGCTTATAAAACCTTCTAAAGGAGAAATTTTGATTAATGGAAAAAATGTTGAAAATGAAAAAAATAGAATTGAGGCTTTAGAAAAAATGAATTTTATATCACCTTATGTAGAATTACCAAAAAAACTTACGATCAGAGAAAATTTAACTGTATATGGTAAAATGTATGAAGTAAAAAATTTAGAATCCAGAATTAATACTTTAATTGATGAGCTAAATCTTAAAGATTTTGAAAATAGAAAGACGGGGGAGTTGTCATCTGGTCAAAAGAATAGAGTCTCTTTAGCAAAATCTTTGATAAACAATCCTAAGATTTTATTATTAGACGAGCCTACAGCAAGCCTTGATCCTGACACAGGGGATTACATAAGATCTTATCTAGAGGATTATTCATTCAAAAATAAGACAACTATTTTACTTGCATCTCACAACATGAATGAAGTCGAAAGACTTTGTTCTAAGGTGATGATGATGAAGGGTGGAAAAATTATTGATAACGGCACATGTAAAGATTTGATTACTAGACATGGAAGGTTAAATCTAGAGGAGACATTTTTAAAAATTGTAAGAGAATAATTATGAAATTAAACAGAATTTATGCGCTGTCGATTAGGCACCTTTATTTGATCAAAGGGTCTTTTCCAAGAATCTTAGACTTAATTTACTGGCCAACAATACAAATAATTTTATGGGGCTTTATTTCAAAATTTTTTACTATGTATAGCGAATATTATACAAACACAGCTGGAGTGATATTAAGTTGTGCAATACTTTATGACTTTCTTTTTAGGTCGAGTATAAGTTTTAATATGTTATTTCTAGAAGAAATATGGAGTAGAAATTTCACAAATTTATTTATAGCTCCTCTAAAGATAAGTGAAATAATTACTGCCCTAACTTGTACCGCCTTGATAAGAACATTAATCGGGATAGTTCCGGCAATTTTATTAATGAGCCCATTATTTGGTGTCTCAATACTTGATATGGGTTTTCCATTGCTGTTACTTTTTCTAAGTTTATATTTGTTTGGAACAACATTAGGTATTTTGGTAACTTCTGGTCTTTTAAGATTTGGACCATCTTTTGAAAATACAGCTTGGTCATCTCTATTTTTATTGGCCCCGCTGGGATGTGTTTATTATCCTCTATCAATATTACCGGAATGGTTACAGGTTATCTCAAAGTTTTTACCTTTAGTTTACGTTTTTGAGGAAGCAAGATCAATATTAGTTAATAATTCAGTAAACTATGAAAATATATTTAAGGCCTTGTTTTTAAATATATCTTATTTTTCAATATCCATTGCTGTATTTTACTTTTCATTTTATGGTGCTAGAAAAAAAGGGACATTAGTTAATATGGGAGAATAGTTGTATTTGTATATTATAAACGAGGAAATTTTTTGTGCGCCTGCAAGGAGTCGAACCCTGAACCTCCAGAGCCGAAATCTGGCGCTCTATCCAGTTGAGCTACAGACGCATTTCATATTAATATTATAAAATATGAGTAATATCATCAAATTAATTGTAGAAAACTCACAAAAAAATTCTAGGGTTGATTATTATCTTAGCCAAAAATGTGAAAATATAAGTAGAACAAAAATTAAAAATTTAATATTAAAAAAATTTTTAAAGATAAATGAAAAAATTGTCAAAGAGCCATCCTTAATTGTTAGATATGGTGACGTGATAGAATTTAATATTATTGAGCCTGAGGAGATTTCACTCAAACCATTTGATTATAATTTAGATATTATTTTTGAAGATAATGATTTAATAGTCTTAAATAAAAAAGCGGGTATATCGATTCATCCTGGGGCCGGCAATTTAGATAAGACTATTGTAAACGCATTAATTAAATATAAAGGAACGGAACTTTCGAATATTGGAGAAAAATTTAGACCAGGCATAGTTCATAGAATTGATAAAGATACCTCAGGATTAGTAGTTATAGCCAAAAATAATTTTTCTCATATGATGTTATCTGATCAGTTCAAAAATCATTCAGTAGATAGAATATATTTAGCCATGGTTTGGGGCAAATTAAGACCACGATCTGGAAAGATAGAAAATTTTATTAGAAGGAGTTCTAAAAATAGACAATTAATGGAAGTCGGGGAAGCAAATGGAAAAAAAGCAATAACAAATTATAAAACTATTGAAATATTCGAGAGCCAAAAAATACCTACTTTTAGTCTTGTAGAATGTAAATTGGAAACAGGCAGAACGCATCAAATAAGGGTGCACATGACTTATAAAGGAAACAACATATTAGGTGATAAGCAATACAAGAAAAAGTTTAGAGGAATCAAAAATGTTGAAGAAGAAATCATTTTACAATTAAAAAATTTGAATAGACAATTTCTCCATGCGAAAACCTTGGGCTTTATACACCCAAAAAATAAAAATAAAATGAGTTTTAGTTCAGAATTACCTGAAGATTTAGAAAATATATTAAAAAAACTAAGAAATACTTAAAAAAAAATTATTGTAAAATCTAATATCTTTATTAAATAAATAATATTATGAATAAAAGTAAATATAACCTACCCACACTATCTAACGAAGGTGCTTTGTCTGCTTATCTTGCTCAAATTAAAAAGTTTCCAATGTTAGATGCAGAGGAAGAATATATGCTGGCTAAAAACTGGAAAAATACTGGTAATATTAAATCAGCAGAAAAATTAGTCACAAGTCACCTAAGACTAGTGGCTAAAATAGCTATGGGATACAAAGGATATGGGTTACCAGTTAATGAAATGATTTCTGAGGGAAATATTGGACTAATGCAAGCAGTTAAAAAGTTTGAACCTGAGAAAGGTTTTCGTCTAGCAACTTATGCCATGTGGTGGATAAAAGCTTCTATCCAAGAATATATATTAAGATCATGGAGTCTTGTGAAAATGGGAACTACTACTGCACAAAAAAAATTATTCTTTAATTTAAAGAAAATAAAAAATCAGATCGCACCAAGATCAGAAGGAGATCTGAAAGATGAGGAAGTAAAAAAAATTGCAAATAAACTTGATGTAAGTGAAAATGAAGTAGTTTCTATGAACCGAAGATTGTCTGGTAAAGAGAAATCCTTGAATTCTCCAATTGGAGAAGATGGCGATGAATGGCAGGATTGGGTTGTAGATGACAAAATGGATCAAGAACTCAAATTTGCACAACAAGAGGAAATGGAGCAAAGAAGAGATTTGCTAAAAGATTCGATTAAAATATTAAATGAAAGAGAAAAAGAAATTTTATACTCTAGAAGGCTAAATGATAACCCAATAACTTTAGAGGACCTAAGTAAAAAGTTCAAAATCAGCAGAGAAAGAATAAGACAAATAGAAAATAAAGCTTTCGAAAAATTACAAAAACATATGCTAAATTCTGCTAGATCAAAAAATTTATTACCCGCGAATTAAATCTTAAACGGATCCTCTATCAAAATTGTATCATTTCTTTCTGGGCTTGTTGATACACTAGAAACTTTTGTTTCAATAAACTTTTCCAATTCTTTTATATAAGTAATTGCATTTTTAGGAAGATCATCAATTTTTTTAATACCCTTGGTTGAAGATTTCCAACCTTTAAATATCTTGTAAATTGGCTTAACTTTCAGTTGATCATCCATAGCAGCTGGCAAATAGTCAATTTTTTTTCCATTTAGTTCATAAGCAATGCAAATTTTTATTTTATCAAGTTCATCTAGTACATCCAATTTAGTTAAGGCTATACCATCTATCCCCGAGATTTTAATTGTCTGTCTAACTAATACACCATCAAACCATCCACATCGTCTTTTTCTACTTGTAACAGTTCCAAATTCTTTACCTCTTATACCTAACAATTCGCCGACATTATCTTTAAGCTCTGTTGGAAAAGGTCCTTCGCCTACGCGAGTAGTATATGCTTTTGTAATTCCAAGAACATAATTTATTGAATTCATTCCACACCCTGATCCGGTTGCAGCTGAAGATGCAACAGTATTTGATGAGGTCACAAAAGGATATGTTCCATGATCTACGTCTAATAATACCCCTTGTGCTCCCTCAAATAATATTTTTTTTCTAGACTTTTTATACCCATCAATTTTTTTCCAAACAGGCTGTGAATATTTCAAAATTTGTGGAGCTATTTTCAATAGATCTTTTTTTAATTTATTTTTATAGTAAATATCTTTTCCAAGACCTTTTCTGATCGCATTATGGTGCAGTAATACTGTTTCTAATCGATGGTCTAAATTTTTTTCTGATAACAGATCCATAACTCTAATTGATCTTCTGCCAACTTTATCTTCGTAGGCTGGTCCTATCCCTCTTCTAGTTGTTCCGATTTTAGCTTTACCAGCTGAGTCCTCCCTTATTTCATCCATTTCTCTGTGGAACGGCAAAATTAAGTTTGCTGAGTCAGAAATGATTAAGTTTTTATTATTTATATGTACGCCTTTTAATTTTAGCTCTTCTATCTCATCTAATAATGCCCATGGATCAATTACTACTCCATTTCCAATTATAGAGATTTTGTTTTTTCTAACAATACCAGATGGTAATAATCTTAATTTATAAGTCACACCATTAACAACTAATGTATGTCCTGCATTATGACCACCTTGAAATCTAATGACAACATCCGCCTCGCTTGAAAGCCAATCAACGATTTTGCCCTTACCTTCATCGCCCCACTGAGATCCTACAACGACTACATTCTTCATTTAAAATTTTTTTTTATATTAGTTATTTCAACATGATTTATCGGTCCGTGACCTAACCCATATTTAGGTCCAGTTCTTATTGAATGGTTAACATAATTAATTGCCATTTCACAAGATTTCTTTAATGTTTTTCCACACGAAAAATAAGAAGTTATGGCGCTTGACAACGTGCAACCAGTTCCGTGGGTATTTTTTGTATTTATTTTCATGCTTTTAAATATTTTTAATTCTTTTTTATTTAAATAAACATCAAAAATATGTTTTGAATTTAAATGCCCACCCTTTATTAGAACATTTTTTGCACCAAGCTCTATTAATTTTTTACCAGAAAAAATCATATCATCAACATTTGTAATTCTTGTTTTGCTTAATATTTCTGCCTCAGGAATGTTTGGTGTAATTAAAGTTACTTTATTCATTAATTTTGCTCTTAATATATTTATCGACTTATTATCAATAAGTCTTGTTCCTCCTTTTGCTACCATTACAGGGTCTAATATAATTTTTTTTACTTTTATATAATTTAAACATTTTATAATTTTTTTTATTACTTCTGCAGAGTGTAACATTCCGATTTTAACAGCGTCAGGTTTAATATCTTTTGAAGTAAATTGAATTTGATTTTCAATTTGTTTAATCGGTACTTTAGATATAGATAAAATTCCAGTTGTATTTTGAGATGTGATTGCTGTTATAGCACTCATTGCATAAGATCCCAGACTTGTTGCGGTTTTTATATCTGCTTGTACACCAGCTCCTCCAGATGAGTCTGACCCTGCTATAATT
>NHFT02000006.1 GCA_002170205.2 Candidatus Pelagibacter sp. TMED118
CATTTATCATACAAATCCAGAAGAAGCTCTTAATATTGGACAAGATTTAAAAAGTAAAAAAGTTTTAGGAATGCACTGGGGTACAGTAGTACTCTCGTTAGAGCCTATTATGGAGCCAGGCGTGAGATTTAAAAATTCTTCTAATCAATATGGATATCATCCTGATGATGCGATAACATTTAAGATTGGTCAGCTAGAGACTTTAGATAATATCTTAAGCTAATCTTGATCGACCACCATCTACTGCAATTACTTGACCAGTAATCCATGAACTATCTTCAGAAATTAAGAATTTAGCAAGTGAAGCAGAGTCTTGCCCTTCACCAATCCTTTTTAAAGGATGTGCTTTTGCTATCCCATCTGCAATTGCAGAATTTTTTAACATCGGTTGAGCAATTTTAGATTTTGTTAAACTTGGAGCAATACAATTTACCCTTATATTTGGAGCAAACTCTGCTGCTAAACTAATTGCAAGCCCTTCAACAGCTGCTTTTGCTGATGCAATAATAGAATGGTTTGTAAAACCTCGATGAACAGCCGCAGTGGAAAAAAGAACTATTGATCCTTTATTTTTTCTAAGACTATCTTGAAAACCTTTTATAGCCTCAACTGCAGAATAAAGATTTAGTTTCATGCATTTATTGAAGTCTTCTTCTTTTGTCATTCTAACAGGTTTTAAATCTATAGATCCTATGCAATAAGCAATTCCTTTTGCCTCTGGTACATCGGACTTGACCTTCTCCATAAATCTATCCTGTAGAACATCAGCTACAGTAAAAGTGCAACCCAATTTTTCTGCGATCGGTTTAACTTCTTCCTCATTTCTAGCAACCAAATGAATTTCAGCTTTATCATCTGCAAGCTTCTCTGCAAGACTAGAGCCGATAGAACCTGTCGCACCAAAAATAATATATTTTCCTGACATAAATTTTTTTTTAGTTATATTAACATTATGAAGTTATTTTTTATACTTGGAAATCAATTATTTCCACTAAAATACCTAGATCGCTACAAAAATGATCACCTATTTTTCATGGCAGAGGATCTAGAGCTTTGCACGTATGAGAAGCACCATAAGCTTAAAATATTACTATTTTTATCTTCTATGAGATCCCATGCAGATGAATTAAAAAAAAATAAACTTAAAATAGAATATTCAGATATCGAGAATAAAGAGTTCAGTAAAAGTTATACAGAAAAATTAAAAAAAATTATTAATTCAAAAAAAATAGACGAAGTAACAAGTTTTGAAGTTGAGGATAAATTTTTTGAAATCAAATTAACTAAATTTTTCAACAGTATAAAAGTTAAATGGAATGTTATAAAAACACCAATGTTTCTTAATTCTCGTCAGGAGTTTGATGCATATTTAAATAAAAATAAAAAACCATTTATGGCAACATTTTATAAAGAAACTAGAAAAAAACTGAATATTCTAATGGCAAAAGATGGAACACCAGTGGGTGGTAAATGGAGTTTCGATGAGGACAACAGAAATAAATTACCCAAAAATATTTCTATACCTAAATTTCCAAAAATTAGTGAGACCAAACATACTGTAGCTTTAAAAAAAATAGTTGAAAAGAAATTTCCAAAACATCCAGGTAGTGTAGATAATTTTTGGTTAGCTACGACTCATAAAGATGTTGTTAAGCTATTAGATTTTTTTATTAAGGAAAAGTCTAATTTGTTTGGAGATTATGAGGATGCAGTTGATCAAAAAGATAATATATTATTTCATAGCGCACTAAGTCCATATATTAACCTTGGTTTAATTACTCCGGAATTTGTTATTGATAGAATTTTAACCCATCACAAGAAAAACAAAATAAGACTAAACTCATTAGAAGGATACACAAGACAAGTAATTGGTTGGAGAGAATTCATGAGGGGAATTTATAGAGGCTATAATAAAGAGATGGAAACACGAAATTTCTTTAAACAAAATAGAAAAATGAAAAGTTCGTGGTATGAAGGTAATACGGGTTTACCACCATTAGACTATGCAATTAAAAATGCTCTAACACACGGATGGTCACACCACATTGAGAGATTAATGATATTAGCTAATATTATGAACCTTTGTGAAATCAAACCTATCTATGTTTATAAATGGTTTATGGAAATGTTTGTAGATTCATCTGACTGGGTAATGGTTCCTAATGTTTATGGTATGGGATTATTTAGTGATGGTGGAATTTTTGCAACTAAACCCTATATATGTGGATCAAGTTATTTTATGAAGATGATGGATTTCAAAAAAGATGAGTGGTGTAATATTATGGATGGTCTTTATTGGAGGTTTATAAATAGAAACAGATCCTTCTTTTTGAAAAATCCTAGATTATCAATGATGGTTCGTATCTTAGATAAAATGAAACAAGACAGAAAAAAATTAATTTTTTCTGCAGCTGACAAATTTATTAAGGAGAATACTAATGTCAGTTAAAGTTTTTTTTAATAACTCATGTAAGATTTGTAAAATGGAAATTGATCACTACAAAAAATATTCAGATAATTCATTAGATTGGGTAGACATTACTAATAATGATGAGGCGATTTCATTGACATCAAAAACGCAAGCTGAGCTTTTAAGAAGACTTCATGTTATCCATGATGGAAAAGTAATTGGTGGGGCAAAAGCATTTTTAATTATTTGGTCGAGTATTCCAAAATACAATTTTTTATATAAAATCTTAAGTAAAAAACCACTATTTATATTATTTCATTACGCATATGAGATTGTTGCCTATTTTTTATTTTTAAAAAATAAACATCAATTAAAATGAAAAAATCTAACTTACCTTCTAAATTATGCATCGTTTGTAAAAGGCCTTTTAATTGGAGAAAAAAATGGAAACTTAACTGGGAGAAAGTCAAATATTGTTCAAAAAGGTGTTCTAGTAAAAGAATATGAATTTAGAAAAATACAAATGGAAAAGTAGAATATTGTTTGTTTCAACACCAAATTATAAGGAAAAAAAATATTTAAATTTAAAAAAAATCTATCAAGATAGGATTAAGGAATTTCACAAGAGACATATAAAATTAATTTGTAAAACAAATAAAAAAAGTAATTTTTCAATTAATCTGATAGGGCTTGATGGAAAATCAAAAAAAAAATTAAATAAACTAGATTATAAATTAGTCTTTAAGACTGTAGATAAAATGCCATTAAGTAGAAAAATTAAACCTTTAAATTTATCTTTATTTTCAGATTATAATCCCAAAACAACAACTCAAGGCCTAGGTTTTAAAAATAAAGAAAAAGCCTTATACACAATCGATACTATAAAAAATAGATCAATAAAATATCAGGTAAACGTTATTGCAACTATGCTAGGAAGGGCAAAAAATCACCCAAATAAAACTAGGGATATGAATGATGCTATAAAATTATTTAGTGAGTGGATGAAACAATATAAAAGAAAAAAAAATGCAATTTAAGGTAATTAAAAATTTAAAAAAAATTATATTCTTATTCTTATTAATATTTCCAAATAAACTTTATGCTAGTTTTTTTGAGGATTTAACAAGTCAAATTGTCGAAAACCCAAAAAGACTTAGTTATGGAGTTTCTGTGACAGATGTAAATAAAGATGGAAACTTTGATTTTGTGGTCACTGGGTTTGGTTATCTTAACTTAGCATTATCTTATAAAGATGGAAAATTAATAAATATTGTTAATGAAAATATTTTTTCTGATGAATTTAGAAGAACTATTGGTGTAGCTGCATGTGATATTGATAAAGATGGCTATGAAGAAATTTATTTCCTTAACACAGACGCCTACAGTGGTACGAAAAAATACTCAGATAGACTAATAGACTTTGATGGAAACAAATTTTTAGATTTGTTTGAAGTTGAAAAAAATAAAAAGGATTTAAATTTGACAGCTGGAAGGTCAGTTGCTTGTGTAGATAGAAAAGGTGATGGAACATACGGCGTTTATGTTGCTAATTACGGGGGACCAACTAGATTTTATGAATATAGTGACGACGTAATAGTTGATAAGTCAGTTCAATTAAATTTAGCAAAAGTAACAGGAGGTCGAGCAGTTGTAGCAGGTCATATTATTTCAAATAAAATGGATATTTTTGCTGCCAATGAGAGAGGCGCTAATTTTCTTTATAAAAATAATAATGGTAAATTTTTAGACGTTGCATACGAGTATAGAGTAGAGGATGTTCTTCAAAATGGTCGAGGTACAGCTTTATCAGACATATATTATAGAGGGAGGTTAGATATTTTGAACGGTAACTGGGGAGGATTTCATAGAGCTTATGTATTAAAAGATAAAATTTTTGAGGATATTGCAAAACCAACATTTGATGTGCCAACAAGGATTAGAACGATCATTTCAGCTGATTTAGATAATGATGGGTATGATGAAGTTTTTATGAACAACATAGGTGAACCAAATAAACTTTTCAAAATATTGGATAATGGAGTTTTAGAACAATTACCATTAGATATTGGTTTAGAACAAGACGGTTACGGAACTGGAGCCGCTGTAGCAGATATAGACAATGACGGTATATTGGAATTATTGGTTTCTCATGGTGAAAGCAGAGATCAACCATTATCCCTTTATAAAGCAAAAGTGGACCCAAACCATAAATATCTTAGAGTAAAACCTTTGAATAAATATGGAGCACCAGCGAGGGGCGCAACTGTAACTCTTATTTCGAATTTAAGAAAACATTCCAAAACAATTGATGCTGGATCTGGATATTTGTGTCAGATGGAACCAGTAGCTCATTATGGAATTAGAAAAAATGAAAAAAATATTAGAATTCAAATTAAATGGACAAACGGAAAAACCAAAACAATTTCAGTTAAAGATTTAAACCAAACAATTACTTTAAGACAAAAATAATTATTTTAAAGGTTGAAGAACTCTATTTATATAATGTATTATACCGTTTGAAACTTCGACATCAGCTGTTACAACTTCTGCCTCATTAATATAGACTATTCCATTAACTTTTTTAATCGTAATTTCTTCACCGTTAATAGCCTTAAGTTTAACCTCACTATCTATTTCGGAAGAAGTAATTTTTTTTGAAAAAACGTGTCGACCTAATATATTTACTAACTTATCTTTATTTTCTTCTCTTAAGAGACCGTAATATGTTTTCGCACTTATGGCAGCAAACGCATCATCTAATGGCGCAAACACAGTGAAAGGTCCAGCCCCTTTTAGATTTTCATTTAAACCAGATTTAGCAAGAGTTTCATTTAATTTATTAAACTTACCTGCTTCATTAAGCTTTTCAATTACATTTCCAAATGTAATAGACGGGAAAAACGTTACAATTAGTATGCTTAAGATTAAATGGAATTTATTCATAGACTTTAAATAACAATTAATTAATAATTTAAAAGCCTTTTTAACTGCGACAAAAGTTAGAATAAAATTACTACAAAATATCAATATTTCATGTATTAAAACTTATGACTTTTTGTTCTGTATCACTAATTGCATTATTTATTGCTGCACTAGGTATTTTTATTTTTAGAAAACCCTCAAAAGCAGAATTAAATAAGTTCGAAAAAGAGGACCAAGAAAGATTTAACTGGTCAAAAATGGGTTTTTAAAAACCCAAATTAAATCAAATGAAACTCTTGCTAAATGTTTTAAAATTGACTGCAATTTTTTTATTAACTCTAACTTTTTCAAACATTTCCATTTCTGCTGAAAAAAATTATTATAAAGATTTAGTTACAGATTGGTCTAGGATCTTTCCAGACAATAATAGAAACGCTGCTGGTCCAAAATTTTTTAAGTATATAATTGACAAAGATATTACTTATAATGATTTTGTTGAATACAACAAATTATACTGTGCTGTATCTGGATCACTAATTGATCCTAATAGTACAGCTGAGTTTGTGAATATAAGTGAGGAAAAAACTGGAAAACAAATGTGTGGAAATTATTATAGATGTTGTGTTCCCTGCTCATGTGATTTGATGAAATATACGAGGGTTCAAAAAATGAAGCATAAGTTTAAAGATGGATTAAAAGAATTTTATGTTCTTACAATTAATAATCCTTGTAAAAAAAAAGATTTCCCTGAAAGAGTAACAAAAAAATATTTTTGTGATGGTGTTAATATTGCAAAAGACCAAATTTATAATCTTGATGGACGAATGGTCATTGGTTTGTTTCATAATACAAAACCATGTAATGATAATGATTTAAAAATTGTGAAAGCTCATCCTGTTACTGGAGAATACTGCGATATCAGAAACAACACACCTCTAGAAAAATTACAAGCAGGAATGGGAGATATATTTATTAAACTTGCTAGGTAAACTTAGCAATTATCTTAGGTATATAACCTTTAAAATTAAAAAAACCTTTGTTACAAAATTGCCATGAAAATTGATCCAATTCCCTATAAATAAATTTATAGTTACTTAAGTTAGATAAAACAAAATCCAAATTTTCTCCAACAGATGGGTAAAGAATATACAAATCGTTCTGTATATCTTTTAGTTTATCAACTGAAACAATTTCGCAATTAATTGATAATCTTTTAATTCTTTCAAGCTGGTCATTAATTAGTTCAGATTTAAATTTTATAACATTATCACTTAGTTTGACTTGTCTAAATTCATTTGAGTTAACAGCTAATACTATTTTATCAAATTTAAATTCTTTTAAATTTGAAATTTCAAATGACAAATTATTTTCAAAAATGATAAGAGTTTTATCTTCATTTATTTCTGGATTAATAAAATCGTTTTTAATTATTGAATAAGTTTTATCTGCGATTTTGGGAGGTGCATTTTCATTTAATTTTATATTTTGAAACCTATTATCGGTAAATTTTTTGATATTCCATTCTGATGCTAAATAATGTTTTCCTTGGGTTTGAATACCAGCAACCCATCTCCAACCCAGGGTATTTGATGCAGCATCCCCATCGTAAAGATGTTTTAAAAAAAATTCAGCTCCTAATTGCCAAGGTAAATCAAGTGTGAAAATCCAGATACTAGCAAACCACATTCTGGTATGATTGTGTAAGTAATTATGTTTTTTTAATTCTTTTACCCACTCGTTAAAGCACTCGATATTAGTTGCCCCCTCTATAGCTTTTAGATAATTAGGATCTTCTTTATATTTCTCTCTTATGCTATTTAAGCTTATTATATAATCACCCCAAACTGTCGGTCTTAACTCTAACCATCCTTTCCAATAAGTTCTCCATAATACTTCCTGAATAAACTTTTCGTTTTTAGAAAAAGAAAATTTCGACAATGACTTTTTTATTACCTCGACTTCATTAAGAATACCGTGAGTTATGTAAGGGGAAAGACAAGAAACATTATTACGTTTTTCAGGACCATAATCAAAATTTCTTGATCTTGAATACTCTGGGAGCCCTTTTTTTAAGAAGTTTTCTAAATTTTCAACGGCCTTATCCCTTGTTGTTTCAAAATTCATATTAATTTATCTTAATTTTTTTTTATGGAAGTTTATAAACCTCTCAATATTAGATTTATTAAAGGTTTTATTTTCTTCAAATGAAACTTTTTTCATTGAATAAGCTTTGCTTTTAGTTTGTCTTGAATGAATTGTAATATTTCCTTTATAGAGTTTCAATTTTACTGAACCGTTTACTTTGTTTCTTTTGTCATCAATAATTCTTTGTAACTTAAATCTTTCTTTAGAAAACCAATATCCATTATAAATTAATTTGGCATATCTAGGCATAACTTCATCTTTTTTATGCATTGTTTGTTTGTCGAGTGTTACAGACTCGATTGCTCTATGAGCATAAAGTAACAATGTTCCCCCTGGAGTTTCATAAACACCTCTAGATTTTATCCCAATAAATCTATTTTCAACAAGATCAACTCTTCCAATTCCATTTTTGCCAGCTAATTGATTAAGTTTTTCTAAAAGTTTAGCAGGAGAAACTTTTTTACTATTTATTCCACAAGGATCTCCATTTTTAAAATTGATAGTCACAAAGCTTGGTTTATTAGGAGCTTTCTCAGGAGACATTGTTCTTTGATAAATAAACTCTGGGGCAAAGTTTTTTGGATTTTCCAATGCCTTACCCTCTGTAGAAGTATGAAACAAATTATCATCAACTGAAAAGGGTGGCGCACCTTTTTTATCTTTAGGAATAGGTATTTTGTACTTTTTTGCGTATTTAATTAAATCTGATCTTGAATTCATTTTCCAAATACGCCAAGGTGCAATCACTTTTATTTTTGGACCAAAATAATGGTAACCTAATTCAAATCTTACTTGATCATTGCCTTTTCCTGTTGAACCATGTGACACAGCAAAAGCCCTGAATTTTTTTGCAATTCTTATTTGATCTTTAGCTATCAAAGGTCTTGCAATAGATGTACCAAGCAAATACATACCTTCATAAACAGCATGACCTCTGATCATCGGATAAACATAATCTTTAACGAAAACATTCTTTAAATCTTTAATAATAATATTTTTTACTCCTAGTTTTTTTGCATTATTAATAATTTTTTTTTTATTCATTTCTTGGCCAATATCAGCTGTATAGGCAATAACATCTGCATCATAATTTTCTTGAAGCCATTTAAGTATAATAGAAGTATCTAGACCACCAGAGTAGGCTAAAACAATTTTTTTCTTTAATCTCATTCAAAAATTAAGTGCAACTTTTTTTTGCAGCACCATAAGCTTTAGTAAAGCCCATCAAGGAATAATGGTCGATAGTTTGTGAACCTTCTTTATTATATCCTGTTACCATAATTCTAGATGCTTTTTTCATAGTTTTAATAATTTTTCTTTCAATTTTATTATCATCAATCCAAGCAAAACCATCTTGTTTAATATCGAACTTATAATTTGATTTTCCCGATTTTGCGGAAACTGTATTTTGATTATTATAATTGTACCCAGATGTTGTACTTACTTCATCAACAATTTTCTCATTAGGTCTAAAACTTACAAATAGTCTTGCATCTCTCTCAACTTTTTTTGGGGATTGCAAAACAGGCTTAGACTGTGCAAAACAAACCTTGTCTGCTCCATTTAAATAAATAACTGTCTCCCAATCTTTAAACTTACCAACTTTTTTAATTTCATCTGCACTAACAAAATTAGTAAAAATAAATAAAGATAAAAATATTTTTATGGTAGTTTTTTTAATCATGGGCATGGATTAGGATACTTTCTTTGAATTGAATTAATTTCATTTATTACATCTTTATGTAGATTTACTTTTACACTTTCTATATTTGTTTTCAACTGGTCCATAGTAGTCGCACCAATTATCACACTTGTCATAAAGTCTTGAATCTCGCAAAATTTAATAGACATTTGACTCATATCTAAATTATATTTTTTACTAATTTCATAATATTCTTCAACAGCATTTTCAGACTGTGGTTTTCTGTATCTTCCCCAAAATTCATAGTCTCTCTCAATTCTTGAACCTTTAGGCAATCTACCATTTCTGTATTTTCCACTCAAATAACCACTTGCTAATGGAGAGTAGGACAAGCAACCAATTTGCTCTCTAATGGAAACTTCAGCAAGTCCAACTTCGTAAGATCTATTAAGCAAGCTGTAAGGATTTTGAATTGACATCATCCTTGGCAAATTCTTAGTTTTAGATAATTGTACGTAATTCATAACACCCCAGGGTGTTTCATTTGATAGACCAATATATCTTATTTTTCCTTGGTCAATATATTTTTGTAGATGATTTAGTACATCTTCAAATTTATTCCATTCACTTTCTTTGTGAGTATATCCAAGCCTTCCAAAATTATTTACATTTCTCTCAGGCCAATGTAGCTGGTACAAATCAATATAATCAGTTTTTAATCTTTTAAGGCTATTGTTAAGTGCACTTTCTAAATTTTTTCCAACGAAACTGTTTTCACCGTCTCTAAGATAATCTCTAGAAGGTCCTGCAACCTTCGAAGCTAGCACTATTTCACTTCTTTTTTTTGTTTTTATGAACCAATTTCCTATAATTTCCTCAGTTAAACCATATGTGTTTTCTTTTGGAGGAACTGAATAAAGCTCTGCTGTATCCCAAAAATTCACTCCATTTCCTAATGCATAATCCATTTGTTCAAAAGCATCTTCCTGCGTATTTTGTTCACCCCACGTCATTGTGCCGAGACAAATTGTGCTAATATCTAGGTCTGTATTTCCTAATTTTTTATAATTCATTGTTATTAATCAATAGTTATTTATGTTTTGATAACTTGAAAAATTAATAAATTATTATTATATATAAATCATGGAATTTAATAGAAATAATATTTTAAATAAAACTACAGCAACAAAGAAGACTGTTGTAATGGATGAAGGCTTAAGGGCCTACATGCTTAAAGTTTATAATTACATGTCGACTGGAGTTTTATTGACAGGAATAATTGCGCTTCTAACATTCAAAATGTCTGTAATAACTAGTACTGATGGTTCAATTGTCGGTCTAACAGAAATAGGAAATGCTATTTATTTATCAGGTCTGAAATGGATAATTATGTTGGCTCCGTTGGGGATTGTTCTTTATATGAGCTTTGGAATGAACAAGATGAGCGCATCAAAAGCTCAGACAACCTTTTGGATATTTGCAGGATTAATGGGATTATCTTTGTCATCAATATTATTAGTTTACACTGGTTTAAGCGTAACAAGAGTTTTTTTTATAACATCAGCAACTTTTGGAGCAATGAGTATTTATGGTTATACAACTAAAAGAGATTTAACAAAACTTGGATCTTTCTTAATGATGGGTCTGATTGGTATTATAATTGCCTCACTAGTAAACATATTTTTAAAGTCTTCAATGATGTATTTCGTTATTTCAATATTAGGTGTTTTAATTTTTGTTGGACTAACTGCTTACGATACACAAAAAATAAAGAATATGTATGCGGCATCCGATAGTGGAGAATTAATGGGTAAAAAAGCTATAATGGGTGCTCTGACTTTATACCTAGATTTTATAAACTTATTCATAATGCTATTGAGGTTATTCGGCCAAAGAAGATAATATTTCAAAAATTTTAATCTTAATAAGATATTACCCTAAATTTTTTTCCAATTAATATTTTTTAATAATATTTCTAACTCATACGAATTTTTTAAAATTTTACCATTGGTATCTGTAATAAGATACTTAAGATTTTTATTCTTTGGCTTAAAGTTCTTACAAATCTTATAAAGCGCATTTTCAGTTGTATTTCTAAAAACGCTAAAACTCACTTGCTTGCTCGATATGTTTAAACCATAATCCTTCCAATTACCCTCAGAAACCATACGTGCATATAAATTTAAAATTATTTTTAATTCTTTCTTTTCAAAAAAACTACTACTTTCGTTCTTATTATAATTGTTAACTATTAGTTTTAAATTAACTTTCACTAATCTTATATTTGTTGATTATACCTATCTGAAATGCTGTAAATACAAAGGTTATGGGTAACAAACCCCAAACCTTAAAATTAACCCAAAATTCCTCTGATTGTGTTCGCCAGACTACCTCATTTATTAAAGCTAATCCAAAAAAAAAGTAAATCCATCTATTCGTTAAAATTTTCCACCCTTCATCTTTAAGCGGTAAAGATTTGCCGAGAAATTTTTTTAAAAGAGGCTCAGAAGAAAAATATTTTCCAAAAATTAAAACAATCGCAAATAAAATATTTACTACAGTAGGTTTTATGTAAATAAATATTGGATTATCAAAGTAGATTGTCAAAGAGCCAAAAAAAGTTATTAATATTCCCCCGATAAGAGGGATCATAGGAATTTTTTTTTCAAGAAACCAAACAATTACAACAGCTATTAACGTTGCAACTATAAATGGTGGAATTGCAACCTTTAGATCTTTGCCGCTATTATAATAGATGCTAAAAAAAACTAATAGTGGCCCAAAGTCTGTGACAAATTTGATTAATGATTTATTCACACCACATATTAACAGATTAAGAAAACAATTATATTTTTTTTATTGATTTTTTTTAACAAATACCCATACTAATAGTGTGAGTATTCAAAAAGCAAAATTCTCAATAGGTGATGTCGTAAAACACAGACATTTTGATTTTAGGGGTGTAATATATGATGTTGATTTCGAATTTAATAATTCAGAAGAATGGTACCAATCTATACCTAAAAACGTAAGACCCAGAAAAGACCAACCATTTTATCATTTGTTGGCTGAGAACGACGAAATAACATATGAAGCTTATGTTTCCGAGCAAAATTTATTGTTGGATGATTCAGGTGAGCCCATTAAACACCCCCTAATAAATGAAATTTTTTCCGGCAAAAAAGGATCTAGTTACTTTAAACCTTCTAATTGAATATTAGTCAATTTTTAAACACATTTAACTCAAAACTTTGACATATCTAATAGTTATTATTAATTATTCTGGCCAAGGTTACAAATATACTTCCTTATTTATCTCCCTCTGTATTCTTGGTCAGTTTTATCTATAGAAAATATTCATATTAATGACTATGTTTCTTCTAAATGAACATTTTTTATAGATTCAATAAATTAAGTTTAAAGGCCCAGAAGTATATTTTCTTTCTTTTTATCATAGTTTTTTCAGTTGGCGTCGTTGAGGCATTGGTATTGTCTCCTGCAGACTACAAACAAAGTGACAGTGTAAGAATAATGTACGTTCATGTCCCATCCGCGTGGACATCGGTTGGAATATTTTCTGTCATTGCAATTTTATCTTTAGGTAATTTAATTTTTAAAAATAAATATTTTTTAACAATCGCGAAAAGTTTAGCTCCATCTGGTCTAATATTTAATATAATTGCTTTAGTAACAGGAGCAATATGGGGTAAACCTACATGGGGTACTTGGTGGGCGTGGGATGCAAGAATCACTTCTATGTTAGTACTATGTATTTTTTATATACTTTATATCTTAAGTTGGAGAGTTTTCGAGAATAAAGAAAGTATAAATAAAGTAACTACCTTAGTTTCGATCTTAGGGCTAATTAATTTACCAATTATTAAATTTTCAGTAGACTGGTGGAACACTCTTCATCAACCCGCATCAATTACTTTGTCTGGATCCTCAATTCACTCCTCAATGTTATTGCCATTATTTATAATGACTGCGGCATTTGTACTTTTTTCGGTTCTAATATTTTTAATGAAATATAATACAGAACTGATAAAAATAAAAAATAAAGGTTTAGATAGAATATGAATATTGAAATAATTTTGATGAATGGGTACGGACTATATGTTTGGTCTTCTTTCATTTTTACTTTTTTATGTTTCACTGGTCTTTATTTATCAATCAGATTACAGTTAAAAAAAGAGCAAGAAAAATTCAAAGAAAAATATTTCGATCTAGCCGAAGAAAAAACGGCACAAGTTAAAAAACAAAAAATGTATAAAGAAATATTGGTTTTCACAAAAATATCTAAAATTTAATTTTAAAATATATGATTGGTAAAAAAGTAAAACTTCGAATTACTTTTTTATTTTTAGCTTTCTTGTCGTTAATATTAATTATTTTTTTAATAATAAAATCACTTGAAGATAATGTAGTTTATTTTAAATCACCAACTGAAATCAAAAATTTAACAGAAATTGTGAAGAGAAAGGTTCGAGTTGGTGGAATGGTTAAAAAAGATTCTTTAGAGGTAAATGCAAAAGAAATAAATTTTATAATAACTGATTTTAAAAATGAAATAAATGTTACCTATTCAGGCATAATTCCGAATCTTTTTGAGGAAGAGAAAGGTGTAGTAGCTGAAGGTTTTTTACAAGATAAGAAATTTTTTGTTGCAAAAAGAATTCTTGCAAAGCATGATGAAAATTATATGCCACCTGAGGTAAAAAAGGCCCTAGAAAATAATAAATGATAAGTCAATTTGGTTATTACTCTTTAGTTTTTTGTATTTTATTCTCCTTTTTTATAATTTTTCAATCTAGCAAATCTCTTTTTGATAAAGAAGTTTATATTAAAAAAATCTTTTATAATCTTATTTTTTTACAACTCTTTCTAGTAACATTTAGTTTTCTGTGTTTAGTTTTTGCATTTATTATTTCAGACTTTAGTAATGCAACTGTTTACAATAATTCCCATACCTTAAAACCATTATTTTACAAATTTTCAGGTGTTTGGGGCAATCATGAGGGAAGCTTATTGCTTTGGTTGCTTGTGCTAATTTTATTTTTATTTATATTTACAATTAAATCTAAAAATTTTAATAATAGATATAAATTATTAACTATAATTTTTCAGGAAATTATAATTTTAGGTTTTTTACTTTTTGTTGTTTTTACCTCAAATCCTTTTGAATATTTATACCCGACACCACTAGAGGGCCTTGGTCTTAACCCAATTTTACAAGATCCAGCACTAGCTATCCACCCGCCAATTTTATATTTAGGTTACGTAGGCACATCTTTAATTTTTTCTTCAGCTTTGGCCGCAATAATATGTAAAAATATTAATTCAGGGTGGGCGACACATATAAAGAAATGGATATTTGCATCATGGATATTTCTAACTCTAGGCATAATGCTTGGCTCAATATGGGCATATTATGAACTTGGATGGGGTGGATTTTGGTTTTGGGACCCTGTAGAAAATGTTTCTCTAATGCCTTGGTTTTGTTTGACAGCATTATTACATTCAATTTTAGTTTTAGAAAAAAGAGATTCTTTAAAAAACTGGACAGTTATACTTTCAATAGCAACGTTTGGATTAAGTATGAGCGGGACTTTTCTCGTAAGATCAGGAATATTAAATTCAATCCATACGTTCGCTAATGATCCATCAAGAGGAATGTTTATACTCATTTTTTTATTTATTTTAATTTTATCTGCTATAGTTATTTATTTTTTGTTCGAAGATAGAACTACAAACATTTCAAAAAATTTTTTTTGGCTCAGTAAAGAAACTGCAGTATTAATTAATAATTGGTTTATGATGTATTTTTTGTCAGTAGTTTTGATTGGAACATTGTACCCTATTTTTTTAGAAGTTATTAGTAACAAAAAAATCTCTGTAGGACCCCCATTTTATCATAAACTGATGGTTCCGTTTTTAGTGCCTTTTTTTATTTTTATGTCATTCGGACCTAAATTAAAATGGATTAAGAATCAGTTAATTAGAGTTAATTACAACCAAATTTTAATATTAATGATATCTTTATTTATATCATATTTGATTGTTCAAAATTCAGGAACAAAATATCTTTTTTCAACAATATTAATTTCAACATCTATTTTTCTATTTTACAATAGTATAACTGATTTGTTTAAAAAAAACATTCAGCTTCCACAAAAAATTTCTCATTTTGCGTTTAGCGTTCTAATATTAAGTATTTTAGTTAATGGGATTTACTCAAAAGAAATTAATTCTAATATGAAGGTGGGCGATAATTTATCCTTCATGAATAAAACAATTGAGTTTAAAAGTATCAATTTTGAAAAAAAAGATAACTTTAATTTATTGAGAGGGAATTTTGAAATTACTGAAAAAGGGAAGATACCGATTAATTTCCAGCCCGAAATTAGAATATATAATCAGCCAATAATTGCTACGAGTGAGGCAGACATTAAGACAAATCTGTTAAACGATAATTTTATTGTTTTTAGTTTGCTGAAGGAAGGAGAAATATTTAATGTGAGATATCAACAAAAACCATTTATGATCTGGATTTGGATATCACTTATTATGTTAGCTCTTGGTGGCAGTATGGCATTAATTAAAAGATGAAGTTTAAAAAAATAAATTTAATTTTAATATTAT
The DNA here is from genome assembly GCA_002170205.2 of Candidatus Pelagibacter sp. TMED118. Next base: position 15,762 of record NHFT02000006.1, read on the forward strand.
CGTTAACAATTTTTATTTTTTTAGCATTATTCTTAGGAATGAAAAGCCAAAATTTATATACCACTGAACACATCATAAATAAAACAATTCCAAATTTTAAAAGCAAAGAACTTTTCACTGGTAAAGTAAAAAAATTAAGTGAAATTACAACTAACGATAAATTCACAATTTTAAATATTTGGGCATCTTGGTGTGCACCTTGTAGATCTGAGCATAAACATTTGATTAGTCTTTCTAATAATAAAAATTCTAAAATAATTGGTTTAAATTACAAAGATAAAATAGACAACGCTAAATCATTTATATCAGAATTAGGAAATCCATATGACTATATACTATTAGATAACAAGGGTTTTATCTCAATAGATATTGGAGCTTATGGTGTACCCGAAACATATATAATTGAAAATACAAATAATAAAATTATAAAAAAGTATCTAGGACCCATAGATGAGTTTACCTTAAAAGAAATTTTAACTATATTAAATTCATGATAAGATTTTTTTTTTTAATAACTAGTTTTTTATTTATATTACATTTTTCTAATTCTGTTTTGGCCGATGAGAATGATATTAAAGTAGATAAAATATCAAAAAATTTAAGATGTTTGATCTGCCAAGGTCAATCTGTATACGATTCTCAATCTGATTTTGCTATAAGTGTGAGAGATCTTATAAGAAAAAAAATTGAAGTTGGCAATTCAGATGAAGATATTTATGAATACTTGAAGGATAAATATGGGGATTGGATAATGTATGAGCCAGAATTAGATAAAAAAACACTTCTTCTTTGGATATTACCATTGATTTTGTTTGTTTTTGGAGGACTATTAATATTTAAAAAAGCATCTATAAATTAGAAAAAAATGTTTAAATTTTTAAAAATATTTGTATTTTACATTCTTCTAACTTCACCATTATACAGTGAAGAACAAAATAAATTTGAAAGTGAACACCAATGGAACTTTTATTCCGGAACCTTTGATTTTAGTGATGATGGCGCAAGATCCACATTGTTTGGAGTTCAACATCAAAATGAAAATCTTTTAAGAGATAGTTTCCTAGGAACTCTTTCCCCTGTTACAGGTTTTATGCTGACAGCAGACAGCGCAACTTATTTTTACACTGGTATACAAACTGAATACAAGCTTGGTTTTCTAAATTTAGTTCCTAGCTTTACACCTGGTTTATATGGAGAGGGCGATGGAAAAGATTTGGGGCATTTGATAGAATTCAAAAGTGAGTTACAATTATCTTTAGATTTATTTGAAAATTCGCAATTAGGCCTATCTTATAATCATATTTCTAACGCAAGTCTTGGAGATAAGAATCCTGGGGCAAATAGTTATATGTTCAACTTCCTTCAAAAGTTCTAAAAAATCTTCATGAGTTTGAAAAATTGTCATAACTTTCAAGATTTTAGAAATCTTGCAAAAAGAAAATTACCTTCACCAATATTTCATTATATCGATGGCGCTGCTGACGATGAAATGACATACAATAGAAATACTTCGGCATTCAACGATGTTGACTTAGTACCAAATGTACTAAGGGGAGTTGAAAATGTCGACTTGTCTACTACGATCTTTGGGAAAAAACTTGATTTACCTTTTTACTGTTCTCCGACAGCATTACAAAGATTATTTCACTATGAAGGTGAAAGAGCCGTAGGTAAAGCAGCTAAAAAATTTAATACTATGTTTGGAGTTTCTGCGCTAGCAACAGTGAGTGTTGAAGAGATATCATCTTTAATAGATACTCCTAAAATGTTTCAATTTTATTTTCATAAAGATAGAGGATTAAATGACTCTTGTTTAGAAAGAGCAAAAGCTGCAAAATTTGACGTGATGGCTTTAACAGTCGATACTATTACTGGTGGTAATCGCGAAAGAGACTTAAGAACTGGATTTACTTCCCCTCCCAAATTAACTTTGGCTAGTTTGTTTAGTTTTGCAACAAAACCAATGTGGGGCATAAATTATGTTACTAGAGGAAAATTCGAGTTACCTCACTTACAAGATTATGTAAAAGAAGGTACTAGCACCAATACTTCAATTGGTAACTATTTTTCTACTATGTTAGATCAATCCATGAATTGGAATGATGCAGAAAAACTTTGTTCACAATGGGGAGGACATTTTGCTTTAAAGGGAATTATGAGTGTAGAGGATGCAAAAAAAGCTGTTGATATCGGTTGTTCAGGAATAATGGTTTCAAATCACGGAGGAAGACAATTAGATGGATCTAGATCACCATTCGATCAATTAGCTGAAATTGTAGATGCAGTAGGTGATAAAATAGATGTTATTTGTGAGGGAGGATTTCAAAGAGGCACACATATGTTAAAAGCTTTATCGTTAGGTGCAAAAGCTTGTGCCGGAGGCAGGTTATATCTTTACGCATTAGCTGCCGCAGGACAAGCTGGTGTTGAAAGAGCTTTAGGACAGTACAAAGCAGAGCTAGAGAGAGACATGAAATTAATGGGTTGCACAAAAATAAGCGATCTAAGTAGAAATAATTTAAGATTTAGATACTAATGGGTATTGATGAGTGTCTTAATTTTGATGATTTCCGAAGATTAGCAAAAAAAAAATTACCAAGTCCAATTTTTCATTATATAGATGGTGGAGCTGATGATGAGTTAACTCTTAAAAGAAATACAGACTCATTTAAAGATTGTGACCTAGTTCCAAACGTATTAGCGAGTGTTGGAAAGCCTGATTTATCAACAACATTATTTGGTAGAAAAATTGATATGCCAATTTTTCTTTCACCTGCAGCAATGCAAAGACTTTATCATCCAAATGGAGATAGAGCGTCAGCATTAGCAGCAGACAAATTTGGGACTTTTTATAGNATGTCATCCATGGGCAATAATACTATTGAAGAGATAGCTAATATTTCGAGTGGACCAAAACTTTTTCAGCTTTATGTTCATAAAGACAGATCAATATCGGATGATTTAATCGAAAGATCTAGAAGATCTGGCTTCGATGCAATGTGTCTAACGGTAGATACATTAGTTGCTGGTAATAGAGAGAAAGACCATAGAACAGGATTCACAACCCCACCAAAATTTAACTTCCAGAGTCTACTTAGTTTTGCAATGAGGCCAAGGTGGGTATTTAACTATCTAACTGGTAAAAAATTCGAATTATCAAATGTAAAGAAAAAAACAGATAAAGGAACAAATATATCAAAGTCAGTAATTGAATACATTAATGAACAATATGATCCTGCCATGGGATGGGAAGATGCAGAATATTGTGCAAAAAAATGGAATGGTCCATTCGCACTAAAAGGCGTAATGTCAGTTGAAGATGCAAAAAGAGCAATTGATATTGGATGTACAGCAATTATGATATCAAATCACGGAGGAAGACAACTTGATGGGTCTAGATCACCATTCGATCAAGTGAAAGCAATTTCTGATGCCGTAGGCGATAAACTTGAAATTATATTAGATGGTGGCGTGAGAAGAGGAACTCACGTTTTAAAAGCGATCGCAGCAGGGGCAAAAGCATGTAGCTTTGGTAAAATGTTTCTGTTCTCTTTAGCCGCAGGCGGACAACAAGGTGTCGAACACCTATTAAAGATTATGCACGATGAAATTAACAGAAATATGGTTCTAATGGGGTGTAAAAATTTGAGAGAATTAAATAGTTCAAAAATAATTTATAGATAATAATATTAATTATAAAAGTTTTATTAGACAGTTGGCACTTTTTAAGCTAATTTTTAGTTAATAAACAATCAAATATTTACGAAAGGTAATATAAAATGAAGTTGGCTACAAATTTGAATAGACTAGGGACAGAAACAGCTTTTAGTGTATTGGCTGAAGCTAAGGCTTTAGAGGCTAAAGGGAATCCAATGATACACTTAGGTTTAGGCCAACCTGATTTTAAAACACCCAAACATGTTGTTGAGGCTGCAAAAAAAGCATTAGATGACGGGCACCATGGATATGTAATGTCAAACGGAATACCAGAATGTCGTCAGGCTGTGACCAGATGGATTAAAAGAAGATACAATGCAGAAGTTGATTTTGAAAGAATTTTAATAATGCCTGGTGGAAAACCAACCATGAGTTATGCAATTCAATGTTTTGGTGAGCCAGGAGCGGAGATAATTCATCCTACACCTGCTTTCCCAATATATGAGTCTATGATAAATTATACTGGATCCACTCCAGTTCCTTATGACTTAACTGAAGATAAAGATTTAAAATTCAATCCTGAAAAAATTTTATCATTGATAACTGATAAAACTAGACTGCTAATTTTAATTAATCCAAATAATCCTACTGGAAGTTTTGTAGAAAAAGAGGCTATTGATGTTTTGGCTGAGGGATTAAAAAAGCATCCGCATGTTACTATCTTAAGCGATGAAATTTACAGTAGACAAATTTTTGATAACAAAGAAATGCCATCTTTTTTTCATTACCCAGAGCTTCGAGAGAGGTTAATAGTCTTAGAGGGTTGGAGCAAAGCCTATTCCATGACTGGATGGAGATTGGGTTGGAGTTTTTGGCCAAAAGAATTAGTCCCACATGTAAATAAGCTTTTAATAAATAGTGTATCATGTGTTAATGCAGCTGCTCAGTTTGCAGGAATAGCTGCGCTTGATGGACCAGATGACTCTATTGACGAAATGATGGTTAAGTTCACGCAGAGAAGAGATTTAATTCATAAAGGTTTAAATGAACTCCCGGGTGTTGAATGTAGTTTACCTGGAGGTGCGTTTTATGCATTTCCAAAAGTTGTAGGAACCGGAATGAGTGGTGCTGAATTTTGTAAAAAAGCCATGCATGAAGCTGGAGTTGCAATAGTACCTGGTACAGCTTTCGGTAAAACTTGCAATGATTACGTTAGATTTAGTTTTGCTGCATCCAGGGATAATATTTCACAAGCATTAGAAAATATAAAAAAAATGTTGGGTTAAACATTTTTTTCTTATAAGTTAAGTTCAGTTATAATTTATGAGTGCAGAAAACATAGAAATAGAACTTAAAAATATTTTTAAAGAACGCTATTCTACATCTAAATCTACTAGAACTACCTATTCTCGTGGAGAAGATACATACGATCCGATTCTTTCAAAAGCTGTAATTTTTCCTGAAACTAATGAGGAAGTTTCGACGATTTTAAAAATTTGTAATGAAAGAAAAGTACCGGTTGTTCCTTACGGAACAGGTACTTCTTTAGAAGGAAATGTTGTAGGCAATGAAGAGGGTATTACAATTTCACTGGAAAAAATGAATAAAATATTAAAAGTTAATGTGGAAGATTTTGATTGTAGGGTCCAAGCTAATGTTACAAGAGAACAACTAAATGAGTACCTTAGAGAGGATGGAATTTTTTTTCCAATTGATCCAGGGGCAAATGCTGCTATTGGTGGAATGGCTGCAACATCAGCTTCTGGAACAATGGCAGTAAAATATGGGACCATGAAGACTGTAATTACAGGACTAACAGTCGTTTTACCTAATGGTGATATTGTGAATACTGGCGGAAGAACAAAAAAAACTTCCGCTGGATATAATTTAACCAATCTTTTCATTGGATCTGAAGGTACACTTGGCATTATTACCGAAGTACAATTGAGACTATCCCCGGTGCCTGAAAGTATTATGAGCGCTGTATGCCACTTTCCAACATTGGAGGATGCAGTAAGAACTGCTCAAGAAACAATTCAATACGGTATTCCAATCGCAAGAATAGAAATGTTAAACAAAGATCAGATGGATATCAGCATTAATTACTCAAAACTAAAAGATGTTAATATAGAACCAACTTTATTTTTTGAGTTTCATGGATCTGNTATTGCAAACAAAGAGTCTATTAAAGTAGTTGAGGAATTATCGAATAACAATAAAGGTAGTAAATTTAAATGGGCAGCAGATCTCGAAGAAAGAAATAAACTATGGCAGGCAAGATGGGATGTCTATTATTCTGTAAAAGCTTTAGTTAATAATGGAAGAGTTTACTCAACAGATGTTTGCGTACCAATTTCAAGAATAACAGAATGTGTTAATTTTGCTGAAAAAGAGGTAAAAAAAATTGGTCTAAGAGCTCCAATGGTAGGTCACTTGGGAGATGGAAACTTTCATGTTTTGTTTCCTTACGATCCTAATGATAAAGAAATTTATAAAAAAATTAGAGAATTTAGCAACAAGTTGATTGATAAAACTTTAGAATTAAAAGGTACTATTACTGGAGAGCACGGTGTAGGCTTGCATAAAAAGGGCTATCTTTTAAAAGAGCATCCAGATAACATTCCGCTGATGAAATTAATCAAAAGAAGTATAGACCCAAACAATATTATGAATCCAGGCAAAATATTCGATTTAAATTAAGGTATGAAAAAAATATTAGTCACAAGAAAATTGTTAAGATCAAATGAAGATAAATTAAAAAGCTTATATGACGTTAAACTAAACCTGAATGATGAACTTTACTCACAAGATAAACTAATTGAACTTAGTAAAGGATGTGATGGTATTCTTTCAGCATTAACAGATAAACTTGATGATCAAACTATAAGCAGACTTCCCGAAAGTGTTAAAATATTGTCTAATTTTGCAGTTGGTTTTGGTAATATAGATTTAGAAGCTGCAAAAAAAAGAAATATAGCTGTCACAAATACTCCTGAAGTTTTGACTGATGCAACTGCTGAAATTGGAATATTGTTGATTTTAGGTGCATGCAGAAGAGCAGCGGAGGGAATAGAAGGTGCAAAAGCATCTAATTGGAAATGGTCTGCAGATTATTTAATTGGCAAACAACTTACTGGAACTAGGTTAGGTATTTTAGGAATGGGAAGGATAGGACAGAAAATAGCGCAAATCGCTAGATCTTTGGGAATGATAATTCATTACCATAATAGATCAAAATTAAATGATGATAAAGAATTAGGTGCAATTTATCATGATACATTAAACGGTTTATTAGAAGTTTCTGATGTACTATCAGTTTGTTGTCCAGCGTCTAAAGAAACGATAAATTTAATTAATAAAGAGGCTCTAGAAAAATTACCTCAAGGCGCAGTAGTAACAAACGTTGCAAGAGGCGATATTGTAGATGATGAAGCATTAATCGATGCGTTAGATAGAAGAAAGGTTTATGCAGTTGGATTAGATGTTTATAAAGGAGAACCAAATTTAAATCCTGGTTATACCAAACACAAAACTGCATTTATTCTACCCCATCTAGGAAGCGCAACCAAAGAAACAAGGACAGCTATGGCTAACTTGGCAATTGATAACTTGACTGAATTTTTTAAGACCGGTGGATGTACAAATAAGGTTAATTAAAAGTAATTAATGCTACCTTGAGTTGTAAATAAATTATAATAGGTCTATTTAGCGTAGGACTCTTCATATCTTTTATGTTTTAATTAAAGAGTTAATTAACAAATGAGGAGAGAAGAATGATTAAATCAAAAAAATCATTGAAGGGAAAAACACCTTCAAGAAGAAAATTCTTCAAGACAGCAGCAGCAGCCGGAGTAGCAGCAGTTGCAATGCCTTACGTAAATTTAGGTGCAGCTCAAACCTTGAAAATGCAAGCAGCATGGCCAAGCGGAGCTAACATATTTTTCGAAATGGCAGGCGACTATTGCAAAATGGTTAGCGATATGTCTGGAGGATCTTTAAAAATTGATCTACAACCTGTCGGAGCAGTTGTTAAGACCAGTGAAATTGGTCAAGCTGTTAGTTCAGGCGCCGTTGATATGGGTCACTGGGTAACTGCATACTGGTATGGAAAAAATCCAGCTGCATCATTATTTGGAACTGGTCCGTCATACGGAATGTCATCTCAAGAGGTAATGGGATGGATGGAATANGGTGGAGGAAGAGCTTTATATGAAGAGACTATTGCAAAAGTAGGCTTTGATTATACTGGTGTATTCCATATGCCAATGCCAGCACAGCCATTTGGTTGGTTTAAGAAAAACGTAACTAAAGTATCTGATGTTAAAGGTATGAAGTATAGAACAGTTGGTCTAGCGACTAACGTTTTAACTGCAATGGGAATGGTCGTGAGACAGTTACCAGGTGGTGAAATTCAACCAGCAATGAAAACTGGATTGATTGAAGCAGCTGAGTTTAACAACCCAACTTCAGACTCTCAGTTTGGTATGCAAGATGTTTCTAAGCACTATCACTTAGGAAGTTTCCACCAATCACAAGAGATGTTTGAAATACCAATTAACAACAAATCTTTCAACAGTCTGTCACCAGCAAATCAAGCAATATTAAAAAATGCTGCTTATGCTGCAAATACAGATAACTATTTCAAAGCATTAGTTAGATATTCAGCAGATTTATCTAAATTAATGAATGAACATAAAGTTAACGTTTACCAAACGTCTGATGAAATTTTAGCTCAACAACTTAAAGGTTGGGATAAAGTTATCGGCGATTTTACGAAGAAAGATGCTTTCTTCAAAAAAGTCGTAGATTCTCAAAAAGCATACGCTAAGAGAGTAATGAAATACTTGCTGATGAATCAGCCTAATTACAAGCTAGCATATGAAAATGAGTTTGGACCAATAGGTAAAGTTAAAATATAAACTTTAATTAAAGTAAATTTAAAGGGGGCTAAATGGCCCCCTTTTTTTTGTTTGCTAAACTAACTGTATTTATCATAAAGTAAAATAATGAGGTCTTTCATAAAATTTGCCGACACACTCAGTGCCTCAATGGGAAAAGCTTTCTCTTGGTGCATTGTAATTTTAATGGGAGGCACATGTTATGAAGTAATTATGGCATATGCTTTTAACAGTCCTACATTATGGAACTTTGATTTTAGTTTACAAATGTATGGAGCTATTTTTATGATGGCAGGAGCATATACCTTATCTACTGAAGCACATGTAAGAGGGGATGTCATTTACAGACTATTCCCAACAAGAGTTCAAGGTTGGATTGATTTAGTTTTATATTTTATTTTTTTCTTTCCAGGTATTTTAGCTTTAGTATTTTACGGATATGAATATGCAGCACTCGCTTGGAAAATAAAAGAAACTAGCTGGAATAGTCCAGCACAAATACAAATTTATATGGCAAAGTCTATAATACCCTTATCTGGACTCTTATTAGCAATTCAGGGCATTAGTGAAGTGTTTAGATCAATTATATGTATTAAAACAGGTCACTGGCCGGAAAGACTATCAGCAGACGCTGAAGAAACAGAAAAAGTATTAATGAGAACCTCACAAAAGGATGATAAAGCTGATGTTATTTGAACTTTCAAATCCTGAGATAGCAATTTTAATGATGAGTTTATTTCTTTTTGCTGTTTTATTAGGTTTCCCGATCGCATTCACTTTATTAGCGATGGGAGTTGGATTTGGTTATTATGCTTACTTTGATCCAAGTAGGATGGATCATTTACTCGATAATCGGATATTTTCTTTGTTAGTTCAAAATACCTATACGATAATGGATAATACTGTTTTAACTGCAGTCCCCTTGTTTCTTTTTATGGGCTATTTAGTGGAAAGAGCAGGGATTGTAGCAAAATTATTTTTTGCGATTAGATTAGCATCTCATCGGCTGCCAGCATCAATGGCAGTTGCAGCACTTGTAACTTGTGCACTATTTTCAACAGCAACAGGAATTATCAGTGCTGTTGTAACTTTAATGGGACTTCTAGCTTGGCCGGCAATGATAAAAGCTGGATATGATAAAAAATTTGCTTCAGGTGTAATTTGCTCTGGAGGTTGCTTAGGAATACTAATCCCACCAAGTATTATGTTAATTGTTTATGCTGTTATAGCTCAGCTTTCGCCCTTAAGACTTTTTGCAGCTGCGATATTTCCAGGTTTAATGTTAGCTGGATTGTATATTCTTTATGTAATAATAAGAGCATATTTCAATCCATCTTTAGCACCTAAACCAGCAGCAGAGGAAATACCACCGAGGTCCGAGATATTGAAAGAGGTATTAGTATCTTTTGTTCCATTATTTTCTTTGATAATTTTAGTACTCGGTACAATTTTAGCAGGACTTGCCACTCCAGCAGAGGCTGCAGCAGTCGGTGCTTTTGGAGCTTTAGTGCTTTCATATTTCTATAAATCTTTAAAATGGAAAAACTTTAAAGAGTCGGTATTTCTTACAGCAAAAACAAGTGCAATGATTATGTGGTTGTTTGTGGGTTCATGGACCTTCGCTTCCGTATTTTCATACCTTGGAGGACATGAAGTTTTTGAAGCGTTTTTCAAATCAATGGATATTCAACCATGGCAATTTCTAGTAATTACCCAAATAATAATATTTTTACTGGGATGGCCCCTTGAGTGGACAGAAATTTTAATTATTTTTGTTCCAATATTCTTACCTCTTGTTGAGTTTTTTTGGAGTAAACCCCTATTTTTTTGCGATGCTAATAGCTTTAAACTTACAAACCTCTTTTTTAACACCACCTATGGCAATGTCAGCCTACTATTTGAAAGGAGTCCAAAGTAGGAATGTAGAACTAATGCAAATATTTAGAGGTATAATGCCTTTTTTAGGCATTGTAATTTTAGCTATGGTCTTAATGTATATATTCCCAGGTATTGCACTATGGTTGCCAGATACTTTATTTGCTGATTAGAATTTTAAATGTCAAATCTTTTTTCATTACCTGTTCATCAGTTAGCTGAAAAAATAAGAAAATCTGAATTGACATCTACAGAACTATGTACGAATTATATCGATCAATTTAATAAATTTGAAAAGGATATTAAAGCCTGGGTTCACTTTGATAAAAAACTCCTTCTAGAAAAAGCTGATGAGGCTGACAAACATCGTAAATCTGGTAAGCCTATGGGTCCATTACATGGAATTCCAGTAGCATTAAAAGATATTATAGGTACTTATGATATGCCCACTGAATGTGGAACTGTTTTACGAAAAGGTAAAACACAATCTCAAAATGCAGAAATTGTTGATATATTAAAATCAGCCGGAGCTATTATAATGGGGAAAACTGCAACATCTGAATTAGCATTTCTTGCCCCACCTGCAACTAGAAATCCTCACGATTACTCTAGAACTCCAGGTGGCTCATCTAGTGGATCTGCGGCAGTTATAGCAACGCATATGGCACCGTTGTCAATCGGATCTCAAACCGGAGGCTCAGTAATAAGGCCAGCCTCATATTGTGGTGTTGTTGGTTACAAACCTAGTTATGGATTAATTTCTAGAAATGGAGTTTTAAGAACCTCATATAATTTAGATCATATTGGAGTTTTTGGCAAAACAGTGCAAGATGTTGCTCTCCTTGCAAAAATTCTAATAAAAAAAGATAAATATGATGAAGCAACCATACATTATTCATCCGAATTTATGTTAGAAGAATGTCTAAAAGGACCACTTTTTGAACCAAAATTTATTTTTTACAAAACAGATAGTTGGAAAAAAATTGATAAAAAATCAAGGGATGCATTTGAATATTTTATTAAATCTTTTAAAAAAAATATAGAAGTTTTTGATACTCCTTCCTATTTCAAAGATATTGATAAATTTCATAGAGTTATACATGAATGCGACTTAGCAAATAATTTTCAAATGTATTATAAAAAATCAAAAAAACAAATTGTCTAAAGAAATGCAAACAGCAATATCTAAAGGAATGAAATATACTGCAAAAGAATATTTAGACGCAGTAGATTTTATGAAAAGAAGCTATGAGTCTTACAAAGAGGTTTTTGAGGATTATCACGGTGTACTAAGTCCTTGCAGTACTGGGGTTGCGGATAAGGGATTAAAAAGTACAGGTAGTGCAGATTTTAATAGAGTGTGGTCTTATATGCACACACCAGCTATATCTCTACCTTTACTTCAAGGGGAAAATAATTTACCTTTAGGAGTTCAATTAATCGGCGACAAGTATGATGATCATAGATTTCTTGGAGTTGCTAGGTGGTTGGAACAAAAAAGTAAGGAGCACAATGAATAAGATTACAACACTTGTGGGTTTATCTTTCGCAATATTTTTTTGATAGGATTAGCTACAACTCTTACTAGGTCAATGATGATATCCTTTCTCGATGTTTTACCAGTATATATTTTAATGGGTATAGCCATTATCATGATGGTTTACGAAGCTTTTTTTGATAAAAAATAAATCATACATAAATTGAAAAACAATAGTTCAATTTTAATACCTTATTTATTATTATTTATTCAACCTGTATTTATGGCTAGTAATTTAATTGTGGCCAGGGGTGGAGTGGAATTTGTACCACCTATTTCTCTTGCCTTTTGGAGATGGACAATAGTCTTTATAATTTTATTTCTTTTTAATTGCGAAAAATTAATTAAAAAAAAAAAAATTGTTAAAAAAGAATTTAAAAAACTTTTCTTTTTAGGATCTATGGGTTGCGGCGTATGTGGAGCATTTCCTTTTCTTGCTGGTCAAACAACAACTATTATAAATATGGGAATAATATATACCTCATCACCAATATTTATAATTTTAATTTCTTATTTTCTTTTTAAAGAAAAGTTTACTATTCTAAAATTTATTGGTTTAGTTTTATGTTTAACTGGAGTTTTATTAATAATAATTAAAGCAGATGTAAATTTGCTTTTATCTCTAAAATTTACTAAAGGAGATTTATGGATGTTAGGAGCTGCGATAGGTTGGGCCTTGTATTCAGTTTACCTTTTTTATTGGAGGTCAAATTTATCTGTTTTTGAACGTTTTACAGTTATATCTTTATGTGGATCATTGAGCTTGCTACCTTTTTATGTTTTCGAGCAGATTTTAATACAACCAACAATTTTTAATAATTATTTTTATATTTGGACTTTCTTTGCTGCAATCTCTCCAGGGATAATCGCTTTTAGTCTTTATACATATACACAAAAATATCTTGGTGCCACTACAACTGGATTTACACTATATTTATTTACAGTTTATGGTGCTTTCTACGGTATTATTTTATTTAATGAAAAATTAGAAGCTTATCATTATTTATCAACTTTAATGGTATTTTTAGGAATATATTTAGTTAAAAAAAAAATAAAAAATGAAAAAATATAAAATGAACTTACCAAACGTATTAATTGTTTTATTTATTGCATATTTGATTGTAGTTATGTTTATATATTTTTACCAAAGAAAGTTATTATACCATCCTTCAGAGAATAATTATTTAGATGAAACAAACTTAAATCACAAGATTGAAAAAATCTATGTAGAATCAGATACTAAATTAATTTCTTGGTATTATAATAACAACAAAGGTTACAAAACTATTTTGTTTTTTCATGGTAATGCGGGAAGATTAGATAATAGAGTTTACAAACTTAATGAATTAGCAAAATTAAATATAAATTATCTCATAGTTGCTTATCGCGGTTTTAGTGGCAATCAAGGCAAACCAAGCGAAGAAGGAATATATAAGGACTCTAATGCTGCAAAAAAATGGTTAAATGAGAACGGGGTAGATGATAAAAACATTATTCTATATGGAGAGTCGCTAGGTACCGCAGTAGCGGTAGATTTAGCATCAAAAAATAATTTTGCTGGCATAATTTTGGAGTCTCCATTTACTTCAATGATAAAACTTGGAAAAAAATATTATCCATATTTACCAGTTAAAATTCTTTTAAAGGACAAATATGATTCANAAANTAAACTAAACAAGATTAATATACCAATTCTTATAATGCATGGACATAAAGATACNATTGTACCTTTTGAAATGGGAAAAGAAATGTTCAATAAATCTAANGACCCAAAATTTAAATATTTTAATGAAATAGATGACCACATGATGGATTATAACTCTGATCTAATTTCCAGTATAAAAAATTTTATTGAAGGTTTAAATTAGGCCACATTCTAGTCAAATAAGAAACTAATTTTTTTTAAATATTTTTAAAAATGAAATATTTATTAATAATTATTTTTACTTTCTTTATAAATATTAGTTTATTAGCAGAGATATCCCACGAAAATTTCGACAAATTATTTAATGTAGGAACAATGAAATCTCATGATAATGAATTTACGTTATATTTTAAGTCCAGAAATAAATCTGTTTTAGCAAGAGGTGAAAGAAAAAATTACATAAAAGATTTTCCACAAGATCTTTATATTTACTTTCATAAGACAAAAAGTGATTTACCTCTCATTTCTTACGAATGGTTTCCCAAGGAAGCAAAAAAAATAACTAATTATAATACTTATCCTGTGTTCCCTGAAGATTTTGCATATTACTTATTACAAGACAATAACACACTTGTAATGATAAATGCAAAAAAACAATTTAAGAAAAACTTTGAGTTTAATATTAGGGAAAGAAAATTAACTCTTCGTGAAGACAAAAATGAAATAGATTTTATAATTTCTACTTTTGTAAAAAATTGTGGGTATAAGAATATTAAAGAAAATTATAATTGTTATTTTTATAAACCACTAGTATCAAGTCATCTGTTTAACTAGCTTCTAAAAAGGCATCAGCAAATTTACTCGAGTCAAAGATTTGCAAATCATCTATTTTTTCTCCTAGTCCAAGCGCGATTATTGGTAACTTAAATTTTTGAGCTATTGCTATTAAAATTCCACCTCTTGCAGTTCCATCTAATTTTGTCATTATTATTCCCGTTATTGGAATTATTTTATTAAACTCATCAACTTGATTAATTATATTCTGACCTGAGGTTGCGTCTAACACTAATATTACTTCATGAGGAGAGTCTAAAATAATTTTTTTTGTTACATTTGCTATTTTTTTATATTCTTCCATTAAATTTTTTTTATTTTGAAGTCGTCCAGCTGTATCTAATAGTGTTTTATTAATATTTTTTGATTTAGCTTGCTCAGCAGCTTTGTAGGCAACTGCGGCAGGATCGGAACCAGGAGAGGATTTAATAATTTCTACACCAATTCTTCTTGACCATTCCTCAAGCTGTTCTATAGCAGCTGCTCTAAAAGTGTCACATGCAGCAAAAGCCACTTTATTTTCATTATCTTTAAATATTTTACCAATTTTTCCAATAGTTGTTGTTTTTCCTGCACCATTCACACCTGATATTAAAATTATATCATTTAAATTTGATCTATTAAAAAAATTCTTCTTCTCTAATGGAAGCATCAAATTTATAATAAACTCTTTTAATATTTTATTTATCTCAACAATTGGATCCAAATTAGGATCAATTTTTCTCTCTGATATAATTGTTTTAATCTTAGCAGATGCTTCAACTCCAACATCTGAACTAATTAAAAATTCTTCAATTTCATTAAGCTTTTTGTCATCAATTTCTTCTTTTATTATAATTTCTCTTAATCCTATAGAGATTTTATCAGCACTTTTTTTAAAGCCTAGTTTAAATTTTTCAAATATCCCCATTATAATTTTATTTCAATTTTTTTAATATTAGACACTGAACCCTTCATTTTTATAAAATCTTTATCGTCAATAGAAATTGATAAATCTCCTAGCTCAAATGTTACATCTACATTATTCACCGTTAAATTATTCATCCTTCCAGCAAATGCTGTTGCACATGCAGCTGAACCACATGCTTTAGTTAATCCTGCACCTCTTTCCCATACCTTAACAGATATTTTTTTGTTATTTTCAACTTTTGCAAGAGTTACATTACATCTTTCTGGGAATAACTCATTTCTTTCTAAATCTGGACCAATCTCTTTTAAATTAAAACTATCTAAATTTTTAACAAAGAAAACTACATGTGGATTACCTACGTTTACAGCAGTGCCTCCAATATGATCTACACTATATTTGTCCTTAATTTTTAAGTTTAAATTTTTTGTATTTAATTCTTTACTGATTGGTATTTCTTTCCAGTAAGTTTTTGCCTTTCCTATTACTGTCTCAACTAAATTTTTACCTAAAATTTTTGAGCTTAGCATTCCGGATTTTGTTTCTAAATTTATGTCCTTTTTGTTGTTTTCCTCTGATATTAAGTACGCAGTACATCTCGTACCATTACCGCAAGCTTCGGACTCGCTTCCATCAGAATTATAAAAAACTAAATTAGCATCAGCATTGTTACTACTATTTATTATAATAAGCTGGTCACACCCAACAAATGATCTGTCACAAATTTTAATAATTTGATCATTTGAAAGATCAATTTTGTTGCTTCTGCTGTCTATGATTACAAAATCGTTTCCTAATCCGTCCATTTTATAAGCATTAAAAATCATATAATTATACTTAACTTATTTATTGACTTTTTGAACCTCTATTATATTTTAAAGTGTTTCCGCAAAAAACAGCAATTTGCGGTGTCTTTGTTTACAAAGAGATCGACATCAGTCAGCGATTTTCGCCCTCTGGTGCGATAGCTGCTGAATTAAATATGTTTGAAAATTTAACAAATAAATTTGAGGAAGTTTTTTCGTCTCTTAAAAAGGCTCCATCCCTTAATGAAAAACAAGTAGATGAGAGATTAAGAGACATAAGATTGGCATTAC
Source organism: Candidatus Pelagibacter sp. TMED118 (assembly GCA_002170205.2). The sequence continues at coordinate 32,212 of NHFT02000006.1, forward strand.
TCGAAGCAGACGTGTCTTTAGAAGTTGCAAAAAACTTTATAGAAAAAGTAAAACCTAAAGCAATTGGAAAAGAAATAGTTAGATCTACTTCTCCTGGAGATATGGTAGTTAAAGTTGTTTATGATGAACTGGTTGAATTATTAGGTACTAAAAATTCTGAAATAAATTTAAATTCAGTTCCACCCGTTCCTATAATGATGGTTGGTTTACAGGGTTCTGGAAAAACTACTACGACCGCAAAAATAGCTAAATATATCGAAAAGAATAATAGAAAAAAGGTTATGATGGTAAGCTTAGATATTTATCGTCCAGCTGCACAAGAGCAATTAAAATTATTAGGTGATCAGAATAATATAGTAACATTGCCAATCGTTGAAGGTCAGTTGCCTAGTGATATTTGTAGGAGAGCGATGAGTGCAGCTAGCTTGAATGGTTCAGAAGTCGTATTATTTGATACTGCTGGTAGAACCCAAATTGATCTTCAAATGATGAGTGAGATTAAAGAAATTGAAAATATTGTTAAACCGAATGAGATAATGCTTGTGGCGGACTCATTAACTGGACAGGTTGCTGCAAATGTTGCAAAAGAATTTAAAAATACAGTCAGCGTTTCAGGTATAGTTCTTACTAGAGCCGACGGTGACGGTCGTGGGGGCGCTGCGTTGAGCATGAAACATGTAGCAAATGTTCCAGTAAAATTTTTAGGTGTTGGAGAAAAAATTGATAATCTAGAAGTTTTTCATCCTGATAGAGTCGCAAATAGAATATTAGGAATGGGAGATATAGTATCTTTAGTTGAAAAAGCTTCCGAAGACCTCGATGAGGAAAAATTAAAAAAAGCTGAGGAAAAGCTTAAAAAAGGTCAATTTTCATTAAATGATTATCTCTTACAATTAAGACAGATGAAAAAAATGGGCGGTATTGAGGGAGTAATGTCTTTTCTACCGGGTGTTTCAAAAATTAAATCTCAAATGGACCAAGCTGGTGTAGATGAAAAAATTGTCACACAAAACGAAGCTGTCATCTTATCAATGACAAAAGAGGAAAGAGAAAATCCAAAAATAATTGATGGATCAAGAAAAAAAAGAATTGCTAATGGCTCTGGCACAGACATTGCTGCTATCAATAAATTGCTAAAACAATTTAAAATGATGTCAGAAATGATGAAAAAGATGTCAAAAGGAAATATGAAAGGAATGGCAGACAAAGGAATACCGCCTGAACTTTTTAATCAAATCAAATAAAAGGAGAAAAATGTTAAAACTTAGACTATCAATGGGAGGCACAAAAAAAAGACCTGTTTATAAAATAGTAGTAGCAGACAGTAGATTTTCTAGAGATGGAAGATTTATAGAGAAACTTGGATTTTTTAATCCCTTAATGCCTAAAGATAAAAAGGAACGTATTGGCCTTGAGGCTGAGAGAATAAAATATTGGCTAGGACAAGGAGCACAACCAACAACAAGAGTAGCGAGAATTTTGGGAGAAAATCAACTCATGCCAATGCCTCAAAAAGGAAATAATCCTCAAAAAGCCGTACCAAAAAAAGACCGAAAAAAAGAGGAAAAAACTGAAGCACCAAAAGACGGTGATAAACTGAGTGAAGCTCCTAAAGAAGAATCAAAAGCAGAAGCTCCTAAAGAAGAATCAAAAGCAGAAGCTCCTAAAGAAGAATCAAAACCAGAAGCTCCTAAAGACGAGAAAAAATAAAAAATGTTCACTGCAAGAATATTTACTTTATACCCAGATATGTTTCCAGGTCCTTTAAGTGAAGGACTTTTCGGTAGAGCATTAGAAAAAAAAATTTGGAGTCTGCAAAAAGTGAATATTAGGAATTATGCTACTGACAAACATTCAACAGTTGATGATACACCTTACGGTGGTGGCTCAGGAATGTTAATAAAACCGGATGTAGTTGCTAGAGCATTAGATAAAAATGTTACTAATGGTGAAAGAGTTATATTTCTGACGCCAAGAGGAAAAGTTTTTAATCAAAATACCGCAAAAAAAATTTCTGTCGAAAAATCTATAAATATCATTTGTGGACATTTTGAGGGAATTGATCAAAGAGTCATTGAAACTAGAAACATTCAAGAATATAGTATTGGTGATTTTGTCCTTTCAGGAGGAGAAACAGCCGCTTTTTCGATTTTAGATTCTATTTTAAGATTATTGCCAGGAATTTTGGGTAATGAAAGTTCTGTTAAAGATGAAAGTTTTGAAAATGGGCTTTTAGAGTATCATCAATACACAAAACCTCAAATTTGGGAGGAAAAAGAAGTGCCTGATGTACTTTTATCAGGAGATCATGCCAAAATTAAACACTGGCGTTTATCTCAATCAGAGGCTATAACACGCGACCGAAGACCAGATTTATGGCTAAAATATAATAAAAAAAATTAATTTGACTAGTTTAATAATGAAAACAATAGAAGAAATAAACAGAGCCAACGTTGCTAAAATATCCGCTGAAAAAAAATTACCAAGTTTTTTTCCGGGAGATATTATTAAAGTTGGAGTGAAAATTACTGAAGGGAAAAGAGATAGGATCCAATACTTCGAAGGTGTATGTATTGCAAAAAAAAATAGAGATATTAATTCTTCCTTTACAGTAAGAAAAATATCTTTTGGAGAAGGTGTTGAAAGAACATTTGCACTATATAGTCCTATTGTAGACTCAATTAAGGTCATTAGATCAGGCCAAGTAAGAAGAGCGAAACTTTATTATTTAAGAGAAAGAACTGGTAAATCGGCTCGTATCGCCGAAAAAATCAGAAAGAATATTGGTATCGAGTTAGAAACTAAAGAAGAAAATCTTGAAAAGGCTGCTCAAGCTCAAACCCAAACTATTGAAAAAAAAGATAATAACGAGTTAAGTCAAGAATTTGAAAACAAAGAGGATCCAAAAAAAGAAGAGACTACAAAAAAAGAAGAAGGATCTTCAGAAAAAAAATAATTTTTTCTAATGCCACAAACCTTATACGATAAAATTTGGGATCAGCATTTAGTTCATCAACAAGACGATGGAACTTCTTTACTTTTTGTTGATAGGCACTTGGTTCATGAGGTTACTAGTCCCCAAGCATTTGAAGGGTTAAGAACAACAAATAGAAATGTCAGACAGCCAAATTTGACCTTAGCAGTAGCTGATCATAATGTACCAACTACAGATCGGTCAAAAGGTATCGCAGATTTAGACTCTAAAATTCAAGTTGAAACTCTAGAAAAAAATTGTAAGGAATTTGGAATTAAATTGTTTGGTATGAATGATAAAAGACAGGGAATTGTTCATATTATAGGACCCGAGCAAGGTTTTACTCAACCTGGAACAGTAATTGTGTGTGGTGACAGTCATACAGCTACACACGGAGCTTTTGGAGCTTTGGCTTTTGGTATTGGAACATCGGAAGTTGAACATGTATTAGCAACTCAAACTTTGGTTCAAAAAAAATCAAAAAACTTAAGGATTAGCGTTAACGGAAAGTTGCCAATTGGCGTAACATCAAAGGACGTTATTTTACAAATAATAGGGAAAATAGGAACTGCTGGAGGTACAGGCTATGTTATAGAGTACGCTGGAGATCTAATTTCCTCTTTAAGTGTTGAGCAAAGAATGACAATTTGTAATATGACTATTGAAGGTGGAGCAAGGGCTGGTTTAATTAAACCTGACGAAAAAACTTTTAATTACTTAAAAGGAAGACCTTTATCACCAAAGAATGCAAATTGGGATAAAGCAGTAAACTTCTGGGGTCAACTTTACTCTGATGATGATGCAATTTTTGATAAAGAAGTAAAACTTGATAGTAAAGATATAAAACCAATGGTCACATGGGGGACCTCACCTCAGGATGTAGTCTCTATAGATGGAAAAGTTCCAAACCCAGAGCATATTTCTGACCCAGATAGGAAAAGTTCAATTGAGAGATCATTAAAATATATGGGATTGGAACCGGATATAAATATTAAAGACATCAAAATAGATAAAGTATTTATTGGCAGTTGTACTAACGGAAGAATAGAGGACCTTAGAGAAGCTGCTAAAATTTTAAAAGATAAAAAAATTGCTAGTCACGTGAATGCAATGGTGGTGCCGGGTTCAGGGTTAGTAAAAGAACAAGCAGAGCAAGAGGGTTTAGACAAAATTTTTATAAATTCAGGATTTGAATGGAGAGAGCCTGGATGCTCCATGTGTTTAGCAATGAATGCTGATAAATTGAAACCAGAAGAAAGATGCGCATCTACCTCAAATAGAAACTTCGAGGGACGTCAAGGCAGAGGTGGAAGAACTCATCTAGTTAGTCCAGCAATGGCAGCTACAGCAGCTATTTCCGGTAACTTGGATGATGTAAGAAAATTCTCTAATTAATGAAAAAATTTAAAAATTTAAAAAGCATTCCTGCTTATCTTCCAATAGTTAATATTGATACAGATATGATTATTCCTAAACAATTTTTAAAAACTATTAAAAGGACTGGTTTAGGTAAAAGTTTATTTTTTGAGATGCGGTACGATCATGATGGAAAAGAAATTAAAGACTTTATATTAAATAATGAGCCTTACAATAAATCTAAAATTCTTATTACAGGAAAAAATTTTGGCTGCGGATCTTCTAGAGAGCATGCTCCATGGGCGCTTTTAGATTTTGGTATAACGTGTGTAATAAGTTCAAGTTATGCCGACATTTTTTATAATAATTGTTTTAAGAATGGAATTTTGCCTATTACTATTTCAGAGGATAAAATTAAAGAATTAGCAGAGTACGCTAATCGTAAAGAGGAAATTTCAGTCGATTTAATTGAACAAAAAATATGTTTTGGAAACAACGAAATTAAATTTGATATAGATGATTTTAAAAAAGAATGCTTAATCGAAGGTTATGATGACATAGCACTGTCACTTAATCATAAATCTAAAATCGAGTCTTTTGAAAACAAGATAAGAACACAAAGACCTTGGATCTTTAATGATTAAAGTTAAAAAAAGAAAAATTCTTTTATTACCTGGAGATGGCATTGGACCTGAGGTAATTCAGGAAGTAAGAAAAATAATAGAATGGTTAAATAAAAATAGGTCACTTGATTTTGAGATAGACGAAGATTTAGTAGGTGGCGCTGCATTCGACAAACATGGAACACCTATTACTGATGAAGTATTTTATAAAGCACTAGAAAGTCAGGCAGTGGTGTTAGGAGCAGTTGGCGGACCTAAATGGGATAATTTAGAGTTTTCAAAAAAACCAGAAAGAGCACTTTTAAAACTTAGAAAAGAATTAAAGTTATTTGCAAACTTAAGACCTGCAATTTGTTTTGAACAACTTGTTGATGCATCTAGTCTTAAACCTGAGATAGTTTCTGGATTAGATATTATGATTGTAAGAGAGTTAACTGGTGGTATTTATTTTGGAGAACCCAGAGGGATAAAGCCAATTAATAATGGAGAAAGAAAAGGAATTAATACACATACTTACACAACAAAAGAAATTGAAAGAGTTGGAAGAGTTGCTTTTGACCTAGCCCAAAAAAGAAATAAGAAAGTAACCTCTTGTGAAAAATCTAATGTCATGGAGGCAGGCCAACTCTGGAAAGAAGAGATTCAAACTCTTCATGATAACGATTATAAAGATGTACAATTAGATCATATGCTTGCAGATAACTGTGCAATGCAACTTTTAAGAAACCCAAAACAATTTGATGTAATAGTAACAGATAATCTTTTTGGAGATATTTTATCTGACGAAGCTGCAATGCTCACTGGATCGTTGGGACTATTGCCGTCAGCTTCTTTAGGAGCAAAAGATAAGGACGGAAACATGAGATCAATGTATGAACCAGTTCATGGTTCAGCTCCTGATATAGCTGGAAAAGGGGTTGCCAACCCAATAGCTACTATCTTAAGCTTTGCTATGGCTTTAAAATACTCATTAAATTTGGATAAAGAGGCTAAGGAAATAGAAAGTGCCGTTCAAAAGGTGCTTAATGATGGACTTAGAACAAAAGACATTTTGTCTAAAGGGAGCAAAGAAGTATCAACAAAAGTAATGGGCGATGCGGTTATTGCTTATTTGCAAAAGTAGTAATTTTAATTTATTTTATAAGGATATATGACAACATACATAGCACCTGTTGATGACATGATGTTTCTTTATGAGAAATTAAGAAATAATCAATTTTATAATGAGCTTGAAAAATATAAAGAAGTTACTCCAGATCTTGTAAAAAATATTTTAGAAGAAGCTGCAAAAATTAATCAAAATTTAATACTGCCTTTAGCAAAAGCTGGAGATGAGCATCCAGCTATTTTAGAAAATGGCGTCGTAAGAACACCCCCAGGATATAAAGAGGCTTATAAAAAATATATAGAGGATGGTTGGACCTCTTTGTCTTGTGATCCAAAGTATGGTGGTCAAGGTATGCCAAAAACAGTGAGTGCATTTTTTGACGAAATGTTGTCGTCTGCATCATTATCATTCAAATTATATAGTGAACTAAGTATAGGCGCCTATAACTGTATTAATCATCATGCTACAGATGAAGTTAAAGATAAATATTTACCAAAAATGGTCGAAGGTAAGTGGAGTGGAACCATGTGTTTAACAGAGCCTGTTTGTGGCACTGATTTAGGTCTGCTCAAAACCAAAGCCGTCGAACAAAATGATGGAACTTACAAATTATCAGGTCAGAAAATTTTTATTACATCTGGAGATCAAGATTTAACAGAAAATATTATTCACCTAGTAATTGCTCGATCATCAGACTCTCCAGCTGGGACAAGGGGGATAAGTCTTTTTTTAGTTCCTAAATTCGTCGTTAATGAAGATGGAAGCTTAGGGTCAAGAAATGGAATTAGCACCGGATCTATAGAGAGCAAAATGGGAATTAAAGGATCTGCAACATGTGTTTTAAATTTTGACGAAGCTGTTGGTTATATGATTGGTCCAAAAAATAAAGGTCTGAACTCAATGTTTACTATGATGAACCTAGAGAGAATCGTCGTTGGAATTCAAGGGCTTGGTATTTCTGAAACTGCTTATCAAAATTCTTTAATCTACTCAAAGGAGAGGAGACAAGGAAAAAGCAACAAAAATAACTCCACAAATGGCTCTGCAGATTTTATTATAGAGCACGCAGACATTAGAAAATCACTTTTAAATATGAAGTCAATAATTGAGGGCGAGAGAGCATTATGTTTTTGGCTGTCACAACAAACAGAGGTTAGTTTAAATCATGATAACGAAAAAATTAAACAAGAAGCCTCAGATTACGTATCATTAATGACACCTGTAGTTAAAGCATTATTTACTGATATGGGGTCTGAAATAACAAGTGAGGCTATGCAAATATTTGGCGGATATGGTTATACAAAAGACCAGGGAATAGAACAGTTATATAGAGATAACAGAATTACGCCAATTTATGAGGGAACTAATTCTGTTCAGGCGATTGATTTAGTTTTTAGGAAACTTGTTAATAAAAATGGAGATATTATAGATAGATACATCAATATGGTTAAAAGAGATTTGAAAAGCAAAAACGATAGACTTGAGCCATTTGTTAAAATACTAAATGTATATATAGAAAAATTAATTGCTTTCACATCTTGGATAAAAGAAAAAATACAAAATTCTAAAGATGATGCTAATGCAGCTAGCAATGATTATTTAAAAGTATTAGGATTGGTTGCAGTTGGATATTCTTGGTTTAAAGTGCTTCAGGTTAGTTTTGATGATTATGAAAATAATAAAAACTTTTATGAGGATAAAATTCAAACTGCAAATTTCTTCTTTCAAAGAGTAATACCTAGAATAGACTCCCATTGCTCTTCTGCTATGAGCGGTAGCAAATATATTATGGACTATAAATTTAACTAAAATGAGTAGTTTTGAGAAAAATTTAGAAAAAAATAACGCAAATTTTGTTCCTTTAACTCCTTTAACTTTTTTAGAAAGAGCGAAAGATATTTATCCCGATTACGAAGCATTAATTTATGAGGATAGAAAGTATACATGGAGTGAAATCTATAACAGATGCATACGGTTTGCTAGTGCATTAGAAAAAATCGGTATTGGAAAAGGTGATACAGTATCGGTTATGGCTTGTAATACACCCGAGATATTTGAAGCTCATTATTCAGTACCCATGACAGGTGCAGTTTTAAATACAATTAACATAAGATTAGATTCAAAAACTGTGAGTTATATTCTTGATCATAGTGACGCTAAGGTTTTGATTGTAGATAGACAATTCCACGAAGTTGTTAAAAAGGCTTTATCAAGTCTTAACAAAGAAATTAAAATCATAGATATTAATGACAAGCATGCTGATCAATCAAAACTTGGCAAAATAGGCGAGCTAGAATACGAGGAATTTTTAAAAACAGGAGACCCAAACTATGTTTGGAAGAAGCCAGATGATGAGTGGCAAGCAATTTCCTTAAGTTATACCTCAGGCACAACTGGAAATCCTAAGGGCGTTGTATATCATCATAGAGGCTCTTACCTAATGGCAACCGGTAGCGCAGTAGCTTGGAACATGCCAAACAGACTAACTTTCTTATGTATTGTGCCAATGTTCCATTGTAATGGATGGTGTTACCCTTGGACTGTGCCAATGTTGAATGGAAAAACTATTTGTTTAAGAAATATAGATATAAAAAAAATATTTGAACTAATCGATACACATAAGGTAACTCATTTTGGAGGAGCTCCAATAGTCCTTAATATGATAACAGGAGCCTCTGAAAGTGAAAGAAAAGAATTAAAGCATAAGGTACACGTTCTTACAGCTGGAGCACCTCCACCAAGTATAATTTTTAAAAGGATGAAAAGTTTAGGTTTTGAGGTAATGCATGTTTATGGATTAACCGAAACATATGGACATATTACTCAATGTGCTTGGAATGAGGAATGGAATAATTTAGATGAGGATAAAGTAAATGAAATTAAGGCAAGGCAAGGCGTAAGATACCCAAACACAGAGGGAGTTTCAGTTATAGATCCTGAAACAATGCAAACAGTACCAAAAGATGGAAAAACTATGGGTGAAATAATGATAAAAGGTAACGTAGTTATGAAGGGATATTATAAGGACAAAGAAGCAACTGATAAAGCAATGAAAGACGGGTGGTTTCACTCAGGAGACTTGGCGGTAATGCATCCAGATGGCTACATAAAGATCCAGGATAGATCTAAAGATATAATTATTTCAGGTGGAGAAAATATTTCATCAATAGAAATTGAAAATACTTTAGCTAAACACCCCTCAGTATCTATAGTTGCTGTAGTCGCCAAACCTGACGAGAAATGGGGAGAAGTTCCCTGTGCATTTATTGAGGCGGTAAAAGACAAACAAGCTACAGAAAAGGAACTAATTGATTTTTGTAAAGAAACTCTAGCTAATTTTAAGGTTCCGAAAAAAATTGAGTTTTGTGAACTACCAAAAACATCAACGGGAAAAATCCAAAAATTTGAATTAAGAAAAAAGGCTAAGGAGCTAAACTGAACGTAAACATCAGAGATAAAGATGTTTTCATCTCAACGGGCGGTAGAGAGATTGATAAAAAAAAATCAACTATCTTATTAATGCATGGAAGTGGATTAAGCCATATTGTTTGGTCTTTACATGAGCAATTTTATATTACTAATGGATATAATGTATTGTCTGTTGACTTACCAGGTCATGGCAATTCTGATGGACCCGCTATCGATTCTATAGAAAAAATATCAGATTGGTTAAGTGATTTATTAAAGTCCTTAAAAATAAGTAAAATTAATTTTGTAGGACACTCGCAAGCTTGTCTTGTAGGTATTGATTTTGCATCAAGGTATCCATCTCTAGTTGAGAAGCTAATTTTAGTAGCTGGCACATATAAATTACCAGTAAACCAGGACTTATTAGACTTTGCATTTGCAGGAGATGAGAAGGCAATACTTCTTATGATGAAATGGGGTTATGAAGGATCAAAGGCATTTATAGGTGGAAACCCTGTTAAAAAAATTATTAATTCTACTAGAGAAATCAGAGAAATTTTGTATGTAGACTTAAACGCCTGTAACAACTATAAGTCCGGTAAAGAATCTTTAGAAAAAATCTTTTGTCCGACTTTGTGTATATTTGGGGATCTGGATAAAATGGTTCCTCTAAAAGTTGGAAATAAGATGGCTGAGACTATAAAAAATTCAGAAGTAAAGATTATAAATAATTGTGGTCACATGATAATATTTGAGAAAGCTTTTGAAATGAGAAAATCAGTTTTAGAGTTCATAAATAAATGAAAAACTATTTTATATCTAAATCAAAAAGATTAAGAGGTACACCTTTTACTTCTAGAATTGAAAAGCAAGGTGTTACAGCGTATACAATCTATAATCATATGTTATTGCCAACAAGGTTTAGTGATACTCTAGAGCAAGCATATCATCATTTGAAAGAACATGTTCAAGTTTGGGATGTATCTGTTCAAAGACAAACAGAAATAAACGGCAAAGACTCTTCAAAATTAGTACAATTAATGACTTGTAGAGATCTTTCAAAAGCTAAGGTTGGCAGATGTTACTATGCCCCTATCATTGACCATAAAGCTAAATTGATAAGTGATCCTGTAATTCTTAAGCTTGCAGAGGATAGATGGTGGATTTCTTTATCAGACTCTGATTTTGAATTATTTGCTAAAGGTTTGGCCATAGGACTAAATTATGACGTCAATATATTCGAAGCAAAGGTTGATATCTTTTCTGTACAAGGACCAAAGTCTTTTAATTTAATGAAAAAAGTACTTGGACCTAAGATTACAGAATTAAAATTTTTTGGTTTTGATTACTTCGAGTTTGCAGGCTTCAAACATTTAATTGCAAGATCTGGATGGTCCAAGCAAAGTGGATTTGAAGTATATATGGAAAATGAGCAAGCGGGACTAGCATTATATGATAAATTATTCGAGATTGGCGAAGAATTTAATTTAAAGCCTGGCTGTCCAAATTTAATCGAAAGAATTGAAAGCACTTTGTTATCTTACGGAAATGATATTGATATCGGTGATAACCCGCTAGAATGTGGTTTTGACAAATATGTTAACTTAGATAGCAATATAGAATTTTTAGGTAAAGAAGAGTTAAAAAAAGTTAAAGCCGAAGGTATTCAGAAGAAATTAATGGGAGTTAAAATTAATGCAAAAGAAATTGCAGTTACAGGTTCAATGAATATGTATGATACTTCTAATAACTTAATTGGTGAATTGAGATCTGCATCATTTAATCCAATGTTCAATCAAGTTATTGGAATCGCAATGGTGAATAAACCTTATTTTAAAGCCTCTCAAGAGTTTAAGGTAGATATTAATGGAAAAAGTTGCATCGGAAAACTTTGCGACTTGCCCTTTATTTAGTATTATAAATCACTAAAATATAATGAAATTTGCAATAGTTGGAGCAACAGGAAACGTAGGTAGAAAATTAATAGAAGTTTTAGAAAAAAAGAAATTATCTATAAATGAAATCTATTTTATTGCTTCATCAAAAAGCTCAGGCAAAAAAATAAAATTTTTTGGCAAAGAACATACTGTCGAGAACTTAGAAAGATTTGATTTTTCTAAAGTAGATATTGCCTTTTTTGCTGCTGGTAGTGCTATTGCAGAGAAATGGGCACCTATTGCAGCTAAACAAACAATAGTTATTGATAATTCAAAATTTTTTAGAAAAGATAATGAAATTCCTTTAATTGTGCCAGAGGTAAATTCAAAAGAAATATCGAAATTTAAAAATAAAAATATTATTGCAAATGCTAATTGCTCAGTAATACCTATTGTTGTTGCACTTAAACCTTTACATGATCTATATAATGTTAAAAGAGTAGTAGCATCTACCTACCAATCAGTGTCCGGGGCAGGAAAGGCTGGAATGGACGAGCTTATATCACAAACAAAGGAAATTTTAGAAAATAAAAAAGTTCAATCAAAACACTTTACTAAGCAGATAGCTTTCAATGCCATACCTCATATCGACATTTTTTTAGAAAATGGAAGCACTAAAGAAGAACAAAAAAACCAAGATGAAATAAAAAAAATTTTGGATAATAATATTAGAGTAACCTCTACTTGTGTGAGAATACCCGTACTAGTTTCACATTCCATTAGTATAAATATAGAATTCAATAAAAAACATAATTTAAATGAAATTAAAAACATTTTATCATCTTCACCAGGTTGTAAAGTTGTCGATGAGCAAAAAGATGGTGGTTATGTTACTCCTGCTGAAGCAGAAAATAAATTTGAAACATTCATATCTAGGATTCGTAATGATGAATCGCAAGAAAATTCTATTAATATGTGGATTGTTTCAGACAATTTGTTAAAAGGTGCAGCTTTAAATGCAGTTGAAATAGCAGAAATATTGATCAAAAATAATCTTTATGGAAAATAAAAATCCCTTATCTCCACATATACAAATTTACAGTTGGCATATTTCCTCGTTAGTTTCTATTGGTCATAGGATTACTGGTGTGATAAATGTAATAATTTTAACATTTATTACTTTTTGGGTTGGATCACTATTATTAGGTGAAAATTTTTACGATTCAATTTTTAATTTTTTAAATTCTTTTTTTGGGAAATTTTTTGTAATAGGAACAATATGGTCTTTCACTTTCCATTCACTTAGTGAGTTAAGACATCTTTTCTGGGATATGGGATATGGATTTGAATTAAAAACTGCAAATTTGACTGGTGCATTAGTAATAATTTTTTCTATTATTTTTACAGTAATAATTTTTTTAATTGGAAGGATATTCATTTAAATGGTTAGTCCTACAAAAAAGTGGCTTTTTATTAAAGCTTCATCTGTCATTTTAATACCATTAATGATTTGGTTTACTATTATATTTGCAGGTATTTATGATAAGAAATTTGATGAAATTACCTCATTTTTATCATCACAACCTACAATTTTTCTATTATCACTATTATTTATAGTAGCTTACTTCTTTTCAGCACTTACAATTAGCGAAATTTTTGAAGATTATATGGAAAATGAAAAAATTAAAAATGTCGCAAACAAATTATTATATTTATTTGCTATAATAATTCCTATAATTACAATAATGTTTATTTATAATTTAAGTTTATGAGTTCATACAAAATAATTGATCACGAATACGATGTAGTTGTTCTCGGAGCAGGTGGCTCTGGACTAAGAGCAGCTGTGGGCTTAAGTGAAGCTGGGTTAAAGACTGCCTGCATATCAAAAGTTTTCCCAACCAGAAGTCATACATCTGCAGCTCAAGGAGGAATTTCAGCTGCCTTAGGCAATATGGGTGAGGATGATTGGAGATGGCACATGTATGATACTGTTAAAGGTGCCGACTGGTTAGGGGATCAAGATTGTATAGAATATTTATGTAAAGAAGCTCCGAAAGCAGTTCTAGAGCTGGAACAATATGGAGTTCCTTTTAGTAGAACTGAGGAAGGAAAAATTTATCAAAGACCATTCGGTGGTATGACGAAAAATTACGGCAACGGTACTGTTCAAAGAACTTGTGCAGCTGCAGACCGTACAGGTCATGCAATCTTACATACTTTATATGGACAAGCTTTAAAACATAATACTGAATTTTTCATTGAATACTTTGCTCTAGATTTATTGATGAAAGATGGAGAGTGCAAAGGTTTAATTGCATGGAATTTAAATGATGGAACAATTCATAGATTTAGGTCTCATATAACGATTATAGCAACTGGTGGATATGGAAAAGTTTACTATTCAGCTACGTCAGCTCACACTTGTACCGGTGATGGAAATGCTATGGTCTTAAGAGCAGGTCTGCCATTACAAGATATGGAATTTGTTCAATTCCATCCAACCGGAATTTACGGTCACGGTACATTAATATCTGAGGGTGTCAGAGGAGAAGGTGGATACTTAGTAAATTCTAATGGGGAAAGATTTATGGAACGATACGCTCCTAAAGCTAAAGATCTTGCTTCACGAGATGTTGTAAGTAGATCTATTGCAGTAGAAATTAATGAAGGCAGAGGTGTTGGAGCAGATAAGGATCATGTACATTTACATCTAGATCATTTAGATCCAAATGTTATTGAAGAAAGACTGCCTGGCATCTCAGAATCTTCAAAATTATTTGCAAATGTAGATGTTACAAAAGAACCAATACCGGTTGTACCAACTGTTCATTACAATATGGGTGGTATACCAACTAATTACAAAGCAGAAGTTTTAACGTTGAATGGTTCAACAAAGACAGTACCAGGATTAATGGCAATTGGAGAGGCTGCATGTGTGTCAGTACACGGAGCAAATAGACTTGGTTCAAATTCGTTAATTGATCTTGTAGTTTTTGGTAGAGCGGCTGCTAAAAGAGCTGCAGAACTTGTTAAATCAGGAACTCCTCATGAGGAAATATCTCAATCAGAAACTGAAAAATGTTTGGACAGATTTGATAAACTTAGAAATGCAAATGGAGCAAATAGTACAGCTGATTTAAGATTGTCTATGCAAAAAACAATGCAATCAAAATGTGCGGTATTTAGAACAGAAAGAACTTTAAAAGAAGGTGTTAATGAAATAAGAAAACCATACGAAGGAATGGATAATTTATCTGTTAAAGATAAGTCTTTAATTTTTAATACAGATCTTGTTGAAACACTCGAATTTGATAATTTAATAAGACAGGCTATTACTACAATGGACTCTGCATTCCACAGAAAAGAGAGCAGAGGGGCCCACGCTAGAGAGGATTACCCAAAAAGGAATGACGAAAAATATATGCAACATACTCTATCATGGTGCAATGGTACAAAAACTAAAATCGATTATAGACCAGTACATAGCTCAACACTAACAAATGACGTTCAATATTTTCCACCTCAAGAAAGAGTTTATTAATGGTTCAGATAAGTTTGCCTCAGAATTCAAAAATTCAAAAAGGCAAATATTATAAAGATAAAACTGGGTCAAAAAATTTACGTAAAGTTAATATTTATAGATGGGACCCTTCAACCGGCGAAAATCCGAGAATAGATACTTATGAGGTTGATATGGAGAATTGTCCATCAAAAGTACTTGATTTGCTTAATAAAATTAAAAATGAAATAGACTCTTCGATTGCCTATCGAAGATCATGTGCTCACGGCGTATGTGGATCTTGTGCTATGAACATGGACGGCAAAAATGGATTGGCTTGTACAAAACCTCATTCAGAAATAAAAGGAGATATAAATATTTATCCTTTGCCTCATCTCAAAGTGCAAAAAGATTTAATAGGAGATTTATCAACATTGTATAAACAATACGCATCTGTTGAACCTTGGTTGAAGAACTCAAACACTACAAGTGATAAAGAAAATTTTCAATCAAAAGAAGATAGAGCTAAATTAGATGGGTTATATGAATGTATTATGTGTGCTTGCTGTTCAACATCTTGTCCGAGTTATTGGTGGAATGGTGAAAAATATTTAGGTCCCGCAGTATTACTTCAAGCTTACAGATGGATTATTGATTCAAGAGATGAAGAAAGAAAAGAGAGATTAAAGAAAGTAGCAGATGAATTAAAGCTTTATAGATGCCACACTATCATGAATTGTACAAATGCTTGTCCAAAGGGTTTAAATCCTGCAAAAGCGATAGCATCTATAAAGAAAATGCTTGCAACAGGCTAATTACTTAATTAAATAAATTCTTCATGAATTTAATACAACATTTTGTAAATGGTACGACATATAAGGGTAATTCAAATACAAAAGGTAAAGTATTTAATCCAGCAACTGGTGAACAAGTGTCCGAAGTAATACTTGGAACTAAAGATGATTTAAATAAAACAGTAGAAATAGCGAAAAAAGCTTTTGAATCTTGGTCACTAAAACCACCTCTTCAGAGAGCAAGAGTGATGTTTAGGTTTAAAGAATTAATAGAGAAAAACTCCGATGAAATTGTTAAATTAATAGTTTCTGAACACGGCAAGGTATATGAAGATGCCAAAGGTTCATTAACTCGGGGTATAGAGGTAGTAGAATATGCGTGTGGAATACCTCAAATATTAAAAGGAGAATTCACCGAAAATGTGGGCTCTGAAGTTGATAGTTGGTCCGTAAGACAACCCTTAGGAGTTTGTGCAGGTATAACACCATTTAACTTTCCTGCAATGGTTCCTATGTGGATGTTTCCGATGGCAATAGCGTGTGGAAATTCATTTATATTAAAACCCTCTGAAAAAGATCCATCATGTTCATTAAAACTTGCAGAGCTTTTAAGTGAAGCAGGTTTACCCGATGGAGTATTTAATGTGGTAAACGGTGATAAAGAAGTTGTTGATGCAATTTTAATAAGCAAAGATATTCAAGCTGTTAGCTTTGTTGGATCCACTCCAATAGCTAAATATATTTATGAAAATGCTGCTAAAAATGAAAAAAGAGTACAAGCTCTTGGTGGAGCAAAAAATCATTGTGTGGTTATGCCTGATTGTGATTTAGATCAAGCTGTAAATGGATTGATGGGAGCAGCTTATGGATCCGCTGGTGAAAGATGTATGGCTCAGTCAGTTGCTGTTGCAGTTGGCGACATTGCAGATCAACTAGTTGATAACCTTTCAAAAAAAGTTGAATCATTAAAAGTTGGCCCTGGTATGGACAAAAATTCGGAAATGGGACCTTTAATAACTAAAGAACATTTAGAGAAAGTTAAAGGATACGTTAATTTAGGTGAAAAAGAAGGCGCAAAACTTGTTGTAGATGGGCGACATTTAAAACTCCAAGGTTATGAAAATGGTTTTTTTATGGGTGGGTGTCTCTTTGACAATGTCACCGAGGATATGAGAATTTATAAGGAGGAAATTTTTGGTCCTGTATTATCAGTTGTGAGAGCAAAAGACTTTAAACAAGCTTCAGATTTGGTAAATAATCATGAGTTTGGTAACGGAGTGAGTATTTTTACAAGGGACGGTGATGTTGCTAGAACATTTTCAAGTAAAATAAAAGTTGGCATGGTTGGAATAAATATACCAATACCAGTCCCTATGGCATTCCATAGTTTTGGAGGCTGGAAAAGATCGCTTTTTGGAGATCAGCACATGCATGGTCCAGAAGGTGTAAGATTTTATACTAAACTAAAAATAGTAACTTCAAGGTGGCCGAGAGGTATTAGATCAAATCCTGAATTTACAATGCCTACTATGAAATAAATATGAGCAAAAAAATATCATTAATAGGAGCAGGCCAAATTGGAGGAACATTGGCGCATTTACTTGGAATAAAAGAAGTTGTGTCTGAAATAGTTTTATTTGATGTAGCCGTAGGTGTTGCAAAAGGTAAAGCATTAGATATAGCTCAATCATCTTCAGTAGATGGATTTAACGTAAAATTTTCAGGCACTGATAATTATAAAGATATTAAAAATTCTGATGTCATAATTATAACAGCTGGTGTTCCAAGAAAACCTGGAATGAGTAGAGACGATTTACTAGGAATAAATTTGAAAATTATGAAACAGGTTGCTGAAGGTATTAAATCAAATTGTCCTAGTGCCTTTGTTATTTGTATTACAAATCCACTAGATGTTATGGTAATGGCTTTGCAAACTTATTCTAATTTACCAAAAAATAAAGTTGTCGGGATGGCAGGTATATTAGACTCTTCTAGATATAAATTATTTTTATCAGAAGAACTAAATGTTCCAGTTAAACAAATAGATGCACTAGTAATGGGAGGCCATGGCGACACAATGGTACCTCTTCCAGGTTTTACTAAAGTTAATGGTAAGAATCTATTAGATTTAATAGATGATGGAACAATATCCAAAGAAAGAGTTGAAGAAATTAATCAAAGAACTAGAGATGGAGGGGCTGAAATAGTAAAATACCTCGAAACAGGTTCAGCATTTTATGCTCCAGCTGCTTCAGGAGTGGAAATGGCGATAAGTTACATTAAAGATGAAAAAAAACTATTACCATGTGCGGTTTATTTAGATGGTGAATACGGAGTAGAAAATATTTATGCTGGGGTTCCTGTAATTATCGGAAAAAATGGAGTCGAAAAAATTGAGGAAATAAAATTACAAACCAAAGAGAAAAATGAATTCAATAAATCAGTTGAATCTGTAAAAAAACTTTGGGAAGCAGCAACAAAAATTGATCCTGATCTAAATAAATAATGAATATACATGAGCATCAAGCAAAAAAGCTTTTAAAAGAATTTGGAGCGCCCGTACCCAATGGAGTTTATGGATTTAGTGTAGATGAAATTTTGAAAAAATCTAAGCTGCTTAAAACTGAAAAATATGTTTTAAAAGCACAAATACATGCTGGAGGAAGAGGAAAAGCTGGAGGAATTACAATAGCAAATAGCCTTGATGAATTAAAACTGGCGGCAAATCAACTTTTTGGTAAGATATTGATAACTCATCAGACTGGACCTAAAGGAAAGAAGGTTGAAAGATTATATGTAGAGGAAGCGTCCAATATAGATAAAGAATTTTATCTTTCATGCTTGGTAGATAGAAAAAGCTCAAAAATCGCATTTATTTCAAGTGTGCAAGGAGGAATGGACATTGAAGAAACAGCGATAAAAACCCCTGAAAAAATAATTACGACTAAGGTAGATTTCAATAATGAAATATCAGAAGCTGATTGTGAAAAAATTATTAGGGTTTTTAATCTTGAATATGATGCCAAAGATCAGGGTATAGAATTAATAAAATGTGTATATAAAATGTTTAAAGAAAAAGATGCGAGTCTAGTTGAAATTAACCCTCTTATATTAACCAAAGAAAATAATATTGTATGTTTAGATGCAAAAGTTATATTAGATGATAATGCTATTTTCAGACACCCAGGTCACTTAGAATTAAGGGATTTAAATGAAGAAGAGCCCACCGAAATAGAGGCAAGTAAGCACGATTTATCGTATATTAAATTAGATGGAAATATAGGATGTATGGTAAATGGTGCTGGATTAGCTATGGCAACCATGGATATAATAAAGTTACATGGTCAAACTCCTGCAAATTTCTTAGATGTCGGTGGGGGAGCTTCAAAAGAAAAAGTATCTTCAGCCCTAAAAATAATTTTATCTGATAAAAACGTAAAAGGTATATTAATCAATATTTTCGGTGGTATTATGAGATGTGACATACTTGCAGCGGGAGTAGTTGAAGCTGCAAAAGAAGTCAAAATAAATTTACCAATTGTTGTAAGATTAGCTGGTACTAATGTTGAAGAAGGAAATAAGATATTAAAAGAATCTAAGTTAAAAATAATAACAGCTTCAGATTTGTCAGACGCTGCAAAGAAAATTGTAAAAATAATTAAATAATGTCTATTCTAGTTAATAAACATACAAAATTAATCTGCCAAGGTTTCACAGGTTCACATGGAACATTTCATTCAGAGCAAGCATTAAATTACGGAACTAACTTAGTTGGCGGTGTCACACCAAGAAAAGGTGGTCAAGTACATCTAGGTAAACCAGTTTTTAATTCTGTAAAAGATGCAGTTAATGAAACAAATGCAAATGCTTCAATGATTTATGTACCAGCAAAATTTGCTGCCGATGCAATTATAGAAGCCATTAATTCATCAATTGAAATTATAGTATGTATCACTGAGGGTATCCCCGTTTTAGATATGTTAAGAGTAAAGAAATATCTATCAAACTCTAAATCTAAATTGATAGGTCCTAATTGTCCTGGAGTTATTACTCCAGATGAGTGTAAAATTGGGATAATGCCAGGAAATATACATAAAAAAGGCTCAGTTGGTATAGTCTCAAGATCTGGAACTCTAACATACGAAGCAGTAGATCAAACTTCAAAGTTAGGATTAGGCCAATCTACTTGCATTGGTATTGGAGGTGATCCAATTAATGGTACTAATTTTATAGATTGTTTAGAACTTTTTCTAAATGATATCGAAACAGAATCTATTGTAATGATAGGTGAAATTGGAGGATCAGCAGAAGAAGAAGCTTCAGAGTATATAAAAAATCATAAAATAAAAAAACCAATGGTAGGTTTTATTGCAGGAATAACAGCACCTCCTGGACGAAGGATGGGTCACGCAGGCGCAATAATATCTGGTGGCAAGGGCGGAGCAGAGGAAAAAATCAAAACGATGGAAGATGCAGGCATTTCAATGGCTAAATCTCCAGCAGATATAGGAAAAACTTTATTAAACAAATTGTCACTTTAAATATTTATTTGTAACACTATAATAATAATTAACTAATGAGTTCAGAAAAAAATATTAATTTAAAAAAAACATCTTTTTTATCAAAGATAAATAGCTCTTTTATAGAGCAAATGTATTTAAGGTATATAAATAAAGATCCCTCTCTACCAGAAAGTTGGAAATCTTATTTTTTAGATTTAAATGATGATTTAGATTCAGTAATTAAAGAAATAGAGGGACCATCCTGGAGAAAAAAAAAACTATTTGATAAAACCAAAGATTTTGACTTAGCAACTTTGGAGCAACAAAAAATTGATTCTATTAAAGCAATAGCGTTAATTAGGTCCTATAGAATTAGAGGCCATCTAATAGCCAATCTTGATCCACTAGGAATGATGAAGAGAGAATATTTACATGAATTACATCCATCAGACCATGGCTTTAAAAAGGATGACTATGATAGAAAAATTTACTTAAGCTCTTATTTAGATAGCAGTTACTCAACAGTCAAAGATATAATGTCCAAGCTACGTAAAGTTTACTGTTCGACTATAGGTGCTGAGTTTATGCATATTTCAGATCCTGTAGAAAAAATATGGTTTAGGGAAAGAATGGAAAAAAAAGAAAATCATGTAAATTTTACTAATAAAGGGAAAAGAGCAATTTTAAAAACAATTATAAAAGCTGAGGGCTTTGAAAAATATTTAGCTAAAAAATTTATAGGAACTAAAAGATTTGGCCTTGACGGCGGTGAAGCATTAGTGCCCGCTCTCGAACAAATTATAAAACGAGGTGGTCAACTAGGCGCTAAGGAGATTAAAATTGGAATGCCTCATAGAGGAAGATTAAATGTTTTAGCTAATGTTTTACAAAAATCTTATAAAAAGATTTTTAATGAATTTGTTGGAGAATTAGATTCCAAAAGTGAGGAGTCTGCTGGAGATGTAAAATATCATTTGGGTGCATCATCAAATCGAGAATTTGATGGAAATTTAGTTCATGTTAGTCTTACAGATAATCCTTCACATTTAGAGGCTGTAAATCCAGTGGTTTTAGGACAAGTACGTGCGAAACAGTTTTATCATAGTGACAACGAGAGAAAGCAAGTAATACCGATCTTAATTCACGGTGACGCAGCATTTGCTGGGCAGGGAGTAGTTGCAGAATGTTTTGCGATGTCAGGTTTGAAAGGTCATAATACTGGAGGAACGATTCACGTAATTGTAAACAATCAAATTGGTTTTACAACAAGTCCTAGATTTGCTAGATCAAGTCCCTACCCATCTGATCTAGGTAAAATTGTTGAGGCTCCAATATTACATTGTAATGGAGACGATCCTGAGGCAGTTGTTCATTGCGCAAAAATTGCTATTGAATTTAGACAAAAATTTAAAAAGGACGTAGTTATTGATATAATATGTTATCGAAGATTTGGACACAATGAGGGAGATGAGCCATCTTTTACTCAACCTTTAATGTATAAAAAAATCAAATCTCACCCAACAACACTAAAAATTTACTCAAAAAAACTTATCGAAGAACATTCCATAACAGAAAAGGATTTAGAATATGAAAAAAAAGAATTTAATGATCTATTAGAAAACCAATTTAAATCTGCTAAAGATCATCACCCTAAGATGGATTGGTTTGAAGGTACATGGTCTAGATATAGACCTCAAAAAGGTAAAGATAAAATAGGAAATACAGGTGTACAAAAAAGTGAGTTAACCAAAGTTTCTGATAAGATTCATTCCTTAAAAGAGGAGTTAAATATCCACAAAACTATTAAAAGAATATTTATTAATAGGCATAAATCGGTGAATGAGGGAAAAAATATAGACTGGTCAACAGCTGAAGCCTTAGCGTTTGGAACTTTGTTGAACGAAGGATTTCCAGTAAGATTAGTAGGACAGGACTCTGGCAGGGGAACTTTTAGTCAAAGACACTCAGTTCTGAGAAACCAAGAAGATAATTCTAGATATATTCCATTAAATAATATTTCTGTAAACCAAAAAAATTTTGAAATAGTTGACAGCTTTTTATCTGAGTTAGCTGTTCTAGGATTTGAATATGGATATAGTTTAGTAGAGCCAGAAACACTAACCATTTGGGAAGCTCAATTTGGCGATTTTGCAAATGGAGCTCAAGTAGTTATTGATCAATTTATTGCCTCAGGAGAAAGGAAGTGGAGCAGAGCTTCGGGGTTAGTAATGCTTTTGCCTCATGGATATGAAGGACAAGGACCTGAACATTCCTCTGCAAGACTTGAAAGATTTTTACAATTGAGCGGACAAGAAAATTTACAAGTAGTTAATTGTACAACCCCAGCAAATTACTTCCACGTTTTAAGAAGACAAATACATAGAGATTTTAGAAAACCTTTAATTATTATGACACCTAAGTCGTTGCTAAGAAATAAACTTTGTGTCTCTAATCTCGAGGATTTCGGTAAGAATAAGGCCTTTCATAGAGTGCTCAAAGATCATTCTTATCTAAATGATAGCAATTTTCTTAAGTTAAAAGACGATAAAGATATTCAAAAAGTAATTATTTGCTCGGGTAAGATTTATTTTGATCTACTTAAGACGAGGGAAACAATAAAGAGGAATGATATAGTTTTAGTGAGAGTAGAACAACTTTATCCTTTTCCGGTAAAGTCATTAGTCAAAGAAATCAAAAAATACAGTAAAAATGCAAGCTTTTTTTGGTGTCAAGAAGAGCCAAAAAACATGGGTGCTTGGAGTTCTGTTAGAGATTATATACAATGGACTTTAGATTACATTGGAGCTAATAATAATAAAATTTCTTATATTGGCAGGAACTCAGCTGCGTCACCCGCAACAGGGTATGCTAAAAGACATGTGGCCCAACAAGAAGAAATTTTAAGGAAAGTATTTGAATAAATGAGTGATGATATATTAGTGCCCGTTCTAGGAGAAAGCGTAACTGAAGCCACAGTTGCACGTTGGTTAAAAAAAGAGGGAGAAGAGGTAACGGCAGATGAACCAGTTGTGGAGTTGGAAACTGACAAAGTTAATTTGGAGGTGCCTTCACCAGTTAGCGGTGTAATTTCACAAATTAATTCAAAAGATGGAGAAAACGTAGAGGTTGGATCTGTTTTAGGCATAGTGACCAGTGGTCAAACTAAGTCCGCAGATAAAGTAATTAAACAAGAAAAAATTCCTCCTGTAACAGAAAAAATAATTGAAGAGGCAGAAAAAGTTAAAGATGAAGAAACTAAAAAAGAAAATGTGATTAAACTAGCTAAAGAAAAAGATCATGAACAGAATAAGATTTCTGAAAATATCATGAATAAAGATGAGCCATTAATACTTACAAATGAAGTTTCTAATGGCAAAGCAAAGCTAATTAATAATCATCTCTCACCTTCTGTAAGAAAAATAGTTACTGAGCAAAATTTAAAACTTGAGGGGATAAGAGGATCAGGAAAACACGGTGCAATTTTAAAGGGTGACTTATTAAATTTAATGAATAATAAACCACAAATAAATCAAAGAAAAATAAAGTACGGCCCCGAGGAAATAATTCAAATGTCTAGATTAAGACAAACTATTGCTAAAAGGCTTAAGTCAGCTCAGGAGACAGCGGCAATGCTAACAACTTTCAATGAAGTTGATATGTCAAAAGTCATCAATTTTAGAGAGGAGAATCAAAAAGAATTTAAAAAAAAATTTAATATTAAATTAGGATTTATGTCATTCTTTGTAAAAGCATCAATAAAAAGTTTGAAATTATTTCCTGCAATAAATGCGGAGGTTGAGGGTAATCAAATAATTTATAAAAACTATTATAATATTAGTTTTGCTGTTGGTACAGATAAAGGACTGGTTGTTCCTGTATTAAAAAATGCAGATGAAATGTCATTTGCTGAAATTGAAAAAAATATTAAGAGTTTATCAGACAAAGCAAATGATGGAATTTTATCAATTGAAGATTTACAAGGAGGAACTTTTACAATTAGCAATGGAGGAGTTTATGGATCGATGCTATCAACCCCAATAATTAATCCACCTCAATCAGGCGTTTTAGGAATGCATAATATTGTTGAGAGACCAATAGCAGTTAGTGGCGATATAAAGATTAGACCAATAATGTATTTAGCACTATCTTACGATCATAGGATTATCGATGGTAAAGAAGCTGTATCTTTTTTAAAAGGAATTAAAGAAAGTTTAGAGGAACCTGAGAAGCTATTTTTAGATATCTAAATGTCAGAAAAATTTGATGTAATAATAATTGGTGGAGGGCCAGCAGGGTATGTATGTGCAATAAGAGCATCACAGCTTGGATTAAAAACTGCATGTATCGAGTCTAGAGGAGCACTTGGTGGAACTTGTTTAAATATTGGATGCATACCCTCAAAAAGTTTATTAAATTTATCGGAAGCCTTTAGTAAGGCTCAAAACTTTTCAAAAATTGGAATTGAAACTGGAGAAATTAAATTGAACCTACCAAAAATGATGCAAAACAAGGATAAAGCAGTTACTATTTTAACCAAGGGTGTAGAATTTTTATTAAAAAAAAACAAAGTAACTTATATAAAAGGCAAAGGTAGTTTATTAGGGGATAATAAAATTTCAATTAATAGCAAAGATAGTGAAATAAAAATCATTGAAGGTAAAAACATTATTATTAGTACTGGATCTGAAGCCTCAACATTACCAGGAATTGAATTTGATGAGGTAAAGATATTGTCATCAACCGGAGCATTGAGTATGTCTAGGGTTCCAAAAAAAATGATAATAATAGGTGCTGGTTATATTGGACTTGAAATGGGATCAGTTTGGTCTAGACTTGGGTCAGATGTGCATGTAATCGAATATCTTGACCATATAACACCAGGATTAGACATAGAAATATCAAATGAATTTATGAAAATATTAAAAAAGCAGAAAATAAATTTTCATCTAAACACCAAAGTAGAAAAAATATCAAAAATAGGAAATGGTGTTACTATTGAAACACTTGATCGTCAAAATAATAAAAAATTATTTGAGGGCGATGTGGTATTAATTTCTGTTGGTAGAAAACCATATACAAAAAATCTAAATTTAGAAAAAGTTGGCATTCATTGTGATGAAAAAGGCAGAATAGAAGTAAACAGTAATTTTGAAACAAATGTAAAAAATATTTACGCTATTGGAGATGTTATAAGTGGTCCGATGTTGGCCCATAAAGCTGAAGAGGAAGGAATAGCAGTTGCAGAGTTAATTGCGGGCCAAGCTGGACACGTAAATTATAATTTGATTCCAGGTGTAATATATACTTCACCAGAAGTAGCGTATGTAGGAAAGAATGAGGAGGAACTTAAAAAAAAAAATCTTGATTATAAGGTAGGAAAATTTCCTTTCATGGCAAATTCAAGAGCAAAGGCTATAGATCAACCCGAAGGCTTTGTTAAAATATTAGCAGATCATAAAACAGATAAAGTTTTAGGAGTACATATTATAGGACCTCATGCAGGCGAAATGATAGCTGAAATGTCTGTAGCAATGGAATTCGGTGCAAGCTCAGAAGATATTGCGAGAACTTGTCATGCACATCCAACATTTTCAGAAGCAATAAAAGAGGCGGCATTATCGGTAGATAAGAGACAGATTCACTCTTAAATTTAAGACTTTAATATGTCAAAACGCGCTCTTTCTAATATAAAATAAAACTATAAAAATCTTCCATGTTAAAATCTAATAAAAATTTAAACTCTAAAATATCTGATGTAACCGATATCAGTAAACCATGGGATAAAGATAATCAGGCTTGGTGGGACTGGTATGTGGGTCTTGCAGATAATGATACTAAAAAGTATGAAATTATTGATGCCGATCCTTTACCAGATATTGCAATACCTAGTGATGACGATGTTATTTTGGAATTAGCTGAGCCCTACCATTTAACTGATGATCAAATTTATTTTTTTAAAAAAAATGGTTTTATAAAACTTAAAAAAGTTTTCTCACCCGGGGCTGTGCTAAAACTTCGAGTGGAGTTAATTAATCTGTTAAAAGAAGAGTTTAAAGTTGATCCAGATAAAGGGGCACGTGACCGTTTCCTTAGTCTCGAAATGATTTGGCCTAATAATGAACTTCTTCGTGCTTACGTATTGTCACCGCGTTTAGGGCGAATTTCAGCAAATCTTCTTGAAGTACCAGCTGTTAGACTTTACCATGATAATGTACTTGCTAAACAAGCTGGTTGTGGTCGTACCCCATGGCACTTTGACGATCATCATTTTCCGCTAGATACTAATGACGTAATTACTGCTTGGGCTCCAGCACAGCCAATTCCTATTGAGATGGGACCACTCTCTTTTGCATATCCACTTGATGTACACGAATTAGTTAACGCTGTTACCTTTGAGAAGACTGGTACTGGATATGACCGTGGAGTCTCAGATGTTTTTTTAAAAAATAATGTATGTGTAAATGAAACTCCCTTTGAGTTGGGTGAAGTTAGCTTTCATCATAATTTAAATTTTCATACGGCCTCTCGCAACCGAACTAATCGTAGCCGAGTGGCTTTAGCTAATACCTATTACCGAGATGGAGCAAGAGTAGTGAATGCACCTACTATGGTTTCAGGTGACTGGCAGAAATTTATGCCTAATGTCAAACCAGGAGAATTAGCTGCCAGTCCACTAAATCCAATTTGTTGGCCAGTTAAAGATAAATTATGAAATACATAAATAATCAGAAGGGACTAAATTCAATCTGGACCGATAGTCTTGCTCGCAATTTACGTCCTGATGGTAATGCTTTGATTGATCATTTAAAAATTGTTCACCAAGAACATGCTGGATTTACCGAAACTTGTGCAAGTTCTTGTCGTGACGAAGTTGGACGTAACAGCTATGAATGGTTAGCTGAACTTGTACCCGATAATGATAGTTTAAGTGTATTAGATCTTGCTTGTGGGTCAGGGCCATTATTAAAGATCTTGTTTGATCGCAATAAAAATTTAAATTTATATGGTGTAGATATGTGTCCTGAAGAGTTAGAATTAGCTAAGACCCGTCTTGAAAAAAGTGGAGCCAATCTCTTTAAATCAAAGGCACAAAATTTGTCGGTAATCAATGACAACTCTATTGACATTGTATTATGTCATTGGGCTTTAACATTAATGGATCCAGTAGCTCCTGTATTAGATGAAGTAAGACGTGTCTTAACCTCTAAAGGTCGATTTGTAGCATTAGTTGATGGACCAATGAATACAGCTCCTGGCTACACAGAGGTACATGATTTAATTTATAGTTATGCACAAGAAGAAATACCTAGCTATGGTAAGATTGATTTAGGTGATCCAAGGATAAGAGGATCTGATAGCCTAATTAATCTTGTCCGTAAGGTTTTTCCAAAATCAAATGTAACTATCGAAACAAATACCGTATCTATAGAGGGACCAGTTAATCAAATCGCTGAAATTACAGCAGGATTTTTTTATGCTGCATTTGTATTAAAGCCAGACAAAAGAAAATTAATGCTTAAAAAGTTATCTAATTTACTAGCAACATTTAAAGAAGGTACTGACGCTGAAAGGCAGGGACGATTTTCAATGCCGATTAGTCGTCTTTTAGTTGTACCTAATATAAAATGAAATCATTTTTAAAAGAGGTAAGTATTGGTCTAAGTAAAAAAAACAAGAAGTTAAGCTCTAAATGGTTTTACGACTTTCAAGGATCAAAACTCTTTGAGCAAATTACTAAGCTTGAAGAATACTACCCTACACGAATAGAGAGAAAAATCTTAAAAGATAATAAAATTGAAATTGCTAATAATATAGGCAAGAAAGCGGTGATAATTGAGCCAGGCGCTGGAGACATTAAAAAAATAGCTATTTTTCTCAAGAGCTTGGATAAGCCGAAAAAATATATACCTTTAGATATTTCTGAAGATTATATAATTAAAATATCAAAAAGTTTTAAAAAGAAGTTTCCAAAAGTAGCTATTACTCCAAAAGGGTATGACTTTTCGAGAAATAGTAAACTACCTTTTAAGATTGATTTGTCAGACAACATAATTATTTTTTTTCCAGGATCAACTATTGGCAATTTTGAAAAAAAAGATGCTATTAAATTTTTGAAGATGCTTAAATTAAAATTTAAAGCAAAAAAAATTATTGTCGGCGCCGATTTAGTTAAAGATGTTCCAACTTTAATCTCTGCTTACGATGATAAAAAAGGCGTGACTGCAAAATTTAATAAAAATATTTTAAAAAGAATAAATACTGAACTAGGTGCAGATATTAATTTAAATTCTTATGAACATTTAGCAATTTATAATAAGTCAAAAAAAAGAATTGAGATGAGATTGAAATCTAA
This sequence comes from Candidatus Pelagibacter sp. TMED118, assembly GCA_002170205.2. The sequence goes on from NHFT02000006.1 coordinate 60,709, forward strand.
AAAAAATAATAATATTACAATTAATGGTTCGAAATTTTTTATTAAAAAAAATGAAGAGATTCACACAGAGAACTCTCATAAATATACGGTTAAATCCTTCAAAAACTTAGCAAATGAAGCTGGATGGAAAATAAAGAAAACTTGGGTTGATGAAAAAAAACTCTTTAGTGTGCATTGTTTAGATATAGCTATATAAATCTAGCAACCACATTCTCTCTTAATAAAAAGCAACTCAGGTATTGATATGGATTTTTAACAAATTATTAATACACTCTTAATATATAAGAAACAAATACTATGAAATATCCTGTCCTTTTACCTAATATCTTTGGTTATCCATTTACTTACAGCAGTAAAAAAAAACTTCAAATCGGTCAGTATGTAAAAGTGCCATTTGGTAAATCTCAAATGACTGGAGTAATTTGGCATAAATTCCAAGAGAATATAAAAAAAAAATTTGCAATTAAAAAAGTAATTGAGGAAATTGATGTTCCTCAATTAAATCTAAAAACTATAAAGTTTTTCGAATGGTTTTCTGAATACAACATGGTTCCCGTGGGAATGTCTTTAAAACTTCATCTTTTAAGTAATGAGGCTGTAGGAAAATTTGATCCAAAAATTTATAGGTATTTTTTAAATAGCACAATCACAAAATCTTTTGAGTTTTCTCAAGAGCAACTGGAGTCTCTAAAAAAAATGAAAAGTAAAAAGTTTGGTTTTAGAGTTCATTTACTTCAAGGAACTACAGGGTCAGGAAAAACTTTAGTTTATTTTAATTCTGTTATGGAAAAAGTAAAGAAAGGTTATCAAGCACTAATTTTATTGCCTGAAATCGGCCTAACTTTTGAATTTGAAAAAAAATTTCAAGAATTTTTTGGATTTAATCCAGCTATCTGGCATTCGGGAATTTCAAAAAAAAATAAAAAAATAATATGGAGGGGGCTAGTAGAAGGAAAAATAAAAGTTGTTATAGGTGCTCGATCTTCATTATTTTTACCATTTAAAAATTTAGGAGAAATTATAGTTGATGAGGAACATGATCAATCTTTTAAACAAGATGAAGGCGTTATTTATAATGCTAGGGATATGGCTATAGCGAGGGCGAAATTTGAAAATATTCCTATTAATTTAGTTAGTGCAGTACCCTCGGTTGAAACATTTCAAAATGTTAAAAAAAATAAATACTCTTATTCAAGATTAATAAAAAGATACAAAAATGCCAATTTACCCAAGTATGAAATTATTAATCTAAAAAAACATAAGCCATCAAAAAATAGTTTTATAAGCCCGCTAACGAAAGAAAAAGTTTTAAATCATCTTAAAAGTGGTGATCAAGTTTTATTTTTTATAAATAGAAGGGGTTATTCACCTCATGTTATGTGCAAAAGTTGTTTAAAAGTATTCTCATGTTCAAATTGTTCTATTAATCTAGTTTATCATAAAAAAAAAAATAAATTATATTGCCATTATTGTGGTTTTACCTCCGATATAGATAGAAATTGTTCAGCAGATAAAAAATGTGAATTCATTTTTAGCGGTCCGGGAGTTGAAAAAATTAGCGAGGAAGTAAATAAATTGTTCCCTAATTACAAAATACAAATATTTTCTAGCGATACAATGAATAAAAAATCTTCTAAAGAAGTATTAGAAAGAATTATAAATAATAAAATACATATTCTTGTTGGTACTCAGTTAATTTCAAAAGGATTCCATTTTCCAAATTTAAACTGTATAGTTGTATTGGACATTGATTTGTCTACTGCAGGACATGACTTAAGAGCATCAGAAAAAAATCTTCAACTCTATCATCAATTATCTGGCAGAGCCGGTAGAGATGGAAAACCAGCCATCGTTTATTTTCAAACTTATGATTTAAATTCTCAAATTATAAATAATATTACTAATGAAGATCCATTTGTATTCTTAGAAAATGAAATTAAAATCCGGAAAAAATTTAATTTACCCCCATTTGAAAGATTTATTAGTTTTATATTAACATCTCGAGATTTAAAGAAACTTTATAATCAATCAGTTGATTTTAAAAATTTTCTAATAAAAAATACAGAAATTAAAGTCCTAGGACCTGTCGAGGCTCCTATTTTTAAGATAAATAAAAATTATAGATATAGGATCTTATTAAGATCAACAAAATCACTAAATTTACAAAAAAAATTGACAAATTTGTTGAAAAAATTCCAGATTCAACCTGGGGTAAAACTTACAATAGATGTCGATCCTATAAGCTTCAATTAAAAGGTATTTAATATAAAAATTAGTAAATCTGTCTCTTGAAGCCTAAAATTACTTATGTTATTTAAACTCAATTTTTTTATCATATAAGGATATTTAAGGTGACTAAATCTACACATTCATTATCAGTAAATAATAGTTACTCCCAGGCACTTTACGAACTTGTTGAAGAGGAGAAATCAATTGAACAAGTAGAGAAAGAAGCTGGGTCAATTATAAAACTAATATCAGAAAGTCCTGAATTTAATAATCTAATAAAAGATCCGAGGAATACTCAAACTGAACAAACTAATGTAATAAGTATAATATGTGAAAATTACAAAATAAATATAACGTTTATTAAATTCTTAAAATTTTTAATTTCAAAAAGAAGATTTTTCTTTTTAGATAAAATTTTAAAAGATTTTTTAAGCATTTGTTCAATTAAAAGAGGTGAAATTTTAGCAAGGCTTACAGCAGCCAAGGAACTTTCAAATCTAGAATTAGAGAATATTAAAAATAGTTTAAAAGAAAACTTTGGTTCAAATCTTAAATTAAAATTTATACATGATCCAAGTTTACTTGGTGGTCTAATAATACAAATAGGAAGTATTATGATTGATACTTCTATAAAAAATAAATTGAAGCAAATAGAAAATAACATGGTAGAGGCATAAATGGAAATTAATCCTTCAGAAGTAACTAAAATATTAAAAGAACAAATAAAAAAAGTCGGGGACAAAGCCGAAGTATCTGAGGTTGGGCAGGTTCTATCTGTTGGGGATGGTATTGCACGTATTTATGGACTAGATAACGTTCAGGCAGGAGAAATGGTTCAGTTTTCCGATGGTTCAAAGGGAATGGCACTTAATTTAGAAAGTGACAATGTTGGTGTTGTAATTTTTGGAGACGATAGAGCTATTAAGGAAGGGGATACAGTAAAAAGAACAGGTGCAATTGTTGATGTACCAATCGGTAAAGAATTGTTAGGTAGAGTTGTTGATGCATTAGGGAATCCTATAGATGGAAAAGGGACATTGGATAAGTCACTCAAGAGAAATAGAGTTGAAGTCAAAGCTCCAGGCATAATTCCAAGAAAATCTGTTAGTGAACCAATGCAAACAGGATTGAAGGCAATTGACAGCTTAATTCCTGTAGGAAGAGGTCAAAGAGAACTTATTATTGGCGATAGGCAGACTGGAAAAACTGCAGTTGCTATTGATACTATTATAAATCAAAAAAAGGTTAATGAGTCTAATGATGAAACCAAAAAATTGTACTGTATCTATGTTGCAGTAGGTCAAAAAAGATCTACCGTAGCACAAATTGTTAAAACTTTAGAAGACGCTGGTGCAATGGAATATACAACGATTGTATCTGCTACAGCGTCAGATTCAGCTCCTTTGCAGTTTTTGGCTCCATACACGGGTTGTACAATGGGAGAATATTTCAGAGACAATGGGATGCACGCATTAATAATCTATGATGATCTTTCCAAACAAGCAGTGGCTTATAGACAAATGTCTTTGCTTTTAAGAAGACCCCCGGGAAGAGAAGCTTATCCTGGTGATGTTTTTTATCTTCACAGCAGATTACTTGAGAGAGCTGCGAAACTAAATGATGATAATGGAGGTGGCTCTTTAACCGCTTTACCAATAATTGAAACTCAAGCTGGTGACGTATCAGCTTATATACCTACAAACGTAATTTCAATTACAGATGGCCAAATATTCTTAGGAACAGAGATATTTAACCAAGGAATAAGACCTGCTATTAACGTTGGATTGTCTGTATCAAGAGTTGGTTCTGCTGCTCAAACGAAAGCGATGAAAAAAGTAGCTGGATCAATAAAGTTAGAACTAGCTCAATATAGGGAAATGGCTGCTTTTGCTCAATTTGGATCTGATCTTGATGCATCAACCCAACAATTACTTAATAGAGGGTCCAAATTAACAGAATTATTAAAACAAAAACAATATTCTCCTATGACAGTTGAGGAACAAGTAATTTCAATATTCTGTGGAGTTAAGGGATTTTTGGATGATGTAGACTTGAAAAATATTGCTGAATTTGAAAATAAAATTCTTGAAAAATGTCGAAATGAAAATACCGAAATATTAGACTCAATTAGAGCTTCTGGAAAATTGGATGATGAAAATGAAAAAAAATTGTCTGAATTAATCACAAATTTAAAATCTAGTATAAAATAATAATGCCAAGCTTAGATGATTTAAAAAAAAGAATTACAAGCGTTAAGTCTACACAAAAAATAACCAAAGCAATGAAAATGGTTGCAACAGCAAAATTAAGAAAAGCACAAGAAAATGCTGAAAGAGGAAGACCATACTCAGATAAAATGAATAATATAATACTAAATCTTTCAAAAGGATTGCCTGATAAGGAGAATACATCTAGGCTTTTAACTGGGACTGGTAAAGATGATACGCATTTATGCGTAGTATTAACTGCAGATAGAGGACTTTGTGGAGGATTTAACACAAATATCATAAAAAAAGCTAAGATATATTTTGAAACAATAAACAAACAAGGAAAAAAGTTGAAAATAATTACTGTTGGTATGAAAGGATTTGATCAATTAAAAAGGAACTTTAAGGATAAAATTATAGAAAAAATTTCCTTTAAAGACTCTAAAAATATAAATTATTTTGATGCAGATAAAGTAGGGAAAATAATCCTTGAGAAATTTGAAAAAAATGAGTTTGATAAATGTTTAATATTTTATAACAAATTTAAAAATGTAATGACTCAAATCCCTCAACAACAGCAAATAATTCCACTTCAAAAGGAAGAACCAAATGAAATATCTGAGGATACAAAAAATATCAGTTACGAATTTGAGCCAGATGAAGACGAAATATTAAGTAATTTATTGCCAAAAAATATTTCTACTCAAATATTTAAGGCAATGCTAGAGAATTCAGCAAGCGAGCAAGGATCTAGAATGACTGCTATGGATAATGCAACTAGAAACGCTGGTGAATTGGTTGATAAACTTTCTATTGAGTATAATAGAAGTCGTCAGGCAGCCATAACAAAAGAGTTAATTGAAATCATATCAGGAGCAGAAAGTTTATAATTATGGGTAATAAAGGATATATAACACAAATAATTGGAGCGGTAGTTGATGTTAAATTTGAAGGAGAGCTACCAGAAATTTTAACAGCGTTAGAGTGTAATAATGGTGGAACCAGATTAGTTTTAGAGGTGGCCCAACACTTAGGAGAGTCTAGTACAAGAACGATTGCAATGGATAGTACAGAGGGATTGAAAAGAGGTGATGAGGTATTAGATACAGGTAAACCAATTCAAGTTCCAGTTGGACCAAAAACTCTAGGAAGAATCATAAATGTTATAGGTGAGCCTATCGATCAAAAAGGTAAGGTTGAAACTGAGGAAAATTGGCCTATACACAGACAAGCACCTTCTTTTAATGACCAGTCTACTGAAACAGAAATATTAGTTACAGGTATAAAGGTAATTGATTTATTAGCCCCATATGCAAAAGGAGGAAAGATTGGCTTATTTGGTGGTGCTGGTGTTGGAAAAACAGTAATTATAATGGAATTAATAAATAATATTGCAAAAGCTCACGGGGGCTTTTCAGTTTTTGCAGGAGTTGGAGAAAGAACTAGAGAGGGAAACGATTTATATCACGAGATGATAGAGTCGGGAGTTATTAAACCAGATGGAGATGGTTCAAAAGCTGCACTTGTATATGGGCAAATGAATGAGCCTCCAGGAGCAAGAGCAAGAGTAGCATTAACCGGATTGACAGTTGCAGAATATTTTAGAGATCAAGAAGGCCAAGATGTGCTATTCTTTGTTGATAATATTTTCAGATTTACTCAAGCAGGTTCGGAAGTATCCGCTTTACTTGGAAGAATACCTTCTGCAGTAGGCTATCAACCAACGCTAGCTACTGATATGGGGAATTTACAGGAAAGAATAACAACAACCAATAAAGGTTCTATTACATCAGTACAAGCAATTTATGTTCCAGCAGACGATCTGACTGATCCTGCGCCAGCAACTTCGTTTTCACATCTGGATGCAACAACAGTTCTCTCAAGACAAATTGCAGAACTAGGAATATATCCAGCAGTTGACCCATTAGATTCGACTTCAAGAATATTGGATCCTAGAGTAGTAGGAGATGAACATTATAGAGTTGCAAGAGAAGTTCAAAAAATACTGCAAACTTATAAATCTTTACAAGATATTATTGCTATTTTAGGAATGGATGAACTATCGGAAGAAGATAAACTAACAGTAGCTCGAGCAAGGAAAATTCAAAGATTTCTTTCTCAACCCTTCTTTGTGGCTGAAGTATTTACCGGGTCGCCAGGTAAGCTTGTTGATTTAGAGTCAACAATTAAGGGCTTTGATGCTATTTGTAAGGGCGAATACGATCACTTGCCAGAAGCCTCCTTTTATATGGTGGGCACAATTGAAGAAGCCATTGAGAAAGCAGAAAAGATGGCAAAAGATGCGGCAGCATAATGAGCGAAGAATACAAGTTAGAAATTGTAAATCCTGAATCAGCTTTTTTTTCTAGTGAAAGTGTGACAGAAACTGTCATACCTGCTTACGAGGGAGAAATAGGAATACTGAAGGATCATATTCCAATGATTTCATTTTTAAAACCAGGAATTATAAAAGTGTCCTCTCAAAGTGGAGGAAAAAATTTTTATGTTGAAGATGGCATTGTAGAATTTAAAGATAATTTATTATCTATATTAACTAGCTCAATATTTGATTTAGAGAATTACGATAAATCTTTAATTAATGAGAATTTAAAGAATGCTGAAAAAGAATTAGGAAATCAAAATTTAAATGACCAATCGAGGTATTTACTATCTCAAAAAGTTGATGTGCTAAAATCTATAAGTTAATAGTATAACTTCATTAATTCTTTTTGTAGTATTTTATACACATCAAGTTTAAAGTGAACTACGACATTTGTTAATTCATTTATTTTAATCCATTTCCATTCTAAGAATTCTGGTTTTTTTGTTTTAATATTAATTTCTTTGTCATTCCCATTAAACTTAAAAACAAACCACTTCTGAATTTGCCCTTTATATTTACCTCGCCATATAATTCCTAATAAATAATCTGGCAATAAATATGAGGTAAAATCTTTAATCTCTTTTATTAATGTTACATTTTTGATACTAGTTTCTTCCTCTAATTCTCTTAATGCGGCATCATAAAAATTTTCTCCGTTGTCTACTCCACCTTGTGGCATTTGCCAAAAATCCTTTGGGTTATCAATTCTTTTTGCGACAAAAACCTTGTTATCACTGTTTAGTACAACTATTCCAACGCCAGTTCTCAAAGGCAAATTTTTAAATTTGCTTAACATTCTATCCATTTAAAAGTTTAATAGCATACTTTAATTGATTATCGGTTTCTGTATTAATTATAAAATCTTCGTTATCTTCTTCGACCTCTATATCTGGAATGACACCCACCTCAGAAATAGATTCACCAGATGGTAAATAGTATTTTGAAACAGTTAATCTTATTGCACCATCATTGTTTAGAGGTATAATTGATTGAACTGAACCTTTCCCATACGATCTATTTCCGATTAATATTGCTCTTTTGTGATCTTTTAAAGAACCAGCTAGTATTTCGGATGCAGATGCTGAACCATAATTAATTAAAACCAATAAAGTGTTACCATTTAATATATCGCCTTTTTTTGCAAACCATTTCCTATTTTCATTATCTTTCCTTCCTTTAGTTGAAACAATTTCGCCATTATCTAAAAAGAAATCAGATATTTTAATAGCTTGTGAAAGAAGTCCTCCAGGATTATTTCTTAAATCTAAAATATAATGTTTAATATCTTTATTTTTTTTAAATTTATTAATTATTTTTTTTATTTGCCCGTCACTATTGTCGTTAAAAGATGTGAGTCTTAGATATCCAATATTTTTATCTTTGACCTCTGATTTTACTGAGGCAACTTCAATTATTTCTCTTGTTATTTTAAATGTTAAAGCTTTTTTCAATCCCCTTCTTCTTACAGTAATCTCTAAATCGGTACCAACTGGCCCTCTCATTAAATCAACAGCCTCAGACAAGGACTTACCTTGCACTTGGGTATCGTTTATTTTAACAATATAATCCCCAGGTTTTAAACCAACTTTAGATGCAGGAGAATTGTCTATTGGAGAAATTACTTTTATTACACCCGCCTCCATACTTACCTCAATCCCAAGACCCCCAAATTCTCCACTTGTCTCAGTTGCCATATTTTTAAACATTTCAGGAGACATATATGAAGAATAAGGGTCTAGAGATTGCAATACTCCGTTTATCGCTGCATCTATAGCTTCACTTTGATTAACTTCATCAACATATTGATTATTTATTTTATTGAGAACTTCGCTAAATGTATCTATTTTCTCGTAGATACTTTCAACTGCTTCTGCAAAAGAGCTTATTGTAAAAAGAAGCAAGAAAAAAAAAATTTTTATTTTTTTTACATTATTTATCATATAATTATTTTTTCCTTTGGTATTATTTCTGACCATATTTTTTCTAATTCATAAAATTTTCTTTTTTCAGGATTAAATATATGCACTATTAAGTCAATACCATCCACTAATTTCCAATCATTACTATTTATCCCCTCAATTTTTGACTCAACTATACCTTGGCGTTTAAATTCATCTAGAACTTGTTCAGACAATGATTGTATATGTCTAGAGGAAGTTCCGCTGGCAATAATCATAAAATCAGCAACTGATGACTTTCCCTCTAAATCAATTGCCACAATGTCAGATGCTTTATTATTATCTAGTGTTTTTATGATTTTATCTTTTAAATTCAAGTTTTGTCCAAAATTCAAATTTACCTTATCAAAAATTTCTCAATTTTGAAGATGAAATATTAACCTTATTAAAGTTAATAAAATCAAAAGTTTTTTTCCCCATATCTCTAAAAGCTACTGAATTAAGGGACTTGGCCTTATAACCGTTTCTGTCAAATACTAGAATTTTAGACTTTTTACATATGTCTTTCCATTTATACCATTTATGGAAATTAATTAAATTATCTGCCCCAATTATAAAAAATAATTCAGAATTATTGAACCTTTTTTTTAATAAATTTATCAATTTAACGGTTTTGTTGGATCTCAATTCTTTCTCAAAATATTTAATATTTATATATTTTTTTTTTAATGAAATTTTTTTTGATAAATAAATTCTTTTTTTTAAAGTGAACTTACATTTTTTCTTAAATGGATTTTTGTTTGTTATTGCCCATATTATACTGTCAAGTTTATACAATTTTCTTGCTTCAATAGAAATTTTGATATGCCCATCATGAGGAGGGTCAAATGATCCACCTAAAATACCTAATTTATTTATTTTAATTTTGCTCAAATTACTCTCTTATTTGACCTGATCCAAAAATCTCGTATTTATAACTAACCAACTGATTTAATCCAACTGGTCCTCTTGGCGGAAGTTTGTTAGTAGAAATTCCAACTTCGCCCCCAAAACCAAACTCACCACCATCAGCAAATTGAGTTGATGAATTGTGAATTGCTATAGAGCTTTTTACTCTTTTCATAAATAGATTTGCATTTTTTCTGTTTTTTGTAATTATCGCATCAGTGTGCATAGTTCCATATCTATTTATATGATCTATTGCCTCGCTCAAATTTTTTACTGACTTTACTGCAATTTCGGCTGATAAATACTCTTTACCCCAATCACTTAAATTTGCTCTCTTAGTTTTACCTTTATAAATTTTTTGAATTTTTTTATCGGCATAAATTATACAATTTTTTGCCTCTAATCTTTTTAATATTGGGTTGGTATATTTTTTTAAAACTTTCTCGTGAATTAACAGAGTTTCTGTTGCTCCACAAATACTTGTATTTCTCATTTTAGCGTTAGTTACAACTTTCTGAGCCATTTTTAAATCTGCATATTTATCAATATAAGTATGACAAACGCCCTCTAAATGACCGATGACTGGAATTTTTGAAAAATCTTGAACAGTTTTAACTAAACCTTTACCGCCCCGTGGAATAATTACATCAATATAATTTTTCATATTAGATAACATTAATCGAACTATTTTTCTACTTTTGTATTTGATAAACTGAACGTAATTAACATTAATGTTATAAAACTTTAATGCTTTACGAAAAAGCTCAGAAATTAATTTATTACTGTAATAAGCCTCCGATCCGCCTTTTAAAATAACACAATTACCAGATTTAAAGCACAGGCAGGACACGTCTGAAGTTACATTCGGTCTGCTCTCGTAAATCACGCCAATCACCCCTAAAGGAACTGTGACCCTTTTCATTTTTAATCCATTAGGTCTTTTCCATTTCTTTAATGTAACATTCACAGGATCTTTCAATTTAGAAATCTGCCTAATATTTAAAATGATGTCTTTAATTTTTTTTTCGTTTAATTCGAGCCTTTTTATCATGTTGTCTCTCAAACCGTTTTTTTTCGCATTAAAAATATCTTTTTTGTTATTCGACAAAATTTTAAGCTTATTTCTTCTCATTAAGTAAGCAAATTTAAGAAGTACTTTATTCTTAATTTTATTATCAACAATTTGGTTACTCGCTTTTTTTGCCCTTTTACATAACTTAATCAATTCGTTCTTCATTTATATTTCCACCATATCATCTTTATGAATAACTTCTGACTTAGAAACATATCCTAACAAATCTTTAATTTTATTTGAATGTTGACCTTGAATTTTTTTTATTTCTACCGAACTAAACGAACTTAATCCTCTAGCATACTCTTTATTATTCTTATCTAATATTCTTATATGGTCTCCTTTAATAAATTGACCATTAACTTTTTTTATTCCTGTGGCTAAAAGGCTTTTACCTTTTTTTAGTGCTTGGACAGCTCCATCGTCGATTACTAAGTCTCCCTTTGGTGAAATTGAGCTTATAATCCACTTTTTCCTTGCATGTAATTTTGAAACCTTTGGCAAGAACCATGTACCCTTATTTGTTTTATCAATATTTAGGATTGGCCTAAACATCAAACCATTTGCAATAATCATATTGCACCCGGAGTTTTGGCAAATTTTAGCAGCCTCGATTTTAGTTACCATACCCCCGGTACCATGTTCACCAATACTTTTAGTTGCGATCTTTTTGATATTTGAGTCGATGTTATTTATGACCTCAATTAATTTTGCATTTTTATTAATCTTAGGATTCGATGAATACAAACCATCCACATCTGAAAGTAAAATTAAACAATCAGATGCTAATATTTGTGCAACTCTTGATGCTAATCTATCATTATCTCCATACTTTATTTCAGAGGTGGCAATACTATCATTTTCATTAACTATTGGAATGTAATCAAGATCAAATAGATTTTCGAAAGTTCTTTTAGCATTTATAGCCCTTCGTCTTTGCTCGGTGTCCTCTAAAGTAATTAATATTTGGGATAAATTAATCCTATATTTATAAAAAACATTTTTATATAAATTCATTAATTCAATTTGACCGATTGAGGCAACAGCTTGACTTTTATCAAGTTTAATACTTTTCTTGTTGATTTTTAGCTTTTCACATCCTAAAGCGATAGCACCAGAACTTACTATTACAATATTTTTTTTTTGTTTTTTTAGATATTTAATATCCAGAGCGAATTTTTCCAGCCATTTAGACCTTATTTTTTTTTTTTTATCAATTAAAAGAGATGAACCAACTTTAATTACTATTGTTTTATAATTTTTAAGATACATATTTAATTACTTTAGATTTAATATTTGCTACAAGCTTTTTCTCGAAAGTAGATAATACCCATATTTCCTTTCCTGTTTTGATTTTAAACTCTTTTTTTTTACCGTTTAGCTCAGTAGAGTCAATTAAATCAACTTTGTTAAAAATTACGATTTCATCTTTTTTCAATAATTGTTTGCTATATTTACCTAACTCATCCCTTACTTGATTATACGATTTTATTAAATCATTTTCGTTAACATCGATTAAATGTAATAAGGTTTTGCATCTTTCAATGTGTTTTAAAAATTTAATTCCTAATCCAATTCCTGAATGTGCGTTTTCGATTAATCCAGGAATATCTGCCAATGTAATTTCCTTATCATCGTATTGTGCAACCCCTAAATTAGGATTTAAAGTTGTAAATTTATAATTTGCAATTTTAGGTTTTGCACTTGTTACGGATGCTAACAAACTTGATTTTCCTGCATTCGGCAAACCTATAATTCCTATATCTGCAATTGTTTTTAATTGAAGCCATATCCAGAATTCTTCTCCTATTTTTCCTTTAGTAAATTTCTTTGGAGCTCTGTTTGTAGAGGATTTAAATTTTGTATTACCAAATCCTCCTTTACCACCTATAGCTGCCACATACTCCTCGTTTTCTTTTTTAAAATCATATACTAATGTTTTATTATCTTCTTCAAAAACCTGTGTACCCACAGGTACTTTTAAATATAAATCTTCACCACTTTTACCTGTTTTGTTTTTACCTTTTCCATCCCCTCCTCTTTTTGCCTTGAAGTGTTGTTGGTAACGAAAATCTATTAAAGTATTTAAATTTCTCTCTGATGTTAATATTATAGATCCTCCTTTACCGCCATCCCCTCCGTCCGGGCCGCCAAATTCGATAAATTTTTCTCTTCTAAAACTGGGTGAACCAGATCCTCCATCGCCTGCTTTTATATAGATTTTTACTTGGTCTAAAAATTTCATACTACAATGTATAAATTAGATTAATTAGTTGGGTTTTACTGAAACTATTGTTCTATCAGATCTACTCTTTTTAAAAATAACTTTTCCCTTAATAACTGAAAAAATTGAGTGATCTTTTCCCATTTTTACATTATCTCCTGGAAAAATTTTTGTTCCGCGTTGTCTAATAATTATGTTTCCTGGAATAACAATTTCACCGCCATATTTTTTTACACCTAATCTCCTACCGGCGCTATCCCTGCCATTCTTTGATGATCCACCTGCTTTTTTTGTTGCCATAAAATTCTATTTCTTACTCTCAGGTTTAATATTTTGTGATTTTATATCTTTTTTAGTGAATTTTTCGGCTTGTGCTATTATATCTCCGTTTTTAGAAAAGATTTTATCTATCCTCACCATTGAATACTGTTGTCTGTGTCCGTTTTTTCTTCTCGAATTTTTCCGTCTTCTTTTTTTAAAAATTAGTACAGTTCTTTCTTTTGAATTTTTTAACAAGTCTGCCTCAACTTTTGCTCCCTCTACAGTTGGACTACCAATTTCAAAAAATTTTTCGTCACCGTATGCTAATACTTCTTTAAACTCGATTTTTGAATCTGGTTTAGAATCCTTTAGGAGTTCTACTTTAAGTATTTCTCCAGCACTTACTTTGTATTGTTTTCCACCTGTTTTTATAACCGCAAATGACATAATTTTATAAATTTATAACAGCAATATAGTCAGAGGCACCTTTTAGTCAAGTTGAATAACTTAGAAATTATCCTTTAATTCTCTCAATTTTGAAAAAGAAAATAAATCATTACATCTTAAAAAAATATTACAGTCCAGTTCGTCTTCCAGATTAGTTGGAGTAGTTGATATATTATTCTTTAATTTTTGTGTAATTTGTAAAATTTTATCCTTTAATTTACTATTTTCTGGCTCGTGATAAATACAGAATTTTGAATTCTGCAAAGTATACTCGTGACCAAAATATATTAAGGTGCTCTTTGAAAAATTTTTTATTAAAGTTAAAGACTTATACATTTGATCGTATGATCCTTCAAAAATTCTTCCACAACCTAAAGAAAAAAGCGTATCTCCAGTAAATAATAAATTTTGTTTATGAAAATGAAATATCACATGACCTATAGTATGACCAGGTGTATGGTATGTCGTAAACTCAAAATCATCATTTTTGTATAACTCCTTATCTTTAATAAGAATATCAATTCCAGGAATATTTTTTTTATCTTTTGCAAAACCCAAAATTCTACAATTGAATTTTTTTTTCAATTCTAAATTTCCCCCAACATGGTCGTCATGATGGTGTGTATTTAATATATATCTTAAGTTAATTTTCTCTTTTTTAATTGTATCAATTATTGGTCCTGCTTCCCCAGGATCAATTACACAAGCATGATTATTTTTTTCATTCAAAATTATATAAGAAAAATTATCGTTTAGACACTTAACTGTTATTACTTTCATATTATTTTTCTATTTCAAATACTCCTAATTCTGAAGATAAATTTTTATAACTTAAATTTTGTTCACTTATACAAGAAACTTTTTTTCCACTTAAAGAAATTGATTTTGTTAATTTTAAATCTCTTTCAATACAAAATGTTACAAAGTCTTTAATTGTACACATATGCAAATTAGGTGTATTATACCACTCATTAGGTAAATTTTCAGTCACGGGCATTGTTCCTTTAAATAATAAATCTATTCTTACTTTCCAGTGTCCAAAATTGGGAATAGTTACTATTGCCTTTCTTCCCACTCTTAATAGTTCGTATAAAACTTTCTCTGGATTTAAAAAAGCTTGAAGTGTTTGACTTAATATTACATAATTAAATGATTTGTCAGGAAACTGTCCCAGATCTAATTCAGCATTACCTTCGATAACTGTTAATCCTTTTTCAATGCATACTTGAACATTTTTTTTAGATATCTCTAAACCTCTAATGTTATTTGAAATGTTTTCTAAAATATACTTCATAAGCTCTCCATTTCCACAACCAACATCTAATATTTTCGAATTTTTTTCTATTAAAGAAGATATTATTTTAAATTCTTGTTTCATAAATATTCTTAAATGAATTATTTAAAAAGTTTTTAACAGTGTTTAAAAAATCAGGCACATCTAATAAAAATGAGTCATGCCCTTTATCAGAAGTTATTTCAATAAATCCAACATCAGCACCAATAGCGTTTAGGGCAATAACTATTTCTCTATTTTCTGCAGTGGGATATAACCAGTCAGAAGTGAAAGAAATTATAAAAAATTTTGTTTTACTTCCTTTAAAAGCATCTGATAAATTTCCATTGAATTGCTTTGTTAAGTCAAAGTAATCCATTGCTCTCGTTATATACAAGTAGCTATTTGCATCGAACCTATCAACAAAAACTGAGCCCTGATACCTTAAGTAACTCTCTATTTGAAAATCGGCATCAAAACCAAATTTTAGTGCATCTCTTTCTTGTAGTTTTCTTCCAAATTTTTCCTGCAAACCTTTTTTTGATAAGTAAGTTATATGGGCTGCCATCCTAGCTACAGCCAGTCCTTTTGACGGAGACTTTCCATTTTCTAAATAATTACCATTGTCCCATTCTCTATCTGCCATAATTGCTTGTCTACCAAGTTCGTTCAATGCAATGTTTTGTGCAGAATGACTTGCGGTACATGCAATTGGTATTGCTATCTTTGCTTTATTCGGAAAGTTAGAAACAAATTGTAGAACTTGCATACCACCCATTGAGCCACCTATGACTGCAAATAACTTTTTTATTTTGAAATATTCTAATAAATAACTCTGTGCATTGACCATGTCATTAATTGTAATTACTGGAAAATTTGATCCGTAAGGTGTGTTTGTAGAGGGATCAATGCTAGAAGGTCCAAATGACCCCATGCATCCACCAATAACATTGGCACTAATAACAAAAAATTTATTTGTATCTATAGCTTTATTTGGTCCCAGAGCGTAATGCCACCAACCCTCTTTGTTTGTTATAGGATTTTTACCACTTGCAAACTGATCACCTGTCAAAGCGTGAAATATTAAAATACCATTATTCCTATCTTCATTTAATTCACCATAAGTCTCATAAGCAATAGGAAAATTTGAAATTTCTTTACCACAATCTAATTTCAATTTATCCCTAATTATATATTTTTTTAAATTATCAAATTTAATCATATTATTTTTGTGAATTGAGAGGAAAAAAAACTTATTTAGCGGTTTTTTTATAGCGCTCGCAATTCAGTTAAATCAGCGCAGATAATGTTTACATTATCAGTTTTTATATGTCAAATTTTTATAAGAATTTTACTTATTTAATTTAAATAAATAATAGTTTAACTATAAATATCAGAAAAAATTAAAGTTATGATATTAACCAAATTCAAAAAATTAAAGTTTCAATCGTATAAGCCAGGAAAGTACGAAATACCTAAGTTAAAGAATATTAGAAAAATAATTAAATTATCAGCAAACGAATCTGCATTGGGTACAAGTTCAAAGGTGAAGGCAATTTTGAGAGGTAAAGTTAGCACGTCCAAATATCCAGATTTCACATCAAAATTTTTAAGAAAGCAAATTTCAGTTAAATTTAATTGTAATCCGAATAAAGTAATCTGTGGATCTGGATCAGATGAGATTATCCAAATGTTATGCCAGTTATTTTTGAGAAATGGTGATCAAGTTATAGTCCCAGAATTTAGTTTTTTGATGTATAGGATATATGCATCTATTTCAGGCGCTAAGGTAATTTTCTCGAAAGAAAAAAATTTTACTGTTTCTGTTGATGACATAATTCAAAAAGTAAACAAAAAAACCAAAATTGTTTTTTTAGCAAACCCTAATAATCCAACTGGTACTTACCTTTATAAAAATGAACTTGTCAACTTGAGAAAAAAATTAAGAAAAGATATATTACTAGTAATTGATGACGCATACTATGAATACATGAAGGACAGAAATTATGAGTCAGGATTGAAAATATTTAAAAGTTATAAAAATGTTTTCATACTTAGGACATTTTCAAAAATTTATGGATTAGCAGCCTTGAGGATTGGATGGGGTTACGGTGATAAAAATATTATTAATGCATTAAACTCAATTAAACCGCCTTTTAATGTTAACAAAATTGCACAATTATGTGCAATTGAAGCTTTAAAAGATAGCAAATTTATCGATAAGTCAGTTAAACATAATTTATTTTGGGGTAAAAAAATAAAAAAAAAATTGGAGGAATTTGGTATTTACTCAAATAAAATTAGTGCTAATTTCCTTTTATTAAATTTTGATAGTTGCAAATTATCAGCAAACACAGTTGAAAAAAAATTAGAAAAGAATGGAATTATTCTCAGAGAAATGAAAACTTATGGAATTGAAAACCATTTAAGGTTAACGATTGGTAACAGTATCGAAAATAAATTATTTCTTAAGGAAATTAAAAGTATATTTGCAAATGTTTGATAATATTTTAATTATAGGGTGTGGTTTAATTGGATCTTCTATATTAAAAAGTTCTATTAAGAATAAAATATCAAAAAATATATATGTTTTCGAAAAAAAAAAAGAAAATATAAAAATAATAAGAAAAGCAAATAAGAGAATAAAATTCATCTCTAGTTTAAATGAAGATTTGGGGAAAATGCATTTTATAATTGTTTGTGTACCGATGAGCGAATATAATTTTGTCTTTTCTCGATTGGATAAATTTGTTTCAGAAAAATCAATCATAACCGAGGTCGGCTCCACTAAAAGAAATTTGCTTAAGTTTACAAAAAATAAAAAATTAGTTTTAAGTCATCCAATTGCTGGATCCGAAGTTAGCGGACCCAAATTTGGTAGTCCAGAATTATTTAATAAAAAATGGTGTATATTAATTAACAACGGCATAAAGAGCAAAATTAAATTAGTAAAAAAATTTTGGAATAAACTTGGTTCTAAAGTAATTTTGATGAACGCTAAAGAGCACGATAAAATTTTCGCAATAACTAGTCATCTCCCACACTTAATAGCCTATAATTTAATAAAAACTGCTCAAGATTTTCAAAAGATTGAAAAAAGAAACTTAATTAAGTATAGCGCGGGTGGATTAAGGGATTTTTCTAGAACGGCTGCATCTAATGAAATTATGTGGAGAGATATATTTTTTAGCAATAAAGATAATATGATTAATTCAATTAATAAATTTATTCAAAATCTTAATCTGATAAAAAAAAATATTAGAGATAAAAAAGATAGAGAACTTAAGAAAATATTAATGAATTCAAAAAAAGTTCGAAAACAAATAATTAAGTCAAAACAAGATGTTTCAAAACCTGATTTTGGTAGAGAAATCTAAATTGAAAATATTTTTTTTACTTTAAGTTTCGTTGTTTTTCTAATTATATTAATTGTTTTTTTAATTGGCATAATTAATACTTTTTTACTTGGTCCATATGCATGTATAAGCATTCTATTATTCAAACAAACTGCAACATGACCTTTCCAAAAAATTATATCACCTTTAGAGTATTTTTTTTTAAATTTACTTCCCTTTTTAATTTTTATTTGGTCAATAGTATCCCTTGGAAAAAATTTCCTATTATATTTGTAAAACATTTGAATTAGTGCTGAACAATCTATACCTTTATAAGATTTTCCACCCCATTTATATGGACAATTAAGGAATAATCTAAATATTTTTCGGAAATTATTAACTTTAGAATTTATGGGTAAAATCTCTTTTCGTTTTATCCATTTATTTTTTTCAAACATAACCAAATTTTTTTTTGATTTTAAAATTTCTATTTCACTTAAAAATGGTAGGAAAGAGTTAGATGGACTAATATTTCCTTTTTTACTTAAATATATCTTCGATTTAATAAATTTTACTTTATGAGTTGGTTCATGATTCGATATGTATTTATCTATTTTTATATACCCAACATAACTGTCGTATAAATTTTTAATTTTAAAATAGTTTTTTTCTCTAGATATAATTTTAAATTTTTCACCATAAATTAATTGACTGCTTACTTTTGAAGACTTCTTTGGCTCCAAAAGAACATTTATGATTGGTTTTCTACAGAATAAATTATTTCTCACTTATTACAATTTTATCTTTAATGAACCACAAACATATCAATGAAGGTATTACCATGAAAGTAGTAATTATAAAAAAAGTACCCCAATCTCCGTTTAACCAATCAACTAAAGATCCGGAAGAAGAAGCTAGAGTTGTTCTTCCTGCTGTTCCGATTGAGGCTAGAAGTGCGTATTGAGTTGCAGTGTATGTCCTATCAACAAGTAAAGATATAAAAGCAACGAAAGCAACAGTTGCAAAGGCAGCAGAAATATCATCAGCAATGACTGCTAAAGCAAATAGCCATTCTGATTTTCCTGACCAAGCTAAAATTGCAAATAAAAGGTTTGTTGCTGCCATAAAGCCACCAGCAACAAACATTGTTTTAATTGTTCCTGACCTCATCGCAAAAACCCCCCCAATTAAAGTAAAAATTACAGTTGTTATCCAACCTAATGTTTTAGAATAAATTGCAATTTCTCCTTTAGAGAAACCTATCTCTTTATAAAACACAATAGACATTCGACCAAGGAATGCTTCTCCAATTTTAAATAAAAATACAAAACCTAAGATCCAAATAGCAACTGTAAATCCATTTTTTTTGAAAAAACTAACTATTGGACCTCCAATAGTTCCAGATATATACGCTAAAAATTTATTAAATTTGTTTGAAGGTCCTAGTTTATTTTCAATTATTTTATCATTTTCATACTGTTTTATTTGTCTTAATTTATCAGTTGTTTCGTGCACAAACATTAAGGCTATATTCATCAAAATAACAATTCCCCCTAAAACTAAAAATGTTGATTGCCAGTAATCCTCAATACCAATTTTTTCAAAAAATTCAGCCGTGAACAAAGCAATTACTCCACCAAGTTTATATCCTGTCCACCATCCCACGACGGCTACGGCAGCCCCTGCAGCCATGGATTTTCCTTCATTATCATTAATTTGCTCAATCCTTAAAGCATCAACAGTTATATCTTGTGTTGCAGATGCCGTAGCGATAATTAATCCAACCCCAATAAGAAAAGCTAAATTATTTGTAGGATTTATTAAACTCCAAATTAATAAACTCAATAAAATAATAAGTTGCATTAAAAATATCCACGCGCGTCTATGACCAATTTTTTTTGATAAAAAAGGTATTTGAATTCTATCTACTAAAGGAGCCCACAAATAATTAAATGCATAGACACCAAAGATTAAACCTGCCCACCCAATAGTTGAACGACTCAACCCTTCCTCTTTCAACCAAAGACTTAAACAGCTGGCTATTAAGACCCAAGGAAAACCACTTATGGCTCCTAATAAAAGAATTCTTAGCATTCTAATATCCTTGTAAATTAGTATAGACTCGGACCAAGACATTTTTTTCCTAAGCATTAAAATTTTCTCCAAAAAGACGGAATAAATAAAACTAAAATTGCAAAAAGTTCAAGTCTACCAAGTATCATAGCAAAACTTAATATCCACTTAGAATAACTTGATAATTCTCCAAAGTTTCCATTTGGACCAATAACATCACCTAGCCCAGGTCCGACATTTGAAATAGCTGTTGCTGATGCAGATATTGAGGTTACAAAGTCTAAACCAGTCAAAGATAATAATGTTGTAACTATAAAAAAAATAACGATATATAAAAAAATAAATGATATAATAGATGACATAAATCTTTCATCTATATTTTGTTTTTCGTATTTTAAATTAAAAACACCTCGTGGATAAATAATTTTTTTTATTTGATTTGAAATAAATTGATATAATATTTGGATTCTAAAAATTTTAATTCCACATGTGGTTGATCCAGCACACCCACCTATAAACATAAGTATAAGAAAAAAAATTAAAGGAAAATTTCCCCAATTACTAAAATTTTCTGTAACATATCCTGTTCCTGTGAGGATTGATATCACATTAAATGAAACAGATATAAAACTAGTTTCTTTAAAGCCTCCATCTTTTATAATCATGTATAAATATAAAATAATTATAGAAAATATTACTATCTTTAAAAAAGATTTAATTTGAGGGTCTGAGATGAATATTTTTTTTTCACCGCCAATGAATTTTAAATAAGCAATAAAAGGTATGCTTCCTAACAATATAAATATTATCGAAGTCAACTCTATAAATGAATTATCGAAATAACCTATGGACTCGTTGTAATTTGAAAAACCTCCAGTTGCAATAGTAGTCATTGAATGTGTGAAGCTATCAAACAAACTCATTCCAAAAATAGAATATATAAATGTGCACGAGAAAGTTAAGAGTAAGTATATATAAATAAGTCTTAAAGAAATTTCTTTTGTTTTGGGAAGAATTTTTTCACTAGCATCGTTTGAGGTAATTTTAAATAATTGCATTCCACCAACATTCATAATTGGCATAAGTGTAATTGCCATTACAATAATTCCGATGCCTCCAAGCCATTGAAGCATTGCTCTCCACAAAAGAATACTCTTTGGTGTATTGTTAAGATCAGATATAATAGTAGATCCAGTAGTTGTAATTCCAGACATGCTCTCAAAAAAAGCATCTTCAAATGATAAATTAATATCCGAAAAAATGAATGGTAGTGACCCAAAAATTGCGATGGTGACCCATGAGAAAGAGGTCAATAAAAATGCCTGTTGAAGATTAATTTTTTTTTCATGATCTAGGTTTGATAAGTAAAATAACATTCCAAAAATAATAGTAATAATCCCTGATCCAATAAAACCAGCATCTATTTCTTCATATATAATTTGAATAATTAGAGGGAATACCATCGATAAACCTAAAATAATTTGAAGTAATCCTAAGGTAAAAAAAACAGTTTTATAATTGGACATTTTGAATGAACATTATTTTATGATAAATAAATTTCAACTTTAATAGAAAAAAAATATAATAGTATTTATAGGGAAAATTTAGATTAATTGTGCTAGACAAAGAAATCATTGAAAAAACAAACGCTTGGCCTTTCGTGGAGGCAAAAAAAATCTTAAAGGAGAGAAACAAATATATAAATAAAAAGGGAAAGATTATCTTACAAACAGGCTATGGGCCAAGTGGTCTGCCCCATATAGGGACTTTCGGCGAAGTAGCGAGAACATCCATGGTAGTTAATGCACTTAACTATCTGACAGATATTCCAAAAGAAATAATTACTTTTTCAGATGATATGGATGGATTAAGGAAAATTCCAGATAACATTCCAAATAAAGAAGTATTAATTAAAAATTTAAATAAACCTCTAACAAAAGTGCCTGACCCTTTTGAGAAATATAAAAGTTTTGGTGAGCATAATAACGAAATGCTAAAAAAATTTTTGAATAACTTTGATTTTAAATACAGCTTTAAAAGTTCTACAGAACTTTATAGTAACGGTTTTTTTAATGAAACTTTAGTATTAATTTTAAATAATTTTGAAAAAATTATGGATATAATAATTCCTACTTTAGGAAAAGAAAGACAAAAAACTTATTCTCCCTTTTTACCGATATGTCCTAAAACTCAAAAAGTTTTAGAAATACCTGTTAAAGAAATAATTTCTAAAGAAAATAAAATAATCTTTGATAATAGTGGTAAGGATTTAGAAAAAAGTATTTTAGATGGAAACTGTAAATTACAATGGAAAGTTGATTGGGCAATGCGATGGTACGCGTTAGACGTTGACTTCGAAATGTACGGAAAAGATTTAATAGAAAGTGCGATATTATCTAATAAGATAGTAAGAGTTCTTGGAAAATCTAATCCATCTGGATTTGCTTATGAATTATTTTTAGATGATAAAGGTGAAAAAATTTCTAAATCTAAAGGCAATGGTATAACAATTGATCAATGGCTTAAATACGCATCACCTGAAAGTTTATCTCTTTTTATGTATCAGAACCCAAAAAGAGCAAAGAAACTTTATAACGAGATAGTTTCAAAGACGGTAGATGAGTATTTTGGTTTTATTGAAAAAAGTAAAAAACAGGATCAATCACAATTGTTATTAAATCCTGTATGGCATGTACACAATGGTAATATACCGAAAGAGGAAATCATAATGAGCTTTTCAATGTTGTTAAACCTCGTAGAAACTAGCAATGCTGAAACAAAAGATATTCTTTGGAAATTTGTTAAAAAGTATAAGCCAAATATAGAGGAAAAAAATTTTCCAATTTTTGATAGAATGGTTGGATATGCAATTACTTATTTTAATGATGTTATTAAACAAACAAAAAAATATAAAAAGCCAGATGACAATGAAAACAAAGCTCTTTTACAGTTAGTCAAGATTTTAGAGGGCTGTAATGAAAACATGACACCCGAGGATATTCAAACTCAAATTTACACCGCTGGAAAAGAAAATGGTTATAAAGAAAACTTAAGGGAATGGTTTAAATTAATTTACGAGGTTGTTTTTGGAGTTGAAAATGGTCCTAGAATAGGATTTTTTATTAGTTTTTTTGGTCTTAAAGAAACCATAAACTTAATTAAGGAAAAGTTAAAAAATGTTTAATATTTTAAGACCTTTTATATTTAAATTTAGTCCTGAATTAGCACACTCAATTGCCATTAGGGCGCTTAAATTTGGATACATACCACCTGTTAAGTTAAATAAATCTCAATTATTAGAAACGTCATTTTTTTCAAATAAATTAATTTCCCCAATTGGAATTGCTGCTGGTTTTGACAAAAATGCAGAGGTATATAATCCACTTTTCAATTTAGGATTTGGTTTTGTAGAGGTTGGAACAGTTACCCCAAAGCGACAATATGGAAATCCTAAGCCAAGAGTTTTTAGGTTAGAGGAAGATCAAGCATTGATAAATAGATTGGGCTTTAATAATGATGGTTGTAGTGAGGTAAGTTCTAGAATAGAAAAAAACAAACCTAAGGGTTTATTAGGTATAAACATTGGTCCAAATAAAAATTCTGAGAATAGAATAAACGATTATGTGTCATGCTTTAGAAAGTTTCACAATCAAGCAGACTATATTACAATAAACATATCATCACCTAATACTGAAAGCTTACGAGATTTTCATGAAAAAAAAGAATTAAGAAATTTGATAAATGCAGTTAATTCAGAAAAACAGAAACTAAAATCAAAAGTCCAATTAGCTGTGAAAATATCACCTGACTTAAATCAAAATCAGATAGAGAGTGTATCTGAAATATTACTTGAAAACAGTATAGAGATTGCAATAATTTCAAATTCAACAGATAATAACAGAGAAAGTTTAATTAACATAAACAAAATGGAAAAAGGTGGTTTGTCAGGAAAGCCTATAGAAAAAATTTCTAATAATTTAATTAATAAATTCTATAAATTAATAGGCAAAAAAATTAAAATTATTGGGGTGGGAGGTGTAGATTCAGCAGAAGGAGTCTTCGAAAAAATTTTAAATGGAGCAACGTTAGTTCAGCTATATACAGGCATGGTATACAAAGGTCCTCAAATTGCATATAACATAAATAAAGGGCTAATTAATATTTTGAAAAAAAATGGTATTAAAAATATAGGGGAAGTCATAGGATCAAAAAATTCATCTTGACGAGCCTTGATTGAGATCTTATACAAACTTAATTATGTCAAAAAAATGTGAACTTACTGGAAAAATACCGCTGAAAGGTCATAACGTTAGTCATGCAAATAATAAAACAAAAAGAAAGTTTCTTCCAAATTTAAAAAAAGTAAAATTTAAAAGTGATATATTAAAAAGAAGTCTTAAATTAACAGTGTCAAATGCAGGAGTTAGAACAGTTGATAAAAAGGGAAGTTTTGATGAATTTTTAAAATCTGCTAAGTCACGATATTTGTCTATAAGATTAAAAAAACTCAAAAAATCGATTATTAATAAAACTACTTAGTGAACAAAATTTTTATTACACTGTCATTTTTAATGGGGCTTGTAGTGTTAGCCTCAAATTTTCTTGTGCAATTTCCTATAAATCACTATGGGCTTGAGGAAATTCTTACATACGGGGCTTTTAGTTATCCAATAGCTTTTTTAATAACTGATTTAGCCAATAGATCTTACGGCAAAATATCAGCTAGAAAAATTGTTTATGTAGGTTTTACGATTGGTGTAGGTTTTACACTTGTGTTCTCTACAAATTTTGCAGATCTTATTTCGATTAGGATCGCAATTGGATCTGGTACAGCTTTTTTAGTTGCTCAGCTACTAGATGTTCAAGTTTTTGACAAGCTTAGGAAAAAAAAATGGTATGTTGCTCCACTTAGCTCATCTTTAATTGGCTCAACAGTCGATACTTTCTTATTTTTCTCTATTTCGTTTTATGCCACGGGCGTACCTTGGGTGACTTTATCATTAGGTGATCTTGCCGTTAAAATATTAGTGGCACTTGCAATGCTAATACCCTTTAGAATTTTGTTAGGGACTTTAAAACCAATCTAAATCTAAACTTTAGGTTCGTGCTGAGTCATGCAATGTATGGCACCAAAGCCCCAAATAAGATCTCTACAGTCAATACCAACAATTTTCTTTTTTTTGAAAAACTTTTTAAAAATTTCAATTACTTTTTTATCATTAAAGTCATTAAATAGTGGCAACAAAACCATTTTATTACAAATAAGAAAATTTAGATAACTGGCTGGAACTCTTATTTTTTGTATGATAATCGTTTTAGGCATTGGAATTTTGATAATATTAAATTTTTTCCCATCCAAATTTCTTGCACCTTTTAAAATTTTATAATTCTGTTCTAGTATTTTATAATTTTTATCTTTCTTGTCTCTCTCAATTGCAGTCATTATGGTGTTTGGAGATACAAATCTACTTATATCATCTATATGTCCATGCGTATCGTCTCCTTTAATTCCTTTTTTCAACCAAATAAAGTTTTTAACATTCAAGAGTTTTGATAATGTTTTTTCGTATATATTTTTGTTAATACCAATGTTTCTTTGCTGAACTTTGCTTAGCAGACATTCCTCTGTTAATAAGATTGAACCTTTTCCATTTACATCTATAGCACCTCCTTCCAAAATAAAATTTTTTATCATATTTCCTATTTGTAGCTTAGGTTCAACCTTATCAATTCTTGTTATTCTGGAGATATAATTATTTATAGTATTGTCTTTTTTATAATTTTTATATTTTGACCAACCGTTAAACCCAAAATTTATAAAAATTTTTTTTTTTTCTTTTTCGTTTATTAAATAAATTGGACCAAAATCCCTAATCCATATCCTGTTGGATGGTATTTTAAAAAACTTTACATTTTTTATGTTAGTATTAAGTTTTTCTAAAATTTTTTTTATTTTAGGAATTTTTTCATTGACCTTTATTATTAAATTAATTTTTTGCTTTTTTGATATGTTTGCAACAATTTCTGCAACTACCTCTGGAATATTTCTGAATAAACCTGGCCAGTCTTTTTTGTTATATGGCCAGGTTATCCAAACTGACTCTTGCTTTTCCCATTCGGCTGGCATCCTAAATCCACGCTCAGACAAGTTTTCAATCATTTTTTAGATTTTTGATCAAACCGTTATATGCATCAATACGTCTATCTCTTAAAAATGGCCAATGTTGTCTTGCATTATCTACTCTTTTAAAGTCTATATCACAAAATAATATTCCCTCTTTTTTTGATTTTAATTTCGCGATAATTTTACCATTTGGATCAATTACAAATGAGTGACCCCAAAATTCAATTTTTCTGCTACCTCTTTTTTCACATCCAACCCTATTAATCGCAGCAACAAAAATACCATTTGCAATTGCATGAGATTTTTGAATTGTTATCCAAGATTCGAGTTGTGTTTTTCCATATTTCGACTTTTCTTTAGGATGCCAACCAATAGCAGTGGGATAAAAAATAATCTCTGATCCTTTTAAAGATGTAAGTCTTGCCGCTTCTGGGAACCATTGATCCCAACATATCAAAGTTCCAATTTCACCATATTTGGTTTTGATACTTTTAAAACCTAGATCCCCTGGTGTAAAATAAAACTTTTCATAATAACCAGGATCGTCAGGAATATGCATTTTTCTGTATTTAGATAATATTTTGCCATCTTCGTTAATAGTTATACATGTATTATAATATAACCCAGGAATTTTTTTTTCGAATAAAGATACAATGAGTATTATTTTTAATTCTTTAGCTAGTTTACAAAATAGTTCCGATGTAACGCCCGGAATTTTTTCAGCATATTTAAAATATGAATGATTTTCAACCTTACAAAAATACTCTGATAAAAATAATTCTGACGTACATATGATTTTGGCACCTTTTTTTGCAGCATATCTAATCTTATTTATTGAATTTTTAATGTTTAACTTTTTATCTTTTTTAATTTTAAGTTGTAAAAGTGCGACTTTAGTTTTCATTAGCATTTTACAAAAATATTTTTGAGAAATTTTTTTTCTCCCGTTTTTTCCATTCCTTTTTATGGTACGCATCACTTGCAATTAAAGGTAAAACACTGGTCGCTTCTGCGAAAACCATCTGCTCTTTAGTTGTATCAACTTTACCCCATGAACTTGCTTCTTTTAAAGTAGAACTACTGCATGCACCATCTCTAGAATCGGCAACAGTTATTTGTATTGCATATTTATGCATATCAACCT
Source organism: Candidatus Pelagibacter sp. TMED118 (assembly GCA_002170205.2). The sequence continues at coordinate 88,327 of NHFT02000006.1, forward strand.
CTTTACCTATCAGTTCAGCGCAAATAACTGTATCTTGTATAAAATTTTTTGGAACTCCTCCTCCTATCATAAATAAACCTGATACTTTTGATCTTATTTTTATCTCTGTTAACTCTCTGAATTCTCTTATTGTATCAATTGTTATATGACTACTTGGATTTTTTTCTTGATGCATAACTAGACCAAATCCCGCACTTGAATCAGTAAAAGCTGGACAAAATATTGGAATGTTATTGTCGTAAGCAGTCTCAATTAAAGAACCTTTTTTTTTTGAATTTTTTTTTAGATATTTTCCTATTTCATGTATGAACTCTCTTGAGGTATAGCTTTTAGGTTTTAAATTATCTGCTATTTTACAAATAGTTCTGTCGCAAACCTGTAACTCTTCCTCATCTATATATGTATCATATATTCTATCTATATAGTTCTTACGTAGTTCGTTATCGTTTTGAAATTGAGAGCCTTGATAATGCTTGAAACCAAGTGCCTCAAAAAAGTCCATGTCTATTATAGAGGCACCTGTTGCAACAATAGCATCAACCATATTAAACTTAATCATGTCCCTATAAATATTCATACACCCAGCTGCTGAGGTAGATCCAGCCAAGGTTAAAAAGATTGTACAATCTTTGTCTTTTAACATTTCATTGTATATCTTAGCTGCATTTCCAGTTTCTCTAGAAACAAATGACATTTTTTGCATAGATGATATGATTTTTCTGGCATCAAAAGATGTAATATCAATGTGTTCTATCGGATTTTTGAGAAAATCTTTTTTACTATTGTGTCCTAAATTTTTTTTTTCTGACATTTAAGCAACAAGAAATTTACCATTATTTTCTTTGTCGTACATTGTCATTATTGGAGCATCTTCTACTTCATAAATTTGATCAGAATAAAAACCGTTAAACTCTGTCCTAAATGTCAGACCGTATGCACCAAGTTGACCCAACTCTATATAGTCACCTTCTTTAACATTATTTGGAAGTAAAAAAGGTCCTTTCATATAATCCATACTATCGCACGTGGGACCATAAAAATCAAATGCTGTAATTTTTTTTGATACAATTCTTCCAACTGTAATTAGTTTTGATGGATAAACCATATTTGGAACTCCTGCATCGAACAGTGTGCCATAAGTTCCATCATTAATAAATAGCTTTTGTTTCTTTCTTAAAATGACTTTAACAATAGTTGATCCGCTCTCTGCAACTAAACTTCTTCCCGGCTCACAAATAATTTCAGGCATTTTATCCAAATTTAAATTTCCTAAACTTTTCTTAATTTCGTCGAAGTAATTTATCAGAGGTTGTGATACCAAATCTGGGTAAATAGTAGGAAAACCTCCACCAACATTTATATAATCTGGAATAATTTTTGTTTTTTTTATTATTTTTCCTATTTCTTCTATACCTTTCGTATATGATATAGGATGCATACATTGAGATCCAACATGAAAACTAATACCTATTCTTTTTGCATATTGTTTTGTTAATCTCAATAGTCCTATTGCATCAGATGTTATTGCTCCGAATTTTTTTGATAAGTCTATTTCAGCATGTTCATTAGATACTGATACTCTAACAAAAAGATCTAAATCTTTTGCATAGTTGGTTGTTTCAATTATTTTTATAAGTTCATCTTTAGTATCTAGTGCAAAAGTCTTAATATTATGTTTGAAGTAAGCCTCATTTATGTTTTCTCTACTTTTTACAGTGTGCATAAAAGAGCATTTTATATTTCCGTTTAAATTTTTGATAGCTTTTATCTCTTTTATTGATGCTACATCGAATTGTTTAATTCCACTTTCTAGAATTGTCTTTAATACCTCAAGGTTCGGATTTGTCTTAACAGCATAAAGAATTTTTCCTGGAAAATTTTTTTGAAAAAATTTAGAAGCTTCATGTATAGGTTTTTTCCTTATACAATATACTGGTTCATTTGGTTTCAGCTGATTTATTAGTTCATCAACTGATTTAAATTTTTTCATATTAGCTCCTAAAAAAAATTTAATAAAAAAAACTTGCATAACTAATATGCAAATTCATATAAATTTGTGAAATAAGGGGTTTCTTAAGTAATGTAAAGCAAATAATACTATTGAAATTATTATATTAATAACCATATTAAAAGCATGGATGCGATAGGAAATTTAAAAAAATTAAGTGATTTCAGTGATAAATCACTACTTCTGGTTGACGATGATAACCCCTTTAGAGAAAGATTAGCTAGAGCAATGGAAAAAAAGGGGTTTGAGGTTATACAAGCTGAAGGAGTAAAAAAAGGCATAGACGCCGTAAAGACAAAAAAACCTGCATTTGCAGTAGTTGATTTGCGACTAAACGATGGAAATGGTTTAGAAGTAGTTAGACAACTCCAAAATTCTAATGAGAATAGCAGAATAGTTATGCTTACAGGATATGGAAATATACCAACAGCAGTTACTGCAATAAAACAGGGAGCAATTGATTATTTAGCTAAACCAGCAGATGCTGATGATGTTGAAAAAGCACTATTAGCAGACCCAAACAAAAAAGCTGATCCACCAGATAATCCGATGTCTGCCGACAGAGTGAAATGGGAACATATCCACAGGGTATTTGAGTTGTGTAATAGAAATGTCTCAGAGACAGCCAGAAGGTTAAAAATGCACAGAAGAACTCTTCAAAGAATCCTTTCCAAAAGATCCCCTAGATAAGTTTTTTAAATTTCAAACAATATTTTGTCACTAAAATAAGTAATATTATTTTGAATAATTCGGCTAATAAAAAAGGCTTAGCTCCTAATTCAAAAATTGGTTTATCCCAACCTATAATATATCCTAGCCATAGCATTCCCAAGAAATAAATAGAGGTTATTGAAATTAAAATTACTTGAATAATTTTAAAAATATTCATTTTAAGATTAATTTTACCTGCGATAAAAGCCGCAACAATGAAACCAATTAAATATCCCATAGTAGGTCCGGTAAAATAAGCTATACCAATACCTTTTTCTGGAGAATTTGAAAAAACAGGTAAGCCAAATATTCCCTCAACTAAGTAAACCAATACCGTAAGTGATCCTAATTTCGATCCAAGTGAGATTCCTAAAATTAGTACAATAAAAGTTTGCATCGTCATAGGCACTGGGTAAAACGGAATCTTAATTTTTGCAGAAATTGTTAAAAGAAATGTACCTAAAATTATTAAAAAAACGTATCTGATTAATTTATAGTTTTGTAAAGTTTTTGAAAGTTCCATTAAAGTATTTTAACAATTATAATTTGAATTTCTAGTTATTAATTAATGTTACAAAAACATCTTCTAAATCCCCATCATCTGTTGACATGTCTATGATTTCTATATCTTTTTTACTTAAATAATTAATTATTTCACCAATTTTTAATTTGTCCTTCTCATAAGATAAAGTCATTAGTTTATCGCTATTTGATAAAATTTTAAGTGAACTTAGACTATTATTATCAATGTCTATATCTTTATTTAACGTTAATCTCACAATTTTATGTTTAATTCTTCTTAGTAGATTTTCTGTACTATCAAGTGCAATCAATTCACCTTTATTAATAATAGCTACTCTATCGCACATCTCCTCGGCCTCCTTAAGATAATGTGTTGTCAAAATCACAGTAACACCACTGTTATTAAGTAATCTTATATTATCCCAAAGATTTTTTCTCAATTCTACATCAACTCCTGCAGTAGGCTCATCAAGAATAATTATTGGTGGTTGATGTACAAGTGCTTTTGCTATCATTAATCTCCTTTTCATTCCTCCAGACAGTCCTCGAGAGTAGCTCTTTGCTTGATTATTTAAAGAAACCATACTTAAAATTGTATCTGTTATTCTATCCTTCTTTTTTACACCATACATTCCAGCCTGTAATTCTAATAATTTTTTTGGACTAAAAAATGGATCTAAATTTACCTCTTGTGGAACAATTCCAATTGAAGCTCTAACCTGTCTTGGATTTACATCTATGTCAAATCCCCAAACATTTACTGATCCAGATGATTTTATCACTAAACCCGCTAGAATATTAATAAAAGTACTTTTGCCTGCTCCGTTTGGACCAAGTAACCCAAAAATTTCCCCTTGTTTCACCTCTAAGTTTAAATCTTTAAGTGCCTCGATACTATTTGATCCATTTTTTGCATAAATTTTCTTAAGGTTACTAACTTTTAAAACATTTTTTTTATTCATATTAAATTACATTTTTAACATTAGGATAATTTAAGATAACATATTTACAATGAACAAAATTAAAAAAAATGATCATTTTTACCTAATTGATGGTTCAGGATATATATTTAGAGCTTATTATGCGCTTCCGCCTTTGACAAGAAAAAGTGATGGATTACCCACCGGAGCTGTTAGTGGTTTCTGCAGTATGTTATTTAAATTACTTGAAGATGCAAAATCAGAAGACAATAAGGATAAACCAACTCATTTTGCAGTTATATTTGATTCCGCAAGAAAAAATTTTCGAAATGAAATTTATAGCGAATACAAAGGCAATCGTTCAGATGCTCCAGAAGATTTAATACCTCAATTTGAATATATAAGAAAATCTGTTTTAGCATTTAATATACCATCCATCGAATTAATAAATTATGAGGCTGATGATTTAATTGCGACATATTGTGAACAAATAATTAAAATTGGAGCAAAAGCCACAATAGTATCTTCGGACAAGGACCTAATGCAACTTTATAAAAAAAATATAAGAATATACGATCCAATGAAGAACAAGTTTATTAATGAAGACGATGTAAAAAATAAATTTGGAGTAAAACCTGAAAAAGTTGTAGATGTTCAAGCACTAGCAGGAGATAGTAGCGATAATGTCCCAGGGGTGCCAGGGATAGGGGTAAAAACAGCTGCTGAACTAATTAATTATTTTGGTAACCTCGACAACTTATTAAAGAACTCACACCAAATAAAGCAAAATAAAAGAAGAGAAACATTATCTAACAATGCTGATAAAGCGATAATTAGCAAAAAGTTAGTTACACTTAAAAAAGATGTACCAGTAAAAGAAAAGTTAGAGAATTTTGAATTAAAAGAAATAGACAAAGATAAATTATTTTCTTTCCTAAGAGAGATGGAATTTAATAGACTTTTAAGCTCAGCAATTTCTAAATATGGTAATGTATCATTTGAAAAAACAAAAGAACCTAAAGTAATTAATAACACTGAAATCGAAATCTCAAAAAAAAATTATATTTTAGCAGATACTATAAATAAGATTAAAATTTTGTTAAATGAAGCCGAGGAAAAAGGAGAGATATGTATAGATACGGAAACTTCGTCTATAAATCCACACGATGCTGATTTAGTTGGAATTTCACTATCAGCCAAGACTGGTAATGCTTGTTATATACCAATCGGACATAAAAACTCTGATAATTTGAGGGAAAAAGATGTTTTAAAAGTTTTAAAACCAATTCTTGAGGACAAAAGTGTTAAGAAAATAGGTCAAAATATAAAATTTGATTTTATAGTTTTATACAAAAGAGGCATAGAAATGAATGCTATGGAAGATACTATGTTGATGTCATATGTTCTTGATGCAGGCAAAAATAGACATAACATGGATACACTATCTCAAATTCACTTAAATCATAAACCAATATCATTTAAAGATTTAGTGGGAACAGGAAAAAAACAAATAAATTTCAGTGAAGTCGATATTCAAAAAGCAAAAAATTATTCAGCAGAGGATGCAGATGTAACTTTTCGTTTATATAAAATTTTCAGCAAAAACCTCAAATTAGAAAATTTAACAGATATTTATGAAATTTTTGAAAAACCTATGATTAAAATTTTATCAATGATGGAAATTTATGGAGTAAAAATAGATAAAAAATTTTTAGAAGAATTATCAGTTAAATTTCAAAATAAAATTTATAACCTAGAAAAACTAATTTTTAAAATTTCTAAAAAAAAATTCAAAATTGGATCAACAAAGCAATTGGGCGAAATCATGTATAATGATTTAAAGATTTCAACATTAAAAAAAACAAAAAAAGGGAGCTTTGCTACAAGCGCATCTGTTTTAGAGGACTTAGCTTTTAAAGGTAACAAACTTCCAAAATTGGTTTTAGAATGGAGGCAATTATCAAAACTAAAAAATACTTACTCAGACTCTTTACCTGAACATGTTAATCAAAAAACTAAAAGAATACATACATCATTTTTATTAGCAGCCACAACAACTGGTCGTTTAGCATCAAGCGATCCTAATCTTCAAAATATTCCTATCAAATCTGAGGATGGCAAGGATATAAGAAAAGCCTTCATTGCTGAAGGTAATCACTCATTGATATCTGCAGACTATAATCAGATTGAAATGAGGATACTGTCTGATATTGCGGATGTGAAAGAATTAAAAAAAGCATTTAAGAATAATGAGGATATTCACTCACTAACTGCTAGCCAGGTGTTCAATGTTGATTTGAAAAAAGTAAACGAAGATATGAGACGAAAAGCTAAAGCTATTAACTTTGGTATCATTTACGGAATTTCTCAATATGGATTAGCAAAACAAATAAATGTATCTAATAACGAGGCAGCTGATTTTTTAAATTCCTATTTTTTAAAGTTTCCGGAAATAAAAGAATACATGGCATCTACTATAAAATTTTGTAGAAAAAGTGGTTATGTAAATAATATTTTTGGAAGAAGAACCCATATTACCGGCATAAATGATAAAAATTTCAACATTAGAAATTTTCAAGAAAGAGCTGCAATAAATGCTCCAATTCAGGGGTCAGCTTCTGAAATCATGCGATTAGCTATGATAAGAATTAATGACAAATTGTCTTTAAAAAAGTTTAAGAATATTAAAATGATTTTACAAATACATGATGAGTTGATATTTGAAGTTCCTAAAGATGACTTAAAAGAAATATCCAAAATAATTAGAAATGAGATGACCAGTGTGAAAAATAGTGATCTTCATTCTTTTACAATACCCTTATCTGTAGATATTAATGTTGGCAATAATTGGGGATTATTACATTAAATAGCAGTAAGTGTTGCCCAATTTAGAACAATTTAGTATTTTTAATTATAATAATGAGTCAAACAATTGCACTAGTAGATGATGATAGAAATATTTTAACCAGTATTAGTATAGCTCTTGAGAAAGAGGGATACAAAGTGCAGACTTATCTTGACGGCGAAAGTGCTTTGATAGGATTGACCAGGTCTCCACCAGATTTAGCGATAATAGACATCAAAATGCCCAAAATGGACGGCGAAGAACTTTTGAAGAAACTAAGAAAAAAAACAACAATGCCGGTAATATTCTTAACTTCTAAAGATGATGAAGTTGATGAATTATTAGGACTTAAGCTTGGAGCAGACGATTTTGTCAAAAAATCTGGAGGATTTTCGATAAAGGTTTTAATTGAAAGAGTCAGAGTACAACTGAGAAAAAAAGATAATAATATAGAGGATATAAAAAACATAATATCGCACGGCAAATTGAAATTAGACCCTTCTCAACTAGAATGCGAGTGGGATGGAAAACAACTTCCTGACAAATTAACCACAACTGAATTTTTAATTGTGAAAGAGTTGGCTAAAAGACCAGGGATTATAAAAGAAAGAGCGCAATTAATGGACATAGCTTATAGAGAAGATACAGATATTGAGGATAGAACTATAGATAGCCATGTAAAAAGAATAAGAAAAAAATTTAAAAAAGTAGATGGGAATTTTGCTGCCATTGAAACGAGATATGGGAGTGGATATAGGTGGAATATTAGTTGATGTTAAGTAATATATTAAAAAATTATTCAATACTTAAAAAATTTCTTTTCATTAATCTCATTTTTTTTACAATAATCAGTATTTTTACATTTATTTATATTAATGGGATACAGCCCAATTTAATTAAAGATAAATCTAAAAACCACATAAAAATTATTGATAATACTATAAGTCACATTCAAAGACTTAAAATAAATTTTATTCAAGAGGATATTAGAAAATTTCTTTTTTCTACAAAATTTTTATTTCAAGCAATAGATAGAGTAATAATATATGATAAGGGTTTTAATAGTATTTCTGATACAGATACTTTGGATTTAGATCCAAGATCTTTTACAAGAAATTTTGAGATAGTTCAAACAGATATACTTAACAATCAAGATAATTTATCTCAAAAAAAAGAAAATGAGTTGTCAATGAAAAAAGATTTTCTACAAAAAAAGTTATTAAATTATTCTGATGAAAAAAATTTTAAAAATCCATTCACATTTACTCATGATTTAAAAGATCGATTTATGTTAATCACTGTAAAGGATATATCAATTGATAAAAAAATTGTTGGGTATATTGCAGTAATAGAGTCTGCAGACGATATTAGGTTTGCAGTAGGGGAGAGAAAAAATTTTGTATTAAGGACAGCTATAATAATTGCAGCTATAATTTTGATTTTTTCATATGTATTAAATAGATATTTTTTAAAACCAATTAAGAATTTAGTACTTTATACAGAGATTATCAAAGATAAGAGTAAAGAGAAAACAAACATAGATTTATATAAAAATAGAAAAGATGAATTAGGTATTTTATCAAAATCTATGGAAGAAATGACGAATGAACTCAAAAAAAGAATTAATACTGCAGAAAATTTTTCAAAAGATCTTGTTCATGAAATCAGAAATCCTCTAGCATCTTTAAAAAGTGCATCAGAAATAATCTCAGAAACTGATGATAAAGATCAAAAAAATAAATTAATAAAAATTGTTTCTCATGATGTAGAGAGAATAGAAAGATTAGTTACAGATTATTCTCAAATTTTAAAAGATGAGGCTGCTATTTCCTCTGAAAAAATGACTAAAATCAATTTACAAAACATTCTAAATTCAGTTGTTGACGATTTTAATAATATTTACAACTCTAAGAGAGGCATTTCAGTTGAACTAACTGCAAATGGAAGCGGTGATTACGAAATTCTAGGTATCGAAAATAGAATCGAGCAAATAATCGCAAATCTTCTAGATAATTCAATATCATTTAGTGAGGACAATAAGNAAATTAAAGTAATATTAAACTCAGATAAAACAGGAAAAATAATATTAAATGTTATTGATCAAGGTCGTGGTTTTAAAGAGGCTGATACAAAAAAAGTATTTAAAAGATTCTATAGCAATCGACCTGAAAAATTTGGTGAGCATTCTGGTCTAGGACTAAATATTGTTAAAAATCTAGTTGAGCTACATAATGGCNCAATTACCGCTAAGAATAATAAGGATAAAGGTGCGAATATCGAAATTATTTTCCCAATTGCTAATTCTTAAGTTGATTAATTAATATAAAGTTGTTAAAAGCCACGCTCATGACTGATTATAAAGTTAAAGATATTAGTGAAGCAGAATTTGGCAGGAAAGAAATCTCACTAGCTGAGACCGAAATGCCCGGACTAATGGCATTGAGAAAAGAATATAAAAATAAATATCCTCTTAAAGGAGCAAGAATAGTTGGCTGTTTACATATGACTATTCAAACAGCCGTTTTAATAGAAACCTTAGTAGATCTAGGAGCAGAAGTTAGATGGTCTTCTTGTAATATATTTTCAACTCAAGATCATGCCGCAGCAGCAATTGCGAAGGCTGGCATTCCTGTTTTTGCTTGGAAGGGTGAAACTGAGGAGGAATATTGGTGGTGTGTTAGACAAACTATAGAGGGTAAAAAAGATTGGAAGCCAAATATGATTCTAGATGACGGCGGAGATTTAACTGCTCTCATGCACAAAGATTATAAAGATCTAATGAAAGATATAAAGGGATTGTCTGAAGAAACTACAACTGGTGTTTTAGCGTTAAAAAAAATGGAAGGTGACGGAACTTTGTTGGTCCCAGCAATAAATGTTAACGACTCAGTTACCAAATCAAAATTTGATAATTTGTATGGATGTAGGGAGAGTCTTGTTGATGGGATTAAAAGAGCAACAGACGTGATGATGTCTGGTAAAGTGGCAATAGTTGCTGGATTTGGAGATGTAGGAAAAGGTAGTGCAGCCTCATTAAGACAATCAGGTGCAAGAGTTATGGTCACAGAAACTGATCCAATTTGTGCGTTACAAGCAGCAATGGAGGGTTATGAAGTTGTGACTATGGATGATATGATAAGTCAAGCAGATATAGTTGTTACTGCGACAGGCAATAAAGATATTGTTACAGCTGATCACATGAGAGANATGAAGGANAGAGCAATTNTATGTAANATTGGACATTTNGANAATGANATNCANGTTGANGCATTAAAAAATTANAANTGGNNNGAGNTNAAACCTCAAGTTCANGAAATTGANCTTACCNAGNAANAAAAGNATAATTNTANTNGCAGANGGNAGATTAGTNAATTTNGGTTGNGCGACTGGTCATCCTAGTTTTGTAATGAGTGCATCATTTACTAATCAAGTTACTGCCCAGATAGAGTTGTGGAATAATTCAAAAAGTTATGAAAAAAAAGTATATGTGTTACCAAAACATCTTGATGAAAAAGTAGCCATGTTACATCTTGAAAAAGTTGGAGCTAAGTTAACAAAACTTTCAAAAGATCAAGCTGATTATATCAGTGTAAAACAAGATGGGCCTTATAAACCCGATGCATATCGGTACTAATTTTAAAAAATTAGATATTACATCAGAGATAAAAACTAAAGAAATATCCGAAAAACTTACCAATTATTTTAAGAAAGGTGATGTGATTTATTTGTTTGGCGAAATAGGAACAGGCAAAACAACCTTTGTAAAATATTTTATTAACTATTTACAAAAACAGAACAAAGAAAGTATTGATGAAATACTTAGTCCAACGTTTAATATCCTAAATGAATATGAAATAAAAGACTTAAGAATTCTTCACTATGACCTTTACAGAATTAAAGATTTTAATGAACTAAAGAATTTAGGACAGATAACAAGTCAACGAGATGCATTAACCTTTATAGAGTGGCCAGATCTAGTCAAAAAAGATATTCCTGATTTTATTAGTTTGAATTTTATGCATGAGGATGATCAAAATAAAAGATCATTAACCATAAACACAAATAATTCAAAAATAATTAATGATCTTTAGAGATTTAAAAAAATTATCAGGCGATGCTTCTTTTAGGAAATTTTATAGAAATGAAAAAAATAAATCTATAATTGTTTATTGTAAAAAAGATAAGTTTAAAAATTTAATAGTTTATGACGCAATAAATAAACTTCTTATAAGGAATAAAATAAATTCACCTAATTTAATAAGTGAAAACTTCAAAAATAATTTTATAGAAATAAATGATTTAGGTAAAATATCGGGTCTAAAAAAAAACAAAAAGTTTAAAGCTGATAATTATCTTCAATTATTTAAAACTCTAATTAAATTACGAAATATTAAACAAAAAAAAATTAAAACTATATTCAATAAATTCTATACAATACCCGATTACTCAAATCACTTATTACTGAAAGAATCAAAATTATTTTCTGATTGGTATATACCAAAAATAATAAATAGAAGGTCAAAAGATATTACGGCAAAGTTCAATTTAATATTAAAAAATTTAATAAAAAATTTGCAATTAAAAAAAAAAATTTTTTGTTCATAGAGACTTTCACATATCAAATACCATGTACTTCAAGAACAAATTTTATATAATAGATAGTCAAGATGCAGTATATGGTAATCAGGCGTATGATCTTGCATCTCTTCTAGATGATGTAAGAATAAAAATTAATAAAAAAAAGAGGGAAAAATTGTACAAAAAATACGTTTTAAAATTAAAAAAAATTAATAAATCAAAATTTAGAAATGATTTTGAAATTTTATCTGTTTTAAGAAACTTTAAAATTATTGGTATTTTCACTAGACTCTCAATAAGAGATAGGAAACATTCGTATTTAAAAATGATTCCTTACGCATGGCAAATGATAGATGAAAGACGTTATTTTAATCCTAAATTCAAAAAATTAAATTTATTTTTAGAAAAACACTTTCCAAATAAAATTAGAAAGCAGAAATGAAAATTGATACTGCATTTATTTTGTGCGCTGGATATGGAAAAAGACTTAATCCAATTACCTTGTCCAAACCTAAGCCACTAATTGAGATCAAAGATAAAACTCTATTATCTCATACTTTAGATTTGGCTTGCTCAATAGGAATAAATAACATTAAAATTAATAGTTTTTATTTGTCAAAACAAATTTTTAATTTTGTTCAAAACTCTAAATTTAAAAGAAAAGTAGAAATTATTAACGATGGTAATGAGATATTAGACACAGGAGGTGGAATAAAAAACATGACCAAATATACCATAGAAGATAACTTTTTGGTATTTAACCCTGACACACTATGGGATGACAGTTACAAAAACACGATAATTGAAATGATCAGTTTTTATGAAAAGAAAAATTTGAATAACCTTCTATTAGTTACAAATAAAAATTGTAGTTTTGACAAAAACTTAAAAGGGGATTTTAATTTGAAAAATTCAAAATTATTAAGAGAAAAACAAAATCAATATATATATACCGGTTTACAAATTCTTAATAAAAATTTATTTGATGGTTTTGAAAAAGAAAAATTTTCTATGAACTTAATTTGGGACAGAGAAATTAAAAAAAATAATTTAAACGGATTTGAGAGTCATCAGAAATTTTTACACTTAACCGACATAAAAATTTATGATGCTATTATTAAAAAATAATTAAATCCTTAGATCTATTCTGATCTAAATATTTTGCAGATATAACACTGCCATTTTTGAAATTCAAAACTAGGGGATTGCCTGTTGGAATTTCAAGTTTTGAAATATTTTGGTTGTCTAATTTAAATAAATATTTGCATAAGGCTCTTATAGAATTTCCATGCGCTGATATAAGAATATTAGTATCTGTCTTATTCATAATATTTTTTTTAAAATAAGGTATCACTCTATTGTAAGTATCTTTAAGAGACTCAGTATCTGGCAAAAAATTTCTTGGAATATTATCATAAATTTTATTATTAATAGGGTGATATGGACTTTCTTTGTTTAATTTTTCAGGTTGAGTATCCCATGATCTTCTTAATTGATGAACTTTTTCCTCACTAAGCTTTTTTCTCATCTCATCTTTGTTTAATCCAGTTAAATTTCCGTAATGTCTTTCATTTAACTCCCATGCTTTTATTATTTCTACCTCATTCAAATTATTAATATTTAAAATTATCTCTAGGGTTTCTCTAGCTCTCTTTAAATATGACGTATAAATTTTTGAAAATTCTAAATTCAAATCTCTAATTAATTCACCAGATTTTATCGCTTCTTTCCTGCCATTCTCGGAAAGTTCAATATCTACCCATCCAGTAAATCTATTCTCTAAATTCCAAATACTTTGGCCGTGTCGTATTAATATTAAATGACTCATGATCAATTTTTATTTATAAATAAAATATCAATATGTTAAAGAAGTTATTTCATATATTTAATTTTTTTTTGTTAATATTGTACTTATACCCTGGAAGTATAATTGGTTACGTTCTTTACAATAATCTTCTTAAGCAGCCCCAATTAACTAATGATTTCTTAAGCATATCCTCAAATCACTTTTATACATTTTTCATAATTTCATTATTAGGACTTTTAAGCTTTCGAGATGCAAAAAAAATAATTAGTTATTTAATTTTAATTTCAATTTTTTTAGAATTATCACATTTAGTGATACCTAACAGGTCATTTCAATTTAGTGATTTATTTGGTAATATATTAGGGGTTATTATGTCTTTAATCTTAATAACAATTTATAAATATAGGAGAAGATAATGAATTCGTTCGAGGATAGGAAAAAAAACTTTGAAAAAAAATTTGCACATGATGAGGAACTACAATTTAAAATTAGCGCAAAAAAAAATAGATATATAGCAGAGTGGGTTTCGAATATTTTAGGATTTCAGAAAGAAAAAACAGATCAATATATTCAAGAAGTTATTAAAGCTGACTTTAAAGAGGCCGGCGATGAGGATGTTTTTAAAAAAGTAAAATCTGACCTTAAAGACAAAAATATTGATGACAATGAAATAAGGCTTAAAATGAAAGAGCTTAATGAAAAAGCTAAGTCAGATTTTATGTAAAATTTTTATCTTATTAATATTTCCATTAAGTGAAAGTTTTAGTAAAGAAAAAGTTTCAGGAATAGCTAAAGTAATTGATGGTGATACTATTAGTATTAATAACATTAAAATTCGGTTTAGTGGTATTGATGCGCCAGAAAGTTATTACAAAGGTAAATCGCAAATTTGCAATTCTGATGAAATTGAGGAAAAAATTTTTTGTGGTGTTTTATCAAAAAATGCACTTCAAGATAAAATTAAAAATCAAATCATAGTTTGTTTTCCTGAGAATATAGATAGGTACAAAAGAATCATTGCAGAATGTTATCTAAAAAAAGAAAGTTTATCATCATATATGGTAAGAAATGGATATGCTTTTGACTACATAAAATACTCAAATGGGAAATTTAAAAATGATGAAAATTTCGCAAAAAAAAATAGATTAGGCTTATGGAGAATGAAATTTGTTTATCCGTGGATATGGAGAAAGATTAATAAATAAAATATAAATATTAAAGTGATTCTTTTTAAAAAAACTTTTTTATTTTTCTTGTTAATATTAATTTCTGCGTGCTCCTCAGTACCTAAAAACACTGCAGACGGTTGCTCAATTTTTTCTGAGCGTTATCTTTGGTATAAACATACAAAAAAAACTGAATTAAAGTGGGGTACCCCAGTTTACGTTCAATTGGCAATAATAAAAATGGAATCTGATTTTGATTGGCTTGCAAAACCTCAAAGATATAAGTTATTTAAGATTATACCTTATAAAAGACCATCTTCATCATTTGGCTATTCACAAGCAATTAAAGGAACATGGAACCAATACAAAGAAGAAACTGGAAACAAGTATGCATTGAGATATAGATTCAAAGATAGTGTAGACTTTATTGGATGGTACACGAATAAAACAGAAAAATTATTAAAAATTCCTAAACAAGATGCTTTTAGACAATATATTGCCTATCATGAGGGTTGGGGAGCTTACAAAAATTACAAAAAAAAACAAAAGGTGATATTACTCGCAAAAAAAGTTCAAAAACAATCCATAAAATACAAAAATCAACTCAATAAGTGTAAAAATTCATTAAGCACCAGAAAATATATAATTTTCTAACGTAGTTGTTTTTTAAGTTCGATATCTACTGCATCAATTCTTTTTGTATTTTTTGCAAGCGTCAAATACATAGTAGGTGTTACGTAAAGGGTAAAAAAAGTAGATATAAGCATGCCGCCAAGTATTGTACATCCAACTGCAAGTCTAGACCCTTCTCCAGCACCTGGACCTATATTTCCAATCACCAAAGGTATCATTGCAATCATTGTACTTAATGACGTCATAATTATAGGTCTAAATCTTATATAACAAGATTCCTTTATTGCTGTGTCAATATTTTTTCCTTTCACTCTTAATTGATTTGCAAAATCAACAATTAAGATACTGTTTTTTGTAGATATACCAATCAAAATAATGAGAGCTATTTGAGAAAAAACATTAATTGAACTATTGAAAAATAAAACAAATACCAAGCCACCAAATACTGCCAATGGTACTGTCAAAATTATTATGAAGGGATGAATAAATGAATTAAAGGTCGCCGCCATAACTAAATATGCTGTCAATAGAGCCAAAGCAAATATTAAATACAATTCATTACTAGTTTCTTTTAGCTCCTCTGATTTACCTTTCCAAGTTATTTCTTTGTCAGGTGCAACTTCTGACATTGTATTTTCCAAAAATTTTATTGCCTCATCTAAGGAATAAGATTCACTGATGTTTGCAGAAATCGTTACAGCTCTTTGTCTATTATATCTTGACAATTTATTTGCTGATCCTTCTTCTTTGTATTCAACTAAGTTTGCAATAGAAATAAGTTCACCATTATGCTCTGATCTTACAAATATTTTACTTATACTTTGTTGGTTTTTTCTATCATCTTTATATTGTTGTAAAATAATAGGATATTCCTTACCTAATTTATTAAATTTAGTTACAACTTTACCCCCATAGAGTGTTTCTAAAGTTTCTCCAATTGTTCTGGTTGAAACACCTAAATCCTTAGCTTTATTTTTATTAATTAGTAATTTTATCTCAGGTCTATTACGAGAATAATCAGATTCTATTCTTGATAAATTAGGATTTTTTCTTAAGTAGCTTATGACTTTTTTTTGAGTTATCTCCAATTCATCATAAGTGTTTCCATAAATTACCATTTGTACTGGTTTGTTATAGTTTGAGGCTCTAATAGACTGAGGCGATATTGGAAAGGCCAATGTTTGAGGCACTGTAACTATTTTTCCAATGGCTTTCCGCATCACCGTTTGCGAACTTTCCGATCTATTCTTCCAATTATCTAATAAAGAAATTATTAAAAAACTATTTTCAGCTCCGAAACCAGGTACAATCATTAAAAACTTTTTATAAGGACTATTTTTTGACTCCAAAAGTGGTATTAACCTTTTTTCAACGTCCTCTGCTCTTTTTTGAGTATAATCAAAGGAGCTTCCCTCATCAGTGAATCCTATAACAAGATATGCTCCCCGATCCTCTAATGGTAATAATTCTTTTTTTGTGAAGTTGTACAAGATTGTTGATGCAGCAATTATAACTATAATGAAACTTATTACTATATTTTTTCGGTACAGCCAATACTTTAATGTTTCAGTATAAAAATTTAAAAATCCTGAAAAAAATTTGTTAAAATTTTTCACTACCAGATTAGATTTTTTTTTATTGTCCAAGAATTTACTTCCAAGCATAGGTGACAATGTTAACGCAACTAAAGAAGAAACAACAATTGCAAACGAGAGAGCAATTGCAGTTTCTTTAAATAACGTTCCAGCAATCCCTTCTATAAATATAAGCGGTAAAAATACTGCGACTAAAATTAAAGTTGTAGCAACAATTGCAAAAGTTATTTGTTTTGAACCTTTATATGCAGCAACCAATGGTGTTTCACCTTGTTCAATTCTTCTGTAAATAGCATCAGTCATAATTACTGAGTCGTCTGTGATAATTCCTATTGCCAGGATAAAGCTAAGTAGTACAAAAATATTAATTGATAAGTCAAAAAGATAAATACCCAAAAAAGTTGCAATTAAACTGACTGGTAACGCGACAGCAGGAACCACTACAGCTTTTAAATTTCCTAAGAATAAATAGATAATTATAACCACTAATATGAATGCAATAAATAGTGTTTTATATACTTCATTAATTGCTACACTAATGTAAGTAGCTCTATTAAAAGCCACTTCTAAGTTTAGACCCTCAGGCAAATTAGGTTTGATTTGTTTAATTTTATTTTTAATATCTTTAGACAGCTCAACAGTAGATGCACCACTTCTTGCATATATTCCTATACCAACAGAGTTAAAATTTAATGCGTTTTTACTTTGAGATCTAAAAAATGCTTTTTCAGATACTGGTCCAAATTCTATTTCAGCAATATCTGATAATCTTATAGTGCTATTTTTATTTTTTTTAATTGGAAGTTGATCGAGCTTATTTAAATCATTGTATGATTTATCAATATTTAAAGTTAAATCTTTATTGTCGGCCTCTAAAGATCCTGCAGGCAATCTGACGTTTTCTATCTTTAAAGCTTTTTCTACCTCTTGTGTCGTTAAGTTGTAAGCTGCTAATTTAATTGGATCTATCCAAACTCTAACACTTAACTCCCTGAGACCTCCTGTTCTTATTCTTCCAACATTTTTAACACTTGAAAATTGGTCTATTAAATATCTTTCAACATAATCTCCTAGCTCTAGGTCACTCCATGTAGGTGAAGACAAAGACAGCCACATAGTTGTAGTGAAACCAGCAGCTTGTTTTAAGATTCTAGGTGGATCAGATTCAGACGGAAGTTTTTCAATAACTCTAGCTACTCTCTCTCTAATATCGTTTGCAGCATTGTCTAAATTTATATCAGTATCAAACTCAACATTAATTTTACTTTTTCCATTTTCAGAGGTGGAGTCTATGTTTTTAATACCTTCTGCCCCCCCAATAACTTCCTCAAGAACTTGTGTAACTTCTTCATCTACTATTTGAGATGAAGCAGATGCGTATCCGACGTTAATCTGAACGACTGGAGGCTGTAAACCAGATGGGAGTTCTCTTACTGGCAATTTCCAAAAAACAAAAGATCCAAATAGAACTAGTATTAAAGATAAAACCCATGAAAAAGCAGGACGTTTAATACTTAATTCTGTGACAAACATTATTTATTTATAGGATTTATTTTTCCATTAGGTCTAACTTTTTTTAACCCCTCAGCTACAATTATATCGCCTGGCTCTAATCCAGAAACTACCTCAACACTTCCTTCATTTCTCAAACCTATTTTAATTTCAGACCTACTAGTTATGTTTTCCTTTGAAACTTTGTAAACATAAGCTTTATTTCCCTCTAATAATATACTTGTGTCAGGAATACTTAATGAGTCTCGTCTATTAAAATTTAAAGTTACCTCTAATAAAGAACCAGGTATAAGTTCATAATTAGGATTATTTATCTTAATTCTGGTTAAAATACTTCTAGTCTCAGCATTTACTCTACTAGCCACACCTTCAACCTTGCCGTAAAATACCTTATTCTTAATGCCAGAAAAAGTAGCTTCTACGTTTAAATCCTTTTTAATAAAAGCAGCAAAGTTCTCAGGTATTTTTAAATCAGAAAAAATTTCTGAACTATCATCTAATGTTAATATTACTGAATTTTCAGAACCAAGCACATCTTCGGTAATACCCCTAAAACCAAGCGAGCCACTAAATGGAGCAATTATATCATTTTCTTTCAATTTCACTATAACTTCACCTTTTTGAACAAACTCCTTTAAATTCAACTCTGACAGCAGATTTTTTTTTTCAATTCTAAAAGTTTTAGTTTTTTTTGCTATCGCTGTTCCAAAACTTTCAATTTTATCAGCAAATTCATTTTTAGTTACCTCGGAGACTATTAGTGATGGAGGAGGTCGTTTGCTAAATTTTTTTTTAAAATGATTTCCAATCATAGTTCTTCCAACTATGACGCTGATAATTATTAAAAAAAAAATAAGTATTATAGATGTAATTTTAGTTGATCTTTTCATTTTGTAATTTTGCCATATTCAGCCCATGAGCCATCATATATTGTTGGTTTATAATTATTATTAATTAAAGAATATGCAAGTGCTAAAACGCAAGATGTTATTCCTGAACCGCATGAAAAAACTATATTATCACTGTTTTCCTCTTTAAATATTTTTTTGAATACACTTTTTAACTCATCGACACTTTTAAAAGTTTTATCAGCATTAATCACGCTGTTAAAAGGAAGACATAATGAGTTTTTTATCGATCCTTGACGAGTACCTTTTCTTGGTTCTTCAGCCTTACCATTAAATCGATCCTCACTTCTACCATCTATTAATTTAAATACTTCATTATTTATGTTATGATTAATCTCTATTATGCTCTTTACCATTTCATTATTTTCCAAAGCTTTGTAATTTGAAATATTCGATTTAACTTTTCTATTATTAGTAGGAAAATTATCTTTTTTCCATTTATCTAAACCGCCGTCCAAGACATATACCAAATCTTTTCTGTGCCCGAAATACAAAAATGTAAACCATAGTCTACACGAACTTAATACATTTGAATTATCATAAATAACAATTTTATCATCATTTAATATACCAAATGAAGACATTATCCTTTCCCATTGATCTCTATTTGGAAGCATATGAGGTAAATCTGAACTTTGATCAGAATTTTCATCGATATCAAAATAAATTGCATTTGATATATGTTCTTTGTTATACTCTATTAAACCACTTCTATTTTCAGTCGGCAGGTGCCATGAACTGTCTAAAATCTTGACGTGATCTTTGTTTTCTAACAACCATTTTGTTGAAACTAAAGACATTAAATTTATCTTTCTAAATATTTTTGATGATATTCTTCTGCCTTGCAATAATTTTTATTTTCAGAAATATTAGTTACTATTTTTCCATTAAATTTTTTATTTATTTTATTTAGTACATCAAAAGCAATTTTTTTTTGATTTTCTGAAATATAAAAAATTTCGCTTCTATATTGAGTACCAATATCATATCCTTGTTGATTTAATGTAGTCGGATCGTGTATATCAAAAAAATAGTCTAAAATTTGCTCGTATGAGATTATTGTATTATCAAATTCTATTCGAACTACTTCAGCGTGATTTGTTTTTCCGGTACAAACCTCTTTGTAAGATGTTTTAGAATTATTTCCACCGCAATATCCTACTTCAGTTTTTGAAACGCCATTAAGTTTACTAAACTTAACCTCAGGACCCCAAAAACAACCAGCTGCTAATATTGCTATTTCCATTGATATAAAAACTTTTATGTCTTAGATTAAATACATGTTGTCTAAAAATCAATTAGGCTTTTTGTACATGTTTTTATCTGTATGTGCTTTTTCTTTGATGGATTTAGTAGTCAAATGGTCGAATGGTTATCCATTAGGACAAGTCTTATTTTTTAGAGGTTTTATAGGCGCATTACTATACTTTTTAATCATACCAAGAAATAGGATAACAAACTTCTATTACACAAAAAGAGCTGGATTACATTTTTTAAGATGTTTTTTTGGTTTAATAGCTTTGCTTTCAATATTTACAGCTCTTAGAAACTTACCGCTGGCAACTGTTGTGAGTATATCCTTTGCTGCACCGATATTTACCACTATTTTTTCAATATTTTTTTTAAATGAAAAAGTTGGAGTGTATAGATGGCTTGCAGTATTAATTGGTTTTATAGGTATAATAATTATAGCTCAACCAGGTCTTACCGAACTAAATATATACTATGTCTATCCCATAGTATTTTGTCTCGGTATGGCATATGTAGCCATTTCAATAAGACAATTATCTAAAACAGAGCCTGTGTGGTTAATTTCATTATATTTTTCAATTGCTATAACAATTGTTAGTTTGACTACGATTCCAAACGGATGGATTATGCCAAGTTTTAATGATTTTATAATATTATCTTTTTTAGGTGTCTTCGGAGGTGTTGCAAACTTATGGTTAAGTCAGTCTTACAAATTTTCAGAGGTATCTTTAGTCACTCCTCTAAAATATCTTACTTTAGTCTTTGCAATTATATTTGGTTATCTAATTTGGGGCGAGATACCAACGATAAAAACTTTAGCTGGTGCATTTTTAGTATTACTATCTTCAATAATTATATTCAGAAGAGAAATTCTTTTAAAAAAACAAGTCTCGGTTCAAAGACATGAGTAAAGCTCCATATTACTGGAATAAAGCAAAAAGATACTTATCTAAAAAAGATAAAATAATGAAGTCCTTAATAAACAGATATGATGATACAACATTGAAAACTAGAAAAGACATATTCTACTCTCTTTGTAAAAGTATTATTGGCCAACAAATTAGTGTTGCCGCAGCAAATTCAGTTTTTAAAAAATTTAATAAAGCGTGCCATGGTAAAGTCACTCCTTATAATGTTAAAAATATTGGAATAGGTAAATTGAAAAAGTGTGGACTAAGTAGACAAAAAGCAAAGGGCATTAAAGAACTTTCAATTAAATTTATAAAAAAATCGTTTAACCCTAAATTGATAAAAAATATGAGCGATGAAGAGGCGATAGAATACCTTTCATCTCTTAGACAGATCGGGAGGTGGTCTGCAGAAATGATCTTATTATTTACATTTAATAGATCAAATATTTGGCCAGTACAAGACATAGGTCTTTTAAGAGCTATCTCTAATAATTATGAAAAAAAATATTTACCTCCTATGAGTTTTGTAAAAAAACTTTCAAAAATTTACAGTCCCTATTGTTCCGTTGCTACTTGGTATTTGTGGAGATCAATCGACGACCAACCTATACAATATTAAGAACCTTCAACAATCTGATGGTGTCTAATTGCAATATTTTTTAAAATATTATGAGCTTCTTGGTATTCAGAAGAATCATAACATTTCTTTGCAGTTTCATAATTTGGAAATTCTATTACAACTGTTCTAGGAGAATCAATTCCCTCATTAGTCCTACTTTTTCCACCCCTAGCAAGAATTTTTCCAGAATATTTTTTTAGGGCCGGCATAGCTTTAAGAGCATATTCTTTTAACTTACCTTCATCTTTAATTTTTTCGTATATACAAACCCAATACGCTTTCATTTTAATCTATCCATTCACTAAATAAGTTTTCATTTTTTTGAATATATATTGGAAGTTTTTTTTTATCAAAGCTTTCAAGTTTATTTCCACTACCTACTTTATTTACAGTTTTATCTACGTTTAAATTATAAATTGCTCTTTTTTCTTTAATAATATCTTCAATCTGGTTCGATGACAGTGACTCCATATCAAATTCTCTATGGTGAAGGTAAGATCTTAATTTATGCTCTATACTCTCAGCATTTTTAATATTTGAAAAATGCCACCCACCATCATCAACAACTTTAATACTAGTATATTTGGTTTTGGAAAATAAAGTATCAATTCTATAAAAGGGATATTTCCTATCTTTAATATTTCTTAGCCATTGTGGATTTATTAAATTTTTAAATTTACATGCTTTTGTTCCAGTCCACTTAAATTTTGGTATGGCTAAGTTAAATTTGTAGTAGAACATATCTTGTTTAAATAAAATTATTTTTTCATCAATTTTAGAAAAATTTATGTTTTCAATTTTAGGAATTTCATCAACATCTGAAACCATTATAAAATCTTCTTTATCAGCATTTATTAATCCTTTTATAATATAATTCCTTTGGCTGTTTTCCCTATATAATGCATTCATTATGTATTTTCTTGTTTTGGTATTCTGGTCATCTTTATCATAAATTTGTTCAATATTAGATGGTTGTTCGTTTAAATCTAAATAAATAATTTTATCTTTAAATTTACTAAATTTGTTGTGATTAAATAAAAGCTTTCTATGATCCCCCCTGTGTGTAAAACTAGCTTCAACTATGACAAAGTAATCTACAAACTTGTCTAGTGTATTCAATCTTACATCTAGCGTTACTTCTTCATCAAAATACATGAAACAGTCAAAAATTTTCATAAAATCATTTAATTAAATTAAATACTATAATAAAACTTTATCATGGAAAAAAAATTAATAATATCTTTCGATGAATATTTAGATACTGTAGAAAAATTATCAGTAGAGATAAATAAAGGTTATAATCCAACAGTTCTAGTAGGAATTATGAGAGGTGCTGCCCCAATAATAGACATTCTCTCCAGAATTTTTAAACTACCAACAGCTTATATAGTCATCCAAAGTTACTCTGGAAAAGGTATTGAGGATAAACAAGGAGATCTAATTTTTTCAAGAGAAATCAGTTCTATTGCTAATGCTGAAGATTTTAAAAAAATTTTACTCGTAGATGATTTATCTGACACAGGATTGACTTTAAATAAAAGTATTGAATGGTTAAAAAACTATAAACCAGTCAATAATCATATAATTGAAATTAAAACCGCGTGTTTATGGAAAAAAAAATCATCAAAATTTAATCCAGATTTTTGTCCAATTAAATTAAATGGCGACCCTTGGATAGTACAACCAACCGAGCATTACGAAGATATTGACATAGATTCTATAATTAAAAAAAGAGAAAAGGGCTAAGAAGTATACTTAGCCCTTTTATGTTATTATCCTACAATAAAACTTAAAACACTCAATGCAGCCACAATCCAAATTGCTGGACTTGTTTCATTAAATTTACCTGTGAAAATTTTTATTAAAGCATAGGAAACAAACGCTAAAGCAATACCATTAGATATAGAATAAGTAAATGGCATTGCAATCATTGCAAGCACTGCTGGTGCACTTTCCGCAATATCGTCCCACTCAATGTCAGTTATATTTCTAACAAATAATGTTGCAATATAAATTAGAGCAGCACCATCTATTTCTTTAGGCAAGGATGTTGCAAGTGGACTAAAAAATAAACATGCAAGAAACAATACCCCAATCACTAAAGATGTCATACCAGTTCTTCCACCTGCTTTTACTCCAGCAGCACTCTCAACATAAGTCGTAACTGTTGAAGTGCCTAACATTGATCCTGCAACTGTAGAAACACTATCCGACAGCATTGCTTTATCAATATCTTTAATTTTCCCATCTTTACCAATCTTTCCTGAAACATTTGCAACACTTGTTAATGTTCCCGCTGTATCAAAAAAATCTATAAAAAAAAGAGTAAATATAACGGTTACCATTGATGCACTTAAAGCAGCTCCTAAATCAAATGTTAATAAATGTGTCATTGGGGGTGGTGCAGAAACTACACCATTAAATTTTCCGACTCCAGTAAGCCATGCAATAGCACTAAAAGCTATTATACCTATTATGATATTGCCTTTAACTTTAAATTTCTCCATAACCACCATAGAAATAAATGCCCCAGCACCAAGTAATAGTAGCGGATTAGATAAATCACCAAGTTGGACCAAGGTGACAGGATTATCAGCCGTCAATCCCATAATTTCAAAACCAATAATTGCTAAAAATAAACCAATACCTGCTCCAATACCTAACTTTAAACTTTTTGGAATTGAATTGATCAACCATGCTCTTATAGGTGTTAAAGATATAATCAAAAAGACCACTCCAGCAACAAAAACAGCGCCTAATGCTTCCGCGGGAGTATACTCCATTCCAAGACAAACACCGTATGCCACAAAAGCATTAATACCCATTCCCGGTGCTAAACCAACTGGCCAGGTCTTTGCATAAAATGCTGCAATAAAACATGCTATTGCAGTAGCTAACGCAGTAGCAGTAAAAACACCACCAAAATCAAAACCTCCGTCAGCAAGAATTACTGGATTTAAGAACATTATATAAGCCATTGTTAAAAAAGTAGAAACCCCAGCTACTACTTCTGTTCTAAAATCAGTTTTATATTTTTTATAATTAAAATAATTATCTAACATTTAACCTCCAAAAGAGTTTAAGTTAAACGATTCTGATTTAAAAATCCTATGTTTAATAAAGATATGGGATATGAATGTTATTAAAGATATCTTTTTTTCAACTTAAAAGTTAATTTTAGAAAATAATATTAATGTTAGTATTTTCGACACATTTCAAGGTTAAAATGAGCTATGAAATATAAACTTTTAATCTTAGCTATAATTACAACAATATTCTTAAATGGTTGTCAAACTATTAAAAAAAAATCGGATGAAGTTGCCGAAAGAGAAAATGAAAGATTTGGTCAGTTTGTGGGAAAACAAGCAAATGAATTAAAAAAAGAACTTGGCATGCCTACTGATGACTTCGTAAATGAGGCAGGCAATGAAACTTTGGTCTATAAAACAAAAAAATACGGAATTCCGTGTGAGAGAAAATTTACAATTAATACCAATGGAACTATAATTGGCTTTTCCTCAAGTGGATGTATTTGATACTTGTGGGGAAAATTCCCCACAAGCAAGTTTAATACTTATTTAATCTCAATAAGTTTCTTTTTTTTATGTTCTGGCACAATTCTTTCGCAAGCTATTCTTAAAAGACCATCTTTTAATTCTGCACCATTCACTTTTACATCATCTGCAATTGTAAATGATCTAGCAAATTGTCTTTGAGAAATACCTTTATGAATTATTTCACCATTTACATCTTCATTCTCAGATTTATCAACCTGTTTAGTTCTTACAGTCAATAAATTATCTTCGAATTCAACTTCAACATCTTTTTTGTTGAAACCAGCAAGTGCAACTTCTATTGAATAGTTGTCCATTCCAGTTTTTCTGATGTTATATGGTGGATAGTTTGATTGCATGCTCAAACCACCATTACCTAACATATTTTCAAATTGGTCAAACATATCGTCAAAACCAATTGAAAAAGGTCTTAGTGAGTTAAATATAGATAAATCCTTACTTGTCATATTATCCTCCTTTGTTAGCAAGGTTATTTTGAAGTCCCATAAGGCAACTCCAATACTTATATTGGTATATAATTTTAAATTTCAACCCCCCCCTAAATCATTAAAATTAAGTCTTGAAAAAATATGCTTATTTTTTAAGCTTATCTTAATGAAAAAATTTTCTATTTTAATATTTATATTTTTTTTTTCAAATTCCTGCTACGCAGATGAGAAACTAATAAACTTAATCAATGAAAAACTTATAGAAATTGGTGAATTTAAAGAACCAAAGAAGTATCCCGAAGGGTTTTTAAAAACTACTGCAAAAAGATGCAAGGATTTAAAATTTATATGCGTACAAGATAAAGCTGTAAAAGAAATGTCATTAAGGTTTAAAAGAACGGATAAATACAATGACAAAAATCCAGGTAATCAGGTCTATGCCATGGCACATTTTGAATTATTTTTTTTGAATAAATTAAGAAAAGATAGAAATAGTTTAAAAAAATTTAAAGAAAATTGGCCAGAAAAAAAAGTAAATGCAGATAAAGTTGTTAGTTTAATAAAGTTAAATGAGACCAGAAAAATGATGAGAAATGCTTTAGGAATGAATATGAATAACTCTATAGAGGAAGTAATTGATACCTATTGGACACTAGGCAATTTTTTACAATTAGGTGAAATGAAAGTAGAAAAAATAGATAAAGACTTGCTAAAACGAAAAAGAATTTTATCAGAATACAAATCTATGGTTAGCTCTTTAAAAAGAAATTTAGAAACTCAAGATCTTCAGAGAGCATATAAATATTTAGAAAAAAAATGAAATGCTTGATATATATATTCATATTATTTTTTTTAAATATCACTAATACTTTTTCAGACGTCGATCGTGATTTGGAAAAAGTTTTTAAAAAATACGAAAAAAATATAAATCGTATACAAAAAAGAATTGATAATTTAAACAAACCTAACACCAAAGAAGCAGAAATAATTGATCAAAGTATTAAAGAGATTCAATCAATAACTAATTACTCAATAGAAAATTTAGAGATAGGTAAAAAAGAAAACCTGTTAAATTCTCTAAAAGTTTTAGACAAATATTTGGGAGATATTTCCAAGTCTATACCATCAGAGGTTACTAGAGATATTTCAAATCAAGAAAACCTAGATAAGCAATCTTTATCTAAAATGGCAAGTTTTAGCAAAAATATTAAAATAAAAAAAATAGAAAAAAATGCAGATATATTAGTTAGTATGGATAATTTACAAAGTGAGGGATTAGACATTTTTAAAACAAATAAAAAACTTATAGATCTTGAAATTAAAACAATAGATAAAGAAGCAATTAGCGAAGTAACAAAAAATGTTAATAATTTAGTAAGTAAAACTAACAGCGAAAGATTAAAAAATTCTATTTATATTAATATTCAAAAAACTCTAAATAAGCCAGAATTTATAAATTTAGACACAAACAACAAGTTTTATTCAGATCTCGCTACTATGAGAGTTTTGCAAAAATATGATTATAGTTGGGAAAAAAATAATTATAGAATTTCAGTAGGCAGACCGGTAGATGAAGCATTGCAAGTAAAGGATATGGTTTACGATAAGGCTCTTGCATTTGGTTTTTCTGATATAAAGGCAAACAAGTTAGCTAATAATGCTTATTCTGCTTACTATGATATGTTTTTTCATGCAGATGAAGTTTCTGAAACTGTTAGAGCAAAAGGAGGAAGTTGGGAAGAGGCTGATGAGGCGGTTGATAAATGGTTGTCAGACCCAGAGAATAAATTTAATGAGTGGGCATTTAAATTTTATAACATTGAAGATGATGATGATAACTTTCTACCAAATCAGGATGCATTAGAAAAATGGTTTAAAAGCATTGGGGATCAGGACATCACTGATTATCAACTTTCCTCTGAAAGATTAGACTCCGAGGCTATGGCCAGAACAGTTAGTTATTTATCTCAAGATTTTATGGTTGGTCAATCTAGTGAAAGTGATCCATACAAAGAAGCCGACGAAATTTTAAATTATGTAAAAAAAATGGCTTTAGACAAAGGTTTTTCTGAGAAAAAAGCATCAATTATTGCTCAAAATACAAGTTCAAAATATTTAGATTTTTGGCTCGACGCTACTTTAGTAATGGAAAAGTCTCTAGCTGCTGGAAACTCTTATTCAATTGCAGATCAGGAAGTTGAAAAATGGGCAATGAAGTCCGATAATGTATATAATAATTGGTTTACAAGATGGGGCGAACCCGAAGATAATAATAAAGATTGGCTACCAAATTCTCAAACATTTGGAAAATACCTTGATCAAATAAAAAATCAAGAGATTGATAAAATAAGTATTTCCGATACTAGAAAAGATTTAGAGGTTAGCATGAATGTTTATGAAAATTTAAAATATAATGAAAAACTACAAAAATGGGAAGGTGATCTATTTAATGATGCAAAAAAAGTTTCCGACGCATTTTACAATAGAGCACTAAATGATTTTAATTTATCTAAAGAAGAGGCTGATAAGATTAAATCAAATACATATGATAATTATGTTTCTACGTGGTTAGAGGGTACTTATGTTTCTGAAAAAATTAGATATGAAGGTGGATCGTGGGAAGATGCAGATAAAGCTGTAGATACCTGGTTTAATAAAAGTAAGTATAAAGATTATTGGTCAAAAAACGAGGATAACTTCGGAATTAAAATTGAGGAAGACGATAATGGTAAAATCACTATTGTTTTCAAAAAATTAAATAAAAAAAAAATTAGATGAAAGAACAGAAAGCATGCAACCAAATAAAAAAAATGAAAATAAATCTAATCAAAAAATAGAGAAGAAGAAAGAGACTGTAAAGAAAGATGAAGAAATTGAAAATACGGTTATAGATAACAAAGACGATGAAATTACCGAGACAAATACCAATTTAGCCGAGGAAACTAAAAATATTGATGTCACCGAAGAAGTGAAAAGCATTGATGTTACCAAGGAAGTGAAAAATGTAAATGTTGTCGAAGAAATTAAAAATATAAATATTACTGAGGAATTAGACTTAAAATCTTTAACAAAGGAATTAGATTTAAAATCTTTAACAGAAGGCGAACTTAGAGAAGCAATTGCTGAAGCAGCTAATCCTAGTGGAGAGGCAGTAGAGGGAACAGTTGCTGGATCTGGAAAAGGTTTTAATCCTCCCACTGGTCCTCAATATGGTCCAGGTCAAAATCAGGCAGGAAATCCCTAGTTAACAAAATGTTCACAATTTCCTAACCAAGCTTTTAATAATAATTGCGGTTATATTTTATTTGTTACTTTAAGGGCAAAAGCGTAATCTAAAGCTATTTCCTCAATAGCACCATCTCTACCAGATTTTCCACCATGACCAGCATTCATTTCGGTTTTAAGTAAAAGTAAATTGTTGTCAGTTTTATAATCTCTAAGTTTAGCGGTAAATTTTAATGGTTCATCAAATAATACTCTATTATCACTTAGGCTTGTTGTGATTAACATGTGAGGATAATCCATTTTCTTAATGTTATTATAAGGCGCATAAGAATAAATATAGTCAAAATGTTCTTTGTTATCCTTAGCATTTCCAAATTCATCAAATTCACCTATTGTTAATGGTAATGAATGATCTAAATTGGTAGTTAGTGAATCAACAAATGGAACAGCTAATATCATTGCTAAAAATAACTCTGGTTTTTGATTAACGACTGCACCCATAAGCAAACCACCTGCCGACCCTCCAAAACCTATAATCTTTTTTCTTGAGGTATATTTATTATTTATTAAAAATTCTCCAACTGCTAAATAATCCTCAAAAGTGTTTTTTTTGTTTAATAATTTACCCTCTTTCCACCACTTCATTCCTCTTTCCATCCCACCTCTGATGTGTGCAGTCACCCAAATTATATCTCTATCTATCAAACTAAATTTGGTCGAGGAAAAAGTGGGAGACATAGAACTTCCATATGAACCATAACCATAAAGCAAAACGTTTGCATTTCCATCAACTTTAGTTTTTTTATGACGGGTTAAAGTTATTGGTACTTTTCTTCCATCATGTGAATTGCATTCAAGTCTTTCAACAATATAATCATCAGGATTATGACCCGAAGGTATCTCTTGTTCTTTTATAAGATTTCTTTCCTTAGAATTTAAATTATATAAATAAGTCCTTGATTGAGTTTTGGGTGAAGAATAACTTAAATAAATTAAATCTGTATCTCTTTCCTTTTGAAAAAAAGATATACCAGGGTCAATAATTTTTTCATCTGTAAATCTAATCTCTTCCTCTTGATTAGTCTTTTTATTTTTTACAAAAACTTTTGGTAATGCATTCGAAATTTCCGATCTTAAGATCCAATTATTCAAGAAAAATAAACTTCCTATTAAAACTTCCTCTTGTGCTGGAATATATGACTTCCAATCTTGTGATGATAAATCATTACAATAATCAATTTTAAAGTCCTCAGCTTCTTCATTTGTATGATTATAAAAATGGTTATCCCATGAGTTAACGGAATAAATTATACCTTTTTTTCTTTTTTTAATAAGTTTAGGTTCTGGAATTTCCTCAGCCGATTTAAAATAGTATTGCTCAGAAGTGTTATGGTCTGAAGAGGTAATTATGAAATATTTTTCATCAGATGTTAAATTAATTCCAACAGTAAATGCATCGCTTTTTTCCTCAAAAATTAATTTATCATGCGAGACAGAGTCTCCAATTTTATGTCTAAAAATTTTTCTTGGCCTGTGAAATTTGTCCAATTTGGAGTAAAATATATATTTGTCGTCTAAGCTAAAAGTTATACCGCCCGAAGTATCCTCTATCTTCTCAGAAATAATTTTATTTGTTTTTATATCTCTTAAATAAATTGTGTAATATTCTGATCCTTTTAAGTCTAAAGAATATCCAAGTATTTTATCGTTATAACTTACTTCAAGATCTCCAACACCAAAATATTTAGTGTTTAATTTTTCTTTTTCCTTATCACCGTTCCAGTATTCCTCAACTAAATCTGTTCCAATTTTTTTTCTCAATTTAATCGAATAATTTCCCTTTGTTGTTGTCTTAGTCCAGTATTCATAATTTTTATCTTTATATGGAATAGACTCGTCATCTAATTTTATTCTACCTTTTATTTCTTCAAATAAAGTCTTTTGAATATCTTTAGTATCTTTCAGATGATGTTCTGTAAAATTATTCTCTTCCTCAAGATATTTTCTTACTTCAGGGTCAAGTTTGGAACTATCTTTTAAAACTTCAAGGATATTTTGCTGATGTACCCAGCTATAATCGTCCTCCCAATCTGTATTGTGACAAGATTTAACTTCAGTTTTTTTTTTAAGTTGTGGTATTTTCATTTAGATTTCTAATATATGAATATTTTTATTATCACACTTGTTATTTTTGTCTTAATTTACATATTTCTTAATTGGTTCGCAAAAAGCTCTACAAAGAAGCTTGCAAAAACTATAAGATCTTCAGTTATCGTAGTTTCGATTTTATTAGCAATTTTAATGGCTTTTGCGGGCAGGTACATTTTTTCTCTTCCATTTTTGATGATGGTTCTTCCACTTATCAAAACTAAAGCTGGACTTACTTTATTACAATTTTTAAGAATTTGGGGACTATTAAGAGTTTTAAAGAATTATGGTAGGTTTAATTTTAATAATATTAATCAAAATTATAATAATCAATCAATATCATTGGAAGAAGCTTACAAAATTCTAAATCTTAATCCAAAAAAAAAGTACACCAAAGATCAAGTTATGAGTTCATATAAAAAAATAATGAAAAAAATTCATCCTGATATTAGTCCAGAATTAAATAGATTGGCATCTATAGTTAACGAAGCTAAAGAAACAGTAATAAAAGATATATCTTAATTGATTATTTCTTTAAATTGTAAAAAAATTTTTAATGGATTGATTTTATCTTTGCCCAAAGTATTATGTGATACACTTTTTTCCCCATCTGGAATTATTGGATACATTCTTGGACTATAGCTACCATATATTAAAGGTGTATCCGTCATTAAAACTATAGTCGGAAGCCCTAGCGCAGCTGACAAATGACTAAAACTTGAATCATTACAAATAGAAATTTTACAATTTTTTATAACAGGCAAAATATCTGAAATTTTATGTTTGTCTAGAGGTATACACAAATCATTGAAACTTGAACTTAAAATATCATTTAAAATTTTCTGTTCCTCTTTATCATTTCCTGTTGCTAAATAAAAATTACATTCATAATTTTTACAAATCAATTCCATAGATTTGATAAATATTTTTGCAGGAACTCTTTTCGTAGGCCCTGATCCACCAATACCAAGTAATATATTTGTTTTTTCAGAGTTTATTTTAAATTTTCTTTTTGATAATAATATACTCTCTTCGCTTATATTTATTATGGGATTACTTTCCACTTCAGTATTTATTGTTTCTTTTATAAATCTTTGAGCAGCATGGATAATATGCTGTTGCTTCTTTTTTAAAAGTGGATAATGAAATACCTCTGAGATACCAGCCAATATCGATATCGTATAAAATCTAAATGATGAATTGAAAATAAATACTTTATCGAACTTATATTTTTTTAATTTTGAAATTAATTTAATAGATCCGATTATTCCATCATGATTTCCTCTTCCTTCTCCTCTCTCTAAAAATATTAGTTCTTTAATATATTTATTATCTTTAAATATTTCATTCGCCTTAGAATTTTCTTTCACAAGACATGACACTGGTACCTCGTATTTTTTGGCAATTGCTTCAATAAAAGGCATAAAAATTACTAGATCACCAATACCCATACGATTTTGGACTACAAGAATTTTCATAATTACAATTAAGCTTTACTAAAAAATATGTTTATATAGATTTTATTAATGGACAAAATTCAAGGCATTTATGCGGCCTCTTTAACAATTTTTAGTGATGATTTGTCAATAAATGAGGATAAAACAATTCGACATGCAGATTTTTTAATAGATAATGGATGTCATGGCGTAGTTATATTGGGAAGCACTGGTCAATCTCAACTCATATCAATTTCTGAAAAAATTAAGTTAATAAATTCACTACCTAAAAGTAAAAATTTTGAGAGGTTTATTATTGGAACAGGATCTAATTCACTAGGTGATACTATTAATTTAATTAAAATCTCAATGTCTCTTAAATTAAAATATTTTTTAATAATGCCTCCAGCTTACTATTCTTATACAGATAAAAATGTAATTGAATATTTTAGTAAAATAATTGAAAGTGTAAAAGACTGTAGAATAATTTTATATAATTATGAAAAACTATCTGGATATAAATTTAGTATAAATTGTATTGATGCATTAAAAAATAAATTTCCCACTCAAATAGTGGGAATTAAGGATAGTACATATAATCTTTATAACAAATACCAAAAAAAAGATTTATCAATTTTTGTTGGTTCCGAAGAGAAATTATTGACCTCCTTAGAAATTGGTTGCCAAGGAGTAATTTCAGCAACTTGTAATGTAACATCTAAAATAGCCAGGAAGATATTTGATGATTTTCATGATAATAAAATTCAATTAATAAACGATAAACTCTGTAATATCAGAAAAGCATTTAATAAATTTAATTTAATCTCAGGTTTACATTCCTACATGTCCCAAAAGGATCGTGACTTTAAAAATGTTCTACCTATAATAGATTTATTATCAAAAAAAGATGAAAAAAAATTATTTGAAGAATTAAGAAATTTAGAATTTAATATAGATTATTAGTTTTTATGAAAAACTTGACTCAATTTCTTCAGGATCTTGTCAAAGAAGATGGGTTTATCTTAATTGATGCTCATAAAAAAGAATATATTATTGGTAAACCTGTTAAAAACCCACCAATTAAATTAAAACTATTAGATAAAAGTCTACATTATAAGTTATTAATTCTTCCAGATCTCTATTTTGGAGAAGCATATATGAATGGATCTTTAGTAATTGAGAATGGATCTTTAACTAAATTTTTAGAAATTGCATTTAAAAACATAGGAAGAGGGCCCACAAGCAATTATGCAACTTTCATAAAAAAATTAATGGGGATTTATAATTATATTACTAAATTTAATTTTATGGGTAAATCAAAATCAAATGTAGCACACCATTACGATATATCAGAAAAGTTATATGACTTATTTCTAGATAAAAATAGACAATATTCATGTGCTTACTTTAAAAATGAAAATGAAAGTATTGAAGTGGCTCAAAAAAATAAAATGAATCATATAATAAAAAAACTCAATCTAAAACCAAACCTTAAGGTTTTAGACATAGGATCTGGATGGGGCACCCTAGCACTTGAAATAGCAAAACAAAGTAAATGTGAAGTTTTAGGAATCACACTCTCTGAAAATCAATTAGAATATAGTAAAAAAAAGGCTAAAGAACTAAACTTAGAAAATCAAGCAAGGTTTGAGCTAATCGATTATAGAGAATTAAATGAAAAATTCGATCGAGTTGTTAGTGTTGGGATGTTAGAACATGTAGGTAAAAAATTTTATGGATCCTACTTTAGTGCTGTTTCCAAATTTCTAGATGATGAGGGTGTAGCGTTGATCCACACAATAGGTTCAGTAATGACACCTAGAGACCCGCATCCATGGATATCAAAATATATATTTCCGGGAGGATATACACCTAGTTTAAGTGAATTAGCAAAACCTATCGAAAAATCAAATTTAATAATATCTGATATGGAAGTGTTAAGAGTACACTACGCACATACTTTAAGGAATTGGAGGAACAGATTTTTAGGGAAAAAAGAAGAAGTATTAAAAATGTTCGATGAGAGATTTTTTAGGATGTGGGAGTTTTATCTAGCAGGTTGTGAAATGGCTTTTAAATGGGGGGATCAGGTTGTATTTCAATTTCAACTTAGTAAAAAATTACTATCAACACCAAATACAAGAGACTATATTTATTAAGTAAATATTGATAAATCTATA
The DNA here is from genome assembly GCA_002170205.2 of Candidatus Pelagibacter sp. TMED118. Next base: position 123,305 of record NHFT02000006.1, read on the forward strand.
TAACCTAATGAAGAATCGTAAAAAAAAAAAGAAAATAAAAAAAATAATAACAAGAAAAACTTTAAAAAGATCAAAGTACAGAAAAACTAAAATAAAAGTTAAATCAAAAAAAAAATTTAAAAAATCAAGAAACAGAAATTTTAAAATTTTAAAAAAAAAAATAAAAAATAAAAAAATAATCAAAAAAAGCTTTATACTCAATTTCATTAGATTTCAAAATAAATTAAAGGATAATTTTTCTATCAAATTTGATTTTAATTTTTTAAAAATAGATCGAGCCATACAGTCATTTTTTCAAAAAATCGATGATAAGATTTCAGAATATAAAATATTAAAAGCTGATGAAAACATAAGAATTAAAATAGAAAAAATAGAAAAAGAGAGGCAAGAAAAAGAAAGAATTGAAACTGAAAAAAAAGTAAATGATGAAAAAATATTAAAAGAAAAAGAAAAGCAATTACAAGATGAAGAAAGGTTAGAAAAAGAAAGAACAAAAGATATAAAGCTGTTTTTAAGAAAAGAACAAGCGCTATTAAGAAAAGAACAAGCGGAAAAACAAAAAAGATTTTTGCAGGAACTCAAATTAGAAAAGCAGATTGAAAGATTTAGAATCAGAGAGATAAAAGAACTTGAAAAACTCGAGAAAACATCTTTAAAAGAACAACGAGAAGACTACTCTGGTGTTCAAGACAGAATAGATAAACTCAAAGAGAAATATAGATTAATTAGAGATCAGAAAATTAGAGAAAGAGTCGAGGCCTTAGGTGTAAAAACTTTGGAAAGCGATGACAGAGAAACTTTACTTAAAAAGGAGAGAGAATATTCGATCGAACGACAAAAAATCGAGTTTTCTCTTGAAAGTTTTTATAGAAGTGCTGCGAGCTTAGTTTTTCAATTAAATAAAAGACATATTACCAGAAATATGTCGATGTTTAGATGCATAGATAGACGATTTGAAACTGGAGAGATTTTCATTAAGTGGGATGAATCTAACGATGAAGACTGGTTAATACTAATTTATATTAAAGATAATACTCCAGACAAAGGAATTGTGGTGGAGGATAAGACTAACCCTGAAAAGAATTTATCTTATGAATTTAAATCAAGTGAAATATTTAAAGCCTCAGATACGATGGTCGATTGTCTAACTCAGTTATTATCAAGGGAAAGATCAAAAAATAAAAAATAATTTACTCTGTTACGTAAACTGATACGCCTCTATTATTTATATCTACATCAAACTTTTTGTGGAGTGGGGGGAATGCTCTCTGCGAGCAATCAAGTCTATCGCATGTTCTGCAGGACACTCCAATAGGAATTTCAGTTTTTTTGTCGTTTAAATCTAAATTTTCTGTATAAACAAAATCCTTAGCATATTTAGCCTGGCACCCTAATCCGATTGATAAAATACTCTTCTTTTTTCCGTACCTTCCAACCCCTTTTTCAACAGTTCTAGCAATACATACATATTTTTCTCCATTAGACATTTTACTAACTGCGGCCTGTATTACACCTGGCCTTGAAAAAGCCGAATAGACATTCCACAGCGGACAAGCACCTCCATATCTAGGAATTTCAATACCTGACAAAGAAAATCTTTTTGAAATATTCCCAGCTACGTCTACTCTAAGAAAATGGAACGGTATTCCTGGAAGTTTTGGATCTTGAAGACATGTTACTCTGTGCGCTATTTGTTCAAATGTACATGCAAAAGTATTTTGAAGCAATTCTAAGTCATATTTTTGTTTTTTGCATTCATTATGAAAAAGTTTATATGGCATCAAAATTGCAGCTCCACAGTAATTTAATAATGCGACTTTCGTAAGTTTTTTAGATTCCTCAGAGGGGAATTTAAATTCTGACAAATAATTATCTATTTCAATCATTGCTCCTTCTTGTGCTATTTGAGCTGCTGCATATAACTTTTTAGTTTCAAGAGCAACATAATCACTTAAATGTAATTCTTTCTGGGTTTTAAAATAAATTTTTGAAAACGGTTTTCCCTCCTCAGGTAATAAATCTTTGACTATCACACCATACTCAGTTTTAAGAAAATTACATAAAGCCATATAGGTTGCCCTATTATTGATTTGAATTCTATTAAATATCTCATTTGCAAACTTTTCTAATTTTGAAAAATAATTTTTATTTTCTTGAAGAAAGTCTGATACTACCTCTCCAGGAAAAGATGCTTTTCTTCCATCAATTATTTTTCCCGAAATATTTTCAACCTTATTAACTATTTCTTGTCCTTTTAATTTATAATTATCCCCCAATTTTATTAATGCCTTTGCGATTTTTGGATTTGTATTTATTAAATCATTAACTTCTGGCACCAATATATCCAAATCTTCAAAAAGCTCGTCACTCAATAATTCTGATAAATTATTTGCTAGACTTAAATCAGATTTGTTTGTTAAGTCAGACAGCTCTATTTTTAGTTCTTCGCATACTCTTAAAAGTAGATCCCCATCAATCTTTCTTTTTCCACTCTCGATTAAATTCAGATAACTAGGAGATATTTCCAGTTTTTCTGAAAGTTTATTAGCTTGAATTCCCAATTGTCTTCTAAAAGCCTTTATTTTAGGTCCAATTTTTGTATCAATTTGACTCATATTTTACTAATAGTAAATTTTGTAAATTTAAATTTACAAAAAATTTATTGATTTTACAAGTTTTTTTATTATTTCTATAGATTTTGTAAATTAAGTAAATTATAAGACTTTTATGAACAATGAAAACATAAAAAAAACTCAAGAAATTCAAGTTAAAACTAGCCATGAAGACACTAATGACAAAAGAAACAAATCAGGTATTTACTTGAGAGATGACCATTGTGATTGGGGTTCTAGCGGTATGAATGAATTTACTAACGAGTATAATTCTAACTAAAAACACATACCACTTTCCTACTAACATTTAAATTGAGGGGTTTAAATGAGCTCAGAGACTAAAGTTTCATACGATTTAAAAAGATTTTCAGGTATCAAAAGAGATTATACTCCAGAGGAAGTTGAACGTTTAAGAGGTTCAATAAAAATCGAATACTCGATGTGTGAGCAACAGTCCAAAAAATTATGGAATTTACTCAACACAGAACCTTATGTAAACACACTTGGTTCATTATCTGGTAACCACTCTGTACAACATGCAAAAGCAGGATTAAAGGCAATATATGTAAGTGGGTGGCAGGTAGCTGCTGATGCAAATACAGCAGGGGAAATGTATCCAGATCAATCGTTGTATCCCTTTGATAGTGCACCGAAACTTGTGGATAGTATAAATAATGCACTTGTAAGAGCAGATCAAATTCAACATATGGAAATCCAAGATGGTGAAATGAGCACAAACGATAGAACTGATTATATGCTTCCAATTATTGCAGATGGAGAAGCTGGATTTGGCGGTCCATTAAATGTCTTTGAATTAACTAAAAAATTTATAAAAGCTGGTGCTGCAGGAGTACATTTTGAGGACCAGTTAGCAAGTGAAAAAAAATGCGGGCATATGGGTGGTAAGGTTTTAGTACCCACTGGAACTGCAGTTAGAAATTTAAAAGCTGCAAGACTAGCTGCGGATATAGCAGACGTGCCACTAATTATTTTAGCAAGAACAGATGCAAATGCTGCGAAACTAATAACTAACGACCATGATGAAAATGACAAAGCATTCTTAACAGGAGAAAGATCGCCTGAAGGATTTTATTATGTTAAAGCTGGAATAGATCAGGCTATATCAAGAGGTCTTGCCTATGCTCCCTATGCAGACTTGATTTGGTGTGAGACAGCAACTCCAAATTTAGAGGAAGCAAAAAAATTTGCTGATGCAATTCATTCTAAGTTTCCTGGTAAATTATTAGCTTATAATTGCTCACCATCATTTAATTGGAAAAAACATTTATCAGAAGATGAAATTGGAACTTTCCAGCGCAAAATTGGTGAAATGGGATATAAGTTTCAATTTATCACTTTAGCCGGATTTCATACACAAAATATTGCAATTTTTGAACTTGCAGAAAAATATAAAAAAGATGGAATGGCAGCGTATTCTAAAATTCAACAACAAGAATTTGATAGAGAAAAAGACGGCTACACCAGCATTAAACATCAAAGAGAGGTAGGTACATCTTACTTTGATGCAGTATCAAACACTATAAGTGGTGGAAAAAGTTCTACCACTGCTATGGAAGGTTCTACAGAGTCTGAACAATTTTAATTAGATCTTAATTTTTGAATCTGATCCCACGCTGAATTGATTGCTCTCATTGTTTTTTTACTCTCTTCTATAACTTCTTCTGGAACACCTCTACTTAAAAGTAAATCTGGATGATGCTCTTTTGATAACTTCAAGTATCTCTTTCTAATAGTTTGTAAATCATCATCTGGACTGCTTTCTAATACCATGTAAGGGTTTAATTTATCAGAAGATTTTCTACTTTCTCTGATACTCTTGAATTGTATTTCACTTAATCCAAAAATATATGCTATTTTTTCAATCATTACAGCTTCCTCGGAACTTACTTTCCCATCAGACTCCGCGATATAAAATAAGATATTAATGACCTCCTCTAAAACATTTAAATTACCCTTATAAAATTGCGCGATTTGCCGGGCATAAGGTTCATATCCAGTGCTTTCTTCTTTAGCTCGATTAAATATTTTACCTACCTCATCTAATTCATTTTCTGGGATCTTTAACTTGTCTTTTACTGCTACTAATTCTTCACGACTTACTTGACCATCTGCTTTACTTAGTTTTGCGGACAAAATAATTAAAGATAAAGCAAATATTTTTTGGCTTTGACCAATCGCGGAAAAACCAGCTGCAGTTTTTGCTCTTGAGATTTTTCCGCCTAAAATAGACCCCAAAAGCATCCCGAAAGGACCTCCTAAAGAAAGGCCAATCACCCCGCCAATTAAACTTCCCCAGATAGACATATTATAATTTTCTAATATAATTTAATAATTATGACTACTACTATTTTTGTATTAATTATTTTATACGGTATTTATAGATGGTCAGTTTCATGGATACAATATTACAGTAGGTTGGACGCTAGATTAGGGTCTTCAATTTGGAGATATAGTTATGATTATCATGTAATTGGCAAAAGAGATGTTACCCTTGAAGATGATAAAAAATTAGTGATGTTAAGAAGGAAAAGAAATAGAGCTGTCACTTTTATGTATTTTGTTTTCTTCTTTGGCTTTGTAATTTTTATGTCTTTTATAAATCAAATTCTTTTAAGAATAATTGGAATTTAATATTTTTCAATTTTTTTAACGTTATATTCCCAGTAACCCATTTTATTATATACAATTTTTAATATAATATTTTCTTCTTTATTATACCATAAGTCAAAATCAAGCTTTTTATTATCTGGAGTGCTTGGGTCTTTTGACTTTAATTTATAATGTTCAGTAAAGTATGTTTTGTTATTAACAGTAATATTTTTTTTACCAATTAAATTTACAACTTGCTCTTTTATACTTCCAGATAAAGGACTTATTTGGCTATCCGCCTGAAGTAGATCGTGGTTCCACCAGTTACCTATCACATTATGCAAATCTGCATTACCTTTATAAGACGAACCAATAATTTTAAATTCCTTTTTATTTTTGTTTAATTCTAAATTTACAAATTTCCTTTTATCATTTTGAAAAGTCTCTGAATTATAAGAAATAAGATCGTTCTTATTGTATCTCTCAACACTTTTGCTTTTAATTTCAAATATTTTAACTCCCAATAATTTTACCTCAAATTCAGTCTCATTTTTTACCTCCAAAAATTGATCTTTATAACTGAAGTTATATTTGCTAAACCCAATTAATTTACCATCTTTTAATATCTCCATCTCTATAGTTTTAAATTTTATATAATCTTGTGGATGAGAATCTGAATTAATAGGGTAAAAAAATAGTATAAAAAATACGAAAAAAAATTTAATATGTCTATTTATGTAAATAGTATAAGAATTCATAAAATATAAATCAAAAATATACAGACTTAAAATGTTTTTAACTATAAAAAATATACCTAAAGTATCATGGAGCTCAAAGGAGCCCTTAAATTTAAAACCTAAACCAAGCACTTTTTTCTTTCTATGCTTTGGATTAACACTATTTGGAATAGGTGAAGGACTACTTTTAGTATCCTATACAGGAGCTTCGCCTTGGAGTGTTCTAGCTCAAGGAATCTCTAATTATGTAGATTTATCAATTGGAACAATAACTTTTTTTATAAGTCTTTTTGTAATTATTTTATGGATTTTTTTAAGTCAAAAGCCAGGAATTGGAACATTCTTAAATGTAATAATCATTGCAGTAATGATTGACGTTTGTTTAAATAATGTAACTACACCAGAAAGTTTTGAATTAAAAATTTTTCTAGCAATATTTGCAGTTATAATTACTGGAATAGGTAGTGGGATTTATCTTATAGCAAATTTAGGACCAGGACCAAGAGATGGGTTAATGACTGGCCTTCAAAAAAAAACTAACTTTCCAATTGCATTTGTTAGAGCCTTTTTGGAAATATCTGTTGTAACTATAGGATGGTATTTAGGTGGGACGGTAGGAGTTGGAACAATACTTTTTGCCTTTGGAATTGGTCCCTGTGTAGCTTTTGGATTGTATATTGTGGATAAAATTTCTACTAAAAGGTGATAATTACAACCTCTTAATTTTGATATTAAATATTAATGTGGTTAATAAAAAAAAGGCTGCATAAATTTGTTAGATTAACTTTTCACCCACCGTGAGGGGTCTAACATTAGTTAACTTAAGATTTAGATTTTTCAAACCTTTTCCTCTCGTTAGCATCTAGAATTAGTTTCCTTAATCTGCAAGACTTTGGTGTAATTTCCAGGGCTTCATCACTGTTTAAAATACTTAATTGTTCAGCTATTGACATTTTTCTTACCGGTGTAAGCACTACATTCTCATCAGTACCTTGGGTTCTCATATTTGTAAGTTTTTTTCCTTTCATAACATTAATTATTAAATCCCCCGGTTTTGGAGTTAACCCAACAATCATACCAGCATAAACTGGATCGTTATGTGTTACAAACATCTCACCTCTAGCCTGTAAATTAAATATTGCAAAAGCCACTGCTTTCCCTTTATCCATTGAAATTAATGCCCCATTTTTTCTACTATCCATGTCACCTTCAAAGTTTCCATACGAATGGAAAATTCTATTAATAACACCTGTTCCTTTTGTTAAAGTTAAAAACCTACTTGTATATCCCATTAATCCTCTAGTTGGTGCATGAAAAATTATTCTTTTTTTATTTTTTCCAGTATCTTTTAAATCAATCAACTTGCCTTTTCTTTTATTCATTGAGTCTATAATTCTAGACGAAAATTCCTCATCAAGATCTAATGTTATCTCTTCAATAGGTTCCTGTTTTTGGCCTTTATCATTTGTTTTAAATAAAACTTTAGGGGGGCTAACCGTTAGCTCAAATCCCTCTCTCCTCATTTGGGTCAATAAGATTTCAAGCATCAATTCTCCTCTTCCACTTATCTCGAAGGAGTCTTTATTGTTATTCTCAGAAAAAGTGACACCAACGTTGTTCTGTGCTTCGGTAATTAATCTCTCTCTTATTTGAGTACTAGTAAGTTTGCTTCCCTCGGTACCAGCAAGTGGAGAGCTATTTACAGTAATTTGAATTGCCATTGTTGGAGGGTCAATTGGTGTAGCTAGTATTGGATCATTTATCTCAAGATCACATATAGTGTCAGCTACATTTGCCTTTTCTAATCCTGCAATAACTACAATGTCACCTGCCTCACCTGTATCTATGGGGACTTTCTTAGTTCCCTCATATCTAAAAATTTTTGTAAGTCTTCCCTCATCAACTTTATTCCCTTTTAAATCTATTGCCTTAATATTTTGATTTGACTTTGCAGTGCCCTGTGAAATTCGCCCAATTAAACTTCTTCCTAAAAAACTATCTGGATAGAGAAGGGTTGATAACATAGCAAATGGTTTTGATTTATCGAACTTTGGTGGATTTACATGTTTTATTATTAAGTCCATCAATGGATGAAGATTTTTTCTTTCTCCATCTATTTCTTCACATGCCCATCCAGATCTACCACTAGCGTATAACACAGGAAAATCTAATTGCTCCTCATTTGCCTCTAAGTTAACAAACAAATCAAAAGTTTCATCAAGCACTTCATCTGCTCTTTGATCTGGTTTATCCAACTTATTAATTATTACAATTGGTTTCAATCCTTGTTTAAGAGCTTTTGATAATACAAATTTAGTTTGTGGCATTACACCTTCAGCAGAGTCGATTAATAACAATGCACCATCAGCCATGCTTAGAACTCTCTCAACTTCAGCGGCAAAATCTCTATGACCTGGTGTATCGATAATATTTATTCTTGAATTTTTCCAATTAATAGAGGCAGGCTTCGCAAGGATTGTAATCCCTCTTTCTTTTTCTAATTCGCCTGAATCCATCAATCTTTCATCAACTACTTCATTTTCTCTGAATGAACCGCTTTGTTTCATTAAACTATCAATTAAAGTAGTTTTACCGTGATCAACGTGAGCGATGATTGTTATATTTCTTATTTCAGAACTCATTACCGCGCCTTATATATATTTATTTATTTCATACTAGTTTTATCTGATTTTTTTAAAGTAAAAAAAAAGGGCAGTAAAAACTGCCCTTTTTAAATTTTTGTTTGAGATTAATGGGGATTACATTCCCATTCCACCCATACCGCCCATGCCACCCATTCCACCAGGAGGCATTCCAGCAGGGCCAGCATCTTTCTCTTCTGGTTTATCTGCTACCATTGCTTCAGTTGTGACTAATAGACCTGATATAGAAGCAGCATCTTGTAATGCTGTTCTAACTACTTTAACTGGATCGATTATACCTTCTTTGAACATATCCACATATTGTTCTGTTTGTGCATCATAACCATTAGAAGTTTTATTGGTCTCTAGAAGTTTTCCAACAATAACAGATCCATCAACACCCGCATTTTTTGTGATTTGTCTTATTGGAGCTTGTAGTGCGCTTTTTACAATCTCTACTCCGGCTTTCTGATCATCGCCTTTTACTTTGACAGATTTATCTAAATCTTGTGAAGCGTATAATAATGCACATCCACCACCTACGACAATACCCTCTTCTACTGCAGCTCTTGTAGCATTAAGCGCGTCTTCAACTCTGTCTTTTCTTTCCTTAACTTCTACCTCTGTTGCACCACCAACTTTGATTACAGCAACTCCACCAGCAAGTTTTGCTAGCCTTTCTTGAAGTTTTTCCCTATCATAATCTGAAGTTGTCTCATCAATTTGTTGTTTTATAGAACTACATCTAGCTTCAATATCCGATTTTTTTCCTGACCCGCTAACGATAGTACTATTTTCTTTATCAACTTTAACTCTTTTAGCAGATCCTAGATCTGTAAGTTTTACATTTTCTAGTTTAATTCCTAAATCTTCAGAAATCACTTGACCACCAGTTAGTATTGCTATGTCCTCTAACATTGCTTTTCTTCTATCGCCAAAACCTGGGGCTTTTACTGCAACAACTTTCAAACCACCTCTTAGTTTATTAACTACTAATGTTGCTAATGCTTCACCTTCAACATCCTCTGAAATAATCATTAAAGGTCTACCTGCTTGAACAACAGCTTCTAATAATGGCACCATTGGTTGCAAGTTTGTAAGCTTTTTCTCATGTAATAAAATTAAAGGATTTTCTAATTCTGTTGTCATTTTATCACCGTTTGTTATGAAGTACGGAGATAAATAGCCTCTATCAAATTGCATACCTTCAACAACATCTAATTCAGTTTCAATACCTTTCGCCTCTTCAACAGTTATTACCCCTTCATTTCCAACTTTTTGCATAGCCTTTGCAATCATATTCCCAATCTCTTTGTCACCATTAGCTGAAATTGTTCCCACTTGAGCTATCTCATCACTGTCCTTAACTTTCTTGGCAGATGAAATGAGCTTTTCCTTTACCTGTTCGACTGCAGCATCGATACCTCTTTTTACATCCATGGGATTCATCCCTGCAGTAACATATTTACAACCTTCCTTAACTATCGCTTGAGCTAATATAGTTGCAGTAGTAGTTCCATCGCCGGCCTCATCATTTGTTTTGCTAGCGACTTCTTTTACCATTTGCGCACCCATGTTTTCAAATTTATCCTCTAAATCAATTTCTTTAGCAACTGTAACACCATCCTTTGTAGTTCTTGGGGCACCATAAGATTTATCTATAACCACGTTTCTTCCTTTTGGACCCAAGGTTGTTTTTACTGTATTTGCAAGAATGTCTACACCTTTTAGCATAGCGGTTCTCGCCTCTGAGTCGAATTTAACTATTTTTGCCATTTAACTTACTCCTTACTTTAAATTATTTACCAGATGAAATACCCATAATATCAGACTCCTTCATTATGTTGTATTCTTTACCATCAATTTTAACTTCAGTTCCTGACCATTTACCAAACAACACTTTATCACCTACTTTAACATCCATAGGAATGATTTTTCCATCCTCGGTTTTGGCACCACCACCAACAGCAACAACTTTACCCTCTTGAGGTTTTTCTTGTGCCGTGTCAGGTATGATAATTCCGCCAGCAGTCTTTTCGCTGCTGTCTAATACTTCAATTAGCACTCTATCGTGCAAAGGTTTAAACTTCATAAAAACTCCTTAAATATTGGTTTCATATAGATACAGTCTGCTATTATTTCAAGATATCTCAGAAAATATAAAACCCTAAAAAATCAAGAAAAATTGAGGATTTTGAGTTATATCATAATAATGACAGTAAATTTAGAGCAAAAAGGACTTAGTTCAATCGTAAACGAGTTTGATCTCTTCTTCATTGATATTTGGGGAGTAGTTCACAATGGTATAAATTTATACACTGACGCAATTGATGTGTTAGAAAAATTAAATTATCAAAAAAAAGATTATATACTTTTAACTAATGCTCCTAGACCAAATACAACTGTAATTAATTTTCTAAAGAAAATGGGATTAGCAAACATTCACTGTGAAAAAGTTTATACTTCAGGAGAAGCAGCTTTAAGTTTTCTAAACAAAAATATAAACAAATCAAAATTTTATCATATCGGCCCCCCAAGAGATTTTGATCTATTTTTTTCTTTTAAAAAGAATAAAGTAGAAAATATTAGTGATAGCCAATTCTTACTTTGCACGGGTTTATTCGATGAGCATTCAGACGATCTAAATTATTATAAAGATTTATTAAAAAATAAAAAAAAATTAAAAATGATTTGTACTAATCCTGATTTGATAGTTGATAGAGGCAACAAACGTGAATATTGTGCTGGGGCAATAGCAAAAATATTTGAAGAGCAGGGTGGAGAAGTAGAATATTTTGGAAAACCTTACCCTCTAGTTTATAAATTATCAGCAGAACTCAAAAATAAAAAAATTTTATGTATTGGAGATAATCTTAATACTGATATTAAAGGGGCAAATTTGCAAAATTTTAGTTCACTTTTTATTTCAAGTGGAATTCACAAAAATGAAAATAATTTAAATTTAACTTTCAAAAATTATAACGTGAGGGTTGACTATTTACAGTCATTTTTAAAATGGTAAAAAGATTAAAAATATATAAAGATTTTTGTATTTCCAAAAAATTTAATAATTCGATTCTCTTAATTGGTAATTTTGACGGGTTACATATTGGACATCAAAAATTGTTCGATATAGCAAAAAATTATAAGTTGAAAAAAAAAATAAAAATAGGAGTTGTTACTTTTGATCCAATACCAAAAATGTTTTTTAATCCAAATTTTAAGAATTACAGAATCTCAAATTTTAACCAAAAAATAGAAATTTTGAAATCTTATAATATAGACTTTATAATTAATAAAAAATTTGACAAAAAATTTTCTAGAACCAAATATACTAGTTTTATTAGAAATATTTTATATAAGAAAATAAAACCAAAATATATTTTTGTAAGTAACAATTTCAGATTTGGCAATAAAAGGGAAGGTGATGTAAATTCTTTAAGACAATTCGAAAAAAAATATAATTACAAAGTAATCAATCCATCCCCATTAAAAAGGAACCTTAAAATAGTGTCTTCAACATTAATTAGAAAATATTTGTCCGAGGGAAAAATAAAAATTGCAAATAAATATTTAAGAAGAAATTGGTCAATAGAAGGTACAATTAAGTCAGGAAGAAGATTAGGTAGAAAAATTGGATTTCCCACATGTAATATTGATATAGGAGATTATATTATTTCAAAACCAGGTGTTTACGCTGTCAAAGTCAAAATAGGCAAAAATATCAGAAAGCTTAATGGAATAGCTAATCTAGGATACAGGCCTACATTTAATCAAAAAAAAATATTATTAGAGGTAAATATATTTAATTTTTCAAAAAACATTTACAATAAGAAATTGAAAGTAGAGTTTATTAGCTTTATTAGGGGTGAAAAAAAATTTAAAAACGTTACTCAGCTGAAAAAACAAATCGACAAAGATATTTTAGTAAGTAAAAAAGAGTTAAGATAAAATTATGAGCAAAGAACACATAAATTTACCAAAAACAGTTTTTTCAATGAAGGCTAATTTGCCAACCAAGGAGCCAAACTTACTCAAATATTGGGATGAAATAAAATTGTACGAAAAACTTCGTAAAAACACAAAAGGTAAGGAGAAATTCATACTCCATGATGGACCTCCATATGCCAATGGAAATATTCATATGGGTACAGCTCTAAATAAAATTTTGAAGGACATAATAACTAAGTTTCATCAGATGAATGGAAAGGACTCGGTTTATGTGCCTGGATGGGATTGTCATGGACTTCCTATTGAATGGAAAATAGAGGAGCAATATAAAAAAAATAAAAAAAATAAAAATGACGTTCCAGTTGTTGAATTTAGAAAAGAGTGTAGAGATTTTGCAAATAAGTGGATAAAAACTCATAAAGATCAATTTAAAAGACTAGGTGTCGTAGGAGATTGGGAAAACTATTATTCAACAATGAGCTTTGATGCAGAAGCTCAAATAGTTAGAGAATTGGGTAAGTTTTTGAAAGAAGGAAGTCTCTATAAAGGTTATAAACCAGTACTTTGGTCAACAGTAGAAAAAACTGCATTATCAGACGCCGAAGTTGAATATATGGATCATACTTCAGATACGATTTATGTCTCATTCAAAATAAAAAAAACAAAATTAAAAGATTTAGAAGATTCAGAAATTATAATTTGGACAACGACTCCGTGGACAATTCCAGCAAATAAAGCTTTAGCATATAATGAAAGTTTAACTTATCAAATTATCGAACTAAATGATGATAACGAATTTAAGAATAGAAAAATTGTTATAGCTAAAGAATTATTAATAAACGTAATTAATGAATGTGGTATTAAAAACTATAAAATAATCAAGGAAATAAAAGGTGAAAGCTTTAAAGGGACTATTTGCTCACATCCATTTATAAATATCGGATTCGATTATGACGTTCCAATGCTAGAGGCACGTTTCGTGACAGTTGAACAAGGAACAGGATTTGTTCATTGCGCTCCAAGTCATGGGCCAGATGATTTTAATCTTTGTCTTAAACATGATATCAAAGCATTAGAAACTGTTGATGACGATGGAAAGTATACAAAACACATTCCACTATTTGAAGGACAACATATTTTTAAAATAAATCCAGTAATTATAGAAAAACTTAAAAGTGAGAAAAAACTTCTTGCCAATGGTAAACTTAATCATTCCTACCCTCATTCTTGGCGGTCAAAAGCTCCCTTGGTACACAGAGCGACACAACAATGGTTCATTTCTATGGAAAGTCATGGGTTAAGAAAAAAAGCATTAAAAGCTTTAGATGATACAATATTTTATCCAAGTAAAGGAAAAGAAAGAATAAAATCAATGATAGAAACAAGACCTGACTGGTGTGTATCTAGACAAAGAGTATGGGGGGTTCCACTACCAATATTTATTTCAAAAAAAACGAATGAAGTGCTTGTAGACGATCAAGTTTTTGAAAACATCGCAAAAATTTATGAAAAAGAAGGCTCTGATTGTTGGTTTTCAGACGATGCGCAGCGGTTTTTAGGTGATAAATATAAAGTTGATGACTTCGAAAAGTTGAGCGATATTGTTGAAGTGTGGTTTGACAGTGGTTCAACCCACTCATTTGTTTTGGAAAAGAGAGAGGATCTTAAGTGGCCTGCCTCAATGTATCTAGAGGGGTCTGATCAACACAGGGGATGGTTTCATTCCTCATTACTCCAATCCTGCGGAACCAGAGGAAAAGCGCCATTCGAAAGCATTTTATCTCACGGTTTTGTAGTTGATGGAAAAGGTCATAAGATGTCTAAATCTGCTGGAAATACAATATTACCTGAAGATATATTAAAAAAATATGGTGCAGATATTTTAAGAATTTGGGTCGCAGCTTCAAATTATGCCGAGGACCTTAGAATAGATCACTCCATATTAGAGCAGCATGCAGAGGCATATAGAAAAATCAGAAATACTTTTAGGTACTTGCTTGGAAACTTAAAAGATGAAGTAATGGATTTAGATCTTTACAAAATCAATGTAAAAGAACTCCCAGAGCTTGAACAAATTATGTTAAATAAAATTCAAGTTTTAAATAATAAATTTCATAACAATTTTAATAATTATAATTTTCATAATCTTTACAAGGAATTATTGAATTTTTGTACTGTAGATTTATCATCCTTTTATTTTGATATAAGAAAAGATACCCTTTATTGTGATAATGAAATTTCCTCTAAAAGAAAAAAGTGTATTCAAATTTTAAACATTATATTAAGCTGTTTATTAAAATGGTTTGCGCCTATATTGACTTTTACCACAGAGGAAATTTATAAAATAATTAATAAAAAAGGCGAAAGTATTCATCTTGAAAACTTTCCAGATATTCCAGAGAAGTGGAGAAATAAATCTTTAGAAGATAAGTGGGAAGAATTACAAAAGATTAGAAATCACTGCAATATAAGTATAGAGAATAAAAGAGCGGAAAAAATAATTGGATCAAGTTTAGAGGCAAAAGTCAACATAAAATTAAATAGCAAACTATATCAAAGATTTCATGATTTCGATTTTGAAGAATTGCTAATTACATCAAAAGTTGAAGTATCTGAAGATAGCTCGATAGAAGATACTTTCTTAGCTTCAACATCCAAGGCGAAGGGAAAAAAATGCCCTGTATGTTGGAAAATAAAAGAAAATCAATGTGAAAGGCATGGCTAGTAGTACTTGGCATGACAAAATCAAGTTACTTAAAATATATTTTATATTTTTCTTTATTTTTCCTTATTTTTTTTTAGATCGAGTATCAAAAATTTATATTCTTAATATTGCTAACAATGAGGAGTTAAATATTTATATAAACGATTTTTTAAATATTATATTGATATGGAATACAGGTATTGGCTTTGGTCTATTATCATTTAAAGACAATACTGTTTATAACTCTATAACATTTTTAATATTATTAATTAATTTTGTATTAATTTATATTGCTTTAAAATCAGATAATTTAAAAAGAATACTATTTATAATTATTTTAGGCGGCTCATCTGGAAACTTGTTTGATAGATTTTATTATTCTGCAGTCCCAGATTTTATAGATATAAATTATAATGGTTTTCACTGGTTCGTGTTTAATGTGGCAGACATTTTCATTACAATAGGAATAATTTGCCTTATTTTCATTGAAATTTTAGCATATAATAAAAAGTCAGATCAATGAAAATTAAGTTAAAAACTATAATTATACTAACATCATTTTTTTTTGTTTTATCATGTTCAGGTGCAAAAGATGCTATTCAAGGTTCAAATAGGTCTGATAAAAGCGACGAGTTCTTAGTCGAAAAAAAAAACCCACTGTCCATGCCACCAGATTTTAATGAACTTCCAGAACCATCAAATAATGAAATTGATGAATTAAATTCTAGTGAAGAATTAAAAAATAAACTTAAAATCAGCTCTGGAAAGAAAAAAGATATTAAAAAAAAAGGGACAAATAATTCTTTAGAAAATAAAATACTAGAGCAAATTAAAGAATAATATGATCTCCAAGAATATTCTTTTTTCTAGTTTCGATAAAAAAAAAAAACTTAAAAAAAATGCGAATAAAATTTTTAAAAAGATAAAGTGGACAAACCAATACCCTTTACTTGAGAGTTTTACAGAAAATTATAATTATAATTATAAAAAATCGCTTATAAAAAAATATATTAAATCTAAAAAAATCAGAGTTATTGGAATGGGTGGATCGTCATTAGGAACTAAATCGATTTACTCATTTTTAAGAAAAAAAATAAAAAAAAAAATAATTTTTGTAGACAACTTAACACCTAATCTAATTAAAGAAAACAATTGCACTAATGTTGTAATTTCTAAATCTGGAGGAACTCTAGAAACTATATCTAATTATCATGTTTTATCTAAGGAAAAAGGAAATAAATTTATTTTTATTACAGAAAAAAAAAATAATTCTCTCAGAAAAATTGCAGAGGATATTAAAGCAGAAATTGTTGATCATAAGAATTATATTGGTGGAAGATTTTCAGTTCTCTCAGAAGTTGGAATGCTGCCAGCAGAACTTATGGGGCTAAAAGAGAAAAAGTTTAAAAAATTAAATTACTTAATCAAAAACAAAAATTTTGTAAAAAGCTTGTTATTGAATGTAGATCAAACATTATCTCTAGTTAAGAATGGAAAGTTTAATTCTATTATTTTAAATTATGACGAGAAATCAGAAAATCTATTTAAATGGTATCAGCAGCTAATCGCTGAATCCTTAGGCAAAAAGTCTAAGGGCATAATACCTTTCATATCAACTATGCCTAAAGACAATCATAGTCTCTTACAACTATATCTTGATGGACCTAAAAAAAGTTTTTATACTTTTTTTAATGTTAAAAATAATAGTTCAAGTTTGATATCTAAAGCAAAGTTTTATCCAATCATAGGTAATAAATATTTGTCAGATATTATTAGTTCCCAAGAATTAGCTACAAAAAACATATTTTCAAAAAAAAAAATTCCTTACAGAGAAATAACGGTGTTGAAAAGAAATGAAGAAAGTTTAGGAGAGTTATTTTGTTTTTTTGTCTTAGAAACAATCTTATTAGGCAGAGCCTTAAAAGTTAATACATTTGATCAACCCTCAGTAGAAATGATAAAAAAAGAGACAAAAAAAATTTTATCTTAACCTTAAAAAAAGTATTTTTGATAGTCCGTATTTTCTTATATCTAGAATATCTATATTATGCTTAATAAGATCATCACTTTTTTTATGCCGATGTAAAATCAATATACCTCTCGGATCTAATATTTCTTGGCTAATTACAACTTCTAAAACTTTATTAATTTCTAATAGTTTATACGGTGGATCTAAAAATACTAAATTAAATTTTTTTTTAAACTCTGAGGAAAACTTAAAATTTAAAAAGTTTACATTTATAATTTTACAAAACTTTTTCAAATTAAATTTACTTACGTTTTGGTTTAGTATCGATAATGCTGGATTGTAGCTTTCGACAAAAGTTACATCTTTACAGCCTCTGGACATGCACTCTATACCAAAAGAACCCGTGCCTGAAAAAGCATCCAAAATAACAGATTTTTCAAATTTTATATGAAATTTTTTTGAATGTAATATCGAATTAAAAATTGATTCTTTCACCAGATCCTTCAGTGGTCTTATATTAATATCATTAGGATTAATTAATTTAGCACCTTTAAATAATCCAGAAATAATTCTCATTATTTTATAACTTTATATCCTATATCTTTTCTATAATATTTATTTTTCCAGTTAATTTTTTTCAGCATACCTAATGCGATCTTTCTTGCTTGTTTTAACGAATCCGAACAAACAGTAGCATTAATTACTCTACCTCCAGATGCAATTATTTCTTTTTTTGAATTAAAAGTAGTTCCTGCATGGAACAACTTTTTATTTTGGTTTTGTCTAATTTTCTTTAAACTTTTTATGACAGTATTTCTTTTAAAACTCATCGGGTATCCTTTATTTGCAGCAACAATAGTTATTGAGAATTTTTTTTTCCAATAAATTTTACTATATTTCAATTTATTATTGACCGAAGAATACAATAATTTAAATAAATCATTTTTTAACCTCATCATCAAAACCTGGCATTCTGGATCACCTAATCTTACGTTGTACTCTATTAATTTTGGCTCCCCTTTAAATATTATTAATCCAGCATACAAAATTCCTTTATACCTAGATTTAATTACCGACATTCCCTTAATTGTTGGTTTTATTATTTTATTAATTATTTTATTTTCAACTTTTTTATTTATTATAAATGCTGGTGAGTAAGCGCCCATACCTCCTGTATTTAACCCAGTATCTCCCTCACCAATTCTTTTGTGGTCTTGGGCTGTTCCCAAAGCCTTAAAATTCTTACCATCAGTGATAACAAAGTAGCTTACTTCTTCTCCTTGTAAAAATTCTTCAATAATTACTTTTTTTGAAGACTTAAATTTTCCATTTAGTATATTTTTAACATCCCTAATAGCTTTAACTTTTGTATAACATATAGTTACCCCTTTACCTGCGGCCAAGCCATCAGATTTTACTACTACAGGTAAGTTTAATTTTTTCAAAAAGTTTTTGGCTTGCTTTAAACTTTTAACCTCTTTGTATTTTGCTGTTGGAATTTTAAATTTCTTACAAAATTTTTTTAAGAAAATTTTAGAGCCTTCAAGTCGTGATGCTTGCTTACTGGGTCCAAAAATTTTTATTTTTTTTTTTTCAAAATAATCTACTATTCCATTGACAAGAGGAACCTCCGGTCCGACCACAATAAAATCAATTTTATAACTCTTTACAATATTATATAATTGATTGAAGTTTTTGATATCAGCGTCAATATTTGTTGCAAACTCTTTTGTACCTGCGTTTCCTGGAATACAATAAATATTATTAATATTATTTGATTTATAAAGTTTATAACACAAAGAATGTTCTCTACCACCACTTCCAATAATTCCTAAATTCATATATTAAGTTATAAACTAAAAATGTTTAAAAAATTAGCAAAATTAAAATATCTCCCTAATAAATTTGAGATTATTAAAGGTGGCGACCATGTCGTATGTGCAGTATCAGAAAAAAAAATTAAATTAGAAGAATTAAATTATTGGAGTGTAGATTTACAAGAACCTTATTTTTCTTATATGGAAGCTTCCAAAAAATCTGGGAAATAAATTTTATTAATGTTTCCATCTATTATGTGACCAAATCCACTGATTAGGTTTATTAATAATCATTTTTTCCAAAATATCGTTAAGTCTTGAAGTTATTTCCAGTACACTCTCATTTTCCTCAAATTTAATTGGTTTATGTACAATCATACTAAAGTAGTATTTTTTCTCTCTTATAATATCTACTGGAACAATATCAAATTTAAATTTTTTTACAATTTGCGCTGGAATAGTTGTAGTGAATGCCTCTCTCCCAAAAAACTTACACTTTATTCCCTCACTTACTCTTTGATCTATCATTAATGCAATAGAATAACCCGCATTTATTAGTTTTATAAACTCTCTAGTGCCTGGTCTGCCTTTTTTAATCTGTTTTTCACAAATATATTTCTCTCTTATTTTTTCCATTGTCTTGTTTAGGAAATAATTATTTAAAGGTCTATATATAGCAGCCAATTTCACACCGCTTTTATCTAGTTGCATTGCCATCAGTTCGAAATTATTAAAATGACCTGATACAAAAACTACTTTTTTTCTTTCTCTAATTATTTTTTCTAAATTTTCTTTACCTTCTAAGTTAATATATTTATTTAACTTTTCATTTCTAAAATTTTTTAGAAAAGGGTATTCCGAAAGAATCCTTCCATAATTACCCCACATATTATTAATTAATTTCTTTCTTTCGTTATCATCAATTCCTATTTTACTATTTCGTAAATTTTCAATTATCCTATTTTTATCCCTAAAATATGGACCTACAATTTTTCCCAATATATCTCCTAAGTCAGATGATATTTTATATCCTAATACTTTAAATATAAAAAAAAGGAGTTGAATAAATAAATATTGTGTAAGGTAAATTAAATTTTTCATATTTTTTTTAAGTCCTCTAAAAATTTTTCTTTTTCTCTTATATGTGTGTTTACTTTAATAGGAAATATTTTTGATTTAAATTTATTATTTATCCTATTATAATCTTTTTCAGTTGTAACAACCAAAGCATTTAAATTTGCAGCCTCTAATAATATTTTTTCTAAATTTTTATCCTTAAAATTATAATGATCTGGATAACTAAATGTCTTTTTAACCTCCAATTTATTTTTAGTAAGAATATTAAAAAAATTTTTATTATTTCCTATTCCAGAAAAAGCGACTAACTTTTTTCCAATAAATTTTTCCTTTTCTTTAAGTTTAAAAAAAAAATAATAGATTTCTACTTTAGGATTAATGCTCCTAATTTTGTCTTCGATAATTGTATTTTTGTCACCTTTAATGAAAATACAATTTGCTCTCTTTAACGCTTTCAGGGGTTCTCTTAATGGACCAGATGGTATAGTCATCCCATTTCCTATCCACTCACTTCCATCAAAGCATAAAATATTAAAATCTTTATGTATTGAAAAATCTTGAAATCCATCGTCTAATACTGCGATGTCATTTCCATTTTTTTCTAAATTTTTAATTGATATTGCCCTAACTTTACTATCAAAAACGTCGCCAAATGACTTTAATATTTGAATTTCGTCTTTTAGGTAAGGATAATATTTCTTAACAAATCCTGGAGATTTGCCAAGTGATTGGAGCATTTTATAAACTTCTATTGAAATCGGAGTTTTTCCTGTTCCACCTAGATAAATATTACCTACACATATAATTGGAATATTAAATTTTTCTTGCTTACCTAGTTTTTTAATAGTGGATACAAATACTATTAACAAAGATATGGGCCATAAAATTAATGATATTATATTTGGGTTTTTATTGGTCCAAAACAAAGGTTTGTTAAATAGCATCATAAATAATTTGAAATTTGTTTGTAATTTAGTCTCAATATATCTTTCCCAATTTTTTTGATTTTTAGAATGTTTTTTTTTGGCATAGATTTAGTTTTTAAATTTTTAATAACCTCGTGCTTTAATTGAGATAGGTTCGTAATTTTTTTTGAAATTCTAAATTTTGATAAAAAACTATAAACATCTTTAAAATTTTCAATATAAGGCCCATGAAGAATTTTACAGCCAGCCCTGGCTGCTTCCAGGGGATTTTGACCACCATGATTAATTAATGAACCACCGAGAAAAACTAAGCTACAATTTCTTGTAAATAATTTTGTTTCACCGAATGTGTCGACTAAATAAATATCAATATTTCTTTTTGGAATTTTTTTAGAACTATGCAAATGAATATTTAGATTATATTTTTTTAGATCCTCAACAATCTCTTTAGATCTATGCACATGTCTGGGTATAATCAATGTTATCAAGTTTTTCAAAATTTTTTTTTGATACATGTGTACTTTTGCACATATCAATTCTTCAGAATAATGCGTGCTTATTGCCCCTAAAATTATATTTTTTTTCGTAAAATATTTTTGTAAATTAGGGTTAAGCTCTTTTTTCTTTGCCTCTTGACTTTCAGAAAATTTTAAATTTCCAATCTTATTTATATTCTTAGTTCCTAACACTTTTAGATATTTTATAGTTTCTTTATTTTGTGGCATGCATAAATCAAATTTTTCAAATAAGAATCTGGAAAATGATTTTATTTTTACCCACTTGCCAAAACTTTTTTTGGTTATCCTAGCGTTTATTAAAATTAAAGGAATTTTTTCTTTTTTAATTTCAATGATAGCATTAGGCCAAATTTCTGATTCTATAAAAATTGCTATTGAAGGTTTCCAATGTTTAAGAAATTTTTTAATAATAAAAGATACATCTAATGGAAAAAATTGATGAATAGTTTTTTTTAATTTAAATTTACTCAAAATTTTTGATGAACTATATGTATTTGACGTAATTAATATTTGTTTAATATCTTTTCTTTTCTCTAATTTTTCAACAAGAGGCATTACACTCATAACTTCTCCTACACTTGATCCATGGAACCAAATAATTTTTCCTTTAATTCGACTTTTTGAGAATCTACCAAATTTTTCTAAACATCTTTCAGGATCCTCTTTTTTATTTATAATCCTATAAAAAAGTAAAAGTGGCGATATTATTAAAAAGAAAATTGTTAAGATCCTATAATACAATAACATCAGTCTTTTCTAAGTTGCTTGTTATAAAAATTTTTATAAATATCTGAGTTTTTCAAAAGATCTTCATGGGACCCTTCAGCTTTAATTTCACCTTTATCTACAACATATATTCTTTTTGAATTCACAATAGTTGAAAGTCTATGAGCAATTACAAGTGTAGTTCTATTTTTAGTTAAAAGTTTTATAGCTTCTTGAATTTTAGTTTCTGTTTCAGCGTCAAGCGATGATGTTGCCTCATCAAGTAATATAATTTTACTTTTTTTTAACATCGCCCTGGCAATAGATATTCTTTGTTTTTCTCCACCAGACAGTCTAATACCGTTCTCCCCAATTAAGGTGTCAAATTTATTCGGTAATCTATTTATAAACTCATCGCAGTAGGACAATTTTGCTACTTCATAAATTTCATCGTCAGATGCATCTAAATTTGCATAAGAAATATTATTTTTTATAGTATCATCAAAAAGAGTTACATCCTGTGTCACTAGCGAGATATTTGATCTTAAAGAATTAATTCTAACGTTATAAATTGATTGATTGTCTATTAATATATCTCCATCTATTTTGTCATAAAATCTAGGAATCAAATTTATTATTGAAGATTTCCCAGCTCCACTATGTCCTACCAGAGAAGTCATGTAACCCCCCTGGATAAAAACATTTATATTGTCCAAAACTTTTTTTTCTTCAGTTTTATATTTAAATACTATATTTTTAAATTCTATATTTCCCTCGTTTACATTTAAAATACTGCTATCATTTTTTTCCGTTATTTTGTTTTTGGTATCAATAATTGGCAAAATTCTTTTTGCAGCAGCCAGACCTTGATTAATTGCCATATTAACAGTTGCGAGTGACCTAACAGGCTGATATGCCAACATCATTGCTGCTAGGAATGAAAAAAAATTATTTATGTCAAGCTGTTGATTAAATATTAATTTACCTGAAAAATAAATTAATAAACCAATCATAATACCGGTTAATGACTCCATAATAGGAGACGCTCTTACTAAAACACTTTCAATTTTTACAACTTTATTTTTAAGTCTATCTATAAATTTTTCAGTTCTACCAAATTCATAATTTTCTTTTTGAAAAATTTTTATTACCTTATGATTTTTGAATATTTCTAAAAGATATGAAGTTAATTCTCCAGTCATATTAGCTGCTTCCACTGTCACTTTTCCTATTCTTTTTCCTAATGACCTTGCTGCCACTGTTGCCAATGGTATCATTATAATTGCAAATAGAGCTAATTTCCAATTTTGGTAAAACATCACAAAAATTAGTGCAATTAAGGTTAGGCTATCTTTAGTAAGATTCAATAATGCTGTACTAACAAGCTTAGTTATCATACCCACATCAAAGCTTAAATGGGAAATAAATTTTCCAGAATGTTTATTATCTATAATTTCAGTATCTGCCGTAATAAGTGATTTCATTACCTTGTACTGAATGAGTTTTGTTATTTCTTGTCCAGCTTTTATTAAAATTATCTTCGCAAAATAAAGAGAGATTCCTTTTAGGAAAAATGCAAACATTATAGCAATCGGTATAATTATTATGAGTGTTTGATCTTTATCTATAAATATTTTTTTTATAGCAGGGTCTAATAACCATGCTATTGAAGCAGTACTAGCAGCTACTAATAATGAAAAAAAAACCGAAAGAAGAATTTTCAACAAAAACTTTTTTGTATATTCTTCGTAAAGTCTTTTTATAATTTGAAAATTAGTCATGATATGAACTTACCAACCAATAAATTTATAAATACTAAAAGGCCTAAGTAGTTATTTGATCTAAAAAGCTTTAAGCATTTTTTACTATTTTTTATATCTAAAAAAAATATTTGATAAACAAACAAATGAATAAAAATAAGTATTGAAAATAAATAAAAATATAAACCAAAATTCATTTGGTACCCTAAGTATAAAATTGTAAAAAATGTTATTAAATAACACATTGTCAAAAATTTTTTTGGACTTTCCTTAAATTTAATTGATGTAGATTTTACTCCTATTATTTCGTCATCGTTAATATCCTGAAATCCATAAATAGTGTCATATCCTAATGTCCAAAATATGGCTCCAAAGTATAAAACTAAAGGCAATATCGTTATATTATTTTCTATTGATGTCCATCCAAGCAATAAACCATAGTTAAAAGTTATTCCAAGATATAGTTGTGGCCAATAGGTAAATCTTTTCATGTACGGATAACTGAAAGCTAAAGGCATAGATGCGATAGCAAGTAAAACTGTAAGTTTATTAAATTGCACTAATACGCCAAGAGCAATTAAACACAACATCCCAGATAAAATTATACCCTCCAAAACCGAAATTTTACCAGACGCTATTGGGCGGTTTTTAGTTCTTTGTACTTTTTTATCAAATTCTTTGTCAACAATATCATTGATGACGCAACCAGCTGATCGCATTAATAAAGATCCTAAAAAAAAAAGAGTTGTATAAAAAATAAACAACTTTAATCCATTATTAAAATTATAGCCAAGTGTAAGACCCCATAAGCATGGCCAAAACAGCAACATGTATCCTATAGGCCTTTTAATTCTTATTAAATCCAAATAATTTTGCAATTTTTCTGACATATTTTATTTGTAAATAACAAAGCAAATCAACATAATCAATTTTTATCGATATGAATATAGATTACACTGTAACTGCATTAATGTTTCCAGCTATACCTCTAATAATGGCCGTTTACAGCAACAGGTTTCATACTTTAAGTAACTTAATAAGAAAAATCCATGATGAGTATGTATTCGAAAAACATACCCCACCCGAGTGGAAGAGCCAATTAATTAATCTTAATAATAGGGTAAGTGTCCTAAAATTTTCAATATTATTTGCAGCTTTTGGTTTTTTATTTAATATGGGAACTGTTTTCGCTTTATATTTAAATGAGGTTTTTTCTGCAAGAATTATATTTGCTTCTTGTTGTCTCTCCATGATGGTTTCAATTATTTTTTTTATTAGGGAAATTCAAATATCTACTAAAGCTCTTAAGCTTCACTTATCGGATATGGATGTAAAATTTAAGGAGTAATTATAGCTGGTCCAATAATTTTCCTACCCTCTAGGTCTTTATGTGCTTGCACAGTTTCATCTAAAGTATATTTTTTAAAAATTTTTACGATCACTTTTTTTGATTTAATCATATCAAATAATTTTGTTGCAGCTTCATCCAGTTCTGCCCTAGTTGATGTATAATGGGCAATACTTGGTCGAGTTAAAAATAATCCTTTTGGTGCAATTAGCTTGCCAACATCTAACGGATCTAGCTTACCAGATGCGTTTCCAAAAGATACAAACGTCCCTCTCATTTTCAGACAATTTAAAGATTTTACCATTGTCACCTTGCCAACACCATCATACACAACAGGTATTCCACTATCATTTGTAATTTTCATTACTTCTTTTTGAAAATCTTCTTTGTTGTAATTTATAACGTGTGAACAACCATTTTGATTTGCAATTTCAATTTTTTCATCTGAACCAACAGTGCCTATAACAGTACATCCCAAGCTTTTTGCCCACTGACAGAATATTTGACCCACCCCACCAGCTGCAGCATGAAATAGAACTGTTTCACCTGATTTTGCTTCATAAGCTTTGTGTAGTAAATAAAATGTCGTTAAACCTTTTGTCATAATAGATGCGACAGTTTCTAGATCAATTCCCTCTGGAACTTTAATTAAATTTTTCACAGGATAAATTCTGTGTGTTGCATAAGAGCCAATTGGAGCAGAAGCATAAGCAACCTTATCACCTTCTTTGAACCCATTTGTATTTGAACTAGCTTTTTCGATTATTCCTGCGCCTTCCAAACCTATTCCTGAGGGAAGGGGCACAGGATATAGACCTGATCTGTGATATGTATCAATATAATTTAAACCAATAGCAACTTGTTTTATTAAAACTTCACCAGATTTAGGATCGGAAAGTTTTATGTCTTTTAACTCTAAAACCTCAGGACCACCAGTGTTTTTAATTTCTATTGATTTCATTATTTTACAAATGTTCCGTTATGAAAATCATTGACTGCTTCTAGTATTTCAGATTTTGTGTTCATAACAAATGGCCCACCTCTTGCAATTTGTTCATTAATTGGTTTCCCGGAAATTAACAAAAATTTTGAATTTGTAACAGCTTTAACTTTTAGATTTTTACCTTTTGTAAGCAAAACTAAATTTGATCCCTTGGCTCTGTCATGCTCTATTTCACCAACTTTTATTTCACCATTCACCAGGTATATAAGTGAATTATGTGTTATAGGGATTTCATAATTAAAATATTTGTTTTGTTTTAATTCTACATCGAAATAAATTGGTTCAACATTGTGTCCTTTAACTGGTCCTTCAGCATTTTCAAATTTACCTGCAATAGTCTTAACCTTTTTATTTTCATCTTTATGGACCTGCATATCTTTCGAATTGATGTAAATATAATTAGGTTTAGACATCTTTAATTTTGCTGGCATATTAATCCACAATTGAAATCCCTGAAGTTTCCCACCAGTCATAGCTGGCATTTCAGAATGAATTATACCACTCCCTGTTTTCATCCACTGAACATCCCCAGATTTCATTTTACCTTTTGAACCTGTGCTATCCTCATGTTCAAATTCTCCATGTAGCATGTAAGTTACAGTTTCAATTCCTCTATGCGGGTGAGCAGGAAAACCTCCAACATAATCATCTTTATCTTCAGATCCAAATTCATCTAGCATAAGAAACGGATCATAATAGTTGGGCTCAACCCCAATACTTCTTTTTAGTTTTACCCCTGCGCCATCTGATGAGAGTACAGGCTCTACAATTCTATCGACTTCAATTTGTTTCATTTATTTTTTTTCTCTATTTTATCAAAACTAAACTTTTTAGCACCATTTACAACAATGATTAAAAAACCTCCAGCTAAAGCTATATTTTTTAGAAATGAAGTCACCTGAATCTGACTTGAAAAATCTACATGAAAAATTAATGCTGTTGTTAAACAAAAAGCAGCTAGTAAAGCTGCCGCAATTTTGGTTTTATATCCTAACATTATCAATATTGGTGCAGTAATTTCTAAAATTATAGCTGGCATCAATAATATTCCTGGAATACCAAAGCTTTCCATCCATTCTATCGTTCCATCGTAATTTATTATTTTAAAATAACCATTTAATAAGAATAATATGGATATAAATATTCTACCTATTAAATCAAAAAAATTTATCATCCGTAAAATTTAATTTTTTATTTAACAATATCAAGTAGTCCTTTTAGACTTACAATTTCATTTTTCGGCTTATAATCTAAATAATCAAATATATTATTATTCCTGTTTACCCAAATAGATTGATAACCATAATTTCCACCACCAGAAACATCCCATGTATTTGCGCTTAAAAATATAACTTCATTTTTTTCAATACCATATTTCTTAATTGGCATTTCATAGACTTTTGAACATGGCTTATAAATTCCAACTTCCTCAACTGAAAATATATCATCAAAAAAACTTTCAATACTGTTGCTTCTAACTAGTTCGAATAAAAGGCCAGGAGTTCCGTTTGAAAGAATAGCTAATTTATAATCTCTTTCTTTAAGATATTTTAAAGTTTCTAGAACTTCTTTATAAGGTGATAAAACTCTATATAAATTTAATAACTCATCTTTCATATTACTGTTTATCTCAAAGGCTTTCATAGATTTTTTAAGACTATCTTCGGTTACATACCAAAAATCTTTGTGTCTGTTCATTAAGCTTCTTAACCAAGTATACTCTAATTGTGTAGTTCTCCAGTAATTTGCAAAATCCTCCCATTTATTACCAATTTTACTTTTACATTTTTCAGCTGCTGAATTAACATCAAATAACGTTCCATATGCATCAAAAATTATTGCTTTAATATTTTTCATAAATAATATCGTTATATGACTTATAGTAGATTATTTTTTAATGGAAATTTATCTGAAAATTTAAGTTCTAATCTTGATAAATCTCAGTCTCATTATATTACAAAAGTGATGAGAATTAAAGAGGGTGAAAACTTTTCCCTGTTTAATAATAGTGGAGAATGGCAAGCAAGAGTTGAAGAAATTAAAAAAAATATTGTAAAATTTAAAATTATTAAAAAATTAAAAAAAGCAGAAAACGATAATGAGATTTGGTTAGCATTTACACCGATTAAACTAAATTACTTTAATTTTATGATTCAAAAAGCAACAGAGTTAGGCGTTACTAAATTCATTCCAATATTAACAGACAGAACTATTGTAAGGGAGATTAATAAAGAAAGAATAAGTAAAATAATTATTGAAGCCTCAGAGCAATCGAATCGTATTAAATTACCTAAGTTAGAAAAATTAATAAAATTTAAGGAGTTTTTACAATTATATAAAGATATAAACATAATTTTTGGAGATATTAACTCCTCAAATGATCAATTAAAAATTGTTTTTAAAAATCCTCTGTGCGTACTGATTGGTCCTGAGGGAGATTTTTCAGAGAAAGAAAGAGAGAGTATTTTAAATTTAAAAAATGCAAAACCAATAAAAATAAACAAGAATATTTTAAGAACTGAGACGGCAGCAATTTCGTTAATCTCTTTAATTAGTTTTAAAATGTTATCTTAATAGTTTATCTATCTTCTTAAATATATCTTTATAAGCTGCATGATGACTTATACGATCTAGGTACTTGCCATCTCTTAAAAGCAAAACTGAAGAACTATGGTTGATCAAATAATTTCCATCCTCAGTAAAAATTTTTTCGGATAAAACTCCCCATGACTGAGATAATAAAAAAACTTTTTTTGGGTCTCCTGTAATACCGAATATCTTATTTTCAAAATCTTCTAAATAATTTTTAATAATTTCAGTAGTATCTCTTGTTGGGTCTATGCTTACGAAAAAAACTTTAAATTTTTCTTTTTTTTTTACCTCAAGTTCATTTATTACTAAATCTAAGTTATATAATGTCATTGGACATATATCAGGACAATTGGTGAAACCAAAAAAAATGGCAGTTAATGGTCCATCAAACGACTTTTCAGTGATAGTATTATTGTTGACGTCCTTGAGAGAAAACTCTGACCCTTTAAAAGATGCGACCATATCATCTTTTTTTTCCTTAATATTTAAAAATACTGGAAGCATTAAAAATATAAATAAAAATAAACATCCAGATATTATTGCAATAGAAGTCTTTAATTTCATAGTTGATAATGTTTTATAAATCACTATATAAAATTAATGTCTAGTTTATTAAAGAAAATTTTTGGCACAATTATAGAAAAACCTTGGGAACCTGAAAGGGCTCAAGTTGATGATGCTCACAGTGGACAAACTTTTGATTTATCAGTTCAAAAATCAGCTGTTATAATTATATTCGGCATTGCAACAGTTTTATTTAGTCTTATTTTTACAGGTTATATTTATAGCGTCCCTCCTGAGCAGGATACAAAGTATCTATTAAAACCAAATTTACTATGGGTTAATACTTTTGTTCTTTTTTGTATTTCATTTTATTTTAGTAAAGTTAATAAAGGATTGAAGAGGTCGGAAGTTATTTATGTAAAAAAAAATTTATTAATGATAGGAGGGTTGAGTTACTTATTTCTTTTTGGACAAGTGGCTTTTTGGATTCAATTAATGAAAAGCGGGAACTTTGTTCAGACTAATAATTATTTTTCATCTTTTTATATTTTTACAGCTCTACATGGAATACATTTACTTGGTGGCCTTTTCTTCTGGGGAAAAGTTGCTTCAAGAGTCTTAAAAATTAAAAATGAAAAAATATTAGAAGAAGAAAAAAATATTTCAGCTTTATCAATGTATTGGATGTTCCTTTTAGTAGTTTGGTTAGCTTTCTTTCTAATGATTTATGTATTTAACGACGCGTTTATAGAATGGTGCAAAACGCTTGTAGCTTAAAGAAACAATACTAATACTGATCCAACTAAAGCAACTACAATAAGTAAAATATTAACTGACTTAAGATACCTTTTTGTTTCGGTTTTAACCCCATCCTTTTTAAAAGCTCCAGCACCAAACGAGATAACGATATAGAACACAAAAACAAGAGCTAAAATAGCTATAAGAATGCCGATTTTTCCTAACATTTTCAGACTTATATAAGCTAATTATAATCATTTGGAAGACATTTTGTCATAGGTTTTTATCAAATTTCTCTTATATATAAATCCACATGCATGCAGGGATAATATTTTTATTGGTGATAATAGGATCTGTTCTATTCCATATTTTTACACCTTGGTACTGGACGGACATCGCATCAAATTGGCAAGGAATGGACGATACGATAACTTTGACATTTTGGGTAGGCGGAGGTGTGTTTGTTGCAGTTTGTTTGTTCATGGTTTATTGCGTGTTTAGATATTCTTACAAAGAAGGAAGAAAAGCAGAATATAAACCTGAAGACAAAAAATTAGAAAAAATTTTAACTTGGGCAACAACATTAGGTGTTGCAGCTTTGCTTGCTCCAGGTTTAATAATATGGAATCAATACGTTAACGTTCCAAAAAATGCTTTAGAAATTGATGTGATGGCTTGGCAGTGGGGATGGCAATACAGATTACCAGGCGAGGATGGAAAACTTGGAACTACAAAAGTTACAAATATTAATGATGAAAATCCATTTGGGATTAATATAGATGATCCTTTTGGAAGAGATGATGTCCTTGTTCAGAGTGATTATATTAATTTAGAAAATAACAAACCAGTTAAAATTTTATTAAGATCTGTTGATGTACTTCACAATTGGTATGTTCCACAATTCAGATCTAAAATGGATGCAGTTCCTGGAATTGTAACTTTTTATTGGTTTGAACCCAATAAAGTTGGAGAATACGAAGTTTTATGTGCAGAATATTGTGGAGTGGGTCATTACGCTATGAGAGGTGGAGTAGAAGTTCAAAACGCAGGGGATTATAATAAGTGGTTATCAGAACAAGAGACATTTGACGAACTTATAGCTAAAAATGAACTAGAAAATGAAAACAAAAAATTAGCTAAAAATAACAATTTAAATTTAAATAAAGATATATATAAAGAGGAATAATTTATGTCAGACGAATACGAAAATAAGTCAGGTTACCAAGCACAATCATCAGAAACAATCTCTGGAGATTCCCCAGGAATCTCTCCTGACATGGATTACGTAAGACCAGCAGAAAATGCTGAACAAGATTTATATCACCCACATAGTTTTATTGAAAAATGGGTTTTTTGTCAGGATGCAAAAGTTATAGGAGTTCAATACTTTCTAACAGCAGTTTTTACAGGTGTTGTAGGTTTAATTTTGTCGTGGTTAATGAGATTACAATTAGGTTTTCCTGGATTAGCAGGATTTATAACTGCTGAGCACTATTATCAATTCGTGACTATGCATGGAATGATAATGGTAGTTTACTTTTTGACCGCCTTGTTTCTTGGTGGTTTTGGAAATTATTTAATTCCTCTTATGGTGGGTGCAAGAGATATGGTATTTCCATATGTAAATATGTTGAGCTTTTGGATGTTCTTTGTTGCTGTAGCCGTTTTAATGGCTAGCTTTTTTGTTCCAGGTGGTCCAACAGGTGCAGGTTGGACATTATATCCTCCACAGACTATTTTAGAGGGAACGCCAGGTCACGGTTATGGAATTCTTTTAATGTTAATCTCTTTAGCTTTATTCGTTATTGGTTTTACCATGGGAGGCTTAAATTATATGATTACTATTCTTCAGGCAAGAACTAGAGGTATGACGCTTATGAGAATGCCCCTAACAGTTTGGGGAATATTTACTGCAACAGTCTTAGCAATGTTAGCGTTTCCAGCACTTTTAGTTAGTTCCATAATGATGACACTGGATAAGCTTTTAGGAACAAGTTTCTTTATGCCAACAATATTAAAAGCTGGCGAAGTTTTAGAGTATGGTGGCGGTAGCCCTATATTATTTCAGCACTTATTTTGGTTTTTTGGACATCCTGAAGTTTATATTGTGGCATTACCTGCTTTTGGTATTGTTTCTGACTTAATCTCAGTCCACGCTAGAAAAAATATTTTTGGATACAGAATGATGGTTTGGGCAATAGTAGGTATTGGAGCTTTAAGCTTTTTTGTTTGGGCACACCACATGTATGTTAGTGGTATGAATCCCTGGTTTGGTTTCTTTTTTGCTTCAACAACTTTAATTATCGCTGTTCCAACTGCCATGAAAGTTTATAACTGGATACTAACTTTATGGAGAGGAAATATAAGAATTAATACTGTTATGCTTTGGTGTTTAGGCTTTATAGTAACTTTCGTAAATGGCGGAATAACAGGAATATTTTTAGGAAATGTATCTGTTGATGTTCCTTTATCAGACACTTATTTCGTTGTAGCTCATTTTCATATGGTAATGGGAATTGCTCCTTTAATGGTAATAATGGGCGCGATTTACCACTGGTTTCCATTGGTTGCAGGAAAAATGTTAAATGAAAAATTAGGTAAATGGCATTTTTGGACAACATTTCTTGGAGCATATTCAATTTACTTTCCGATGCATTATTTAGGTTTCATTGGCGTGCCAAGAAGATATTATGAGATGTATGACAGTCCGTATATGACTTCAGGCGTAGGATTAAATGAGTTTATTAGTACTGCAGCATTTATAGTAGGAGCTGCTCAACTAATTCTAGTATTTAATATTATAAAAACTTTAAAAACAGGAAAAAAAGCTGAGCAAAATCCGTGGAAAGCTAACTCTTTAGAATGGTTTACTTCTACAGTTCCACCGGAACATGGAAATTTTGGCGACAGACTACCTGTCGTTCATAGATGGCCATATGATTTTAATGTACCTGGAGCAGATGAGGACTATTTACCTCAAACTGCAGCGCCGAGTGAAGTAGCACATACAGAGGTAGAGAAAACTTAAAATAAACAAATGTCTGACCCAAAAATTGAAGGCTTTGAACTAGAAAAAGGGTTTAGGGGCATGGCTAAAGATACCAGCTCTGATCAAACCATGTTCAAAGGCGTTCATTGGGGCAAGGCAATGATGTGGATATTTTTGTTAAGCGACACTTTTGTGTTTAGTTGTTTCTTAATAGCATATATGAAGGGGAGAGCATCTACCCCAGCAGAGTGGCCAAATCCTAGTGAGGTTTTTGCATTAGATGCATTTGGAGTCCCTGTACCATTATTATTAATAGCCCTTATGACTTTTGTTCTTATTACAAGTAGTGGAACAATGGCTCTAGCTGTTAAGTATGGTTACGAAAGAAATAGAAAGATGTGTGGCTATTTAATATTGGCTACTGCATTAGGTGGACTTACTTTTGTTGGAATGCAAGCTTACGAATGGTCTAAACTAATTCATGAGGGAGTCAGGCCATGGGAAAATCCATTTGGAGCTGCTCAGTTTGGGTCTTTTTTCTTTATGATTACAGGGTTTCATGGGACTCACGTTTCGATTGGAGTAATATTTCTCTTTATTTATTGTTACAAAGTTTTTGCTGGGCATTACGAAGAGGGCAAAAGGGGCTGGTTTACAAAAATGAAAGGAGATTATGTAGAAGTTGAAATATTAGGACTTTACTGGCATTTTGTAGATCTAGTGTGGGTGTTTATATTTGCTTTCTTTTATTTATGGTAAACTAAAATATGGAAGAGTCTAAAAAAAAAGAACAACCTGGAAGCACTCATAAGATAGGCATATATCTATGGATTTGGGGGCTGTTGTTCGTATTAAGTTTTTTTTCATACTTGGTTGATTGGTACCAATTTCAAGGGATGCTTAGATGGTCATTAATTCTATTTTTTATGTTTTTGAAAGCAGGATTAATTATGGCATTCTTTATGCATCTTTATTGGGAAAGGTATGCATTAGTGAATGTATTATTATGGCCTATGACTGCAATCGTTTGCTTTGTTGCACTAATGATTGCTGAGGGTAAATATACTTTATTTTCAAGATTATTTTATTTTTTTGTAGGGGGTTAAAAAATGGATGGATATGATTATTTAGCTGGTTTTCTAATTTTCTTTCTATTTTTCATTTATATAATTTGGTTTGGGTATACCGTAAAAGAGGAAAAAGAGAACGATAAAGGTGACAATGTCAAAATTAATCCTTATGATAACGTACCAATACACAGAAGATTGATAGATAAGAAAAATCCTAAAGTTGGACTTTTTGATTTAGGAAACCACGTTTTAATTGTTGGGTTTATTTTAGTTGTAATTTTCATATCACTTAACGTCGAGTAAAAGTGACTATTAATATATTAAATAAACGATCGATATTTGGTAATAAATTAATATACTTAAAATCATTTTTATTATTAATGAAACCAAGAGTCATGTCATTGGTAATTTTTACTTGCGCGGTAGGACTATTAATGTCACCAACAACTGTTTCATTTTATAATTCAATTATTTCAATTTTTTTCGTTGCAATTGGTGCAGGCGCAGCTGGATCTCTTAACATGTGGTATGAGGCAGATCTAGATAAGCTGATGACCAGAACATGTTTAAGACCAATTCCTACTGGTAAATTAAATAAAGGCCAGGCATTAATATTCGGTATTGCCTTATCTTTAATATCTATAATTGGTCTGTACTATTCGTCAAATTTACTCTCAGCAATTATGTTGCTTTTGACTATATCTTTTTATCTTTTCATTTATACAATGTGGTTAAAAAGAATAACCTCACAAAACATAGTTATTGGGGGTGCTTCAGGAGCTTTGCCTCCTGTTATAGGTTGGACAATAGCTAACAACAGTATTAGTTTAGAGCCAATTACATTTTTTTTAATTATATTTTTTTGGACACCATCACATTTTTGGGCATTAAGTTTATTTAAAGCTGATGACTATAAAAAAGCGAATATACCAATGTTACCTTTAACAAATGGTATTGAAAATACTAAAAAGAATATTTTAATTTATTCAATTTTAATGTTGCCTGTTGTAGTTGCCCCTTATGCAATCGGATTTGTAGGAATTGTATATTTAGCAACTTCATT
The DNA here is from genome assembly GCA_002170205.2 of Candidatus Pelagibacter sp. TMED118. The sequence continues at coordinate 158,640 of NHFT02000006.1, forward strand.
AATATTAACATTTTATTATATTTATATTTGTTATGAACTTTGTAGTTTCAAAAAAAATAAATTTGAAATTTCTAAAGCAAAAAAAGTCTTTTCTTACTCAATTATATACTTATTTTTGCTTTTTGTATTATTCCTTGTAGATAAAATATTTTAGTTGTAGAAGTTTTTCTAATCTATGAATTATATAAGTACTAGAAATAATAGTAAAAAGGTGTCTTTTGAACATGTCTTTCTAAAAGGTTTATCAGAGGATGGTGGTCTTTTTATACCAGAAAAATTAAAAAAATTTGATCATAAAGAATTAAAGGATTTATCAAATCTAGATTACAAAAATCTTGCATTTAATATTATAAAATTATTTACTGGAGATTTTATCGGCGAGTTAGATTTAAAAAATTTGATTAATAAATCATATGAAAATTTTAGGGACCGTAACGTTGTAAAAATTAACAAAATTAATAAAAATTATCTACTAGAACTATATCATGGTCCAACTCTCGCATTCAAAGATATTGCAATGCAACTTATCGGTAATTTTTATGAATATTACTTAAATAGGAATAATAAAAAAATTAATATTATAGTTGCCACTTCAGGCGATACCGGCGCAGCCGCGATTGATGCAATTAGAGGAAAGAAAAATATAAATATTTTTGTTCTGCATCCAAACAAAAAAATTTCATCTGTACAAAGAAAACTTATGACAACTACTGAGGACAACAATGTTTTCAACTTAGCAATTAATGGTAATTTTGATGATTGTCAAAATTTAGTGAAATCTATGTTCTCCGATTCTAGTTTTTCGAACACTGTAAATATGTCAGGAGTAAATTCTATTAATTGGGCAAGGATAGTTGCACAAACAGTTTATTATTTTTATTCATATTTTCAAATAGGAAAACGGAATATATCTTTTTCTGTACCTACTGGAAATTTTGGTGATGTGTATGCAGGTTACATCGCTAAGCAAATGGGTTTACCTATAAGTAAATTTATTGTTGCTACAAATCAAAATGACATTTTGCATAGGGCAATATCAAATGGAGATTACAAATCAAATAAAGTTGAAGAGACTATATCTCCAAGTATGGATATTCAGGTTGCTAGCAACTTTGAGCGATTACTCTACGATCTTTATAATAAAAATTCTGAAAAGGTAAAAAACATAATGAAGAGTATAAAAGATAATTCATTTAAAATTGAAAAGGACAAACTAAAAGACTTACAGAATGATTTTGACTCAGAAAGTTTAAATGAAACTGAAATCATCAATACAATAAAAAAATTTTATGAAGAAAATAATATCGTTATCGACCCTCATACAGCTATAGGAGTGGGTGCTATTGAAAAACTAAATCTAAGTGATGTAGTCGTTTTATCAACTGCTCATCCTTGTAAATTCCCTGTGGCAATAGAAAAAGCAATATCAAAAACTGAAAAACTGCCAGAAAGTCTTAATTATGTAAATGATAAAGAAGAAAAATTTGAGGTGATTTCAAACAATTTAGAAAAAGTTAAAGATTATATATTAAGATCAATATGAAATTAAAAATAAACGATCAAATTCCAGATATAGAAATTTACCAATTAATTAATGGTGAACCACAAAAAAGTAAATTACCAAATATTTTAGGTAAAGATAAAATTATTCTATTTGGTCTACCTGGTGCATTTACATCTACTTGTTCAAAACTTCATTTACCAGGCTTTGTTGCATATGCTGACAATATAAAAGCGAAAGGGATAAAAGATATATTCTGTTTATCTGTGAATGATCCATACGTAATGAATGCCTGGGGAGAAGCAAACAACGTTGGTAATAAAATTAAAATGTTGTCTGATCCATATTTATTTTTCACAAAAGCTATTGGTGCTGAGGTTGACAGAAATTCAAAAGGCATGGGTACTAGATCAAATCGTTATGCTATAGTAATCGAAAACTTAAAGGTAATTACTATCCAAGCTGAAAAAGAGACTAAACAATGTGGCTTGTCCTCTGCTGAGACCATTTTAGATATCCTATAATTTGTGAGGTATTAATCACTAGCTGAAGTCTTGGCTAATAAATCTACTTCGTTATTAAGATTATCTGTTGAATGTGCTTTCACCCAGCTCCACTCGATTTCAAAAGCCATTGATAAATCATCAAGTTGTGTCCAAAGATTTTTGTTTTTAACATCTTTCTTATCTTTAGTTTTCCAACCATTTTTTTTCCAATTATATATCCATTCTGTTATTCCATTTTTAACATATTTAGAATCTGTATAAATTTGAACCTTACTGCCTTTAGGAATTTTTTTAAGAGCCATTATAGGTGCTAATAATTCCATCTGATTATTTGTTGTATTTTTTTTGCTGCCTTTGATACTGGTTTTTTCGCCATCATTTATTATTATTGCTGCCCAACCCCCCTTACCAGGATTATTTATGCAAGATCCGTCTGTATAAATTTTTATCATATCAAGTATTCATCGAAACTTCTAATTCTCTTGTGAAAGTTTAATTTGTCCAAATATTCTTTTGGATTTTTTTTCTTAATAATCGCATTTTTAGGTGTATTTAAATAATCATAAGCCCTAGTTACGAGATATCGTAAGGACGATCCCTTGCACAAAGTATTGAAATTATTTTTTTCGTCTTTAGTTAATTTTCTTTTGGTTTCGTATCCTTTAATTAGTTTGTAAGATTTTCTTTTATTAAGAATAAACTTATTTTTTTTCTTATCGAAACATAGAGCATTTATACACGTCGCTAACTCATATGAATAAAAATCTGTAGAGGAAAAATAAAAATCAATAAAACCATAAAACTTTTTTTTGTAAAAAAATATATTATCAATAAATAAATCAGAATGTATTATTCCTTTTGGCAAATTTTTAGGCCAGTATTTTACTAATTCATTAAGATCTGATTTTATGTTCATTTTCAAATTTTTAGAAAATTTGTTTATTCTGTTATCNATTTTTTTCAAAATTCTAGATAACAACTTTATTGATAAAGAATTTTTTCTTCTAATTTTGAGTTTTTTTGTTGCCTTATGAAGCTCAGCAACTTTTTTACCTATCTGATAACAGTCTGACTGACTTAGTTTTTTTTTATCATTACCTTTAAGAAAAGTTACTATACACGCGCTTTTGTTCTTTATTTTAAATAAATATGAACCTTTTTTATTTTTGATCGGCCTAGGACACACAATGTTAAGATTTGAAAGACCATACATTAACTTCATAAAGAATGGTAAATCTTTTTTATTTACNCTTTTTTCAAATATAGTAAGAACTGTTTTCTTATTTCTGAATTCTAAAAAATAATTTGTATTTTCAATTCCTTTTTTTATACCATGATAGTTTTTTATCTTTCCTAATTTGAAGCTATTTTCTATTTTAGAAATGTCTAATTTATTTATTTTTGTAAATACAGCCATTAATTTAATTTACCTGGTATTTTAAAGGTAACATTTTCTTTTATAACCTCAGTATCCTCAATTTTGATATTATATTTTTTTTTTAAACTATTTATAAATTGTTCAACAAGAATTTCGGGAGCAGATGCTCCAGATGAAATTCCAATAGTTTTGCAATTATCAATTTTATCAAATGGAATTTCACTCTCAGAGTGAATAAGTAATGAATTTTCACATCCAGATTTTTTTGCTACCTCGACCAATCTAACAGAATTAGATGAGTTCCTGCTTCCAATCACAAAAAACATATCACAGAATTTTGCGATTTTTTTGACTGCAGATTGTCTATTAGTTGTAGCATAACAGATATCCTCTTTTTTAGGTTCTTTTATTTTTGGAAATCTTCTCTTTAACTCATGAATTATTCCTTTTGTATCATCTACTGACAATGTTGTTTGGGTTACGTAAGCTAATTCTTTATTGGATTTATTTTCATAATTTTTAGCATCATCAACATTTTCTATTAAGTCAATACCTCCATTTTCTATTTGTCCCATAGTTCCAATAACTTCAGGATGGTTTCTATGACCTATTAATAAAATATGGTCTCCTTTTTTATTTAAATTTTCAGCTTCTCTATGGACTTTTGATACAAGAGGACAAGTTGCATCAATATACTCCATTTTTAAATATTCAGCCTGAGCAGGTATAGATTTTGGTACACCGTGAGCTGAAAAAATTACAGGCCTAGACTTATCCTTTATCTCATCTAGTTCTTCAACAAATATAGCACCTATTTTTTTTAAACTTTCTACGACATGTTTGTTATGAACTATTTCGTGTCTTACATAAACCGGTGAACCATATTTATCTAAACTTTTTTTAACTATTTCTATAGCTCTATCAACACCAGCACAAAATCCTCTTGGTGATGCTAAAAAAATTTTTATTTTTTTATCTTTCATTTTTTTCATTTCTAAAAAAAGGTATTAAAAATATAATATATGCAACTAAAAAAAATAAACTACCAAACATAGCCCAGAAATTTCCAATACTTGATACTGTAAAACCAACTGAAGATACTATAAATAGCAACCAGCTTATTAAATTTATATTTCTATTTCTCATTTTTTTCGATTAAATACTCAAGCAATATATGTGGAAAAGTTAATGACGCCAATCCAATAAAAATTACTTTATATATAGCGCTGTTTAATTCAAAAAAACTATTAAGAATATAAATAAATGCCACATAAGTCACAACTGTTATCAAGGTAAGTGGCAAAGCTTTTTTTATAAATTTTTTAAGTCCTGATTTAAAGTTTTTATCTAATTCAAAAATTAGCGATAAACTATGTCTAACAGAGTGTAAAAAACAAAAATAAATTGTAAAAGCTAATATTGGGTTTAAAAAGTAATTTATTATAATAATGGATGAAAAGTCCATTATTGATAGCGTAGTATCATCAATATTTTTTAATTTTGACAAAATTAATCCGGATGTAAAACTCAAAAAAAGTAATAGTAATAAAATTTGCTTAGAAATTATAAATTCAGAGAATAAATTGAAATTTAATATTAAAAAAATTTCATTAGTTTTGCCATAACTAAATAATAAAGGTGCTATAATTATTGACGAGCCTTTAAAAAAAAATAAGATGTCCTTTTTAATACCATCAATATCTATGTTAAAAATAGTATCTTCTTTTCCAAAATGATAACTCGCAACTAACAGAAAAATTGAAAGTAAAAAGTTTGGTAATAATATCCAAAACAAAATAATAAAAATCGAAATGCAAATATATGAAATATAAAATTTTTCAATCTCTTTAATTTTAAATATTTTAAATAACTTTTTACCCTTCAAATCATCTAAGGATCCATGTGATATCCCTATCGACATAATCAATAANAAGCAAACTATTAAAAAATTTTGATTTTTAATGAAACTAATGGAAGATAAAAGAATACTAAGATTAAAAAAAATCAAGGAGTGTATAAAATCAATTCTTTTTAACATATTTTAAATATTTCTTTAATAAAAATTAATTTAGGCATTTTCAATATTATATTGATATCGTCAATAAAGTTGCTTTTATTAGATAAAAATTTTATTACCTTTTCATTGTTTGCCGTAAACATATTATAAAAAATTTCAGGCATCTTCTCAGGATGTTTAGATAGAACTTTTAAAAAAAGTTTATCAAGATATCTGTATTTTTTTTTTATCTCGAAGTTTTTTTTATTTTTTATTTTTTCGAAATTATTACAAATGTATTTACAATGATCTTGAATATTCAAAAATGTATAACCCGTACTTAGTCTAGTCATACCCCCAGCTGTTCCAATAGATATTTCATTTTTCCTTTTAACTATGGTTGGATAAAAAAGCGGTATTTTGCCCTTTTCTTCATATAAAATTTTGTAATTCTTAATATTTAAATTATTTTCTATGTAAAATTTTAATTGTTCCTCATAATATTTTTCATTAACATCTGTCATATTTGACAACCATGTTGTTTCAATTAATGCTCTATTTCCCGAATAAGGCAATGTATAAAAAAAATGGACACTATTTTTTTGTTCACAATCAAAATCCATTAAGTTCATAATTTCCTTATCAAAAACTTTTTTGTCCACTTCAATCTCTACACCACCAAAATGTTGCCAAAGGTCATCTTTTTTAGGTTTTATATTAGGTAAGCTATTAAATACCATTGATTTACTTACATCTAAATTATCCATTGTTTTAATAAAATTAATATTTTTATTTTTTTTTAATCTCGAAATTATTTTTTTGTAAAAAAGGCCACTGTTTATGGACTGATATGGTGTTTTAGTACAATTTATATAATTAGTTTTATTTGGGATATTAATAGAAAAATCTTCCCAACTTTTAATAACACAATCCTCAAAATTGTGAGAATTTATCTTCCAAAATGACCAAGTTTTGTCTCTTTCGTAGTTTGTGCGAGTTTCTATTATTGCTAAGGTTTTATCTTTGAGTTTACTATTTATCTCTAGCTCATAAGCCAGAGACAAGCCAGCACATCCACCTCCAACTATAATGTAATCAAAATCTCTCATCTAAATTTATTTCCATCTTTATTTCATGATGATCTAAATCGACTGTACGCTCATCTGTTTTTAAAAATATTAATAAAATAAAATCGTAAATACTTAGAAAGGTTTGCTTTATTTTTCCAACATTTGTTACATATATTTTTCCTGACTGTTTGTAATCTTCTAAATCTCGTTTCTTTAAAATTTCATTTCCAATCTGTCTATAAACTCGACGTGCAACTAAAATCGCAAATCTAAAGGATATAGGTATTTCTTTAATTGCTTTAAAAGAGCTATTATAAAATGAGTCAGCTAATCTAAGTGTTTCTTTTATTTTCATAAAATCCTGTTCAATATATTCTCTATTACGATTTTTATCCTCAATGACGTCTCTAGCTATATTAGTTAGTTGCATAGCTATTCCTAAATCTATTGCTGAAACTAAAGCCTTCTCCGAACTAACTCTTAATATTTTTGCCATCATCAACCCAACAGTTCCTGCAACTCTATAAGAATAAATCAACAGGTCTTTTCTGCTTTTTAATAAGACTTTATCTTCTAAATCAGTTTCAACACCATTAAATAAATCTTCTAAAATTTTAGTTGATATAGAGAATTCATCAATTAGTTCCCACATTTTTTTTATTTTCTTTGAACTAAAATCTTTTTCAAAAAATTTTTTTTTAAAATCTATGAAATTTTTCCTTTTAATATCCAAATTTTTTTCGTCGTCTACGATATTATCTACTGTCCTACAAAAGTTATATAAATCCGAACAATTTTTATATTTTTTTTTTTGGTAAAAAAAATCCTGCCCAATTAAATGATTTTGCATAAATTGATAAGTAATTTTGTGACATCAAATGATTTTATCTAACACTTTTGCAGATGAAAGAACACCAGGGACACCTGCACCAGGGTGGGTGCCAGCTCCAACAAAGTATAATCCTTTACATATCTCGGATTTATTATGAAATCTAAAGTAAGCTGATTGACTAAATTTTGGCTGAATGGAAAATCCAGATCCATGTTTTGTATTTAATTCCTTTTCAAAATAATCAGGAGTCAAGTAAAAATCTTCTACAATATTTTCTTTTAAATTTGGGAGTAACTGTCTTTGCATTTTTTCTATAACTAAATTTTTCATCTTTTCACCTTGATCATTCCAATTTATTTTAGATTGATTGTTAGGTACCGGAACTAGTACATAAAAACAGTCGTGTCCCTCTGGAGCCATAGATTTATCAGTAGCTGAAGGTCTATGTAGATAATAACTTATATCATTATTTAATTTTTTATTTTCAAAAATATCTTTTAAATGTTCCTCATATTTATTTCCAAATTTTATTGTATGATGTGCTACATTTTTATAAACTTTTTTTGTTCCAAAGTAATAAACAAATAAACCCATAGAGTAATCCATTCTACTTCTCTTCCATTCAAATAAAGAATTTTTTTTATTATTTACTAATTGATCATATACATTAGGAGGATCTGCGTTGCATATTATATTATCAACATCTATTTTATTTAAATTATTAACTTCTAAAGATTTAATTCTACCATTTTCGACAAAAAATTTTGTAGCCTCAGAATTTTTAACAATTTCAATTTTTTCCTCTATCATTAACTTTTCTAAACCTTTTATTATTGCACCTGTACCACCCATAGAGTAATGAATACCCCATTTTTTTTCTAAGTATAAAATCAGACCGTATATTGATGTAGTTGTAAATGGATTTCCACCAACTAATAAAGGATGCATACTTAACATTCTCCTTAATTTCTCATTTTCAATATAAGATGAAACTAATGAGTAAACAGATTTATAGCTTTTCAAATTTAATAACGCTGGTAATTGTTTCATCATAAATAATGGTTTATCAAAAGGTACATCTGATAATTCTGTAAAGCCCTTATCAAATATTTTTTTTGTAAACTCGACCAACTTTACATACCCATTGCGATCCTTTTTATTTATTTTTTCTATTTGTTCTTCCATAGAATTTTCATCGCCAGAATAATCAAAACTATATCCATCTTCAAAAACAAACCTGTACCAAATATCTAATGGTCTAATGTTTATGTAATCTGACGGGTTTTTATTAAAAATTTCAAATAGCTCATATATTAAATGTGGAGCAGTAATTACAGTGGGACCCCCATCAAATTTAAATCCGTTTTTCTCAAACACTCTCGCTCTCCCACCTAGATCATTATGTTTTTCAATCAAAGTCACATTATGACCTTTCGCTCTCATCCTTAGAGCAGCTGCAATACCTCCAAAGCCTGAACCAATAATAATTGTTTTCATAGGATAATTTTATATTATTTTATNAAAATGTAACGAAATTAGTAACTAAGAATTTATTTTTTTTAATTGCTCTTTAGTTTCTTTCAGATTTTTTTCAAATAATGTATTTAGCTTGGATTTGTCAACAGAGCTAGATATCACTTTTTTAACAGAATCTACAGCTATGCTTATAGAAGCGTTTTTAATTTCTTTGATAGCATTTTCTTTCATTTGATTTATCTTTATCTGAACCAAATTTTTTTTATTTTCTGAGGATTTATGAAACTTGTCATTCATGTCGATAATCAGTCTTTCTGCATCCTTTTTTGCCTCATCTAAAATTCTCTTACTTTCGTTGTTAGCGCTATCTAATTTAGCCTGAGATTTGTCTAATAAAGCCTTAGACTCAAGTCTGAGTTTCTCACTTTCATCAATCTCATTTTTAATATCATTAATCATTTTAGAGAGTAACTCGTTTATTTTTTGGGGAACTCTTAAATAAACTAGTCCGGCAAAAAAAATTATGAAAGATATTGCCACCCAAAAAGTTGCGTCAAATTTCATAATATTTTCCTTTTCTTTTTTTTGACAGATCTTCAACAATAGCCGAAATATTACTTTTATTTACATCAGCCCCTATCAATTGTTTTAATAAATCTGATGCTGTATCTACGGCAATTTGATTTATTTTTTCTGGAGATTTACGTTTTAAATCCTGAATTTCAGTTTCTACTAAATTAATTTCAGAACTAATTTCTTTGTCTAAAGCTTCTTTCTTTAAATTAATATCATTTAAAATTTTAGCCTTAGCCTCGTTAATAACAATTTTTGCTTGATTTCGGCTACTAACAACAATCTCGTCGTACTCTTTTAATTTTTTTTCACTGTTATTTCTTTGGTTTTCAGCTTCCTCGATATTACTTAAAATTTGAGATTTTCTATTTTCCAAATTCTCACTTATATTTGGTAAAACAAATTTCGATAAAATAAAAAATAGAATTCCAAAAGTTATTACGAGCCAAAAAATTTGCGATATCCAGAATTCTGGATTTAGTTGTGGCATACCCCCTTTTTCAGCAGCTTGTACACTTGATGCTAAAAAAAAGTATAGGTACAAAAAAATTATTTTTTTCAACATTAATTAGAATGCAAATAAAATAATTAATGCAACAACTAATCCAAACAATCCTGTGGCCTCCGCCAATGCAAAGCCTAATAGTAGATTAGGAAATTGTTTTTGAGCCGCTGATGGATTGCGCATTGCTCCTGATAGGTAATTACCAAAAATTATACCTATCCCAACACCTGCTCCGGCAAGTGCTATTGCCGCTAAACCTGCTCCTATCATTTTTGCTGCTTCTAATTCCATTATATCCTCCTTTTTTTTGTTTAATGGTGTAAGTTTAATGCATCATTTAAATAGATGCATGTTAAGATCGCAAAAACATATGCCTGAAGGAACGCAACTAAAATTTCCAGACCTGTCAATGCAACCGAAAAACTAAGTGGCAGCCAACCACCCACAATACCTAAGCTAACTACAAAACCTCCAAATACTTTCATCATAGTATGACCAGCCATCATATTTGCAAATAATCTTACTGATAAACTAACTGGTCTACTAAGATAAGAGATTATTTCTATTACAACAATTAAAGGCAATAAAACTACTGGTACACCACTTGGAACAAATAATTTTAGGTATCCAAAACCATGTTTTATAAATCCTATTATTGTAACACCAATAAATATAAACGCTGCTAGAACAAAAGTAACAATAATATGGCTAGTAACCGTAAAAGAGTAGGGTATCATTCCAAGCATATTGCAGAATAATACAAACATAAACAATGAAAATATAAAAGAAAAATATGGTTTAGCTTTTGACCCAGCTGTGTCGCTTATCATTTTCGAAATAAATGAATAGCTCAACTCGGCCATTAATTCAATTTTATTTGGAATTAAAACGTTTTTTTTCGATCCTAGATTAAAAATTATTACTACTGCTAGAACACTTAAAACCATAAACAAACTTGCATTAGTAAATGATAGATCTATCTCACCAATTTTAATCTCTGGACCAATTCTATACACGTTGAACTGATACATAGGATTTGCTGCCATAAAATTACTTGTCCTGTAACTTTTTTGCAGATTTAACTACATTCATAATTCCTGCAATTACACCCACAAAAAAAAAAATTAATATTAACCAAGGTTTAGTATCAAACCATTTATCTAAAATAAACCCAATAATTGTCCCAACAGCAACAGCAGACACAAGCTCAGTGCTCATTTTAAAGGCTTGACCGAGATTTGAACTAGTTTTTTCACCATCCTGATTAAATTTCTTTTTAACTTTATCTTTTGCAATTTTTAGGCGAGTTTTAAGTTCTTCGTCAGGCATTTCATGCGACCATACTTTCTGCTTTTTGTAAGTCAACAGCAACTAATTGGCTTATTCCCTTTTCAGGCATAGTAACACCATATAATCTATTCATTTTCGACATTGTTAGAGCATGGTGAGTTACGATGATAAATTTTGTTGAAGTGATTTTTGTTAGTTCGTCCAACAAATTGCAAAATCTTGTTACATTCGCATCATCTAGTGGCGCGTCCACTTCGTCTAATACACAAATAGGAGATGGATTTGTCAAGAAAACTGCAAATACAAGCGATAAAGCAGTAAGTGCTTGCTCTCCACCTGATAGTAAAGTTATAGATTGTAACCTTTTACCTGGAGGACTCACTAACATTTCTAATCCAGCATCTAAAGGGTCATCAGAGTCAACGAGTTCGAGTTTAGCATTTCCACCATTGAAAAGTTTTGTGTATACATCATTAAATTTTCTATTAACTTTTTCAAAGGCATCAAGAAGTCTTTCCCTACCCTTTTGATTAAGTTCTGATATGCTCTCTTTTAATTTAACTATTGCAGTTACTAAATCTTGTCTATCTCTTTCCATTTTTTTTATTTCTTCTTGATACATGTTGGTTTCTTCATCAGCTCTCAAATTTACTGATCCTAATTTCTCTCTTTCNCTCTTTCTTTTGTCTAATAATTCTTCTTGCGCTAAGGCATCAGGAATATTTTCTTTTCCAAATAAGTTTGAATTATTAAATAAATTATTTTCATTTAATTTTAGTTCATCTGAAATTCTATCTAAAAGATCATTTCTTCTCTTATTTAATCCTTCGATTGTTGCACTTGATCCGGCTCTTCTTTCTCTTATTTTTATAGAATTTTCTTTTGTAAGATTTAGATCTTTTCTTTCCTCAGAAATAACATTTTCTAATTCGTTAATTAAAATTTCATTTTTATTCTTTTCCTCCTCTGAAACTCTTAAACTTTCTGAAATTTGACCTTTCTTTTCAGCTTGAAACTGGGGTTGATTATTCAATTCATCCATTCTAAGGTTAATTCTTTTTTCTCTTACATGTAACTCATTTAACATTTTCTCTGAATTTATTAATAAGTTTTTCCAACTTTCAATTTCTTTTTCTATAATACTTATTCTCTCATTACGTTTAATGGATTCATTTTTGATACTTTGATTTTTACTATAACTATCCGCATAAATATCAATTATTCCAGTTAATTCCGCCAATAATAATTTAGCTTCACTAACTTTATTTTTATCAATGAGATTATTAATATTATCTATCTTATTATTTAATTTTTGTTTATTAAGATCAAGATCTTCATTTGATTTTTTTTCAGTTTCGAAGTATTTTGAATCAATCTCAACTAAATCTGTTCTTTCATCTTTAAGTCTTTTTTCATTAGAATTTGCGTCAATAATTATGCTTTTTTCTCTATCCTTGTCTTCATTGATTGTTTTAATTGTATTTCTTATATTTTCAATTTCCTCTTTAATTCTTGAATTTTCTTCATCGATACTTTTAAGCTCTAAATTAAGTCTTTGTATTTTAGATAAATTTTCAATGTTTTTGTCTCTTATTGGATTTAATTTATTCGTACTTTCGAGTATTTTATTTTCAACCTCATCAATTTTAAAATTAAATTCATTAATTTCAGTATCAGCCTCTTCATTAATTTTATTTTCCAAATCTATTTCATTCTCTATATCTTTTAGTTTGAGGTAATATAAACCCGCCTCAATTTTTTTAATTTCCCCTGATATAATTTTATATTTCTGTGCTTCCTCTGCTTGTTTTTGTAAATTTAATAATTGTTTTTCTTGCTGTCTCCTTAATTCGTCTGCTCTTTTTAAATTATTTTCAGCAGCTCCCAATCTGAGCTCAGCTTCATGTCTACGAGCGTGCAAACCTGAAATTCCTGCAGCCTCCTCTAGTATTGCACGTCTATCTGATGGTTTGGCCGTGACTAGAGATCCAATTCTTCCTTGGCTTATTAATGAAGGTGAGTGAGCTCCAGTCGATAAATCAGCAAAAAACATATGAGCATCTTTTGCTCTTACCTCTTTTTCGTTAATATAAAATTTGGAACCTTTATTTTTTTCAATTTTTCTTCTAATCTCTATTTCTTCCACGTCTTTATATTTATGTGGACCTACTTTATCATTATTTGAGAGATTAATTGAAACCTCTGCGATATTTTTTGAAGGTTTATTAGAAGTTCCAGAAAATATTACATCCTCCATTCCAGATCCTCTCATACTTTTTGCAGACGTCTCTCCCATACACCATCTCAACGACTCCACAATATTTGACTTACCACAACCATTTGGTCCAACAATACCAGTGAGCCCATCTTCGATCAGAAAACTTGCTTTTTCGGCAAAGGACTTAAAACCGTTTAATTGGATTTTTTTAAACTCCATTAGCTGGTTTATATCATTTTTTTTAAGGTTTTTTTTAAGTTTTTATAGTCAAGCTTTTTATCAAACTTTTCACCGTTAATTATCAATGTAGGTGTTCCCTCAATTTTGAACTTTTTATGCCCATTGATTCGTTCCTCTAATATAAAATCTTCAATTTTCTTATTGTTAATACAATTTTCAAAATTAAGATTAAATGATGATTTATCAATTAGGTTTTTAAGATTTTTATTTACATCCAATATATTATTTCCTTTAGCCCATTTTTTTTGCTCATTATACAAAAAATGAAGGATATCTGAATTTCCATTATTTTTACAGTGAGCTAGTTTTGAGGCATTTAGTGCCGCGAGATCAAGTGGAAAGTTTCTGAATTCAATACTTACTTCTCCAGTGTCAATAAATTCTTTTTTTAGATCTGGAAAAATATTTTGATGAAAATTTGCACAACTTGGACAAGTCATTGACTCATATATTATTAAATTTATTTTTGAATTTTTTTTACCCTCTACTATTGGTAGAATTTCCGATGCTTGTGCAAAAGATGTAATTAAAAAATATAAAACTAATATATGTATAAATTTTTTTTTCATTTTTATTTCATGGCTTTATTTAATTTTAATAAAGAATCTTTAATATTTTTATTTTTAATACTTATTATTTTTTTTGAAAATTTTTTTTTTGTCACATCCATATTTTTCTTATTATTATCTTTTTCTTCATATATAATTTCATCAAAAGTTTTAAGTTTAATAGTACTCACTACCTTGTAACCAAAAAAGGTATTAATTTTATCTACAATTATATTTTTTGAGTATTCCAAGTCTACTTCGTGACCATGTTTAACCATTATATTTAAATATTTACCTTTTAAATTGTTATTTTTAAAAGATTTTGGATAACAATTTTTAAATAATTCCTCACCAACAAGATATTTCCAGTTGTCTAATGTTTTTGCGTAGATATCGCCTTTTTTAGAGATTATTTTTTTTACCTTTGTGGGTAAAGTGTCTTTAAATAATCTTAATCCTTGTACGTATCTGTTTCTCTGCTTAAAATTATGTTTTGACCTCATATGTATAATACAAACATATCAAATAAAATTTTGGATTGGTATGATAATAATAAAAGGGATCTTCCATGGAGAAAGCCTAAATCCAAAATACAGTCTCAATATTTCACCTTGGTAAGTGAAATAATGCTTCAACAGACCCAAGTAAATACCGTAATTCCTTATTTCGTAAGATTTATAAATCAAATACCAAATATTAAATCTTTATCAAAAGTAAGTAATAGCAAACTTTTAAAACTATGGGAGGGTCTTGGTTATTATTCTAGAGCTAGAAATTTGAAAAAAACAGCAAAACTAATTATTAAAAATAAAAATTCTGAATTACCTTCCTCTATTAACGAATTAAAAAAACTTCCAGGTGTTGGAGACTACACCTCAAGAGCTATATTAGCACTTGAATTTAATAAAAAGGTGATTCCTATTGATGGAAATATAGAGAGATTACTCAAAAGAATCTTATTTCTTAGGAGGAAAAAAGATATAAAAAAAGAAAATCTTAAAATAAAATCGGATTTTTTTGGTTTTTCTTCTCGTCAAAGAGATTATATTCAAGCACTAATGGAACTAGGAGCATTGGTGTGCAAGCCATCAAACCCTATATGTAAAAGTTGCCCAATTAAAAAAAATTGCATCTCTTTTAAAAAACAAGATTTTAAAATAAATAAAAAATCAAAAATTAATAAAACTAAATATTTTAAAGCTAATATTTATTCGAATAAAAAAAAAAATAATACTTGTGAAAAATAAAAAGTTTAATTTTCTAAAAGATCTTCTTATTTTCCCAATGTCTGAAATCCAACCAGCAGAATATAGATCATCATTTAAAAGAAAAACTAAAATTAAAATGTCAAATATGGACATGAATATAATAATTAATATTAATAATAAATTACCACCTGAAAAGGGGAGGGTATTAAATTACAAAGATATCAATAGCGCTACAATTCCGTCTTTTACAAAAAGAATATTTAAAGTAGCTTTAAAATAATTATGAAAAAAATTTTAATCATCGGTGCAGGTATTTCAGGTTTATATTTAGCAAACCTTTTAGAAAAAAGTGGCAAATATAATTATAAAATTCTAGAAAAAAAGAATGATCTTAATTTAAACGAAGGTTACGGAATACAATTATCAGTAAATGGTGTTAAATTATTAAATCGTATTGGGTTTAGAGAATTAGCACTGAGTGAAATAAATTATCCAAACAAAATCAACTTTTGTGACGTTAAAAATAATAGATTAATTTCAAGTATAGAAATATCAAAATTTAACAATAACGAAAACTTTTACACAACAATCAAAAGATCAGTATTACTAAAACTTTTAATTAAAAATATTCCCAAAGAAAAAATTGTCTTTGGTTCTAATATCAAAAGCATTGAACAAAATTCAAATTTTAAAATTAACTTTATCAATAATAGCTGTGAGGAAGCAAGTTATTTAGCAATTTGTGATGGAGTATTTTCTAAAAGCAAGAATATGGTCTTAGGGAACGTCGACAATGTTAAATATTATAAAGCTGTAGCAATTAGAGGTATGATAAAAAACCAAGAAAATAAAGATATATCGTTATACCTAGGCCCTAATTTTCACTTTGTTATATATTCTATTAATCAAAAAAACGAGGCTAATTTTATATCAATAATTAGAGAAAAAAATTTAAAAAAAATTCAAAGTGGAAACAAAAACTCTCTGGCCTTAGAGTATCTTGATAAAATCATTCAAAATTCTTCATTTAATCTTAAAGATAAACTTGAACAAATTTCTTTGTATCCAATATTTGTTAGTAAAAAATTAATTAAACCTCAAAATAATAGGATTTACTTTGGCGGAGACGCCTTATACACGTATCCTCCTTCTTTTGCTCAAGGAGCTTCGCAATCAATAGAGTCATCGTATGATATTTTCAAAAGTTTAGAGGGAGATAATATTAATTATTATCAGGAAAGGGAAATTAAAATCAATCAAGTCAAATTAAGATCACAATTTAATCATTATGCGTTTCATATTTCTAATCCATTTGTTAAACTTGCAAGAAATATTGCTTTAAAGTATTTAACAAAAAATGAAAAGTTTTTAGAGGGTTATCTTGGTAAGATTTATAGATAAACTTTATTTATAAATCTTTGCCTCAAGTTATCAATTAAAACAGTTTGTTTACCCTCTTGGTAATGCCAATAGGTCCAACCATTATAACTTTCAGTACCCATAATTTGTGCTGCAACTTTATGAATTGAACCCTCAGTATGTTTATGTTTTATGCTTCCATCAATCATTATTCTTGCATTTATTTTTTTCTTAGAATCAAACAGCATTGACCCAGGTTTTAAAATTCCTAGCTCTACTAAAGATCCGAAAGGAATTCTAGGTTTTGATTTATGATTTTCTATTATATCCAAATTTTCGTCATTAATTTTTTTTGTCTTGCAAATTCTTTTTTTCGCCTCTAAAAAATAATTTTCATCTTTCTCGATGCCATAATATTTACGACCAAGTTTTTTTGCTACCACAGCAGTTGTTCCCGTGCCCTAGAAGGGATCTAATATTAAATCATCTTTATTAGTTGATGCTAAAATTATTCTATGAAGAAGTGCTTCTGGTTTTTGAGTCGAATGAACTTTTTTACCGTTTTTTTTTAATCTCTCTTTTCCGTTACAAATAGGTAGTAGCCAATCCGATCTCATTTGAATATCATCATTTAAACACTTTAAAGATTGATAATTAAAGGTATATTTTGATTTTTTATTCTTTGATGCCCAAATTATAGTTTCATGAGCATTTGTAAATCTTGTACCTTTGAAATTTGGCATTGGATTATTTTTTCTCCAAATAACATCATTCAAAATCCAATAGTCTAAATTTTGCAAATGGTATCCTAATCTAAAAATATTATGGTAGGACCCAATTACCCAAATACTCCCATTGTCTTTTAATATTCGTTTACATTCTGTTAACCATAGATTGCAAAACTTATCGTAACTTTCAAAATCTTTAAATTTATCCCAAGCATCATCAACACTAGAAACTTTCGAACTATCAGGTCTTTCCAAACTCCCTCCTAATTGTAAGTTATAAGGAGGATCCGCAAATATTAGGTCAAAGCTTTTTTCAGGAATTCTTTTTAGCTCATCAACACAATTACCTTTTATAATTTTATTTTTTAAAACTGACTTTGACATTTGTATAAGGCAAATTAGACTCTAGCAAAAAGTGCTAGTCAACTTCAGATTGAACTATTTTTATCTTTATTGTGTCGTTAACTTTCTATTACCCAACATATTGTATATAGGTTTAAATGTTTTTCTATGTTGCGAGGTTATACCAAGTTTTTTAATAGCTTTTATATGATCCTTTGTACAGTATCCAAAATTTTTATTCCAAAAATAACCCTTAAATTTTTTTGAAATTTTTTCAATCATTCTATCTCTTGTAACTTTTGCAATTATGGAAGCTGCTGAGATTTCTGCGATTTTTTGATCACCTTTAATTATATACTTTATTTTATAATTCGGCATGTCTGGAATTTTATTTCCATCTATAAACGTAAAATCTGGCTTTATCTTAAGTTTTTTTATTGCTCTTTTCATCGCTAACATACTCGCATTTAAAATATTCAACCTCTCGATTTCTCTAATAGATGCTGAACCGACCGACCAAATAGAATTTTTTTTTATATATTTTTCTAAAATTTCTCTATTTTTTTTTGAAATTGATTTTGAGTCCCGTATTTTTGCTTTACTAATACCATCTTTTAAAATTACAGCAGCTGCTAAGACAGGACCCATCAAACTACCTCTTCCGGACTCGTCCACACCTGCAACTAATTTTTTCATTAAATTTTTATTCCAGAATTATCAATTTCTCTACGAATATCTTTCAAGTCTAACCAAGAAAGTTTTTTTTGCTCTGGCTGTCTTAACAAATAAGCAGGGTGAAAAGTTACCATGGTTTTATAATCTTTTTCATTTATAAACGTTTTTCTCCAAATCCCTCTCTCTTTAGTTATTTTTAGTCTGTTGCCAAGTAAAGCCTCCATAGCAGTACTACCTAATAAAATTAGGATTTTAGGATTTATAATATATATGTGTTCTCGAAGATACTCAGAATATCGTTCTATTTCTTCAGTTTGAGGTTTTCTATTATTTGGAGGCCTATAATTAACTACATTTGTAATGTATACTTTTTCTCTATCAATATTTATTGCTTTTAACATTTTGTTTAAAAGCTGGCCAGCTTCTCCAATAAATGGTAAGCTTAATTCATCTTCTTTTTGACCAGGCCCTTCTCCCACAATCATTATTGGGCTATTTTTATCTCCGTCACTAAACACAAAATTATTCGCATTTTTTTTTAATTCACAATTTTCTATATTTTTTATTCTTGTTACTAAATTTTCTAAGAGCAAATGTTTATCTTGTACAATTGTTTCAGTTTTAGTCCGATTTATTGGAGTGTCTGAGTAGACATGATTAATCCCCATAATACCCAATATGTCATTTTGCTTTTTAGATAATTTAGTCATATTATTAAATATGTTAAAAAAATTAGTAATTCTATTAATTATTCTATTGTATCAAACTGTCTCTCAATCTAAAATATCAAAATACCAAAATTTCAACCCTAGGTTTTTATCTAATTATTTCTCAGCTCTTGTGGCTTATGAAAATATGGAAAATGAAAAGTCAGTTGAATTTTTTAGTTCATCGAAAAGACTAAATTCAGAGCACAAAAACTTTCTTAAAAAGCATGTTTTTGCGATTATAGAGGACGGCAATTTAAGTAAAGCGATAAAGGAAATAAAAAATTCAAAAAATATCTCAAATAAAAATTTTTTCGAAGCAAAGCTGATACTTTTAGTTGATTCTATTATGAGTGAAGATTTCTTAAAAGCAAAAAATTATTTAGTAGAATTAAAAAAGTTCAAAGAGGAGGATACTTTTAAATTAATAATAGTTGAAACTTTAGAATCCTATATCAACTTATTTCTGTATAACAGAATGACTGATTTAAGTAATGATTTTGGTACTTTAACTGAAATTTCAAAAGCATTTCAACAATGCTACCTGAATGAGAAGCGTTATTCAAAAAAATTTATAAATATTATCAATTCTGACAATGGAGATTACTCTAGATATTTATTTTTTTATGTAAATATGCTTTTAAGGCAAGGTGAAATCAATTTGTCAAAACAAATAACATCTACTGTCGATCCTTTGAGTAGCAACTTATTAATATCACAATTAAAAATTTGGGTTAATGATGGTGATTATAAAAAAATTGTAAATGTATTTTCTTGTAAAAATCCAAATGATCTCATCGCAGAATTTTTTTTCCTAATTTCAAATTTATATAGTTCACAAGATCAATTTAAAAAATCAAATTTTTATTTAATCTTATCTCAAAAATTAAACTCAAGATTTTATTATAACTTATCTTTACTTTCAGAAAACTATCTTTTGTCAGAAAATTATCAAAGGTCAAAAGAAGTTTTGAATTCATTCGATAAAAACGATTTGGTATATTATTGGTACAAAATCAAAAAAATAGCTCAAATAATATCAATTGAGAAAAATGAAAATGAGTCAATAGATTTTATAGAAAAAAACTTTGTTAAAATAAAAAAACCAAATTATAAAATTTATTTTGATTTAGCAAATATTTACAAAAACTTTAGTCAATATGAAAAGTCAATAATGTATTATAATTTAGTATTGCAAGAGTTAGATAATAATTCCCTATCTTATGCTGATACCTTATATAGAAGGGGCAGTTGCTATGAAAGAATCGGAGATTATAAGAACTCAGATAAGGACTTACTGGACTCTTTAAATGTTAAATCCGATGATCCATTTGTTCTTAATTATTTGGCATATAGTTGGCTAGAAAGAAACCACAAAGTTACCGAAGCAACTCAAATGCTAAAAAAGGCTCATTCGATGGAAAATGATAATCCTTATATAATCGACTCACTTGGTTGGGCATATTTTTTAACGAAAAATTATATTCAAGCAGAAAAATATATGAGGAAAGCAATTCAAATTAGACCAAATGATCCGGTGATAATTGATCATTACGCGGATATACTTTGGAAATTAAATAGAAAACTAGAAGCCAGATATTTTTGGAAAGAGGTTCTTAAACTTAAAGATAATGAGGAAATAAACAAAGAAAAGGTAAAAAAAAAAATACTTCATGGTCTGATATAACTTATGGTTTTATATAAATTAAAATCGAACTCAAAAATTAATGCTCATTTATCAATTACAGGAAAAACACAGAGCAAACTTCATAAAATCGAAAGTATAATTTTTTTTTCGGAACTTTCAGACATTATTCATATAAAAAAAATAAAAAGTAAAAAGCATAAAATTAATTTTTTTGGTAAATTTGCAAAAGGAATAGGTAATAATAATACTATTTTTAATCTACTTACTATTCTAGACAAAAAAAAATTACTTAACAATCAAAAGTTTCAAATTCAAATTAAAAAAAATATACCTCAAAAATCAGGTATGGGTGGTGGGTCGATGAATGCGGCAAGTTTATTAAAATTTTTTATTAACAAAAATTATTTTAAGATGTCTAACAATGATATCATTAAAATATGTTCATCTGTTGGCTCAGATGTAATAATAGGTCTTGATAATAAAGCCAAAATTCTTAACAGCAGTGGAAATATTACTATTATAAACAGTAAATTTCGCTCATTTTTAGTAATTATCAAACCAAACTTTGGCTGCTCAACATCAAAAATTTATTCAAATGTAAAGAAAATTCCAAAAAAAAGAATAAAATTGTCAAAAAAAATCAACTTTCACAAACTGTCAAAACTGCATAATGATTTAGAAAAAGTGGCTTTTAAAAAATATCCAAAATTACGGGTATTAAAAAAAGCAGTTGAGGATTTACACAACATAGAATTTGCAAGGATGACAGGCTCGGGGTCAACAATTATTGGTTATTTTTCATCTAAAAAAGATGCAATAAATGGGACAAAAATATTAAGGAAAAAGTTCAAAAATTATTGGTGTATTTTTTCTAAAACTATATAAAGATTTTACTGGATATTATAAATTTTGGGGCGTAGCCAAGTGGTAAGGCAGCGGTTTTTGGTACCGCCATTCCTAGGTTCGAATCCTAGCGCCCCAGCCAAATATGAAAAATTTTTTACTAACTTTATTGAAAATCAAAAAAAAAAAAAAATATATAAATTCTGGATTCTTCAAGCTTGAACATAATAAAAATATTAAAAAATTATTTAATTGTTTTGAAACAGACCCAAATAAAGGTGAAATTAGATTTGTTGGTGGATGTATAAGGAAAGCATTAAATAATGAGGATGTTGATGATATTGATTTAGCAGTAAATATAACTCCATCGGAATTACAACAAATACTAAAAAGTAATAATATAAATTTTTATAACTCAGGATTAATACATGGTACAATTACTGCAATAATTAATAATAATAAATTTGAAATTACATCGCTAAGGAAAGATGTCTACACTGATGGTAGACATGCAAAAGTAGAATTTACAAATGATTGGTCTGAAGATGCTTCGAGACGAGACTTCACAATCAATTGCATTTACGCAGACATTTTTGGAAATTTATATGATCCGTATAATGGTAAATCTGATTTAAAAAATGGGGTAGTAAAATTTATCGGAGAATCGGACAAAAGAATTAAAGAAGATTATTTAAGAATATTGAGATATATAAGATTTTTTTTAGATTATAGCAATAATGAACACGATGAGAATATTAAAAAAATTATTTTAAAGAATGTTAATGGAATCTCAAAAATTTCAAAAGAAAGACTTTTAGATGAATTAAAAAAAATTTTTTTATCTAAAAATTTTTTCAAAATATCAAACGACAAATTTTTACTTAAACTTGTTAATCTAATCTTCCCGGAGTTAAATGATTTAGAAAAATTTAAATCCATGAGTGATCATGCTATTGATCTATTAATTAATAAAGACTTTATTTTTATGCTTTGTTTGTGTGTTATTGATGGGACAGAAAATGCTGATTATTTTGTTTTCAAATATAACTTTTCAAAAAATGATAAACAAAGAATTATTTTTTTAAATAAAAATTATAAATTATTATATGAAAAAAATTTTTTTAAAGAGGANAATTTATTAAAAATATATTATTTTTACGGCATTTCATCAGTTTTAGACTTAATAAATTTCAAGATTTTTATATCAAAAAAAATACCCAAGAAACTAATATTATTAAAAAAACATTTATCACAAATAAAAAGACCAGAATTCCCAGTAAAGGCAAAAAATTTAATTGAAAAATTTGGACTTAAAGAAGGTAAAGACCTTGGTAATAAAATCAAAGCTATTGAAAATTTGTGGATTGAAAAAAATTTCAATATATCTGATGAAGATATAAGAAAAATTTCAATTAACTAAATATATTTTACCTCTTTTATCTCAAAATTTTTTATACCCGAGGGAGTTTTAATTTCAACGAGATCATTCTTATTTTTACCTATTAATCCCCTTCCGATTGGAGATTGAAAATAAATAAGTTTACTTTTCAAATCTGCTTCATCTTTTCCAACAATTTTATAATTAATCATTTCCCCAGTATCCAAATTTTCCAAAAAAACTGTGGAACCAAAAATAACTTTACCCACATTACTGATTTTCGATACATCAATTACATTCGCTCTAGCTATAGTGTCTTCTATCTCCTGTATTCTGCCCTCATTATGAGATTGCTGTTCCTTAGCTGCGTGATACTCAGCATTTTCTTTCAAATCCCCATGGGACCTAGCTTCAGATATTGCTTCAACAATTTCTGGTCTTTTTTTTTCTTTTAAGTAAGTTAACTCTTCTCTAAGTTTATCTAATCCTTTTATTGTAACTGGCTCTTTATTCATATCATTTCCATTTTGCAATGGGTGGTAAGGACATTAATATAGCATCTGTGTTCCCCCCAGTTTGTAACCCAAATTTTGTACCTCTGTCATAAAGTAAATTAAATTCAATATATCTTCCTCTTTTTAAATATTGTGTTTCCTTTTCTTTATATCCCCAGATTTCATTATTTTTCTTACTTACAATTTCATTAAAAATATATTTAAAAGTCAAACCAACATCTCTAACAAAATCAAAATCTTTTTTAAAATTCTTTTTTTTATAGTCAAAGAATATACCTCCAATTCCCCTTGGCTCTTTTCGATGAGGCAAATAAAAATATTTATCACACCATTTTTTGTATTTTTTGTAGTATGTTTTGTTGTATTTATTACAAGTTTTTTCTAACTCTCTATGAAACCATTTTTTTGTTTTGATGTCTTTTATGCATGGGGTAACATCCATTCCTCCCCCAAACCAACCATGACTAGTATAAATAAACCTTGTATTAAAATGCATTGCAGGCACATTAGGATTCTTCATATGCATAACTACCGAAATTCCCGATGCCCAAAATTTTGGGTTTTTTGAGGTGCCAGGAATTTTATTTTTAAATTCTTTGGAAAATTTTCCAAAAACTTCTGAAAAGTTCACACCTACCTTATCNAAAACTTTTCCATTTTCAAATATCCTTGACTGACCCCCACCTTCGTTTTTTTTTTTACTTCTTTTCCAATTTTTTATAATAAAAATATTTTTTTTCTTCTCAATATTTTCAATATCTTCACAGATTGTTTCTTGAAGTATTTTAAACCAATTTCTTACAAGTTTTTTTTTGATTTCTTTATCCATGAATATAATTGGTTTGTCTTATAAGTTCTGAGAGTGTTACAGAAACAGAGGTAGATAAATTTAGAGATCTTCTTTTTTTAATCATAGGTATTTTTAATTTATTAGGTATTTTTTCGTGTATTTTTTTTGGAACACCAGCACTCTCCCTTCCAAATAAAATTGTATCGTTTGTTTTAAACTTAAAACTTGTATAAACTTTATCTGATTTTGTTGTCATTAAAATAATTCTTTCATTTAATTTAGAACTAAAAAAATGCCTTTCATTTTGATAAATTTTTATTTGGTCAAAATCAATATAATCCATTACGATTCTTTTAAACCTTTTGTCAGAAATTAAAAATCCACAAGGTTCAATAATTTCTAATATAGCCCCAAAACATGAGCAAGTTCTAATAATTGATGCCGTATTTTGAGGTATATCTGGCTCATAAAGCGCTATTTTAGGCCTGAAATTACTCTCTTTATGTGTCATTCTTGCCATGGTAAAATATCTTTTTTCTCATATATAAATCATATAACAAGAAAATTATTAGAATTGAATGTCCGAAGATATAAAAAAAAAAACAAATAAAAGAAGAGATTTTATTCTTACAGCAACCACTGCAGCAGGAGCAGTTGGAGTAGGAGCTGCAGTATGGCCTTTGATTGATCAAATGAATCCAGATGCATCTGTAAAAGCTTTAGCTAGTACCGAGGTAGATATCAGCAATGTTCAACCAGGTCAGTCTATAACTGTTTTATGGAGAGGAAAACCCGTGTTTATTAAAAGAAGAACCAAACAAGAAATAGAAAGCGCAAGGGAGGTAGATTTAAAAGACTTAAAACATCCAGAAAAAGATGAGGATAGAGCTAAAAATCCTGAATGGTTGGTTACTCTTGGAATATGTACTCATCTTGGGTGTGTACCTTTAACAAACAAAGGAGACTTTGAAGGTGGCTGGTTTTGTCCATGTCATGGATCACATTATGACACATCTGGTAGAGTTAGAAGTGGGCCTGCTCCGACGAATTTGGAAATACCTGATTATACTTTTGTTAACAACAACACTATAAAGATTGGATAAAAATATGAGCTCACACGAATACACTCCAAATTCTAAATTAGGTAAATGGTTCAATGACAGATTGCCATTATTAACTTTAGCAAATCATTTGACTGATTATCCAACTCCAAAAAACCTAAATTACTGGTGGACATTCGGTGGAATTTTAACATTTTGTCTGATCACACAAATCATAACTGGTTTAGTTTTGGCTATGCATTATATTGCTCATGCTGATCTCGCATTCGAAAGCGTTGAACACATAATGAGAGATGTTAATTATGGGTGGCTAATAAGATACGTACATGCAAATGGTGCTTCAATGTTTTTTTTAGCTGTTTATATTCACATATTTAGAGCTCTGTATTATGGATCTTATAAATCTCCAAGAGAAGTAATTTGGATAATTGGAATGTTAATTTATTTTTTAATGATGGCTACTGCATTTTTAGGCTATGTGTTGCCATGGGGTCAGATGAGTTTTTGGGGTGCTACAGTTATAACAAATTTATTTAGTGCTATTCCATTTATTGGAGAGAGCATAACACACTGGTTGTGGGGAGGTTATTCAGTAGATAATCCTACTTTGACAAGATTTTTTAGTTTACACTATTTATTTCCTTTTTTAATATTAGGGTTGGTAATATTGCATATTTGGGCACTACACGTACCGGGAAACAATAATCCAATAGGTATAGATATAAAAAAACCCTCTAATGACACTGTTCCATTTCATCCGTATATTGTAATAAAAGATTTATTCGCGTTACTTTTATTTTTGCTAGTCTTTGCATTTTTTGTTTTTTATTCCCCAAATATTTTAGGCCATTCAGATAATTATATTGAAGCAAACCCGTTAGTAACACCAGCACACATTGTACCGGAATGGTACCTTTTGCCGTTTTACGCAATTTTAAGATCTGTTCCAGATAAACTTCTAGGGGTAATTGCTATGTTTGCAGCAATATTTGTTTTAGTAATTTTACCATGGTTAGATACATCAAAAGTCAGATCAGCATTATTTAGACCTATATATAAACAACTTTATTGGTTTTTAGTCGCCGATGTTTTAATTCTTGGATATATGGGGGCGATGCCGGCAGAAGGCACTTATTTGTTAATTGCTAGAGTTGCTACCGCATATTATTTTGCTCATTTTTTGATTATATTGCCTCTATTAGGAAGAAAAGAGAGAACCCTTCAAGTGCCGTTAAGCATTACAGAACCTGTTTTGGGAGGAATGCCAAATCCTGAAATGGTAAAAAAAAAACAATTTAAATTGAATAGTTTAGGCTAAAAGGTGCTCAACTTTTTAAAAATTTTTATAACAATCACTTTAATTTTTGTAGCAAAATTTAGTCCAATAATAGCTGCTGAAAAACAACTGCCCCTTTTAAAACAAGATTGGTCTTTCAAAAGTTTTTTTGGAAAATTTGATAGGGCTTCACTACAAAGAGGTTACCAGGTTTATACAGAAGTTTGTGCATCATGCCACTCTATGCAATATGTTTCATATAGAAACCTCTCAGAGAAAGGAGGTCCAGAGTTTTCTCTAGACCAAGCAAAGGCAATTGCCTCAAATTTTGAGGTAACAGACGGTCCTAACAGCGACGGGGAAATGTTTACAAGAGCAGCAAAATTATCAGACAAGTTTGTTATGCCTTATGTCAATGAAGAGGAGGCAAAAGCCTCCAATGGAGGTGCGTACCCTCCAGATATGTCAGTCTTGGTAAAAGCAAGAGCAGGTGGAGCTGATTATATTTATTCTGTTCTATTAGGTTATGAAGATCCACCCGAAGGTATGAAATTGGATGATGGTGTATATTATAATAAATATATGTATGGCCAAAAAATTAAAATGCCTCAACAACTATATGATGATTTAGTGACATACGCCGATGGTACACCGGCAACACCTGAACAAATGGCAAAAGATGTGACTACATTTATGGCCTGGACTGCAGAACCAAAACTTGAAGAAAGACATAAATTTGGTTTTAGAGTTATTGCTTATCTAATAATTCTTACTATTTTGGTCTATTTCAGTATGAAAAAAATCTGGTCACGTATTGAAACGAAAATTTAAAACATCGCCATCTTTAACAATATAATCCTTCCCTTCTAATCTCAATTTACCTTGAATTTTTGCTCCGTTCCAACCATTGCAATCTACAAAATCCTCAAAAGTAACTGTCTCGGCTCTAATAAAACCCTTTTGAAAGTCAGAATGTATTACACCAGCGGCATCTGGAGCTATTGTATGTTTCTTTATTGTCCAAGCTCTGCTTTCCTTTTCACCCGAGGTAAAAAAAGTTTCTAAATTAAGTAAATCGTAACCTTTTTTTGTTAAGTTATTAAGTCCTGTATCGTTTATATTCAGTATCTTCATGTAATTATCTTTATCCTCATTTGAAAGAGAATTTATTTGATTTTCTACTTCCGCTGAAATTATAATCGAATTTTCTTTGCCCATTTTATTTATAAAATCATCAGTATATTTATTACCAGTTGAAATACTATCTTCGTCAACATTGCATACATATATTTTAGGTTTCGTAGATAGTAATCCAAATGTCTTAAGTTTATTTTGTTCAATTTCTCCATAAATTTTTTCTAAGTCGGTATTTTTATTAATTGAATTAAGTATATTTTTTAAATTGTTGACATCATCAGCCGATATATCTTTTTTATTCTTTTTTGCTAACTTTCTTTCGATTGAGTCGATATCTGCCAGTTTCATTTCTGTCTCTATTATTTCTAAATCTCTAATTGGATTTATATCAGAATTTGTATTTTGCACTTCCTTAGAGTCAAAACATCTTATCATGTGAATTATTGCGTCAACTTCTCTTATGTGGGATAAAAATTTGTTACCAAGGCCCTCGCCTTTGGATGCTCCCTTTACAAGCCCCGCAATATCTATAAATGAAACAGTTGTATAAATTTTATTTTTTGACTTTGAAATATCAACTAACTTATTTAATCTCTTATCTTCTAAAGGAACAATCCCAATGTTAGGTTCAATTGTGCAAAATGGGAAATTAGCAGCTTGTGCTTTACTAGAATTTGTTAACGCATTGAATAAAGTCGACTTACCTACATTTGGTAGACCAACTATTCCACATTTAAAACCCATTATTTATTATTAACTTCACTTGAAAATAAGTCTAATTTTTTATTTATAAGTATTGTTAATGATTCTAAAATATTTTTTTTTATCTGAATTAATTTTTCTTCCTCATCCTCGTTAAAATCATTCAGTACATATTCTGAGACAGTCATTTTTGACTCTGGCTTCCCAATGCCAATTCTAACTCTAGAGTATTCTTTACCAATAAATTTATCTATAGATGCAATCCCGTTATGACCTGCATCTGACCCTCCAAATTTAGCTTTAATTTTTCCAAAATCTAAGTCTAAATCGTCATGAAAAACAATTACGTCTGTGGCATCTATCTTAAAATATTCGATTAGTTCTCTAATACATATTCCCGAATTATTCATAAAAGTTAAAGGTTTTATTGCATAAATTTTTTTATCATTGATGTTACCTGTTGTTAATAAACCTTTAAATTTTGGTTTTTGTTTAGATAATCCAAATTTACTGTTTATAGAATCTATTATTTGAAAACCAATATTATGTCTATTATTTTGACTATTTGGTGTTGGATTACCAAGTCCTACGAATAATAGCATGATTAGATTTTATAAAATTACTTCTTATCAGTTTGTGTTTTTTGATCTTCTTTTTTGTCAGCATCTTTGTTTTTCTCATTATCAGAGGAGCTTTTATCATCTGATGAGCTATCACTAGCAGATGAAGTTTCTGTATTAGATCCATCCGAGCTCTCATCACTTGTTTCTGCAGGTTTTTCTGGCTCTTTAACTACAGTTGGAGCGGCTACAGTTGCTATTACAAAATCCCTATCGGTAATCGTTGGTTCTACATTTTGAGGTAAATTGACCGATGAAATTTTTATACTCGCGCCAATTTCAAGATTTTCAAGATCAACAATAATTTCTTTTGGAATATTTTCAGTTGGGCACCTTAATTCTACTTTTCTTCTCACTATATTTAGTACTCCCCCCCTCTTTAAACCTGGGCTCTTTTCATTATTAATAAACTTAACAGGAATTTCTAGATTTATTTTAGAACCTGCAACTATTTTTAAAAAATCAATATGTATTGGCTCATCGTTTACGGTGTCAAAAGATATTTCTCTTGTAAGCACACTATATTCTTTTCCATTGATTTTTAAATTTATAACAGCTGATAAAAAATTTTCTTTATCTATAAGAGCTTTAACTTGCTTTTTTGATAATGAAATTTTTTTGTTTTCATCATCACCACCGTACATAATAGCTGGCACGTTTCCTTTTTTTCTTAATAAAGCAAGCTGACCTTTAGTTTTAGTTTCTCTTATAGAAGCATCTAGTGAATTCATAGGGGGAATTTTTTATCTCATGAAGAAGTATTTTACAAGTATTAATTAAATAAGTCTGAAACAGACGTAGAATTTGATATTCTTTTTATAGCCTCTCCAACTAAATGCGATATTGTCAATATTTCAATGTTTTTTGCTCTTTTGACTTTATCTAAATTGTCGATTGTATCGGTAATTACTAAATTTTTAACTTTTGATTTTTTAATTTTTTCTACAGCACTTCCACTTAAAACACCGTGAGAAACATAAACATGTACATCTTTTGCACCCTTCTCCTTAAGAACTCTTGCAGCATTTACGATTGTACCACCGGAATCTATAATATCATCTACAATAATACATGTTTTATTTTTAACATTACCTATTACATTCATTACCTCAGACTTTCCTGGAGAGGGTCTTCTCTTATCGACTATTGCGAGACCAATATTCAACATTTTACCAAGAGCCCTGGCTCTTGCTGTTCCGCCGACATCAGGCGCAACGCATATTAAGTTTTTGGATTTAATTTTTTTCTTTATATGTCTTGCAAAAATCGGAGTGGCGAATAGATTGTCTACTGGTATGTCAAAAAAACCTTGTATCTGTCCAGAGTGTAGATCCAAGGTAACTATTCTATCAGCGCCAGCTTTCGTAATTAAATTTGAAACCATTTTCGCAGATATTGAAGTTCTGGGAACAACTTTTCGGTCTTGTCTTGCATATCCAAAATAAGGTATTACAGCCGTAATATTTTTTGCTGATGATCTTTTGAGAGCATCTATACATAAAAGTAATTCCATTAAATTATCGTTAGCTGGTGAACTGACTGATTGGATAATAAAAATGCTGTTGCCTCTTATATTTTCGTTAATCTCAATATAAATTTCACCATCACTAAATTTTCTTATACTGGAATTTACTAATCTATTTTTTAGAAATTTAGATATTTTTCGACTGAGGTTTTTATTACTATTCCCAGTAAGTAATTTCATCTTANGTTTATTTAATCATAATAATTGAGATATTTCTACCATAATCATTATAATTTTTTATAGAATTATATCTAGAGCTAAAAAAATTATTTTTAAAGTCAAAAGTATCTTTTTTTATAATTTCAACTTGATCAATACCACAACCAATTAATTGTTGCTTAATGAAACCTGAGAGATCAAAATATATCTTGTTATTCTTTTCTTTAAAAAACTCAGCGTTTTTTAAACTTTTTTTTAAAAACTTATTTTTAAATTCTTTTTTTACCTCATAATTTGTTTGACTTATACATGGTCCAACAACAGCAATCAAATTTCTACTTTTTGATCCAATTCTTTTTAATTTTAAAACCAAGTTTGTAACTATTTTTTTGTAGGCTCCTCTCCAACCAGAATGAATAGCACTTATAATCCTTAACTTTTTATCGTAAATAAATACCGGAGCACAATCAGCTGTTAGAATACCAAGAGCAATATTTTTTTTTTTTGTTATCATCCCATCACCATTAACTTTGCGTTTTGGGATTTTATTTAAAAAATAAATTTTTTTACTATGATGCTGATTAAGTAAAACTAGACTCTTCTTGCCACATTTAATTTTTTTTTTAACTATATCTAAATTAAAGTTAATATTCTTAACTAAATCTTTGGAGCCAACACCGCAATTTAAACTTTTATAAATACCCTTTGAAACACCTCCAGACTTGTTGAAAAAGCCATGAGATATATTGTTAAATTTTGACAACTTTTTTGATTTTATCATTTTTTAAATCCATATTTGAAGTTTAATAACTTGTTTGAAGCAAAAATTACCTTAAATAATTCTCCCATTTGATTTTTATTCGTTAGTCTTTTTAATCTTAAATATAAATCTGCTTTTTTCGTGAACGATAAATTTTTTGCAAGTAATTCAGCTCTATTAAAAATTCCCATTTTATTGAGGAAATCTCCTTGTGAAGTAATACCACTAACTTTTAAATTATTTAATTTAAAAATTTTTTTAATAAAATCAAAATTTATAAGATGAGTAATGTCTACTTTGCCCTTTTCCTTCAAATAATCATAATTGCTGTGTTTTTTTACACCTTGCAAAGAATTAAATGCTTTATTATTTATGAAACCATAATCAATTAATAGTATTCCTCCTAAATTTTTATTTAAAATTTTAGAAATTTGTTTGATCAAATTAATTTGTTCCAAAGATAATTCAAAAAAATTTTGCTTTTTTGAAAAGTTATAACCGATTTTTTTCTCGTATTTCTTTATGTTTACTCTCAAGTTAACTATCTTGTTTTCATTATCCTCAGTCATTACATATTTTTCGAACCAAACATTATTTTTTTTTTCAAACTGTTTAATTGCAAATGAGTCCAAAAATTCATTGCCTAAAAAAAAACAATTAGTACTTTTAATTTTTTTAAAATCATTTATCCATTTTACCTTCATACCATGCAATTTATTTGTTTGAATCTTTTTTAGATACTCACTTTTTTCAAAAATAAAAAATTCTACCGACTCATAAAACTTTGGAAAATTTTTAGCAGTTTTTATAATTCTAAACATCATCTCTGCGTTACCAGCGCCCAATTCAACCAAATAAAATTTTTTTGGACATTTCAAATATTCCCAAAATAGTATTATCCACAACGTTATCATCTCAGAAAATAATATTGAGATGTGTGGAGATGTTATAAAATCTCCCTCTTTTCCAAAAGGATAATTATTTGTGTAGAATCCTTTTTCTTTGTTATACAATGCATCTTCAATAAATTGATCTAATGGTAAAAAAGATTTTGTCATTTTAAGCTGTT
Organism: Candidatus Pelagibacter sp. TMED118; assembly: GCA_002170205.2. The sequence goes on from NHFT02000006.1 coordinate 191,275, forward strand.
CTAATTTTAAATAGTATAGTGCCAACAACAAAAGTTAATAAACATATGATTTGACCTATAGAAAAGTTCATAAATACGTATCCAATATGTGAATCTGGTTCTCTTGTAAACTCAATAAAAAATCTAAAAAAAGAATAATAAATCAAAAATAAGGAGGAAATTACACCAGGTTGTTTTATTTTTGAACGATAAAAATAATTAAGTATGATAAATAATATTACACCCTCAAAAATAGCCTCATAAATTTGTGAAGGATGTCTATTTAGATTATCAACCTTCAAAAATTTAACAGACCATAATATATCAGTAGCTTTACCGTACAATTCAGAATTTATATAATTAGACACTCGACCAAAAAATATTCCTATTGGAGCACCTAAAGATACTAGGTCTAGGTATTCAAAAATATCTATTTTATTATTTCTTGAAAATATATATGTAGAAAATATAACCCCTATTACTCCTCCATGAAAGGACATCCCACCCTTCCAAATAAATAAAATTTCAAATAGATTATTAACGTAATAATTAAAATTATAAATTAAAACATATCCTAATCTACCACCAATTATGATTCCTAAAATTAGATATGAAATAAAATTATCAAATAAAATTTTTGAATTCTTTTGTTTTAGATAATTAATTTTAATGTAAATCCATCCTAAAATAATACCAAAAATATAGGCTAGGGAATACCATCTGATCTCAATATATGAAATATTGAATGCAACTGGGTCAAAATTATTAATAAACATTTACCAAAAATATTATATTCTATATATAAATATTAAAAATAATTTTATGGCTAAATCAAGAGATCTATTAGGTAAATTTGAAAAATTATTAGAGCAAACCATTTTGAATTATAAAGACNTAAGTAGTGAGATAATAAACATATGCAAGTCAAAAAGGGATGATTTTATATTTAGAATGAAAATTACAGGTAAAGAGGAGACAGAAATACTAAAAAAAAGAGTAGAAAAGTTAGAAAAAAAAGTTGAATTTCTAGAAAAAAAAAAATCTAAAAAGGTAAAATGACCGTCACTTTTAAACCACCCATTTTTGATTTATCAAGATTAATTTTTCCACCGTGGGCTTTTATTATGTCTGACGATATTGACAAACCTAATCCGACGCTACTTTTCGAAACTGATCTACTTTTATCAATTTTATAAAAAGGTTTAAAAACATTGTCGTATTCTTTTTTTGGTATACCTGGACCGTCATCTTCTATATCTATCACAATATTTTTCCTTATTTTTTTTGCATTAATTTGAATTTTTTTTGCATTTTTTATTGAATTTTCAATAAAATTGTTGAAACATCTTTTAAGCAGCTCTTTTCTGCCTTGGATTAATATTTTATCATTATAATTAAATTTAATGTCTGTATTTTTATACTTTAAATATATGGCATTGATTAAATCACAGATATCAAAAGTCTCAGTTCTCTCTTCAGCACCAGTTTTTGCAAATTGTAAGTACTCATTTAACATTTTCTCCATTTCATCAACATCTTCTGAAAGTTCATTTGATATTTTCTTATCGTTAATGAAAGCTAACTGAAGTTTTATTCTAGTAAGAGGTGTCCGTAAATCATGGCTTATACCCGAAAGCATTTCTGATCTTTGTTTTAGATGTCGTTTAATTCTTTTTCTCATTTTGTCAAATTCATAACCAGCCTTTCTTATTTCTAAAGCACCTGATGGAGTAAACTCTCCAATATCTTCGCCTTTGCCAAATTTTTCAGATGCCTCAGCCAGTTTAATAATTGGCCTTGTCTGGTTTTTTAAAAATATCATTGCTACCGATATAACAAGTAAAGCAGGCAAAGTTATCCAAAAAACAAAGATTCTTGCAGATGAACTTGTTAATCGATCTTTTGGTATTAAAAACTCAAAGTGTCCATTGTCATAGGTTATTTTTAAATCAACAAACTTTTTATATGACGTAGTATCAAACCAATAATTAAAATAGTTTGATTTAAGTTCTCTTCTAAGAGTTCTATCAATAGGGCTAAACCATCTAGTATCTTTATGTTCTGGGACTTCAACATTATTTTTATAATTTATATTTATATCTAAGTTTTCTTTGAATAATGAAATAATAAATTCTTTATTTGTATCTTCATTTTCATATGCATTTATGAAAGTTTTGATTTCTGCTACCAATGCTCTTGTCATACCTTTATTGGTCTTAATCCATAAGCTGTCAAAAAAAACTATAGTTATAGTAATTTGTAATATAATTATTGGTGTTGCTACAATCAATAGTCCTCTATAAAATAGCTGCTTTGGTAATAGATTTTTAAAAAATTTATTCAATCCATAAAACATAGCCTTCACCTCTTATTGTCTGTAGATATTTAGGTTTCTTGGGATCATCTTCTATTTTTTTCCTAAGCCTTGTAATTATGACGTCAATAGATCTTTCTTTATCTATATTTATTAAATTCCCTATAATTTCTCTACTTAATATTTCACCCGGAGAATTTATCATTTTTTCAAGAAGAATTTTTTCAGTATTATTTATTTTAAATACTTTATTCTTTTTTTTTATATAAAGTTTATTTAAATCAATTATCAATGTTTCAAGATTTATTACTCTTTTTATATTTCTATCTAAGGTTTTACTTAAGATATTTTGGATTCTTAAAATTAGTTCTTTCGGCTCAAATGGTTTAGGTAAATAGTCATCAGCCCCTATTTCTAATCCCTCAATTCTATCTGAAGACTCTCCTCTAGCAGTCAATAATATTACAGGTGTCTTTAAGGTTCTTTTGTTGTAACTAATAAAATCAAGACCACTTTTCCCTGGCATCATTACATCTAGTACAATTAAATCGAATTTTACATTTTCTATTTTTTTTTGTGCATCTTCAGCGCTATCTGCTGTTGATACAAGGTATTCATTTTGTTCCAAGAACTGTCTTACTAAATTTCTTATACCAGTATCATCGTCAACAACTAAAATATGGCTAATTAATTTATTCATTTATAATTTTTTTTAAAACTGAATTAAAGTGTAACACCTCTGATGAAGAAGAATTTAATAAAGCTCTATAAATTCTTTTTTTTTGTACTGTAAATATTTCTTCAAATATTAGCTCACCTTTTTTGCTTAAATAAACATGTTTGATTCTCGTATCTTTTTTATCCTTTTCAAATTTAATTGCATTTATTTTTATTAGATCATTCAAAACTCTGTTAAGGCTTTGTTTAGTTATTTTGAGTTTTTTTAATAATTCTGAAATTGTGATTCCTCTATATTGAGAGGTTAAATGTAATGCTTTTTGATGAGCTATACCTATCTCATAATTTTCCAATACTTTTTTTGCATCTGAAAAGGTTTCCTTGTATCCTATGAATAATTTTTCAATAAAATCTTTCAATTGATCATCTTTTAAGTAAAGAAGCTGTTTCATTTTGGTAAGTTATATTGACTTATTATACATACAAAGATATTTTTTGTTAATAAAATCTAATGATACCCTACGATAAAAGAGAAGGAAAAATTTGGTACAATAACGAACTTGTAGATTGGCAAGATGTTAAACTTCATGTTTTAAGCCATGGATTACACTATGCAAGCTGTGTGTTTGAAGGAGAGCGTGTATATGACGGTGACATATTTAAACTAGAAGAACATACTTCAAGATTTTTTCACTCAGCAAAAAGAATGGGTTTCGAAATACCTTACTCTGAAAATGATATTAATGAGTCATCACGAAAAATTGTTTTAGCACAAAATGTTAAAAATGGTTATGTAAGACCTGTAGCTTGGAGAGGAAGTGAAATGATGGCAATCTCTGCTCAACAAACTAAAATACATGTAGCTATAGCAACATGGGAGTGGGGATCGTATTTTGATCCAAAGTTAAAACTAGAGGGAATTAAATTAAATATTTCAAAATGGAGACGTCCTGCGCCTAATACTATTCCGTGGGATACTAAAGCTGCTGGTTTGTATATGATTTGTACTTTATCAAAACATGAAGCTGAAAAACAAGGTTACGCAGATTCGCTAATGTTAGATCATGAGGGAAATGTAGCAGAGGCTACAGGCGCTAATATCTTTTTTAAAGACAAAGATGGAGTTTTACACACTCCTATACCAGACTCTTTTTTAGATGGTATAACAAGAAAAACAATAATCGAAATTGCAAAATCAAAAAATATAAAAGTCAACGAGAGAAAAATTAAACCAGAAGAATTAAAAAATTTTGTTGGATGTTTTCTGACTGGCACTGCAGCTGAAGTTACACCTGTATCTCAAATAGATAAATGTCAATTTAAGGTATGCAGTACTCTTATTGAATTATCCGAGAGTTATCAACAGACAGTCAGAAAAAAAAAAGCTGCTTAATTTTTTTTATCTTCAGAAATTGCATGATCGATACCCTTTCTTAGATAATCGTATCCTGTATATAATGTAAGAAAGGCGGATAACCATAATAATATTATTCCAATTGTTTGGGCATTATAATCTTGAAAATTTATAATTCTATTACCTGTCTCTCCTAATAATAAAATTGAAATAGCAAACATTTGAAGAAATGTTTTTAGTTTTGCCAAACTTGAAACTGGCATATTAACTTTACCTTTAGCTAAAAATTCTCTCAACCCCGATATTAATATCTCACGTGTTAGAATAATAATTGCAGCAACCACCTCAAAACTTTTGATTGTTCCATTCATTACAAGTAAAATCAAAGCTGTTGCAACAATAATTTTGTCTGCAATTGGATCTAGTAATTCTCCCAATTTAGATTCTTCTTTAAACATTCTTGCTAAAAGTCCATCTAGAAAATCTGTAAATGAGGCTACAACAAACAGAGTAAAAGGAATTAAGTCTCCGTAAAAACCGGGAAGATAAAAAGTTATCACAAAAATTGGAACGATTATAATTCTTCCTATTGTAAGATAATTTGGAATTTTAATTTTCATTCGTGGAAATAATTGTATATTTTTTTTGCTACTTTCTCTTCTATACCATTAACAGACTTAATTTCATCAAAACTTGCAGACTCCACAGCTTTTGCAGATCCAAAATGGTTTAATAACGCTCGTTTTCTTATACCTCCCACACCATCTATTTGATCTAGCAAAGACTTGCTAATACCTCTTTTTCTTTTTGCCCGATGAGCACTAATTGCAAACCTATGCACCTCATCTCTTATTCTTTGTAAAAAAAATAATGTTGGATCATTTTTTTCAAATTTATATTCTTTTCCGTTATGAAAAAAAGTTTCGTTACCGCTATTTCGTTGTTTGCCTTTAGCAATAGCTACAACTGGAATATCGTGGAGACCAAGCTCGTTCATCGTATCTCTGGCTGTTGAATACTGACCTTTTCCACCATCCACTAGAACTAGATCTGGAAATGACAAATAGTTATCTTTCTCTTGAATTGCTCTTTTAAAACGTCTATTTAAAACCTCTTTCATCATTCCATAATCATCGTTTTCATTACCTTTATATTTAATATTAAATTTTCTATATCTTTTTTTAATAAAACCCTCTTCCCCATATGCCACAAGAGCTCCCACACTATTTGTACCTTGAATATGGCTATTATCGTATACCTCGATCAATTTAATATTATTATCTAAATCAAATTTTCTTGAAACTTCTTCAAATAAGTTTTTGTTATTTTGGCTCTCGTATAATTTTCTGTTTAGACTATCTTTTGCATTTTTAATCGCTTGATTAATAACTTTTAATTTTGACCCTCTCTTTCCGACAGATATGTTAATTTCCTTATTTTCTTTTTGGGACAATGTCTTTTCTATTAATTTTTTTTCTCTAATATCTTCGCTTATTATGATACTTTTTGGGACACTTTTATTTTCATAAAACTGAATAATAAACGAATTTAAAATATTAGATAGTTTTTCATCCGGATCATGTTTTGGAAAATAAGATTGATTCCCCCAGTTTTGTTTAGATCTATAAAAGAAGACTTGTACACATGTTTTTCCAGATTCTTTATATGCAGCTATTACATCAGCTTCAATTAAGTTAGCTTCGTTGATTCTTTGAGATGATTGAATGATATTTAGAGATTTAATCCTGTCTCTTAAAATTGCAGCTTTTTCAAAATCTAACTCTTCACTTGCTGCTTCCATTTGATTTGATAGGCTATTTTGAATTTTTCTAGATTTGCCAGATACAAATTCAATTGCATCTTCGACACTTTTTCTATAATCGTAATTTTGAACAAAACCGACACAAGGACCCGAACATCTTTTTATTTGATATAATATACATGGTCTTTCTCTATTTTTAAAAACTGTATCATCACAAACTCTTAGCTGAAAAATTTTCTGTATCATTTTAATTGTCCAATTTGCTGATCCAGCAGAGGCGAATGGTCCAAAGAAAAAGCCTTCTTTATTTTTTTTACCTCTGTGTTTAGTAATTTGCGGCCATTTAGACTTGTTCGAAATATAAATAAATGGAAAAGATTTATCATCTCTCAACAGTATATTAAACTTAGGTTTATATTTTTTTATTAAATTGGCTTCTAAAAGAAGAGCCTCACTCTCATTGGAGGTTGTTGTAATTTCAATTTTTTTTGTTTGAGAAAGCATTCTCTCAGTTCGTATGATATGATTTTTTTCTGACACATAACTTTTTAGTCTATTAGGTAAATTTTTTGCTTTACCAACGTATAATATTTCATCATTTATACTTAACATTTTATACACCCCAGGCAGCTTTGGGATTAGAGGTAGTTGTTTTTTTATTACTTCTTTCCCTATTTCAGAATTACGCATTACTTCTTTTTTTTGAAATTTGAATTCCTACAGACGAGCAATCTTTTATTATTTCTAATTTTTCGATTTTTATAACTATTTTGTCTATTCTTTTGTCTTTAAAAATTTCATCAAATATATCCTCTGCTAAAGTTTCTAAAAAATTATAATGTTTGTTTTTAATTAGTTTTTTGATTAGCCTAACTAACTTATCATAGTTTACAATAGATTTTAAATCTCTGTCGTTTGTTGGTTTTTTATCTTTATAATTGGCCTCTAGACTAAATTTTACTTTTTGGGGTTTTTCTTTCTCAAATTCAAAATAACCCAATTTAATATCTAATATAAGTTCTTTAATTAAAACTTTTTTTTCATAATTGAANAGACTTTTGTTTTTATCAATTTTGACAATATTTAAATTACTCTTTTTCATATCTTAAAGTCTTGATGCAATGTATTCTTTGATTAGTGGATGATAATACATAAAACAATCAGCAAAATCTATTACATGTGCATCTTTTAATGGCTCTTCCCAATTTGAACCAGCTATCTTACATTTTTTTCCGTTAATTTTTTTCTTTTCAGAAACTATTACTCTATTAAAGTTAGGAACGTCATCCATCCAATCAGATGTCAATCCTTCATAAGGGTCCATAGGATGCGTAAAAATTAAAATTGGTGCATTTCCCTCTTTAANTACGTTAATCTGATCTTGTCTCCATCCGGCCATACCAGGATATTTTTTGTAAAATTTTTCCATAGCTTTTTCATAGCCAACTTTCTGAACTTTATATTTTTTTGATAAATTCCAAAAACAAGCAGNCATTAATGATATACCTCCACCTACTTCTGTCATATNTTTTGCTGTTAACCTTAGTGTCGCCCATCCTCCACATGAGTGACCCGACATAAAAATTTGATTCTTTGGTACTCCTAAGTTAACAAATTTTTTAATAACTTCTAAATTACCCTCCACTCTTCGATCCATTTTTGAAGTTCCTGGATAAGGTCCTTCCCATTTTTTCATCCACATTCCTCTTTTACCTAACTTAGCACCTAAATCACCTTCGAGTTGACCTTGGCAGTGAATATAAACCATAATTTCTTTACCATTTATTTTATCCCCGGCAAGCTGAGCCCAATTTCTAAGCTCCGTTCTCCAG
>NHFT02000005.1 GCA_002170205.2 Candidatus Pelagibacter sp. TMED118
AAGATAAACATATGTCAGATAAGATTTTTAATGAACTTATAGATGCTTTTGAAAAAAAAGGAGCAGCTGTAAAAAAAAGAGGATACTCATAAAATGGCGGAGTCAAATAAAGCTTTTGCTCATTTTAGGTGGTAACATATTATGTCTAGAACACATACTTTAAACAAATATAGAAATATTGGTATTATGGCACATATAGATGCCGGAAAAACTACAACCACAGAAAGAATATTATATTATACGGGTAAAAGCCATAAAATTGGGGAGGTTCATGATGGAGCAGCAACAATGGACTGGATGGAACAAGAACAGGAAAGAGGCATTACCATTACCTCTGCTGCAACAACATGTTTTTGGAATGATCATAGAATAAATATTATCGATACTCCTGGACATGTAGACTTTACTATAGAAGTTGAAAGATCCTTAAAAGTGCTAGATGGAGCGGTTGCAGTTTTTGATGGTGTAGCAGGCGTTGAACCTCAATCTGAAACGGTTTGGAGACAAGCAGACAAATACAAAGTCCCTAGAATTTGTTTTGTAAATAAACTTGATAGGACTGGTGCAGACTTTTTTAGATGTGTAGAGATGATAAAAGATCGATTAGGTGCAAAACCTCTAGTTATGCAAATACCTGTGGGCATAGAAGCCTCTCTTAAAGGAGTGGTAGATTTAGTTAAGATGAAAGCTATAATTTGGAAAAATGAGGATTTAGGAGCAGCTTGGGAGGAAGTCGAAATACCATCAGAATTACAGGAAATATCTAATAAATATAGACAGGAATTAGTTGAAAATGCAGTCGAACAAGATGAAAACTTGATGGAAAAATATTTAAATGGTGAAGAAATCAGTGAGGTAGATTTAATTAAATGTGTAAGGAAGGGATGTTTAAATTTTGATTTTGTTCCGGTTCTTACTGGCTCTGCGTTTAAAAACAAAGGTGTTCAGCCTTTATTAGATGCTGTGGTAAATTATCTACCTAGCCCAGAGGATATAGGATCTATAGAAGGTTCAAAACCCGATTCTGAAGAAAAACTTTTAATGAAGTTTGACGATAAAGAGCCTTTTTCAGCATTAGCATTTAAGGTTGCAAACGATCCTTTTGTTGGATCTTTGACTTTTATTAGGATTTATTCAGGAACAGTAAAATCTGGAACGGCTATTTACAATACATCTAAAGATAGAGAAGAAAGAGTTGGTAGAATGTTACTAATGCATGCAAATTCTAGAGAGGATATAAAAGAGGCAAATGCAGGAGACATTGTCGCATTGGNTGGTTTAAAAAATACTATCACTGGTCACACATTAGCCAATAAAGAAAATCCAGTTCTACTTGAACCAATGGAATTTCCTGATCCAGTTATAGAAATTGCTGTTGAACCAAAAACAAAAGGTGATCAGGAAAAAATGGGAGAAGCTTTAGGTAGATTAGCTAAGGAAGATCCTTCTTTTAGAGTTTCTTCTGATGAGGAGTCTGGTCAAACAATAATAAAAGGCATGGGAGAATTACACTTAGATATTATTGTAGATAGAATGAAAAGAGAATTTAAAGTAGAGGCAAATATAGGTGCCCCTCAAGTTGCATACAGGGAAACTATAATGAAATCTGCCGAATTTGATTATACCCACAAAAAACAAAGTGGTGGAGCAGGTCAGTTTGCAAGAGTCAAACTTATCGTTGAACCTTTAGATCCAGGAAAAGGAAGAGAAATAGAAAATAAAATTAAGGGTGGGGCAATTCCCAAAGAATTTATACCAGGTGTTGAAAAAGGTGTGGAGACAGTTGCTGATTCAGGTATATTAGCAGGTTTCCCAATTATCGATTATAAAGTAACAATAGTTGATGGTCTACATCACGATGTAGATTCGAGCGTACTAGCTTTTGAGCTTGCCTCGAGACAATGTTTTAAAGAAGCATGTTCTAAGGGAAATCTTAAGTTATTAGAGCCAATTATGAGAGTAGAGGTTGTTACACCCGAAGATTATATGGGAGATGTGATTGGAGATTTAAATAGTAGACGTGGACAAATAAATACCCAAGAACAAAGAGGAAATGCGACGGTTATTACAGCGATGGTTCCATTAGCAAATATGTTTGGATATATTAATAATTTAAGATCAATGTCGCAAGGTAGAGCCCAGTATTCAATGTTTTTTGACCATTATGATAAAGTCCCACAGAATGTTCAAGATGAAGTAGTGAAAAAGACAGGTTAAAATGGAAAAACAAAATATTAGAATTAAACTTAAGGCATATGATAATAAAGTTTTAGATCAATCTACAGAGGAGATAGTTAACACTGTCAGAAGGACTGGTGCAAATATTAAAGGCCCAATACCCTTACCAACTAAAATTGAAAGATACACAGTTCTAAGATCACCTCACATAGATAAAAAAAGTAGAGAACAGTTTGAAACGAGAACACACAAAAGACTAATCGATATAATTGAACCAACTCCTCAAACAGTTGAGGCACTTATGAAGCTTGATTTAGCATCTGGTGTAGATGTGGAGATAAAAATATAATAAATGAAAAATATTGGTCTCATAGGAAAAAAATTAGGTATGAGTAGAGAGTTTATAAAAACTGGTCAATCAGTACCTGTAACAATTTTAAAGATGGAAACAGGTAGAATTATTCATATAATTGATAAAGACCAAAGGGGTTATAAAGCTGTTCAAGTTGGGTTTGGTAAAATAAAGAGCTCTAAACTTAATAAATCACAAAAAGGTTATTTTAGTAAAAAGAATACAGAACCCAAAAAAGTATTAAAAGAGTTTAGAGTAAATGATGTTAAAGATTTTAAGGAAGGTAATGAACTAGGTTTGGAAATTTTTAAGGATACAAGATTTGTAGACGTTAGATCAAAAACGATCGGAAAAGGTTTTGCAGGTTCGATGAAACGACATAATTTTAGTGGTTTAAGAGCATCACACGGTGTTTCAATATCCCATAGATCTCATGGATCAACAGGACAAAGACAAGATCCTGGTAAGGTCTTTAAGGGCAAGAAAATGGCTGGCCATATGGGGGATAAACTAAGAACATTGCAAAATATAGAAATTGTTAAATCTGATATAGAAAATAATTTATTATTTTTGAAAGGTTCAATTCCTGGATCGAAAAATTCACAAGTTTTAGTAAAAACTTCAGTAAAAAATATTAATAAAATGACATTAAATGAAAAAATAGAATTAATAGAAAAACAAAAAAAAATAGCAGAAAAGAAGAAAAAATAATGAAAATCGAAAAAACAGATATTAATGGAAACAAAAAATCAATAGACATATCTGATAGCGTTTTCAAATCAAAAATTAATAAGACTTTAATTAGTAATGTTATTTATAAGCTGAATACAAATTACAAAGGCAGAAAAGCTAAAACAAAACAAAAAAATGAAATTATAGGATCCACATCCAAAATCTATGCACAAAAGGGGACAGGAAATGCAAGACATGCAAGTAGAAAGGCGCCAATTTTTGTTGGTGGCGGTGTTGCTCATGGTCCTAAGGGTGAAAGCAAATACAAAAAAAGAAAAATGAGCAAAAGCGAAAAAAAAAATAGTGTAGTTTCACTGCTATCTGAAAAGGTTGAACAAAAAAAGATTATTATTCTTAACGATATATCTAATGAAATTAAAAAGACTAAAGATTTTTTTTCAATCTTAAATACTTTACAGGCACAGAATTCTTTATTAATTTTTGATAAAAGTTCAAAAGATAAAATATATAAATCATCTAAGAATATACCAAATGTTAAATTAACGGATATTAATCATTTTAGTTCATATGACTTAGTAAAGTATGAAAAGTTAATACTGACAGAAACTTCATTAAAAGAAATTGAAAGCCGGTATTCATAATGAAAAAATTTAGTTTATACGATAAAATTTTATTTCCTGTGGTAACGGAAAAATCTACTAATTTATCGGAACAAAATAAAGTAACTTTTAAGGTACCAAAATCTAGTANCAAGAAAATTTTAAAAAAAACGATAGAAAAGTTATTCAAGGTCAATGTTATAAAAGTGAATATTATTAATAAAAAAAACCTTGTAAAAACCACGAGGGGAAAAAAAATTAAAATAAGTGGTTATAAAAAAGCAATTATAACATTAAAGAAAGGTCAAAACATTGACCTTACAACAGGAATTTAAAATGACATTAAAAACCTTTAAATCATATACCAAATCTACTAGAGGGACTGTTTTAATCGATAGATCAGAATTATGGAAAGGAAAACCTTATAAGCCTCTTACTTCGGTGAATAATTCAGCAAAAGGTAGAAATAATTTAGGCAGAATTACTTCAAGAAATCATGGTGGTGGGCATAAACATAAATATAGAATTATAGATTTTTATAGAAAAAAAATTGGCATAAAAGGGAATGTAGAAAGAATAGAATATGATCCAAATAGATCTTGCCATATAATGCTAATTAAGTTTGATGATAATGAGTGTAAGTATTATTTAGCACCCCAGAAAATTAAAGTTGGTGACAAAATAGAAAATGGACCTGATGCAGAAATAAAAATTGGTAACTCATTACCTCTAAAAGATATTCCAGCAGGTATAGATGTTCATAATGTAGAAATACAACCAGGTTCTGGAGGAAAAATTGCAAGAGCGGCTGGATCAAGTGTAACAATATCTGGAATCGACGGAAATTATACTATTTTAAAAATGTCTTCTGGAGAAATAAGAAAGATAGACTCAAGATCNATGGCGACGATTGGTGTTTTGTCAAATCCAGATCAAAAAAATATAAAAATCGGTAAAGCAGGAAGATCGAGATGGTTGGGTATAAGACCACACACAAGAGGGGTGGTTAAAAACCCTGTAGATCACCCACATGGTGGTGGTGAGGGTAAATCAGCTGGCGGAAGACATCCTGTTTCACCGACTGGTCAATCAGCTAAAGGATTAAAAACTAGAGATAATAAACGAACAGATAAATATATTGTTAGAAGAAGAAAGAGAAAAAGAGGAAAATAATTATGGCTAGAGCAGTTTGGAAAGGACCTTTTGTTGAAGAAAGTTTAATAAAAAAGGTTGAAAAGATTAAAAATGATTCAAATAAAAAACCAATAAAGACATGGTCACGGAAATCAACAATTATACCTGATTTTGTTGGTTTTAGTTTCTTAATTTATAATGGAAAAAAGTTTATACCAATAACTGTCTCTGAAGATATGGTTGGTCACAAGTTTGGTGAATTTGCACCAACTAGACAATTCTTTGGTCATACTCCAGCAGATAAAAAGGCTAAAACAGAGGAAACTAAACCAAAAAAATAAAAAGTGATTATGAATACATCTAAAAAAATAAAAACTGAAAATAAAATAGTTAAATCAATTAACAAAAACGTAAGGTCTAGTGTAAGAAAACTAAAGCCACTGCTTAAATCGATTGTAGGAAAAAAAGTTAGTATTGCAATTAGAGATTTATCTTTTTCTGAAAAAAGAATTTCAGGTGATATCAAAAAAACAATATCATCCGCAGTAGCAAACGCTGAAAATAATTATCAATATGATATTGATAAACTAGTTGTTAAAGAGGCATATTGCGGTAAACAAATTATCATGAAAAGGTTTAGAGCTAGGGCGAAAGGTAGAGCTGCACCTATCTTAAAACCTTACTCTAATGTAACAATTATTCTTAAAGAACATCAAAATAAATTAAAGGAAGATCATGGGACAAAAAGTTAATCCAATAGGTTATAGACTCGGTGTTAACCGAGGCTGGGATTCAGTCTGGTATGCTAAGAAAAAGGATTTTGGAAATTTTTTAATAGAAGATTTTAAAATTAGAGAATATATTAAAAAAAATGTAGTTAATTCAGGTGTTTCAAAAGTCATGATAGAAAGAACATCAAAAAAATGTTTTGTTACTATTTACACTTCAAGACCAGGTTTTGTTATTGGAAAGAAAGGTAGTGATATAGAAAAAATTAAAAATAAAATTTCTAAATTGACTACTAATGAAGTTATTTTGAATATTAAAGAAGTTAAGAAACCAGAGACAAATAGTTATTTGGTGGCTGAAAATATTGCACAACAATTAGTTAAAAGAATTTCGTACCGAAGAGCAATGAAAAGATCAATGCAATCAGCTTTAAGACTTGGTGCAAAAGGAATAAAGGTCTCTATTAGTGGCCGTTTAGGAGGTAATGAAATTGCTAGAACTGAATGGTTAAGGGAGGGAAGCATACCATCTCACACTTTAAGAGCAGATATAGATTATGCTGAAGCTGAGGCCCTTACCACTTATGGAATTTTAGGAATTAAAGTTTGGATTTATAAGGGAGAAATATTTACTAAAGAGTTTAATCAAGAAACTAATAAAAAATAATTATGTTACAACCAACTAGAACAAAATTTAGAAAAGCACATAAAGGAAGAATTCATGGCCATGCTTCAAGATGTAATATAATGAATTATGGGTCATTTGGTTTAAAGGCAATTCAACCTGAGAGAATTATATCTAAACAGATAGAAGCTGCAAGAGTTGCGCTTACTCGACATATGAAAAGACAAGGTCGCGTATGGACTAGAATTTTTCCGAATATACCAGTTTCTAAAAAACCAACCGAAGTCAGAATGGGGAAGGGGAAAGGTTCCCCTGAATATTGGGCCTGCAGAGTAAAACCAGGTAGAATATTATTTGAAGTGGACGGGGTTACAGAGCAAACTGCAAAAGAAGCTTTATATAAAGCGTCTGCAAAATTACCAATAAAATGCAAATTTATTAAAAGAATATAATGAAAAAAAAAGAGATAAAAAAATTAACAAACGATCAAGCGATTAAGAATTTGGAAAATTTAAAAAAAGATTTATTTAATTTTAGATTTCAAAAAATTAATGGACAAATAAAAAATTATTCGAAAATTAATCAAATTAAAAAAACAATTGCAAGATTAAAAACATTTATTGGAGAAAAGAATGCCTAAAAAAATACTTTCAGGAGTTGTGGTTGGAGATAAACCAAACAAAACAATTACTGTTATGGTTGAAAGAAAATATCAACATCCCTTACTAAAAAAAGTGATTAAATCAAAAAAAAAATATAGTGTGCATGACACAAATAATAAATTTAAAAATGGAGACAAGGTTAAAATAATTGAAACGAAACCATATTCAAAAACAAAAAAATTTAAAGTTATTGAGGAAAACAAATGATACAAGTACAAACCGAGTTATTAGTTGCCGACAATACAGGAGCAAAAAAAATAGAGTGTATTAAAGTTTTAGGGGGATCTAAAAGAAGATATGCTAGTATTGGCGATACTATTGTTGTAGCTGTAAAGGAAGCTATTCCAAAAGGCAAAGTTAAAAAAGGTGCTGTGCATAAAGCTGTTGTTGTAAGGGTAAAAAAAGGCATTCATAGGAATGACGGATCAAAAGTAAAGTTCGATAATAATGCCGCAGTTCTTACTGATGATAAAGGCGAACCAATTGGTACAAGAATTTTTGGCCCTGTAACAAGAGAACTTAGAAATAAGGGTCAAATGAAGATAATTTCTTTAGCACCTGAGGTATTATAATGATTATTAAAGGATCAAAAGTAAAAATAATAACTGGTAAAGATAAAAATAAAGAAGGAGAAATTATTGAAATTGATAGATCTGGATATAGAGCAAAAGTTAAAGGTATGAACTTAATAAAAAAACATATTAAAACAACAAAGGAAAAAAAAGGTGGAATTTTTGATAAAGAAAATTTCATAAACTTATCAAATTTAAAGTTATTAGATGGAAATAAATTAAAAAAAGCAGAGGTTAAAAAATAAATATGCCGAGATTGAAAGAACTTTTTTTCAAAGAAATTAAACCAAATCTAAAAGATAAGTATGGTTATAAAAATCTTTATATGGTGCCAGAAATAAAAAAAATAGTGCTGAATATGGGATTAGGTCTTGACGGAAATGACAACAAAATAATTAAATCTTGTGAAAACGATATGGCTCAAATTAGTGGCCAAAAACCAATAATAACAAAATTTAAAAAATCAATTTCAAATTTTAAAACTAGAAAAAACACAAATGCTGGAATTAAAGTAACCTTAAGAAAAAATAGAATGTATGAATTTATAGATAGAGTTGTAAATATTGCTTTGCCTAGAATAAAGGATTTCCGAGGTTTGCCACTTAAAGGTTTTGATAAATTTGGAAATTATACTTTTGGAATTAAAGAGCATATTATATTTCCTGAAGTAAATTTTGAAAAAGTAGATAAAATAAGAGGGTTAGACATAACAATTGTAATTAAATCAAATAATTTAAATGAAAGTCTAGATTTACTAAAAAAATTTAACTTTCCATTTATAGAGAACAAAAGGAGCAACTAATGGCAAAGTTAAGCGCTGTAAATAAAAATAATAGAAGAATAAAGTTATCTAATAAATTTTACTTAAAAAGAAAAAAATTAAAAGATGTGATTATGAATAAAAAATTACCTTTAGAGGAAAGATTCAAAGCACAGCAAAAATTATCAAAATTGCCAAGAAATTCTGCGAAAAATAGAGTTATGAATAGATGTCAAATTTCTGGTAGACCCCATGGTGTCTATAGAAAATTAAAAATATCAAGAATTGCTTTAAGACAATTAGGTCTTGAAGGTAAAATTCCAGGAATGATAAAATCAAGCTGGTAGAAAGGAAAAATATGAGTTTAAGCGATCCAATTGGTGACATGTTAGCTAGAATTAAAAATGCTCAGTTAAGAGCTCATAAAATAGTAAAGTTACCCTCATCAAATTTTAAAATAAAAATAGCTGAAGTTTTAAAGCATGAAGGTTTTATTATTGATTATAAAATTGAGAAAAATGACAATAAACCTGAAATGCAGATATTATTAAAATATAATTATGGAAATCCAGTGATTAACTCTATTGAGAGAGTTTCAAGACCAGGAAGAAGGATATTTTCCAGTGCAGATAGTCTACCTAAAATAAACAATGGACTTGGTATTGCTATAGTATCAACACCAAAAGGAGTCATGACAGATGTTAATGCGAGAAAAGAAAAAGTTGGTGGAGAAATAATTTGTAAGGTATTTTAATGTCTAAAATAGGAAAATTAAATATTTCAATACCAGAGAAAGTTAAAGTTATTTTAAGTGGAAATGTTATGAATATTGAAGGTCCATTAGGAAAAAAATCTTTAAATATAGATTTAGATAATTTTGAAATAAATATAATTGATAATAAGGAAGTTTCACTTAAGCCAAAAATTGTAAACGAAAATACAAAAAGATTATGGGGTATGAATAGAAGTTTACTTAACAACGCTATTATAGGAACAAGTTCAGGTTATGAAAAAATTCTAGAATTATCAGGTGTTGGTTTTAGAGCTTCTTTAAAAGAAAAGAAACTTAATATGCAATTAGGATTTAGTCACGATGTGAATTTCGATATTCCTGATGGAATTGCAATTACAGTTGAAAAACAAATAACTATTAGAATCAAGGGTACAGATAAACAGCAGGTTGGAATGATTGCAGCACAAATAAAAGCTATTAGACCGCCTGAACCTTACAAGGGAAAAGGTATAAAAGAAAAAGGTCAATACATTTTAAGAAAAGAGGGTAAAAAGAAATAATGAAATTATCAACTTCAGACAGAAAAAAATTTAGAATTCGTAATAAACTTAAATCTGTTTCCAAAACTGACAGGTACCGTTTAAGTGTATCTAGATCATCTAAAAATATAAGTGCTCAAATTATTGATGATACCAAAAATATTACTTTAGTTTCTGCAACATCTAATACAAAATTGATTAAAAGTCTTAAAAAAACAAAAACTGAACTTTCATTTATGGTGGCTGAGAAAATTGCAGAAAAAGCCAAAAGTTTAAAGATAAATAAAATATATTTTGACAGAGGTATTTATAAGTATCATGGTAGGATAAAAATATTTGCAGAAACACTAAGAAAAAATGGAATGGAATTTTAATGGATAAGAATACAGATTATTTAGAAAAATTAGTCCATATAAATAGAATTACCAAAGTTGTTAAAGGCGGAAGAAGATTTGGTTTTTCAGCTCTTGTAGTTGTAGGCAATCAAAATGGCAAAATTGGTGTTGCTCATGCCAAAGCAAAACAGGTTCCAGATGCAATTAAAAAAGCAAATGAACTAGCAAAAAGAAATTTAAAACAAATTCCTTTAAGAGAGGGAAGAACAATCCACCATGATATTTATGGAAAAGATGGAGCGGGCAAAATTAAATTAAGATCAGCACCTAAAGGCACAGGTATTATAGCAGGTGGACCAATTAGAGCAGTATGTGAGGTTCTGGGAATTAAAGATATCGTTGCAAAATCAATCGGTACGTCTAATCCACATAATGTTATAAGGGCTTGTATGAAAGCTTTATTAAAACAAAATTCTCCAAAATATATTTCAAATTTAAGAAATAAAAAGATTTCAGAAATTGTTGAAAAGAGAGGTTAATTATGGTGGATCTTAACAGTACTTTAAAAGTCAAAAGAAAAAAATTAAGAGTTGGGCGAGGTATAGGTTCCGGCAAAGGTAAAACATCAGGGAGAGGTGTAAAAGGACAAAAATCAAGATCTGGTGTGGCAATAAAAAGCTTTGAAGGTGGACAAATGCCACTTTTTAGAAGACTTCCAAAGCGAGGTTTTAATCCTATTTCATCCAATGACATTGTCAGTTTAAATCTAGAGAAAATTCAATATTTAATAGATAAAAAAAAAATATCGTTAGATGAAACTCTCAACCTGAGATATTTAATTAAAAATAACTTAGTCAAAAAAAATTCGGCAAAATTAAAAATTTTAGGTACGGGTGAATTAAAGGATAAAATAAATATAGAAACAGACCTTATTTCTAAAAACGCAAAAAATAAGTTGGAAAAAGTTGGTTGTTCTATCACTTTAAAATCAAAAACTAATTAAAGTTATGAGTAGCTCTTCCTCTGGTGATTTAAAAAGCAGAATTATATTTACAATTATAATTTTATCTGTTTATAGATTAGGTACATTTGTGCCACTTCCAGGTATTGATCCAGAACAATTACGTATACTTATGGAGGGGAATCAAAAAGGTCTTTTAGGGATGTTTAATGTATTCGCTGGTGGCGCAGTTAGTAGAATGGCAATTTTTGCTCTTGGAATTATGCCATATATATCTGCATCAATTATTATTCAGCTTTTGACTGGAGTTTCTGATTATTTTAAAAATTTAAAAGCTCAAGGTGAACAGGGAAGGCAAAAAATAACTCAAATAACAAGGTATGGTACAGTTTTGTTAGCAACTATTCAGGGATTTGGTCTAGCAGTAGGTTTGGAATCTTCTGCAAATTTGGTTATTAACCCAGGATCATTTTTTAAAATTTCAACAGTGTCAACTATTGTTGCAGGTACAATTTTTTTAATGTGGTTGGGTGAACAAATAACACAAAGAGGAATAGGTAATGGTATTTCGTTAATTATTTTTTCTGGTATCGTTGCTGAAATACCTAGAGCGTTGGTGACAACTTTTGAGCTAGGAAGAACTGGAGCCATTTCTACATTTATGATTATTGGTATTTTTATTCTCTTAATAATAACTATTATGTTTATAGTTTTTATGGAGAGAGCTTTAAGAAAAATATTAATTAATTACCCAAAAAGACAAATGGGAAATAAAATGTACGGTGGTGACTCTTCGCACCTTCCTTTAAAAATAAATTCTGCTGGTGTGATACCAGCTATATTCGCTTCAGCCTTATTATTATTACCTGTAACTTTTTCCAATTTTGATATTTCGAATAATGAAGCATTTTTGGACATCAGTTCCTTTTTTTCTCAAGGTAAACCATTATACATGTTATTATATGCCTCAGGAATTATTTTTTTTACTTTTTTTTATACTTCTATAACTTTCAATCCAAATGAAACAGCGGAAAATTTGAGAAAATATGGAGGTTTTATTCCCGGTATACGACCAGGTGAAAGCACGGCTTTATACATCGACAACATTTTAACCAAGTTGACTACTATAGGCGCGTTATATTTAACTTTGGTATGTTTAATGCCAGAATTTTTAATTGCAAATTATCCAATTCCATTTTACCTAGGTGGGACCTCAATTTTAATCGTTGTTGTAGTTGCTATCGATACGGTAACACAAATACAAACTAGACTTATGAGTTCACAATACGAGCAATTAATAAAAAAAACTAAGTTTGGAAGATAAAAAAGTGAACGTTATAATATTCGGTCCTCCAGGAGCTGGAAAGGGTACGCAAGCAAAGTTTTTAGTGAATAAATTAAAAGGTTTTCAAGTTTCAACTGGCGAGATGTTAAGAGAAGAAATTAAAAAAGACTCAGAAATAGGAAAAAAAATAATTAGAAACATGAATGATGGAAAATTTGTCGATGATGAAATTGTAAATAAACTTCTTGAGATTATAATATTTGATCCAAATATGAAAAACAGATTAATATTCGATGGTTATCCGCGAACAATTAATCAAGTTAAAAATTTAGAAAATCTCTTAAACAAATCTAATCAAAAAATTGATCATATTTTTTTCTTAAATGTAGATAAAGTTTCAATTGTTAAAAGAATAGAAAAAAGAAAAATATTAGAAAAAAGGTCTGACGATGATGAGAATACGATATTAAAAAGATATGACACCTATATGAAACTAACCAAACCTATTCTTAACTATTACTATAAAAATAAAAACTTTCATGAAGTTGATGGATCCATGGAAATAATCGAAATTTCAAAGAAAATTGAGGAAATACTTAATGTTTAAGACATTGACATTAAAATGTCTTCTTATATAAAAGCTTAAATTTAATCACATATTATGGCTCGTATCGCAGGTGTTAACATTCCACAAAATAAATTAGTCAAAATCGGTCTAATGTATATTTATGGTATAGGTGAAAAATTTTCTAACGATATTTGCAAATCCTTAGAAATTCCAGAGAAAAAAAGAGTAAATGAATTAACAGATGATGAAATTTTAAAGATAAGAGAATTTATAGACAAAAACTTTACTGTTGAGGGTGACCTTAGAAGAGAGAAATCATTCAGTATTAAAAGATTAATTGATCTTGCTTCTTACAGGGGCAGTAGACATAAAAAAAAATTGCCAGCCAGAGGTCAAAGAACTAGATGTAATGCAAGAACCAGAAAAGGCAAAGCAATAGCAATCGCTGGGAAAAAACTAACACCACTAAAAAAATAAATTTATGGATAAAAAAACAACAGAAAATAACTCAAAAGATACAAATTCTAAAACTATAAAAAAAAGCACTTATTCTAAAAAAAAAAAAATTAAAAAAAATATAACTAATGGGATAGCTTATGTTCAATCTACATTTAATAATACAATTGTAACAATTGCTGATACAAGTGGAAATGTTATATCATGGGCGTCATCTGGTCAAAGAGGATTCAAAGGATCACGTAAATCTACACCGTACGCAGCTCAGGTAGCCGCAGATGCTGCAGCGGTTAAAGCTTTAGAAATGGGAATGAAAATTCTATCTGTTGAAATAAAAGGCCCTGGATCTGGTAGAGAGACCGCACTTAGAGCTTTACAGGCAAGAGGTTTCAAAATCTTATCTATTAAGGATACAACGCCCATGCCACATAATGGAACACGACCGCCAAAAAAAAGGAGAGTTTAATGGAAAATGTAGATGTAAATATTAAAAATTGGAAATCTTTAATTAAACCATCTAAGCTAGATGTTAAATTAAGTGATGATAAGTCTTATGCAAAAATAATTGCAGAGCCCTTAGAAAAAGGGTACGGGTTGACTTTAGGAAATTCTCTAAGAAGAATATTATTATCTTCAATAAGGGGCACTGCTGTAACAGCAATACAAATTGATGGTGTGCTTCATGAGTTTACCTCTATAAAAGGAGTTAGAGAAGATGTTACAGACATAGTATTAAATATAAAGTCACTAGCTTTAAAGAGTAGCTCGGATGTTTCAAAAAAACTAATTTTAGACGCAAAGGGTCCTGGTGTGATTAAGGCGTCAGATATAACTCCAGTTACAGATATTGAAATTCTAAACCCTGAATTAGTTATTTGTAATTTAGATGAAAACACAAATTTTCATATGGAAATGGTTGTTGGTAATGGTAAGGGATATGTTTCTGCTGATTTTAATAAACCAGAAGAGCCACCTTTAGGTTTAATTCCTATAGACTCACTTTTCAGCCCAGTTAAAAAAGTTTCATATTCAGTAAGTACAGCAAGAGAGGGTAAAGCATTAGATTATGATAAATTAACTATGGAAGTGGAAACAAATGGATCTATTTCAGCTGAAGACGCAGTGGCTTACTCAGCAAGAATTTTTCAAGATCAGCTAGGAATGTTTGTTAACTTTGATGAACCACAGGAAGTTATCGTTAGAGAAAAACCTACAGAGCCAGAATTCAATAAAAACTTATTAAGAAAAGTTGATGAGCTAGAATTATCAGTCAGGTCTATGAATTGCTTGAAAAATGATAATATCATTTATATAGGAGATCTTGTTCAGAAATCGGAGGGGGAAATGTTAAGAACACCCAACTTTGGTCGAAAGTCTCTTAATGAAATCAAAGAAGTCTTAACTGGCATGTCTCTATACTTGGGTATGGAAATCCCTAATTGGCCTCCTGATAATATTGCAGAACTCTCAAAAAAACTAGAGGAAGCGATTTAATGAGGCATAAAATAGGTTATAAAAAACTTAATAGAACTTCCGAGCACAGGAAAGCTATGATTAAGAATATGCTAAATTCTCTTATTAAGTATGAGCAAATAACAACCACTCTTCCCAAGGCTAAAGTACTTAAACCAGTTGCTGATAAGATAGTTACACTGGGAAAAAAAGAGAGTTTACAAAACACTAGATCCTTAATATCCAAATTACAAAGTATCGATAGTGCTAATAAAGTTATAAAAATTTTATCTAAAAGATATAAAGATAGAAAAGGTGGTTATACAAGAGTAATAAAGGCTGGTTTTAGATATGGTGATAATTCACCAAAAGCTATTATTGAATTTGTTGATAGAGATATTGGAGCAAAAAAAGTTGATAAGAAGAAAAAAAATAAAGTCACCGAAGATATAAAAGAAAAATCAAATCAAGAAGATATCAAACAAAAATCTGTCTAAATAATTTTTTGATGATGAGATCATATAGAGTGAATAATGATTATGATGGATTAAGATTAGATAGATGGTTTAAAAAAAATATTGCTCAAATTCCACAAGGTTTAATTGAAAAATTTCTAAGACTTGGAAAAATTAAAGTAAATAAAAAAAAAGTTAAAAGCTCATTTAAACTAAAAAAAGATAGCATGGTATACGTTTTTGATTTAAAATTAAAAAAGCAATTTGATGAAAAAAGATTTGTTATTCCAAATAAGCATATAAAAAAGAGTGAACAAAACATAATATTTAATAACGAAGATTTCATAGTTGTGAATAAAAAACCTGGAATATCAGTTCAAGGAGGAACCAAATCTAAAGTTAATCTTGTTGACATATTTAAAAATAGTAAAATCTTTGAAAAAAATCATCCTTATACAGTACATAGAATAGACAAAGAGACTTCTGGAATATTAATTTTTGCAAAAAATAGAAAAACAGCCCAATTTTTTACTTCTTTATTTAGATTAAGAAAAATTCATAAAAGTTATTTGTCTGTATGTCATGGCGAATTAAATAGTACTTCTGGTGAACTTATTCACAATCTAGAAAGATATGAGAATAATAAGATATTTAGAGAAAAAGCTATTACCAAGTACAAAGTTATAGATAGAAATTTAGGTTTTAGTCTTGTGCAACTAAATCCTCTAACGGGTAGAAAGCATCAACTGAGAAAACAAGTCTCTCTTATTGGACATCCTATAGTCGGTGATAAGAAATATTTTTCTAATATTAAATCAAAAAAAAATTTAATGCTACATGCTCATACAATAAAATTTATAATGAATAATAGAAAAATTAATTTTGAAGCTGACGTTCCTGATTATTTTTTAAATTTTTTAAATTCGAAAAAACTTAATTATTTAAATTTTTTAAAAAATTCGAAATAAGTTTTTGTTTAATATTAATTATTTTCTTGGTACTTAAATTGTTCAGATTTTCCATTTTTTTATTTTTTAACCCACACGGAATTATCTTTTTGTATTCATTTAAGTTTGTACTTATATTTAAAGAAAAACCGTGATAGGCAACCCATTGTTTTACTTTTATACCTATAGCTGCAATTTTTTTCACTTCATCATTATCTCTAACCCAAATACCTACATTTTTTCTGCTTGAAAATGATTTTATTTTATAATGGTTTAACGTTTCAATAACTGTATTTTCTAAAATATTTACAAACCACCTTATATCTTTTTTTCTTTTATTCAGATTAATAACTACGTAAAACACGACTTGCCCAGGTCCATGGTAAGTAATTTTTCCACCTCGATTTGTTTTTATTACTTTTTGTTTTTTGTCTAATAAATCTTTTTGATTATGACTAATACCAGTGGTGAAAACCGATTTATGTTCCAAAATCCATATAAATTCTGGGGTATTTCCTTTTATTACGTTAATCAGCCTCTTTTCCAATAACTTAATTGCTTTAACGTAATCTATAGGTTTTTTGGATATTTTGATCTCTAATCTCATTATTTATTGTATTCTAGAAATTATCCATTAATAGTGCCATATAAAAATTAGAGGTTTTTTATGACTTTAGTAAGTAAAATTAAAGATAAAAAAGTTAATTTTGAATTTAACAAAGAATATATCAAAGTTATAACTGAAAAAATATCAAGCAATGATACAGCATTCATAAGCAATGCTTTTAAAGAAATGCATCCAGCNGATGCTGCAGACATAATTGAACATTTAAATAATGACGATAGAGAAAATCTTATAAAACTAAATAATTTTAAAATTGATCCTGAGGTTTTTATTGAACTGAATGAATCTATTCAAACTGAAATTATAAAATTTCTTTCAAAAGACTCTGTTGTCTTTATTTTAAAAAATCTAGAATCTGACGATGCAATAAAGATTTTAGAAAATCTTGACGAAAAAAATAAAAACGAGGTGTTAGGATCACTACCGCCAAAAGATAGATTTGCATTGCTTGAAAGTCTAAGTTTTCCCGAAGACTCAGCAGCTAGAATTATGCAAAGAGAATTTACTGCTATACCAAGTAACTGGTCTGTCGGTCAAACAATTGATTATTTAAGAGAAAATAAAGATTTACCGGAAGAATTTTTGGAAATTTTCATAGTTGATAATGAATTTAAACCCATTGGATCAGTACCATCATCAAAAGTATTAAGAACGGCAAGAGAATCAAAAATGCAATCTATAATGAATGCAACTCAACTTTCTATACCTGTTGATATGGATANAGAAGAAGTTGNNNATNTNTTTGAAAATTATAATCTTAATTCNGCNTGTGTAGTNGANAAAAANAANAANTTAGTNGGNATGATTACTAGTGATGATGTTTTAACAGTTTTAAAGGAAGAGGCAGAAGAAGATGCACTTAGACTTGCGGGTGTGGGTGATGAAGAAATTACAGATGGTGTAATAAAAAAAACAAAAAGAAGGTTTAATTGGTTATTACTAAATTTAGTGACTGCAATTATAGCATCTATAGTAATTGGTTTTTTTAAAGATGATATTGAAAAGGTAGTGGCTTTAGCAATCCTAATGCCAATAGTAGCATCAATGGGCGGGAATGCAGGAATGCAAACTTTAGCAGTTACAATTAGAACTCTTGCAACAAACCAACTAACTAGAAATAACTTTTCTCAAAATATTATTAAAGAATTTTTTATAGGTATTTTAAATGGTATAATATTTGCTGTAATAAGTGCAATTGTTGTTTATGTTTGGTTTAACGATCTAACTTTATCATTGATTATCGCAATTTCCATGGTTTTGAATATGATTGTAGCAGGCTTATTTGGAATTTTAATTCCCATAACCCTAAAAAAAGCAAATATAGATCCTGCTATTGCATCAAGTGTATTTGTAACAACTATAACTGATGTAATTGGTTTTCTCTCTTTTTTAGGAATTGGTGCACTTTTATTTTTTAATTAATAATTATCAATAATTCTTATTTTTTTTAAATAATATGCAATAAATATTTTAAAATTTGTTTTATTGTAATGTTTTTTTAAATTATTTTGATTTCTAATTTCTAAATATTCTAATTTATCTACATATTTCATAACTAAATTTTTAATTTTTTTAAGTTTTAAACTATTTTTTTTATTCTTTTTAATGTCATTAAAAAAATTTTTTAAAATTTTAGAAACTTTTTTACCCCTTGCAATATCAGATTTACTTAAAAGTTTATTTCTTGATGAGTATGGAAAATTTCCAATTTGTCTTACTGTTTTACATGCAATTAATTTAACCCTAAATCTTTTTTTAATAAATTTTCTAACCAAATAAAGCTGTTGGAAGTCCTTTTCCCCAAAAAAAATTTTGTGTATTTTAATCTTTCTTAAAAATTGATTTATAACAGCCAAAACCCCTTGAAAATGTCCTTTTCTAAATTTTGCACATAGTATTAAATCCTTTTTATTTAGTTTAATTGATTCATTTTTCTTGTTTTTGTATATTTCTTTAAAATTTGGTAATAATAAATAGTCAACTTTATATTTTTTAAGAAGTTTAATATCCTTTTTAAAATTTTTTGGATATATCTTAAAATCATTTTTATTGTTAAATTGTGTTGGATTTATAAAAATACTTACAATTACAGATCTACAATTTTTTTTAGACTTTTTAATTAATGATATATGACCTTTGTGAAGCGAACCCATCGTAGGTACAAAACCTATGTTTTTTTTTCCAATTATCTGTTTATTTAATTTATTTATGCTTTTAAAAATTATCATTTATGGTACTTCATTAGTTAATATAAACTAATGATTAAACAAGCCATTATACCATTAGCTGGTTTAGGGACAAGACTTTTGCCATTAACTAGTGTTTTTGCTAAGGAGTTATTACCTATGCATGGAAAACCTAATATTGAATATATTCTTGATGAGTGCATAGAGGCAGGTATCAAAGAAGCAATTTTCATAATTTCCAAAAACAAACTTATGATAAAAAAATATTTTTATAATGATAAATTTTTTAAAAATATTATCAAAAAGAAAAAAGACTCAAGAATAAAAGATGAATATAGGAAAATTTTAAAATACAAAAAAATGATAAAATTTGTTTATCAAAACAAACCCCTGGGTACAGGGGACGCTGTTCTAAAAGCACAATCTTTAATTAAAGATAATTATTTTTTAATGCTTTTACCAGATGATTTGATAATTAAAAAAAACTGTTCCAAAGATATGATTAATTCTCACAATAAACATAAAGCCTCTATTATGGCTTGCATGAGCGTAAAAAAAAAAACAGTCAGTAGATGGGGTATTTACAATCTCGGAAATAAACTAAATAAGAGTGATACAATAATTAACGATGTAATTGAAAAACCGTCATTAGAAAATGCACCATCTAATAAAGCTGTTATTGGTAGATATATACTCCCAAGGAAAATTTTTAAAATAATTCCCAATTTAAAAAGTGGTGCTGGTGGAGAAATTCATATAACGGATGCTATTAGAAATTTAATCTATAACGGCGAAAAATTTATTGCACATAAATTTTCAGGCAAATATTTAGATTGTGGATCTATGCATGGTTATATTAAATCATCAATAGAAATCTCTAAACTATGAAGTTATGTATGGTAGGTGCTGGTTATGTTGGTCTTGTAACTGGTGTATGTTTTTCAGATATAGGTAATACTGTAATATGCTTGGATAATAACAAAAAAAAAATAAATGATCTAAATAATGGTAAAATTCCAATCTATGAACCAGGTTTAGAGGAAATAATAAAAAAAAATTTTAAAGAAAAGAGATTATTTTTTACCTCTGATTTTAAAAAAGCAATTATAAAATCTGATATCATTTTTATATGTGTTGGGACGCCATCTAAAAAAGGAAGCAATTCAGCAGATCTTAAGTATATCTTTAAAGCGGCAAATGATATTAGCAAGTATACAAACAAACATAAAATTATTGTAACAAAATCTACAGTTCCTGTTGGCACAGGTGATATTATTGAAAAAATATTTAAAAAAAAAAGAAAAAGTAAATTTATTGATATAGTTTCCAATCCAGAGTTTTTACGCGAAGGTGAGGCTATTAGAGACTTCATTTATCCAGATAGAGTAGTAGTTGGAAGTGAAAATTTGAAAGTAAGTAAAATTTTAAGATCTTTATATTTGCCAATAATAAAAAAAAATTCTAAATTTGTAAGCACTAGTAGGAGAGGTGCAGAATTAATAAAATATGCTTCTAATGCTTTCTTGGCTACAAAAATAAGTTATATTAATGAATTAGCTAATTTATGTGAGAAAACCAATGTTGACATTAAAGATATATCAATTGGCATGGGACTAGACCAACGAATAGGTGAAAGATTTTTAAGAGCTGGACCTGCTTATGGAGGGTCTTGTTTTCCAAAAGATACTAGAGCTATTTTAGAAACCTCTAAAAAATTTAAAATTAATCTAAGTATTATTAAAGCTGTGGTTAAATCAAATGAAGAAAGAAAGAAATTTTTAATAAGAAAAACCTTAAAAATTTTAAGTAATAAAATTAAAAATAAAATAATTTGCTTTCTTGGTGTTACGTTTAAACCAAATACAGATGATATGAGAGAAGCCTCAAGTATACCAATGATAAATTATCTTTCTAAAAATGGTGCAATTATAAAATATTATGATCCAACAGGATCTAAAATTGAGTTGTCCAAACTTAAAAATGTAACTTATTATAACTCTATTATTTCAGCATGTAAAATGTCAGATCTTGTAATAATTCATACAGAATGGAATGAGTTTAAACAATTAAATTTTAAAAAATTAGTCAACAAAAATAATTTTAAAGTTTTCGATTTAAGAAATATTTTTTCACCAAGTAAAATGAAAAAACATGGAATAAAATATTTTGGTATAGGAAGATCATTATTTTAATTCAAATATCGCATCAACTTCTACACTCACCCCAAGTGGAAGACTATTGCAGCTTACAGCAGCTCTAGAATGTTTACCATTTTCTCCAAAAATTTTAAAAATCATATCTGATGCACCATTTATAACTTTTGGTTGATCTTTAAATTCATTAGAAGAATTAACATAGCCTGTGAGTTTAATACATTTTTTTATTTTTGATAAATCTCCATTACAAGCTTTTTTTGCTTGAGATATGATACTTAAAGCACATCTTTCAGCAGCCGTATATCCATCCTCTATATTTAGATCCACTCCTATTTTGCCTCTGATCAAATCACCATTTTTGTCAATCGAGATCTGACCAGATATAAATAGAATATTTTTGGAAATTACGTATGCAACATATGATCCTATAGGGTCCATCGGCTTTGGTAATTCAATATTGTATTTATCCAAGTTAGCCTGAAACATAGTATAAATTAATCTTTTTTATCAAAAGCTTTCTTTTGATAATCAATTGTTTTATCAATTGTTTTTTTGAAAAAACCCTTTGGTTTGACAGCATTTGCAGTTTTACATTTCATTTTATCAATAAGTTTTTTGTGAACTGAACAATCTTTTTTTTCCGCAGCACTCGCAATGCTTATAACGAAATTTAGTAATAGAGTTATAATAATTATTTTTTTCATTATTTTTTTTTCTTTCTATTTTTATCGTATTCTCTCCTTTTCTCAATTAATATTAATGCGTCATCCATATTAATTTCTAGAGGATCTTTTTCCTCAGGTATTGTTGCATTTAACGATTTATACTTAATATATGGCCCATATTGCCCTTTCATTATCCTAACCGGTTTTTTGTCTTCAGGATGCCCACCTAAATCTTTAATTAATGATGAGGACATTCTACCCGGTTTTGCTTCAGCTATTAAAGTAACAGCTCTATTTAAACCTATGGTAAAAAGATCCTCAACATTATCTAATCTAGCAGATTTATTATCACATTTAAGGTAAGGACCAAATCTACCAGAATTTATCGTAATATCCTTACCGCTTTCAGGGTGTTGACCTATTATTTTTGGCAATGAACACAAATATTTTGCCTTATCCAAATTAATTTGATTTATTTCAATACCTTTGGGAATTGAAACATTTTTTAAATTATTATTATCTTTTTTCTTTTTTCTTTTTTTCAAGGGAACTGTTTCCTCCTCAACTTCGAACTGTAAGTATGGTCCAAATCTTCCATTTTTTAAATAAATTTCTTTACCATTTTCCTTTTTACCAATCAGTTTAGGTTCAGATAAGGCTATCTGGTCTTTTGTTTTAGATTTAGAAAGAGGTCTTGTAAATTTACATTCTGGATAATTTGAACATCCAATAAATGCCCCCCCTTTAAAGCTATTTTTTAAACTTAATTCTCCAGTGTTACATAGCTTACATTGTCTATTGATTTTACCATT
Organism: Candidatus Pelagibacter sp. TMED118; assembly: GCA_002170205.2. The sequence continues at coordinate 22,479 of NHFT02000005.1, forward strand.
TTTATCTGCTTCAAAGATTAATTGACCTAAACTATCATTAAGCAGGTCAAGAACTTCTCTTGTTCTTTTCTCTTTTACGTTTGTGACGTTATGGTTAAAGTCTCTCCAAAAACTATCAAGAACTTTTATCCATTCCTCTTTACCAGAAGTAATATCATCAAGTTGCTCTTCTAATCCAGCTGTAAACCCATAATCAACATATTTTGTGAATAGTTTTTCTAAGAAAGCTGATAGTAATTTACCTCTATCGGTTGGAAAAAATCTCTTATTAGTAATATCTGCATATCCTCTATTAGATATAACAGAAATAATACTTGCATATGTAGAGGGTCTACCAATACCTAACTCCTCAAGTTTTTTGACTAAACTTGCCTCTGAGTATCTTGGGGGAGGTTGTGTAAAATGCTGTTCATCGATAAACTCATTAGTCATTACCTCTTCTTTGTCAACGTTAGGTAGAATTTTCTCATCCTCAGTATCAAACTTAAATAATTTCAAAAAACCATCAAATTTAATTGTAGATCCTGAACATTTAAATTGATTTAATTTATCTTCTGAAGTTATTGTAATAGTTTTTCTATCAAATTTAGCAGCTTCCATCTGTGAGGATAGTGCTCTTGACCAAATTAGATCATATAACTTAATTTGATCAGCACTTAAGAACTTTTTTATATTATCAGGTGATCTAGAAATATCCGTTGGTCTAATAGCTTCATGAGCTTCTTGTGCATTCTTTGCTTTTTTTCCTGAGTAGTTTATAGGCTCTTTTGGAACATAACTCTCTCCATAAAAACTTTTTACGTAATTTCTAAATTCAGATATTACATCCTTTGATATATTTGTTCCATCGGTTCTCATATAAGTAATTAAACCGACTGTTTCGCCTTCTATATCAATACCCTGATATAGTCTTTGAGCGATTTGCATCGTTCTTGATGCACCGAAACCTAGTTTACTAGATGCAGCTTGTTGCAAAGTTGATGTAGTAAATGGTCCTAAAGGATTTCTCGTATAGATCTTAGAAGCAATATCTGTAATTTTAAATTTTGTATTTTTTATTACATCTATAGCTTTATTAATTTCCTCCTTATTTCTAAAAGAAAATTTTTCGATTTTTCTTTCACTGAGTAAAAACAGATTTGAATTTAAAATATCTCCTGTCGATGTTTTAAAATTTACGCATAGTGACCAAAACTCCTCTGGGATAAATTGTTCTATTTGGTGCTCTCTCTCTGTTAATAATCTTAAAGCAACAGATTGAACTCTGCCAGCTGATTTAGAACCTGGTAATTTAGTCCAAAGTATAGGTGATATGTTAAAACCAACGAGATAGTCTAAAGCTCTTCTAGCCATATAAGCATCAACTAGATTGTTTTCTATATTTCTTGGATTATCTATTCCATTGGTCACAGCTTTTTTGGTTATTTCGTTAAAAACAACTCTTTCAATGACTTTATCTTTCAAAAGTTTTTTTTCTTCTAAATATTCTTTTACATGCCATGCTATTGCCTCACCTTCACGATCTGGATCAGTGGCAAGAATTATTTTATCAGACTTTTTAGCAACGTCGGTTATTTCTTTCAAATATTTTTTTGAAAAACTATCAACTTCCCAAATCATTTTAAATCTATCGTCTGGATTAACTGATCCATTTTTTGATGGTAGATCTCTTATGTGACCGTAACTTGCTAAAACTGTATAATTGTCACCCAAATACTTATTTATCGTCTTAGCTTTAGCGGGACTCTCAACAATTACTAGATTCATAAATTAAGAAATTACACAAAAAAGATATAGATAGTCAAATTAATAAATTTTTGTTTTAGATTCACTGTGATTTAACAGTCTTTTTATATTTTCTTTATGTGTATAAAAAATAAGAACAAACATGATTATAAAGAAAAAAAACATTTCATCTTTGAAGATAAAAAAACTAACTAATGGTATTGATAAGCTTCCTAATAAAGATGATAATGATGAATATTTTAAGATTAAAAAAGATATTAACCAAACGGTGCTAAATGCGAAACCATAGAAAATATTTACGCAACATAATATACCAAAATATGTAGCCACTCCTTTGCCACCTTTAAACTTTAACCATATAGGAAATACATGACCTAAAAAAACACTCAGGGATGAGATGTAAATATAATCAGTAATATAAAATTTAGTTATTAATATAGGTAGAATTGATTTAATAACATCAAAAAATAAAGTTAAAAAACCTATAAATTTATTTCCAGTTCTTAAAGCATTAGTAGCTCCGATGTTTCCTGAACCAATCTTTCTAATATCTTTTTTTAAAAATAATTTAGTAAATAAATAAGCAAAAGGTATTGAGCCACACAAGTATGAAAAAAAAATAACAAAAAAGATATCAACGTTAACCATATAATTTATAATTTGTACATTTCAAAACCATTTACGAACGTATGAATTACTTTACCCTGTAATTTTTTATTTTCTATACAAGTGTTCTTTGATTTTGATATTAATTTCTCTTTTTTTATTATCCATGGCTTATATAAATCAACAATACAAAAATCTGCATCACTACCTACGCTTAGATTTCCTTTATTAATTTTTAGAATTTTAGCTGGATTACTGGTTAAAAGTTCAATTATTTTAAATAATTTTATTGATTCATTATGAAATAATTCAAGTGCTAATGGCAAAAGTGTCTCAATACCACAAGCTCCAGTAGCTGCTTGTGAAAAAGTTAATCTTTTTGACTCTTCGTCCTCAGGTTTATGATCTGAAACAATTACATCTATCAAGTTTTTATTAATTCCAGTTATTAATTGTATTCTATCATCCTCGGTTCTTAAAGGAGGTGATAGTTTTAAGAATGTTCTAAAATCTCCTATATCATTCTCATTAAGTGAAAGATTATTTATTGATACACCTGTTGTAAAATTTACATTATCTTTCTTTTCATTTATGACATCTACTGATTTTGCAGATGAAATTTGTGATATATGATATCTGCAGTTAAAGTCTTCTAATAAACTTAGGTCTCTTTCAATAATAATTTTTTCTGCAAGTTCATTTATGCCTTGTAAACCTAATTTAGTAGATATTATTCCATCATTTACTGTTCCATTGTCTGATAGTTCTAAATCTTCCGCATGCTGCATAATTAAAGAGTCTAAATCATATGCCGATCTCATTATACGTGACATCACCCTCGTATTTTGCACGGTTTTTATTCCATCTGTAAACCCTATAATCCCTTTTTTCTGCAACAAACCGAATTCTGTCATATTTTTTCCTTCAAGGTTTTTAGTCAATGTCGCAGTTGGAAATATATTTATTTTTGACTTATCTCTCCCTCGTCTTTTAAGAAAATCAACTATAGAAACGTTATCTATAACAGGAAAAGTATTTGGCATAGTTACTACAGAAGTTACTCCACCAGATAAAGCTGCGTTACTTAAAGTTTTAAAATTTTCTTTATATTCATAACCAGGTTCGCCAACAAATACACGCATATCAACAATTCCTGGAAATATATATTTGCCATTAAGATCATAATATTTTTCACGTGATGGTATATTATTTTTATTTACTTTTTTTCCGATAGCTTCAACTTTTCCATTTTCATTAATTATGAGTCCACCAACTTCCTCCATAGAATTTTTTGGATCTATAATATTTGCGTTTAGGAAAAATTGTTTTTTCATCATTCACAAAATATTTTTAAACAAGCCATTCTTACAGCAACACCAAGCTCAACTTGTTCTTTAATTACACTTTTATTAATATCATCAGCAAGATTAGTATCAATTTCTATACCTCTATTCATTGGACCAGGGTGCATAATTAGAGCATCTTCTTTTGCATATGCTAATTTATCTGGTGTCAAACCATAGTATTCATAATATTCTCTATTTGATGAAAGAAATGAACTTGTCATACGTTCATTCTGGAGTCTTAACATCATTACTATATCACAATCTTTTACTCCTTTTTTCATATCAGAAAATTTATTTATACCTAGTTTATCTAAATCTTTTGGCATAAGATTTGATGGGGCAACAATATTTATTTCAGCACCTAGCATATTTAAAAGATATATGTTGGAGCGTGCTACTCTTGAATGAAGTATATCTCCACAAATTGCTATTCTTAATCCTTGAATTTTTTTTTTTCGATCAATAATTGTCAAAGCATCAAGTAAAGCTTGAGTAGGGTGCTCTCTTCTTCCATCACCTGCATTTAAAACTGAACAATTTACTTTTTGAGATAGTAAATTACAGGCACCTGAGTCTTGGTGTCTAATTACTATTATATCAGGATGCATTGCATTTAGTGTCATTGCTGTATCTATTAATGTCTCACCTTTTTTAATAGCTGAATTTGTTATATTCATTGACATGACATCTGCTCCAAGTCTTTTGCCTGCTAATTCAAATGAACTTTGTGTTCTTGTAGATGGCTCAAAAAAAAGATTAATTTGTGTTTTACCCCTAAGTATATCCAATTTTTTATTTTTACTTTTATTTAATGAAATAAAATCTTTTGCTTCATTTAGTATAATATTAATGTCATTAATAGAAAGGTCTTGTATACCTAGAAGATGTTTGTTGGAAACTTTAATAGCTTTTTTTGATGTTGCCATTAAAACAAACTCTATAGCTCCAATGCGTGTTAAGTGCAAGTATTAATTGTTTAAATAATCAATAGCACCTTGCAGTATGAAGGCAGCTGCTTTTTTATCTATATTTTTTTTTCTATTTGTAAATCTTATGTCCATATTGCTTGATATATTAAATGCTCCTGAAGTTGATAATCTTTCGTCCCACATTGAAATTGGTAATTTGAGCTCTTTTTCGATAATTTTAGCTTTATCGTTTATAGATTGAACACTTTTTCCTAATGATCCATCCATATTTATTGGGTTTCCTATAACTATAGCTAATATGTTATTGTCTTTAATAATAGTTTTTAATTCATTTAGTAAATATTCCATACTTCTGTATTCGACTATTTTAAATGGGGTAGCTATTTTTCTTTTATCGTCACAAATAGCAACACCAATACGTTTTGTTCCTAAATCTAATCCTATTAATCTAGAGTTATTTGTTAGTTTATCTTTAAGTTCGTCCAAAGTGATCATATTGTATTTTTTAGATTAAATGATAGTTTTCAATATTCTTATCATATGACTATAGATCTTAAAACAGTAAAGCACATTTCTAAACTATCAAGAATATCGATAGAGGAAGATAAGGCAAAAAAGCTTAGTAATGATCTAAATTTAATATTTAATTTTATTGAAAAATTAAACGAATTAGATACTAGCAAGACAGAACCACTAACTTCTGTGGCAGAAACTACTCTAAAGTTAAGAAAAGATAAAATTCAATCTAAAAATATTAGAGAGGACATTTTAAAAAATTCTCCTGATAAAAATAAAGATTTTTTTGTCGTACCTAAGGTGGTTGAATAATGTCAGAAATAACCGATTTCAAATTGTGTGATCTAGTAGATAAAATTAAAAAAAAAGAATTGTCGTCTAAAGAAGTAACCGAGGCATTTATATACAGATCAAAAAAATCTAAAAAATTAAATTCGTATATTACCGAAAATTTTGAAGATGCTTTAAATAAATCAAAAGAGTTTGATTCAAAACCTGATTATAAAAAAAAAATTCCTGGCATCCCAATAGCAATTAAAGATCTTTTTTGTACAAAAAATTTGAAAACCACAGCGGGGAGTAAAATTTTAGAAAGTTTTGTACCAACTTACGAGTCAACTGTTACACAAAATATTTTGAACCAGGGAGGAATAATAATAGGAAAATTAAATTGTGATGAATTTGCAATGGGCTCATCAAACGAAACTAGTTATTATGGTAATGTACAAAATCCAATATCTGAAAATTTAGTACCTGGTGGTTCGTCTGGTGGATCATCCTCTGCACTTGCTGCTAAATTAACCCCTGCTACTATCGGAACTGATACAGGTGGCTCAATAAGACAACCCGCATCTTTTACTGGCACCGTAGGTTTGAAACCAACTTATGGAAGTTGTTCAAGATATGGAATAGTTGCTTTTGCCTCATCTCTTGATCAAGCTGGTCCAATGACTCACGATGTTAAAGACTGCGCGTTACTCTTAGAAGTAATGAGCTCTTATGACAGTAAGGACTCAACTTCTGTAGATTTCGTTAGAGGAAATTATTTGAAGGATCTTAGTGATAATATTAAAGGAAAAAAAATTGGTATACCAAAGGAATATAGAGTTGATGGAATGCCAAAAGCAATAGAGCAATTATGGGAAAAAGGAATAAAAATTATTAAAGATAACGGAGGTGAAGTTATTGACATATCACTACCTAATACCAATTATGCTCTGCCTGCTTATTACATTGTTGCACCAGCAGAAGCTTCATCTAATCTAGCTAGATATGATGGCGTTAAATACGGATTCAGATCAAAAGGTGAAAACTTAATTGATATGTATGAAAAAACGAGATCAGAGGGATTTGGAGACGAAGTAAAAAGAAGAATTATGATTGGTACATACGTACTATCATCTGGATATTATGATGCTTATTATCTTAAAGCACAAAAAGTAAGAAGGTTAATCAAAGATGACTTTGATAAAGCTTATAAAAAGGTAGATGCTATATTAACTCCATCAACACCTAGCTCAGCATTTAAAATTGGAGAAAAATTAAATGATCCAGTTTCAATGTATTTAAATGATATTTTTACGGTTCCTATTAATTTAGCTGGTCTCCCAGCAATTTCTATTCCTGCAGGTCATGACAAAAATGGCTTTCCTTTAGGACTTCAAATTATAGGCAAGGCATTTGATGAACAATGTATTTTGAATATTGCTTATTCAATTGAAAAAAACCTTGAATTTAAAAATAATATTAATGATTGGTGGATTAAGTGATTAAAAATAATAAAGAATATTTAATCAATAGAGATAACAAAGAATATGAAGTAATAATTGGTCTAGAAGTTCATGCTCAAGTATTATCAGATTCTAAATTATTTTCATCATCACCTACAAAGTTTGGTTCTGAACCAAACACCCAAGTTAGTCTAGTAGACGCTGCATTTCCTGGAATGTTGCCTGTAATAAATGAATTTTGCATTAAACAAGCGATCAAAACTGGGATAGGTTTAAATGCAAAAATTAATAACAGATCTATATTCGATAGAAAAAATTATTTCTATGCTGATCTTCCTCAAGGCTATCAAATTTCTCAATATAAAAATCCAATCGTAGGAGAGGGTTCTGTGACTTTAGATATGCCGGATGGAGAAAAAATGATAGGAATTGAGCGACTACATTTAGAGCAAGATGCTGGCAAAAGCATACATGATATTGACCCTCAAAATACATTAGTTGATTTAAATAGATCGGGGGTGGCATTAATGGAAATAGTAAGCAAACCTGATTTAAGATCCTTAGATGAAGTTAATGCCTATATAAAAAAATTAAGATCAATTATGAGATATCTTGGCACTTGTGATGGAAATATGCAGGAGGGCTCTTTAAGAGCTGATGTTAACGTATCTGTAAGAAAAAAAGGCGAAACTGAACTTGGCACAAGGTGTGAAATTAAAAATGTAAACTCTATTAAATTTATGCAGATGGCAATTGATTATGAAGCAAATAGACAAGTTGATATATTAGAGGAGGGTGGATCAATAGATCAAGAGACAAGATTATTTGATACAAGAAAAAATGAAACTCGATCAATGCGTACAAAAGAGGACGCGCATGATTACAGATACTTTCCAGATCCAGACCTTTTACCTTTAGAATTAAATGATGATTTTATTAACGAAATTAAAAAAGAAATTCCTGAATTGCCGGATGAAAAAAAGAAAAGGTTTATTGAAAAATTTAATTTATCACCCTATGAGGCTAATATTCTAGTATCTGATATAGATACCTCAAAATATTTTGAGGATGTGTCAAAAAAATCTGATGTTAAACTTGCAACAAATTGGATCACCGGAGAATTATTTGCCTTATTAAATAACAAAAATATAGAAATTACAGAGAGCCCTATTACATCAGAAAATTTGGCAAAACTTATTAATCTAATAAAAGATGGTACTATTTCAGGAAAAATTGCAAAAACTGTTTTTGAAATTATGGCTGATAGTGGCAAAGACCCAAAAAAAATAGTTGAGGAAAAAGGTTTAAAGCAACAAAGTGATCCTAAAGAATTGGAGAAGATTATTGATAAAGTTATTTCAGATAACCCTAAAAATGTTGAAGCCTATCAATCAGGAAAAGATAAATTATTTGGTTTTTTTGTAGGACAAGTTATGAAACAATCTAATGGAAAGGCAAATCCTCAGCTAGTTAATGAAATTTTAAAGAAAAAGCTCAATTAATATGGGTTCAAATCTAAATCTAAACTATCAAATCGAAGAATATATTAATAGTCACTCAATTAAATTACATCCAGTCCAATATGAAATAATTAAATACAATGATACTCTTGGTGAAATTAAAAAAATGCAAATTTCTATAAGTCAATGCCACTTTTTACATTTAATTGTCAAAATTATTAATCCTAAAAATATTTTAGAAATTGGAACATTTACAGGCTTAAGTGCCTTAACAATGGGTCTAGCGATGGATGAAAATAGCAAATTAACAGCTTTAGATAAAAATAAAGAAACTTCTCATGTGGCTATAAGTTTTTTTAAAAAAGCAAAGATAGATAATAAAATTAATCTTTTAATAAATAACGCTATTGTATCATTAGACGATTTACATAATCAAAAAAAAAAATATGATTTTATATTTATAGATGCAGATAAAGAAAATTATATAAATTATTTTAATAATTCTCTTAATATATTAAATAATAATGGGATTATAGTTGTTGATAATGTCCTGTGGTATGGTGATGTTGCTGATCAAAATAAAAACGACAGATTAACACTAAAAATAAGAGAATTTAATAAATTTATAAAAGATGATAATCGTGTAGAGAGCTTAATTTTGCCAATTGGCGATGGTTTATCTATTTGTAGAAAAAAATAATGTATAGCATATTTGGTTTTTATAAATTCAAAAAATTAACTACTTTAAAATCAAAAAAAAAATATTTGGATAGTTTATTTATAAGAAATGATATCAGAGGAACAATTATAATTTCAAATGAAGGATTAAATGGAACTATAAGTTTTAAAACAAATAAATTTGATAATATTATTAAAAGTTTAAAAAAAATTTTTAATATTAATAAATTTAATAACGAAAACTTAACTAATTATAAATTTCAACCATTTCATAAAGGTAAAGTCAAAATTAAAAAAGAAGTAGTCCCTTTGGGTATAAAAATTAAGAAAAAGATTTCAGATAATGAATTAACACCGAACGAATGGAATAAATTTATTAAAAGAAAAAATATTATATTGATTGATACTAGAAAAAACTTTGAATTTAAAGTCGGTACATTTAGAGGTTCTATTAATCCAAAATTAAACAGTTTCAGAGAGTTTCCAAAATTTTTTAAAACACTTAAAAAAAATCAAAAAATTGGTATGTTTTGTACTGGTGGAATCAGATGTGAAAAAGCAAGCTATTATTTAAGAAATAAAGGTTTTAAAAATGTTTATCAATTAAAAGGTGGCATAATAAATTACTTAGATAAAATAAATAAAATAGATAGTTATTGGAAAGGTGATTGTTTTGTTTTTGATAATAGAGTTTCAATTAAACATAGTCTAAAACCAGGCAACCTAAGTATTTGTGCTGGATGTAGAGAACCTATTACAAAAGCTGATACTAAGTCTAAAAATTTTGAAGAGGGTGTATCTTGCCCAAATTGTTATAATAAATTGACAAACAAGCAGTTACAAAGGTTTAGAATGCGACAAAAACAAATAAAAATAGCAAAAAAATCTGGTAAAGAATATTTTCATCAAAGGGAGATTTAATTTGGATTTACTGAAAGATAAAATTCCAATCTTAGTTCGTAAGCTTGCATTACCAGCAATGGTAGGAATGTTATTTCAAACTTTATATAATATAGTTGATACATTTTATGCAGGAATGATATCTCCAGAAGCCTTAGCAGCTTTAAGTAAATCATTTCCAATTTATTTTATAATTGTAGCGTCCTCTATAGGAGTAACTGTTGCTGGTACATCTTTGATAGGAAATAGTATTGGTGAAAAAAATATAAAGAATATATTAAATTATTTTACTCATATTATTTACTTTGCAATTCTTTTATCGCTTATTATCAGCTTTATAGGTTTAAACTTTTCTGAAAAAATCTTTCAGTTGATGGTAACAACTTCAGAGGTAACTAAATTAGGACTTGAATATACTGATATAATATTTGCTGGCTCAATATTATTTATATTAGTTGTTGCTCTAAATTCTTTACTACATGCAGAGGGAGATACAAAAACATATAGAAATGTATTAATCCTATCTTTCTTCATCAATTTAATTTTAAATCCAATATTAATATTTGGTTTATTTTTTTTTCCAGCATATGGTGTAAAAGGTATTGCTATTTCAACCATAGTATCTCAATTAATTGCTTTTTTAATAATTTTTTTAAAAGTTTTAAAAAATGAGAGAATAAAAGAAATTCTTAAAGAGCATTTAATTCCAAAAATATATTATTTTACTAATATTTTTTTTACAGCAATGCCGATTGTAGTATCAATTTTTGCATACTCAATTACGGCGGCAATTGTTCTAGCTTACGTTGGTATTTCAGGTGAATATGCGGTTGCCGGATATGGGGTAGGGACAAGAATAGAGCAAGTAGTACTATTACCAATATTAGGAATAAATACCGCGATTATATCAATTATTTCACAAAATTTTGGAGCTAAAAATTTTAATAGAGTAAAAGAAGCGTATTTCACTTCGATAAAATACTCATTCTTCATAATGATTATATCAGGCTCGATGTTGTTTATATTATCTGATTTAATCATTAGTGTATTTTCCTCTGACATTACAGTTATAGATTATGGATCTAGATATTTAAAAATTTGTGCATTTATCTTACCTGCTTATCCTATTTTTTTTCTATCTAATGGTTTATTTATGGCTATTAAAAAAGCAGAATATGCAATGATATCTAACTTATTTAGAAATGGATTAAATCCAGTAGTGGTTTTTGTGCTTGCAAAGTACATAAATGCAAGTTTTGAGGTTTTTTTTTGGATTTGGGCTTCTGTAAATTGGATATTCTCAGGTATTTATTTAAGTATACTAATTATTTATTTAAAAAGCCGCTTAGAGAAAACGAGCGCTATCATTAATCCACAACCATAAATCCTCCGAAAACGACCTTCTAACGAATAAGTTTAAATCATTCTCATCTTTATTATGAATTATTACATCTACATGGTTTAAAACAGTTTGAACCACTGAGCCTTTCTTATTTTTGAAATCTTTAAAATTAAAAGGACAGCTTTTTGAAAGTAAATCAAATGTTTTACTACCTTTTAAATTAATCATCACCCAATGGTCGGATACATTAGTAACAGCTCCTTGATTTAGCTTAGATATTTCATTAAATAAATTATTCTCTAACTCTATTTGATTATCTAATGTGTGATTGATATTGTTTGAATATACAAGCCATTCATCAGGGCTTAACCATAGCAAATTATAATTTTCATTACCTGATGAAGTATTTGCCTCGTTAGGAGGTAAAATTGACAAAATTTTCCCAATTTTTGTTGAAAACTCTCTTTTACTACTTCTTAAATTAATTTTTATAGTTGGCTCTATTTCTACAATTTTCAAATCATTGTATTTTTTTTCTTCTTTAATTGGTGTGTTAAAACTAAGCATTTAGCCTTTTATTTTCTTTATCGTAAAACACGGTGTCGGTTATTGTTACATTTATATTTTTATTTTCCATCGGCACTATAAGTTTTTTGCCTTTAAGCTTCTTACCACTTTTTACAACCGCAAGTGCAATTGATTTATTTAAATTAGGGCTGAAATAACTAGAAGTGACATGTCCTAACATTTCGATTGGTTTTTTATTGATATTTTCAACTAGTTGTGCTCCTTCTTCCAAAACTTCTTTTGGATCCTCTGTTAAAAGACCAACCAATTGTTTTCTATTTTCTTTAATTGTATCACTTCTATAAAGAGATCTCTTGCCAATAAAATCAAATTTCTTTTTTCCTATAATCCAATCCATTTGTAAATCTGAAGGGGTTAATGTTCCATCAGTATCTTGACCCGTAATTATAAATCCTTTTTCGGCTCTTAAAAGGTGCATTGTTTCGGTACCGTAAGGAGTTAAATTAAATTCTTTCCCAGCTTCCATACATTTAATCCACACATCTTCTGCATAATTTGATTGAATATTTATCTCGTAGCTGTGTTCTCCTGTAAAACTTATTCTCATTATACGGCAATTAACATTACCTATTTTGGTATTTTTAAATGACATATGTGGAAAATTATTGTCTGATAAATCAAGACCTGGTACAATTTTAGCAAGTATGTTTTTTGAGTTAGGACCACAAATACTAATTGTTGAGTATTGATCAGTCACTGTAGTCAAATAAACATCTAATTCTGGCCACTCTGTTTGTAAGTAATCTTCCAACTTAGATAAAACATTTGCTGCTCCTCCGGTTGTAGTTGTCATTATATAATGATTTTCACCAAGTCGTGTTGTTACACCATCATCGTAAACCATGCCGTCTTCATTAAGCATTAATCCATACCTACACTTGCCGATTTCAAGTTTTGACCAAGCATTGGTATAAATTCTGTTTAAAAATTCTGAAGCATCAGTTCCCTGGATATCAATTTTTCCTAGTGTGGATGCATCTAATATACCGGCACTATCTCTAGCTGCTTTACTTTCTCTTTGAACAGCTTGGTGCATATTTTCACCATTTTTTGGAAAATACCAAGGTCGTTTCCACTGACCTACATTTTCAAATTCAGCCTTATTTTTTTCATGCCAGTTATGGATTGCGGTTTTTCTTGTGTTGTCAAAAAATTCTCCAACATTTCTTCCTACAATTGCTCCAAATGTTAAAGGTGTATAAGGTGGTCTGAAAGTTGTAGTTCCTAGTTCACCCATATTTGTTCCTGTAGTATCTGCGATAATACCTAATGCATGCATATTAGATAATTTTCCTTGATCAGTACCCATTCCAGTAGTTGTATATCTTTTTACATGTTCTATTGACTTAAATCCTTCTCGCAACGCAAGTTTAACATCTTTAGCAGTAGAATCATTTTGAAAATCTAAAAATGGTTTTGTTTTTCCAATAGGTTTATCTGAAGGTAGTAGCCAAATATTTCTTTTTGATTTTTCATCTGGACAAATAATTTTAATGCCATCGTAGCACGTGTTACTTAAATTTAGAAAACTTTTTAAATTTTCAATAGTATTAACTACGATTTCATTTAATTCAAATTCACCATTGCATGACCCAACACTGATTTGATTTGAAGGCGTTTTATTTTCATCAGGTATAAACACATTATCGTCATTTCTAAATTTTAATTTTCCACCAGATTGTGTAAATAAGTGAACCATAGGAGTCCAACCACCTGAAATACCTAAGCAATCACAATTATATTTAGACCTATCTCCTACAACATTATTACCGTCATCTGAGAGTTTCATTACTTCAAATGATTTAATTCTTTTATATCCTTGGGTATCTACTACAGTTGACTCCCATAATACTTTTAACCCCAACTCTAATACTTTTTTTACAATTAAGGAGTCTGAATTTTTACGAATATCCACAATTACATTTACTTTAACTCCACTTTTATAAAGAGATATTGCAGTTTCATATGCACAGTCATTGTTAGTAAAAAGTGAAATATTTTCTCCAGTTTTTACACCATAATAATCGATATATTTTTTGATTGAGGATGAAAGTATAATTCCAGGTCTATCGTTGTTACTAAATATTAATGGTCTTTCAATGGATCCGGATGCTATAATTACTTTTTTAGCTCTGATTTTCCACAATCTTTGTCTTACTTTGCCTTTTCTTTCATTAACACTTAAATGATCAGTTAAACTTTCTCTAGCTAATAAGTAATTATATCCATGAAACGCTGCAAGACTAGTTCTATTCTTGATAATCAAATTTGGATAGTTTTTCAAACTTTCTATTTCATTAGCTAACCATTTATTTGAATTAATACTGTTAATTTTATAGCATTCATTTTCTTGATATATCGTTGAACCTCCTAAGAAACTTTTGTCATCGATTAAGATTGTATCTAAACCTTTTTCTGCCGACAATTTTGCTGATATAATTCCTGAAATACCTCCACCAACAACTAATACATCACAATGTGAATACTGATGATCATAAATATCTGGATCGGATTTTGTAGGTGCTTTACCAAGACCAGCAGAGTGCCTAATAAAATACTCATATTTTTCCCAAAAACTTGCAGGCCACATAAAAGTTTTATAGTAAAATCCAGCAGGGAGTAGAGGGGATAGAAAATTATTTATTCCTCCAATGTCAAAATTTACAGTTGGCCAACAGTTTTGGCTTGATGCCTCTAGACCTTCATATAACTCAATTTCAGTTGCTCTAACGTTAGGATCTGTTAATGAAGGATCATTTCCGATTTGTACTATTGCATTTGGTTCTTCAGAACCACATGTCATTATTCCTCTTGGACGATGGTACTTAAAACTTCTCCCTACCAAATGAATATTATTAGCTAACAATGCTGATGCCAATGTATCACCTTTATATCCAAAGAGTTTTTGACCATTAAATTTAAATGAAATTCTTGTTGTTTGATCTATAAAATTATTTTTATTTATTCTTAAATTTTTTGACATAATTATTTAACTGGAGGTTTTTCCCCCATCTTATAAACCGCTTGAATTTTGTCATTAGAAGTATCTCTAACCATATTAAACCACTTTCTACATCCGTGAGCATGGTTCCATCTTTCAAACTGCACACCTTTGATATTTTTCCTCATAAATAGATATTCAGCCCATTGATCGTCACTTAACTCAGTTGGCTGTTTTGGTCTTTCTATATGAGCTTCACCTCCGCACGAAAATTCCGTTTGATCTCTTTCACCACAATAAGGACAATTAATTATAAACATTAGTGTGCAACTGCAGCAGCACCATGTTCATCAACAAGATCTCCACTTACAAATCTGTTTAGATTGAAAGCTGCATTTAATTGATGTGGTTCATCATTTGCAATTGTATGAGCAAATAAATCGCCAGAACCTGGTGTTGCTTTAAATCCTCCGGTACCCCATCCACAGTTAAAATATAGACCCTTGACTTGAGTTTTACTAATGATTGGACTTGCATCTGGACAAATATCAACAATTCCTCCCCATTGTCTTAACATTTTCATTCTACTAAATATTGGATATAATTCTAAAATTGCTCTTAAGGTTTCCTCTACAATATTGTGACTTCCTTTTTGAGTATATGAAACATATGAGTCAGTACCAGCTCCAATGACTAATTCACCTTTATCTGATTGACTTACGTAAGCATGTACAGCATTAGACATGACAACTGTATCAATAATAGGTTTTACAGGTTCTGACACCAAAGCTTGTAGTGGTTTACTCTCTACAGGCAATCTTATACCAGCCATGTTTGCGATTACACTTGAGTGTCCAGCTGCAACTACTCCAATTTTTTTTGCTTTAATAAAACCTTTTGTTGTCTCTATACCCTCAACTTGATCACCATTTCTTTTAATTCCTTTGACTTCACAATTTTGAATAATATCAACTCCCATAGCATCAGCACCTCTAGCATATCCCCATGCCACTGCATCGTGTCTTGCTGTACCAGCTCTCCTTTGCAATGTACCTCCTAAAACTGGATATCTAATATTTGGTGAAGTATTAATAATTGGACAAAACTTTTTAACTTCCTCAGTGCTCAACCAAATGGCATCAACTCCGTTTAATCTATTTGCATGTGTTCTTCTTTTTAAATCTCTTACGTCTTGAAGGTTGTGCGCCAGGTTCATAACTCCCCTCTGACTAAACATAACATTATAATTAAGTTCTTGAGATAAACTTTCCCAAATTTTTAGAGCATGATCATAAAGTCCTGCACTAGCATCCCACAAATAATTTGATCTTATGATAGTAGTGTTTCTCCCGGTATTTCCACCACCAATCCACCCTTTCTCAACAACCGCAATATTTGTCAATTTATGCTTTTTTGCTAAATAATATGCTGTAGCTAAACCATGGCCACCGCCACCAATAATTATTGCGTCATATTCTTTTTTAGGTTCAGGATCTCTCCATGCTCTCTGCCAGTTTTCGTGACCGCTCAAAGCATTTTTTATTAAAGAAAATATTGAATATTTATTTTTCATATTTTCCAATAAATACTGTATTAATATTGAATATTCAATGGTTTCAAGTTACACAGTAATTATGGAAGGATGGGTGAGCTGGTTTAAACCAACAGTTTGCTAAACTGTCGTACGCTATAATGGTGTACCGAGGGTTCGAATCCCTCTCCTTCCGCCATCAATATAATGGCTCACTTTTAAAGAAATCTTTAATTAAAATTGGTTTTTGCTCTAAAATATATCTATAAACATTGTAATTTTCTAAAACTCTTTGAACATAATTTCTAGTCTCTTTAAATTTTATTAATTCTATCCAATCAACATAATCTATTTGACCCTTTTGAGGGTTTTTATTTATTCTTTTCCACTGCTTAACTCTTCTAGGTCCTGCATTGTAGGCAGCTATAGCAAAAGGATATGCACCATCATACTCAAGCAAGAGACCAGCTATATAATGAGAGCCTAAATTAATATTATATTCAGGATCTTTTGTTAATCTTGATTTTGAATAATTCATGTTTGCTTGTTTAGCTACTGTTTTTGCAGTGTAAGTCATCAATTGCATCAAACCCTTTGCTCCAGCTGAACTATTTGCAGAAGTATCAAATTCACTTTCTTGCCTAATGATTGAAAGTATAAATGCAGCATCAGGTATTTTTCTTTTATTAATGTATTTGGGAGTGCTTATAATTGGATAATTATATTTATTATGAAATCTTTTTTGATAAGAAGCAAGTTTAGAAACTTGAATTGCAAAATCAAATCTAGATATATCTGTAGCAAGTTTTGCTGCTAGAACCTCACTGCCTGCCTCTATATTTTTGTTGGCAAGAAATCTTAATATATGTTTTGTATATTTATCTTTGTTCAATTCATCTAGTAAATATACAATTTTAACTAAATCATTTTTATAAAAACTTTCTGCAAAACTTTTGTCTACTTCCATTAAATCTTCTAAAACAAAAGGTTTATTGGGAGAAATTTTTAAATGTGCTAATTGTCCATAATATGTGGTTAAATATTTAGAGCTTTCAATATACCATTTTTTTGCTTCTTGATTATTTCCCATTATTTCATTTGATCTACCTAACCAATATGCACCTCTAGACAAACTTATAGGATATCCAACATTATTATAAAATTTAGTAAAATGATCTATTGCTAATAAAGGGTCATTTAAAAAACTCAATGCTATCCAGCCACTCATCCATTCAGCTTCAGCAAATTCTGGACCTTCTGTAAGTCCATGATCACTAGTTATCTTATATGCGGTAGTAAATTTTTTTTTATAAATTAACGATCTAGCAATAATCGATCTTTCTTTCCACCATTTGTCTGGTCTTACCATATACTCTTTAGTATTTTTGATTTTTGTTAAAATTTCTAAAGAACTATCAACTCTTCCTCTTTTTCTTCTCCATTTTAGTCTATCGTAATTTAAACCTGAGTCACTTTTTAAATATCCTGGTACCTTACTTATTGCATTATCAACGCCATAAGATTTGCTCATTAGCAATTGTCTAGCGGTATAGAGTAATTGTTGATCTTGGGGTAAATATCTTATCATCCTTTTAAGATCCCAATATTTGTTTTCCCACGCAAGATAATCAGCCCTACTGATATTATCATCATTTGTAAGATATTTTTTATATTTTTTTCTAAAATTTCTTAATTCAGTTTTTGATAAATCAGCTCTTATCCAACCTCTTTTAATTAAATCAATGCCTCTATTTATTTCACCTATCAAAATATAACTTTCTCCCAAAATTATTTCTCCATAACCACTTAGGGGTTTTTCAACTTCAAAATATTTTATTATTTTTTTTGGTGATAGTACTTTTGTAGATAATTTGTGTTCAGATAAATATTTTACCCTTCCTATTCTTGGATAGTCTTTGTTTCTTTCAATAAAATTTTTATAATCATAAAAAGTTGCATTGTTGCCTGTTGTTATAAGATGGTTCCATTGGATAAAATTATAAATAGACTTATTTTTCGCTTTTTTTGCAATTTTTTCAGCCTCAAACCAATTTCTTTTTTCCATGAACTTGATTGCTTGGCTAGCTATTTTAAAATCTTTCTCGTTAAAATATTTTGATTTTTTCTTTACAATGGCCTTATCCTTTTTAACAATAAGTGGTTTCGATTGAGGAAGCACAAAACCATCAACTTTTTTGTTTACTTCTTTTTTTTTATTAGTAGCAGATTTATTATCTTCTTCTTCTGATACCAGCTTTGGCTTTATTTGAGGGATTAAGTAATTGCTTGCATGATTTTTTTTTAATAAAATATCAGAAATAATAGGTTTTTTTTGGGGAACTATTAATTCATCCGAATATAAATTTAATGAATAAACTAAAAAAATAAGGTTTATTAACAATATTTTTTTAAATTTCTCTTTCATAAAATACCAAACGATTCTAAAAACTATGTTATAAATATTTATGTTTAAAGGATCAAATGTAGCTATTGTTACCCCATTTAAGAATAATAAGCTAGATGAAGAGGCTTATTTAAAGCTTATCAATTTTCATTTAGAAAATGGGACAAATGGATTGGTACCCGCTGGCACAACAGGAGAGTCACCAACTCTTAGTCACGATGAACATGAAAAAGTAATAGAGATTTGTATTAAAGAGGCTAATGGTAAAATTCCAGTTATAGCTGGTACTGGATCTAACTCAACTGAAGAGGCTGTGGCTTTGACTAAGCATGCTGAGAATGCTGGTGCAAATGGTGCTTTAGTAGTTACACCATATTATAACAAACCTACACAAGAAGGATTATATCAACATTATAAAAAAATAAACGATAACACTAATTTACCAATTATTATTTACAATATACCCAGTCGATGTGTTATCGATATGTCAGTTGAGACTATGGCTAAATTATTTGAATTAAAAAATATTGTTGGTGTAAAAGATGCAACTGGAGATCTAAATAGATTAGATCAAACGACAAAAAAATTAGGATCTGAATTTATTCAACTAACCGGCGAAGATGGTTTGGCACTTGAATTTAATAAAAGGGGTGGAGCAGGAGTAATATCAGTAACAGCAAATATTGCACCTAAACTTTGTTCCGATATGCAAAAATTTTCAAAATCAAAATCTGATAATGAAATAAAAGAAGCAGATAGAATTGATAAAATTTTGCAACCAGTTCACAAATCTCTATTTTTGGAAAGTAATCCAGCACCAGTTAAGTTTGCAGCGAAATTGTTAGGACTTTGTAGTGATGAAATTAGATTACCTTTAGTAAATATAACAAAAGAAACAGAACAACAAATTAAGAATGTTTTAGAAGTTGCTAAATTAATTAAATGAAAAAAAGAACCAATTCTGGTTTAAAAATTATTTCTATTAACAGAAAAGCTAGTTTTAATTATTTTTTTATTGATAAAATTGAAGCAGGAATGGTGCTTAAAGGTTCTGAAATTAAATCCGTAAGACAAGGAAAAATAAATATTGCTGACTCATACGGAATTGAAAAAAATGGAGAAATATTCTTAATAAATTCCCATATACAACAGTACAAACAAGCAAGTTTTTCTAATCACAATCCTTATTCTGAAAGAAAATTATTATTTTCAAAAAAAGAAATTAATAAGTTAATTGGAAGAATGAATGAAGACGGTTTTACTTTAGTGCCTACAAAAATGTATTTTAAAAAGGGTAAAGCAAAGATAGAAATTGCAGTTGCCAAAGGGAAAAAACTCCATGATAAAAGACAGTCGAAAAAAACCAGAGATTGGAATCGTGAAAAAGCAAGGTATTTTAGAAAAAGTAGCTAATTTAGTTTATCTTTCAATTGGGTCTAATTTAGGTAATAGATTATTAAATATTGAAAAAACAAAGTCATTAATTTTAGACAATAATATTAATATAATATCTAATTCATCATATTATGAAACACCATCATGGCCTAATCCAAAATTTCCAAAATTCCTCAATATTGTCTTAAAACTTGAGACCAAATTGGATATTAAAGACCTTTTTTCATTTTTGCAGAGTGTAGAAAAGATTATTGGAAGAAAGAAAGATAAAAAGAATTACCCCAGGGTTTGTGATATTGACATTATCGATTATAACGGTAAAAATTATTCATTATTAACTGGTAATAAAAAGATAATATCCCCCCACCCAAGGATGCATAAAAGGAATTTTGTTTTGTTGCCTTTGTTTGAAGTAAATCAAAATTGGAAGCATCCAAAAAGTAAGGAAAATATTGAGCAATTATTGTATAAATTGCCTATTAAGAGCATAAGAAGTATTAAACTTAAGTAAATTAATGTTATAATAAATAATGCTTAAACCTCACGATTTAATAAATAAAGTAAAATCGTATAATAAATTTCTAAATCCAGAAAATCTATTTAAAGCTTATGAATTTGCACTTAAGGCACACGAAAAACAAAAAAGAGATGAAGGATCACCTTATATAATTCATCCTGTCGCTGTTGCAAATATATTAACGGAATTGAAGCTTGATAGCGCAACAATAGCCACTGGTTTATTGCATGATACAATAGAAGATACTCAAGCTACATATAAAACCATTGAGAAGGAGTTTGGTAAAGAAGTGGCTGATTTAGTTGAAGGTGTAACAAAAATATCTGCTTACGAAAATCAGGCTGTTTCAAATTCAAAAGCAGAAAATTTCAGAAAACTAATACTTGCTACCTCTAGAGATATCAGAGTTTTATTAGTTAAATTAGCAGATAGACTTCACAATATGAGAACAATTCAGTTTGTAAGTAATAAAGATAAACAAATTAGGAAAGCAAAAGAGACAATGGAAATTTATGCACCACTTGCAGACAGAATGGGTATGAATAGAATAAAAGACGAATTAGAGGACTTATGTTTTGATGTTTTAAACCCACAGGCTAGAAAGCTAATTAAAGACAGACTAAATAGTATAAAAGATGCCAATGAAATTAGTTTTAACTCTGTTGCAGATGAATTAAAAAATCTTTTAAATAGATCCAACATTGATTGTAAAATTTTTGGCAGAGAAAAAACTCCGTTTTCTTTATGGAAAAAAGTACAAAAAAAAAGAACATCACTAGAGCAGATAACCGACATTATAGGTTTTAGAGTAATTTTAAATAGCGTTGATGAATGCTATAAAGCGTTAGGAACTTTTCATACAAACTGGAACTGTATTCCTGGTAGATTTAAAGATTATATTTCCTCTCCAAAAATCAATAGCTACAAATCTTTACATACTGCTGTAATTGGCCCTAATAAAAGGCCTATTGAGATACAACTCAGAACAATAGAAATGCACGAATATGCACAAAGAGGTATAGCTTCTCATTGGAAATATAAATCTTCAGAAAAATATAGTTCTTTAACTTGGAAAGAATATGATTGGTTAGCCGATCTAGTAGAAATAATTGATAAAAATGAAAACCCAGAAGATTCGTATGAATTTACTAAATTACAAATGTTCCAAGAAAATGTTTTTTGCTTCACACCAAAAGGATCTGTTATAAAATTGCCGAAAGATGCAACGCCCATAGATTTTGCTTATGCCGTACATACAAAAATCGGAGACAAAGCAGTAAGTTGTGAAATTAATGGTAAAGAATCAGATTTGCAATCTTTACTAATAAATGGAGATGTAATTAAGATAATTACAGCTAAAAAAGTATCTCCCTCGTTACACTGGGTATCTACAGCTAAAACAGGCAAAGCAAGAGCAGCTATACGAAGATACTGGCAAAATAAGGAAACAAATGGGACTGCTAGAAACAAAGAATACAACACTACATTGTGGATATCTTTAAACGATCAACCTGGTGTATTGGGTGAAGTTACCTCATTGATTGGAAATAATAAAGTAAATATAACAAGTGTAGAAATGGTTGAAAAGACTAAAAGTACAATAAATTTTCATTTTAATCTTTTAATTAATGATTTGAAAAACTTTACAAATTTAATTAGTCAGCTAAAACAAAAAGAGTATAGTTTTAAAATAATTAGACATAAAAATAGCAAATATGCTTTCTTTAAAAAATTCCTTGAAAATTTTAAAAAAAACTAATGCCTTGTTAGAAGGTCATTTTATTTTGTCATCTGGACTGCATTCACAAAAATATATTCAATGTGCCAAATTATTAAGCTATCCTTTTATAGCTAAAAACATTTGTATATCTCTATCAAAAAAAATAAAAAAAAATTTTAAAAATTTTGATATAATTTTAGCACCAGCAATCGGTGGAATAGTATTGGGTTACGAATTAGGAAGAATATTAAAGAAAGAAACAATTTTTGCAGAACGAGTAAAAGGTAGATTTGTTCTGAGAAGAGGTTTTAAAATAAAAAAAAATGCTAAAGTTTTGATTATTGAAGATGTTATAACTACAGGCCGTTCTAGTTTAGAGTGCGTAAAAATAATAAAAAAATATAAAGCTACACTAGTTGGTTTTGCTTCATTAATCGATCGNTCAACAAAAAAAACATTGAGGATAAAAAAAAATAAAATTATTTCTCAAGTAAAAATAAACGTTCCAACCTATAAAAAAAACAAATTACCTAAAATTTTGAAATCAATACCCATAACTACGCCTGGTAGTAGATATTTATAATGATTAGATTAGGTGTAAATATAGATCATGTTGCAACTATAAGAAATGCTCGTGGAGATCGTCACCCAGATCCGTACAACGCTGCCCTTGCATCATTAGATTATGGAGCTGATTCAATAACAATTCACTTAAGAGAGGACAGAAGGCATATTAACGAAACAGACTTATACAGGATATCGAAAAATAAAAAAATACCATTAAATCTTGAGATGGCTGCAAATGATATAATGCTAAAAATAGCATTAAAATATCAACCAGACTTTGTTTGTATCGTTCCAGAAAAAAGAAAAGAAATAACTACAGAGGGTGGATTAAATTTAAAAAAGTATAAAAAAAAAATAGGTAAAGTAATAAAAATTCTTAATAAAAAAAAAATTAGAACTAGTTTGTTTATTGATCCCAATGTTCAAGATATTAGAATATCAAAAGAACTAAACGTGAAATGTATTGAGTTACATACTGGTAAAATTACAAATCAAATTAAAAGAGGCATTAACTACAAAAAAGAATTAGATAAAATCAAAAAATCTACTAAATTTGCGCTTAAATTAGGATTGGAGGTTCATGCAGGTCACGGTATGGATTACAAAGCTTCTAAAGTATTGAGTAAAGTCAGGGGCATAAGTGAATTTAATATCGGTCATTTTATTATTGGTGAATCAATTTTTATTGGTTTAAAAAAAACAATTTCAAAAATAAAGAAAATTATTAGATAATGTCTACTATTGGAAATGGTGTTGATATAATTGAAAATTCTAGAATAGAAAAAGCTATTAAAAAAGTTGCGTTTATAGAGAGGGTCTTTTCCAAAAAGGAAATTGAATTATCATTAAAATATAAAAATAAAACTAATTATTATGCAAAAAGATTTTCTGCCAAAGAAGCTTTCTACAAAGCACTTGGAACCGGGATAAGAGAAGGTAACTCTTTTAAATATATTTCTATTCAAAACGACAAAAATGGTAAGCCTTTTATAGAAATAAACAATCAAATTAAAAAAATGATTTTTAAAAGATTTAAACTTAAAAAGTTTAAGATACATCTATCTCTTTCTGACGAAAAAAAACATTCAATAGCTTTTGTGATACTTGATAAGATTTAATATGAAATGGTTTATAGAAAATTTAAAGACATTACTATATGCACTAATAATTGCTGTAATTATAAGATCTCTTTTAATACAACCTTTTTATATTCCCTCATCATCAATGGAACCTAACCTTTTAGTAGGTGACAGATTATTTGTGACAAAAGCTAGTTATGGCTATAGCAAGCATTCTTTTCCTTTTAGCCCACCAATTTTTAAGGGAAGATTATTACCAGAAATTCCAAGCCGTGGAGATGTTATAGTATTTAAAACACCAGCAGATAATCGCACAGATTACATAAAGAGATTAATTGGTTTGCCAGGCGACACGATACAGTTCATAGAAGGAGATATATATATCAATAATGAACAATTATTTAAAACAATTCAAAAAAAAAATCATGAAATTTATTGTGGACAATTCAAAATAAAAGTTAATACATTTTTAGAAAAATTGCCAGATGGAACTGAATATTTAGCATCATACAGATCAGATTATACTTATAATAATTCAATGAAATTTATCGTACCAGATAATAAATATTTTTTTTTAGGTGATAATAGAGATTGCTCTAAAGACAGTAGATTTTTGGATGAGGTTGGTTATGTACACGCGGATAATCTTGTTGGAAAAGCTCAAATCCTCTTTTTTTCGTCTGATCCAAGGGTTTCGAGTATACTGAATGTTTTTAAATGGAACAAATCACTAAGAATTAAAAGATTTTTTAGCAAAATTAAATAATGAAAATTGATTATATAGATTTACAAAACGTAATTGATGTTAAGTTTAATAATTTAAATAATTTAAAAAAATCACTAACACATAAAAGTTTTAATTCATTAAAAAATTATGAAAAATTTGAATTTCTTGGCGATAGAGTTCTAGGGTTAATAATTTCTAAAAGATTGCTAGAGCTATATCCTAATGAAAAAGAGGGTTCACTAGATAAAAAACTAGCTTCTCTTGTTAATAAAAATGTATGTCATGAAATAGGTAGCAAACTAAACTTACATAAATATATTCTCTTAGGAAATCAAAAAAGAAATATTAGTTTAGTTCATAATAAAATTATTTCAGATTGCGTGGAAGCATTGATCGGTGCTATATATATAGACAAAGATTTTGAAACTGCCGAAAAATTTATATTAAAAAATTGGAAGCATTATCTAAATTTGTCTGTAGAAACGAAGGTAGATTCAAAAACTAGACTGCAGGAATATTCTCTAAAAAAATTTAAATGTCTCCCTATATATAAACTTGTTTCTAATACAGGACCTAAGCATAATCCTATCTTTAAAGTAGGAGTAAAACTTATTGGAGCTAAGTATATCGAAGGAATAGGCTCTTCTAAAAAGATTGCACAACAAAACGCAGCTAGCAAATTTTTGAGGACGTTAAAATGATTTGGCAAGATAAGGGTTATTTACTTAATTTAAACAATTACAACGAAAACTCCTCTATTGCTGAATTCTATACACTTTACCATGGAAAGAAATCTGGAATTATCTTTGGATCATCATCAAAAAAAAATAAAAGTTATTTAATTTTGGGAAATAAGATGCATTTAAATTATTCATCCAAAAATGAAAATACTATTGGTAATTTCAAAATTGAAATTGATAAAGTCAATACTGCATATTTTTTTGATCATAGAGTAAAATTAAATTGTATAACTTATACATTAGATCTTATAAGAAGCATGACGGCTGAAAATTTAATAAATAAAACCATATTTGATTTATTAGATATATTTTTTAACAATCTTCATTTAGATAACTGGGTGGATAAATTTGTTTTATGGGAGCTAGAGTTATTCAAGTCATTAGGTTATGAAATAAATTACATGGAATATGTGAAAAAAAAAAATGGTCAATAATGAATATATATACGTATTAAAAAATAATGAAAAAAGGACTGTTCCAAATTTTTTAGTTGAAAATTTTTCAGAGAAAATAAAAAAACAAGATATAATTAGTGGTTTAAAAATAAATGGTGATTTTTTAGATAAAACAGTAATTCAGATTAATAACGAAAAAATTTTAACTCTAAGAGAAGAGTTTATTAAGTTAATTATTTAATTTTAAATAATTTAATATTCTGTCTGCAAAATAAGTAACTATGGCCGTCGAACCAGCTCTTTTAAAAGATATTAAACTTTCAATTATCGATTTTTCGTCAATTATTTTTTTTTTAATTCCATTCATTATTAGACTGTATTCACCAGATACTTGATACGCGATTACTGGTATTTGAAATTTATTTCTTACTGAGTTAATTATATCTAAATAAGGCATGCCTGGCTTTACCATAACCATGTCCGCTCCTTCTTTAATGTCTATCGCAACTTCTCTTAAAGCTTCACTTGTATTTTTATAATCCATTTGGTAGGTTTTTTTATCACCCTTAAGCAAACCTTTAGATCCTACAGCATTTCTGAAAGGACCATAAAAACTTGATGCATACTTAATTGCATAAGAAAGTATCTGAACATCTTGATATTTTTGCTTATCTAAATATTTTCTAATTAAACCTATTCTACCATCCATCATATCTGATGGAGCTATAATATCACAACCCATAGAAGCTTGAAGTGCAGATTGTTTTATTAATATTTTATTTGTTTCATCATTTAAAATTCTGTTATTTCTTAATATTCCATCATGACCATGAATTGTATAAGGATCTAGTGCTACATCGCACATAGTACCAATTTGATTTTTATAATTTTTTTTAATAAATCTTAAAGCTCTACAAACTAAATTATTTTCATTTAATGCCTCTGATCCTGTTTCATCTTTTAAATGTTTCTCTGTGTAGGGAAAAAGTGCAACTACTGGAATTTTAAGTTTAATGGCTTTTGAAAGAATCGGATTAAGTTTGTCTATAGAATACCTATATACGCCCGGCATGTTTATAATTTCTTGTTTTTTATTTTTGCCCTCTACTAAAAAAATTGGCAAAATCAAATCGCTTGAGCTTATATTATGTTCTTCAAGCAATCTTCTTATCCAATTTGTACGCCTATTTCTTCTCATTCTTAAATTAGGATATTTTCCAGTGATAATCATTCTCAATTATTTTTTTAATATGCGGCAATATTTATATGTATTATAGTAATAAATAAAGTATTTATTAGCTATGAACAATGTAACGTCTTTAAATAATGTTAAGTCATTAAAAAATTTAGGTGATTTTCAAAAACAAGAATTAAAATTTGATATAAAAAAGTTGAAAAATGCTTTAAATGAAGTTCTTAAAATTAAGGGTTTTGATACAAGTTTAGGCATTCCTCATTTTGCAGCTATTCCATTAACACAAATTCCTGGTGATCCAGATTCAGTAAAAGGAAATAAAGCTAGAGGTGTTTACTGGACCAAGCCTGATTCCACAGGTATTGAAGTATCAAGAGATATAAATATAGACGAAAGTAAGTACACAGAATTTGTGAAAGATTTTGAACATACTTATTTTAAAGAAGTTTTTGATATATTAAAAAAGAAATACAAATTAGGAAGAGTAAGACTTTTGTTAAAAGAGCCAAGATCAACTCTAAGTTGGCATAGAGATCCAGAACCTAGATTGCATATTCCAATAGAAACTAATCCTGGATGTTTAATGGTAATAGATAAGGCAGCACAGCATATGCCAGCAGACGGCTGTGTATGGATAACTAATAATGTGAAATACCATAATGCTTTTAATGGCGGAGAAGAGAACCGAGTTCATTTAGTAGCTTGTGTTTTAGATTATAATTTTAATTAATTTGAAAAAAATTTTTATTTCATCTGATCACGCTGGATTTTACCTAAAAGAGCAAATTAAGAAATATTTAGAATCAAATAAAATTAGTTGTTCAGATCTCGGTCCAAATTCGAATAAAAAGGTAGATTATCCAGTTTATGCTCATAAATTAGCAAAAAAAGTAAAAACTAGTAAAAAAAATGTTGGTATATTGGTGTGTGGATCTGGCACAGGTATGTGTATTACGGCAAATAAACATAAAAATATAAGAGCTGCCCAATGTTTTAGCTATAAATCAACAAAATTATCTAGATTGCATAATGATGCAAATGTCATTACACTGGGGTCAAGAATATTAAATAAAAAAAAAGCTTGTAGTTTCGTCAATCTTTTTTTAAAAACTGAGTTTGAGGGCGGTAGACACCATAGAAGAATAAGGAGAATATAAAATGTCTAGTGAAGGAAAATATATAAATCCGGAGTATCAAAATTTTTTCGAAAAAAAGCTTTCTGAGATAGATCCAGAAATTTCTAAAGCTATAGATGATGAATTAACAAGGCAGCAAAATCATATAGAACTTATTGCATCTGAAAACATTGTATCTCAGGCTGTCCTTGAGGCACAAGGTTCAGTATTAACAAATAAATATGCAGAAGGTTATCCAGGAAAGAGGTATTATAATGGCTGCGAACATGTAGATGTAGCTGAAAGTTTAGCTATTGATAGACTTAAAAAATTATTTGATTGCAAATTTGCAAATGCCCAACCACATTCAGGAGCTCAAGCAAATGGCGCAGTTTTTTTAGCTTTGCTTAAACCAGGCGACACAATTATGGGACTAAGTTTAAATTCTGGTGGTCATTTAACCCACGGTTCAAAAGCAGCTGTATCAGGAAAATGGTTTAACGCAATAGCTTATGAAGTTGATAAAGAAACAGAATTGTTAGATTATAATGAAATTGAACGACTTGCTGTAGAACATAAACCGAAAATGTTAATTGCAGGAGGTAGTGCATATTCAAGAGTTATTGATTTTAAAAAATTTAGAGAAATTGCAGACAAGGTTGGAGCATATTTTATGGTAGACATGGCACACTTTTCTGGTTTAGTTGCTGGCAAAGGCTATCCTAACCCTTGTAATCATGCTGATGTTGTTACATCTACGACTCATAAAGTTTTTAGAAGTGCAAGAGGGGGAATAATTTTAACTAATAGAGAAGATTTGGCTAAGAAATTTAATTCAGCCGTGTTTCCAGGATACCAAGGTGGACCATTAATGCATATTATTGCTGCTAAAGCAGTTGGTTTTTTAGAAGCATTAAAACCAGAATTTAGAGAGTATATAAGTACTGTTTTAGCTAATGCTAAAATACTTGCTGAAACATTAAAAAATAATGGATTTAAAATCTATTCAGGTGGTACAGATACACATTTAATGCTAGTTGATTTAAGACCATTTGGTGTCAAAGGAAACATCGCCTCTGATAGTCTTTCAAGAGCCAACATTACTTGTAATAAAAATGGAATTCCTTTTGATACCGAAAGTCCAATGGTAACTTCGGGCATAAGACTAGGTTCTCAAGCAGCAACAACTAGAGGCTTTGGGTTAAAAGAGTTTGAGAAGATAGGTGAATTAATAACCAAAACAATTAATGGATTATCTAAAAATCCAAATGATAACAGTGCAATTGAGGGCGAAGTAAGAAAAGAAGTTGTTGAATTGTGCTCTAAATTCCCGATTTACAAACACTTAAGATAAATATAAATCTTAGGAATGATTTGTCCTATCTGTAAAAAAGGTGAAACATCAGTTGTTGATTCAAGACCTACAGAAGACGGAACCTCGATTAGAAGAAGAAGACTTTGTGAATGCGGAGAGAGATTTACTACATTTGAACGCGTCCAGTTTAGAGAGCTTGTAGTAGTTAAAAAAAGTGGAAGAAAATCTACTTTTGATAGAGACAAACTTTCTAAATCTATTTACATAGCATTAAAAAAAAAGACCGATTGATACTGATACAATCGAAAAATTCATAACAAAAATTTCTAGATCCTTAGAAGAGTTAGGACAAAGTGAAATATCATCAAATACAGTTGGAACAATGGTAATGGATGGATTAAAAGAATTAGATCCAGTAGCATATGTAAGATTTGCATCAGTTTATAGAAATTTTAGAGAAGAAAAAGATTTTGTCCAATTTGTAGACAAAATAAATGTCATTAAAAACAAATAAAAAAGAAACCAAATATATGGAATTAGCCATCTCTTTGGCTAAGCAAAGAATCGGTTTGACTGGTAACAATCCATCTGTTGGATGTGTGATTGTTAAAAAAAATAAAATAATATCATTAGGTCAGACGGGAATTGGTGGTGTTCCACACGCAGAGTCAGTTGCAATTGATTCATCTACTGAAAAGGTAAAAGGAGCGACGTTGTATAGTAGTCTAGAACCTTGTTCGCATTTTGGTAAAACCCCTCCATGCACAAATAAAATAATTGATTCTAAAATTAAAAAAGTAATATATGGGGTTAATGATATTGATATCAGATCATCAAATAAATGTGAAAAAATATTTAAGAAATATAAAATTAAAATAAAAAAAAATTTTTTAAAAAAAAGGGCAAGTAATTTATATAAATCATATTTTTTTATTAAAAAAAAAGGTTTACCATATGTTACTGGTAAGTTAGCTATTACCAAAAATAATTTATTTAAAACAAGAAAAAAATATATAACAAATAATTTTAGCTTAGAAGTATCTCATTTACTTAGATACAAAAATCAAGCTATATTAGTTTCTAAAAATACTATCAATCAAGATAATCCACTTTTAAATTGTAGATTAAATGGGCTGGAGAATTTTTCACCTATAAGAATAATCTTAGATAAAAAATTAAAAGTAAAAAAAAATTCAAATATATTCAAAAATTCTAGTGCTTTAAAAACTGTAATATTCCATAATAAAACAAAAGGTGATTTTAAATTTTTTCAAAAAAAAAACGTGAAGTTAATATATTGTCCTTTAGATAACAATAAATTAGATCTTATTTATGTGTTACATACTATTAAAAAATTAAATATAAATTATCTTTTAATAGAGGGTGGAAAAGATCTAACTAAAAACTTTTTAGATAAAAATCTTTTTAATGAATTTTATTTATTTTCAAGTGGAAAAAATGACAAAACAATAAACAAAAGATATATTTTTAATATAAAAAAATATCTTAATTTAAAATTCAAAAAAAAGGTCAAATTAGACACTTATCTTATGGATAATAGTATAATAAGATATTTTTAGATGTTTAATGGGATAATATATAGTACTGGGCTAATTAATAAAATTCAAAAAAGACCAAGTGGTAGTAATATTTATATTAAATCAAATTTAAGAATTTTAAAAAAAGATTTGGGCATGTCCATAGCCTGTGACGGAGTATGTCTTACTTTGATTTCGGTAAATAACAAGATATTAGAATTTTTCCTATCTAAGGAGACGATTTCTAGAAGTAATTTTAAAATAAGTACAATAAATAAAAAAATTAATTTGGAGACTCCATTAAAATATGGACAAAAAATTTCAGGGCATATTTGTCAAGGACATGTTGACACAACCGCTAAGTTAAAAAAAATTACTAAAGCAGATAAGGCCTTTATTTATAAATTTAAAATTAACAGTAAATTTCATAGAGATTTAGTTGAGAAAGCATCAATTTTAATTAATGGAGTTTCTTTAACCATATCAAAAGTTTATAAAAATTATTTTGAAATTTGGATTATACCACATACATTAAAACTTACAAATCTTTCAAAACTTAGAATAAATGACCTTGTAAATATAGAAATTGATATTCTATCTAAATACGTAAAAAAATTTATTAATGAAAAAAAAAAAATTTAATAATATTAAAGAAATAATAACTTCTGCAAAAAAGGGAAATATGTATATCCTTTTAGATGATGAGAATAGAGAAAATGAAGGTGATTTGGTTTTTTGTGCATCAGATGTAACTCCAAAAAAAATAAACTTCATGGCTAAATACGGTAGGGGCTTAATATGTTTAGCACTTGACTCTTCAAAAGCTAAAAAACTTAATTTGAACTACATGTCACCAATAAATAAATCACGTCATCAAACAGCCTTTACTGTATCTATTGAAGCAAAACATGGAATAACAACAGGTATATCAGCCAAAGATAGATCAAGAACTATAAAAGTAGCTACAAAAAAAAATGTAAAAAAAGGAGAAATAATCTCACCAGGACATGTTTTTCCAATTATATCTAAAGATGGTGGTGTTTTAGTAAGAGCAGGTCACACTGAGGCATCTGTTGATATATCAAGATTAGCAAAAAAAAATAGCTCAGCAGTAATTTGTGAAATTATGAATGAGGATGGTTCGATGGCGAAAGGTCAAGAGCTAATAAACTTTGCAGAAAAACACAGTTTGAAAATTGGACTTATTCAAGACTTAATTGCATATAGATTGAAGAAAGAAAAATTAATTAAATTAAAAAAGGTTTCTGAAATTAAATTTAAAAATAATAAATATAAAATTAGAATTTATGAGAATCTGCTTGATGGGGCTGAACATTTTGCATTAATTAAAGGTAAGATTAAAAGGGGCGTTATACCGAGAGTAAGAGTTATTTCGTCAAATATTGTACAAAACTATTTAATTAACCAGAAAATACCAAATTCTTTTAATAAAACCTTAAATTATTTTAAAAATTATAATAATTGTGTTTTAGTTTTCATAAAAGATACAAATTTGAAATCTGTTACTCAAACACTTAAGGACTATAAAAATAAAAAAAATTATAATAAAAAAGATGGGATGTTTATAAGAAACTATGGTATTGGAGCACAAATAATTAAAGATTTAAAAATCAAAAATATGATTTTAATAACAAGATCATTAAAAAAAGTTATTGGTTTAGATGGTTATGGAATTAGTATTAAAAAACAGGAAATTTTAAAATGAAAAGAAAAAAAATTTTAATAGTTGTTTCAAACTACTATCCTAAGATTTCAGATGGTTTAATTAAAAGTTCTTTGAGTTATTTAAATAGAAATGATATTTTTAAAATAATAAAAGTACCAGGTATATTCGAAATACCTGTTACGATATCAAAATTTATCAATAAAGTAGACGGAGTTTTAGCTCTTGGTTGTGTTATAAAAGGCCAAACTCCACATTTTAATTTTATATCTCAAACTACTACAAATGCTATTATGGACATATCAATAAAGTTCAAGAAACCAATTGGAAATGGAATAATTACCTGTTTAAATAAATCACAAGCCAAAGCAAGAATTAAAAAGGGTTTAGAAGCCTCAAAAGCTATAATGTCTATATTAAATCAAGATAATAGATGACTTTAAGTTATAAACCAATAAATAACCCAAGAGTAATCATAATACAAAAAATTTATAGCAAGCTTTTTAACAAAGAAATAAAACTGTCTTTTCCAAAACATAGATTTAAAAAATTTATAAAAGATGTTGTTATTGGTACGCTAGAAAGAGATGCTGTTATTAATGATGAAATAAATGAGCATCTTAAAAAAGATTTGAACATAAATAAATTAGATAAAGTTTTTGAAATAATAATTAAAAGCGCCATATTCGAGCTTTTATATAAACCAAATACTCCGAGCAAAATAATAATTAAGGAGTACCTTAACGCTTCAAACTTTTTTATAGAGAATACACAAACAAAATATTTAAATGCAATATTAGATAAAATTTCAAGAGGAATTAGAAATAAATAAATGCAAGAGTTTCACATCATCAACAACTATCTTAAAAAATTAAGTAAGAATAATTCTTTCGCAAAAAAATTAAATGATGATGTATTTTTTTATGATAAAAAAAATCTAGCTATTTCAATTGATACTTATAACGAAGGTATTCATTTTACTAGTTTTGATAATCCAAAAAAAGTAATTAAAAAAGTTATAAGATCGTCGATTTCTGATTTAATTTGCAAGGGAGTTAAACCAAAATTTTATTTTATGTCTTTTTCTGGATATAGAAATTTTTTAACAAAAAAAAAATTAAAAATAATTGTCAAATCATTATCTGAAGAACAAAAAAAATTTAATATCAAAATTTCTGGAGGGGATACAGTATCTTCAAAGACATTATCTTTTACAATTGTATCCTTAGGTTTTGCTAATCAAATAATTGAAAGAAATAAAACAAAAATAGATGACGATATATATGTTACTGGCAATATTGGTGACAGTTATATTGGATTAAGAATAATACAAAAAAAAATTAATAATATTAAAAAAAAATACTTAAAATATTTTGTTAACAAGTACTACGAACCAGATTTACCAATTAAATTTATTAGTACTTTAAGCAAGTATGCCAGTAGTTCGATTGATGTTTCAGATGGTCTAATATCTGATCTTTTAAAATTGCAAAATAATCAAAAATATCACTTTAAAATTTTTGTTGATAAAATTCCTATCTCAAAAAATTTTAATTATTTTATTAAAAATAAAAAATTGAAAAAAAATGAATATTTATTTAATGGTGATGATTATCAAATTTTATTTACCGCTTCTAAAAAGAACAGAAAAAATATAATTAAAAATTCAAAGTTATTGAATCAAAAAGTATCTATTATTGGTAAAATTACAGGTAAATCATCTAAAAATCTTTTAATTGATAAGGACAAAATCCTAAAAGTAAGCAATTACAAAGGATATTCGCATAAATTTTAAAAACTTATTTATTGCCTTTTACAATTTTTTTTGTATTGTCCAGATTTTTAATAAAGGATCACTCTTATGGATACAATTAGTGAAACGATACTAATTTATATTATTCTTTCAGGTTTATTATCAATCATCTATGGTTTTTTTACTGGTAAAAATATTTTGAGTAAAAGTTCTGGAAATTCTAAAATGATGGAAATAGCTGCTGCCATACAAGTTGGTGCTAAAGCGTATTTAAATAGACAATATAAAACTATAGCTATAGTTGGTGTTGTTGTATTAGTAATTATTAGTATAGCTTTTAGTCCTTTAGTTGGTCTCGGCTATCTCATAGGTGCTACACTCTCCGGTTTAGCTGGATATGTCGGAATGTTAGTTTCTGTTCAAGCAAATGTTAGAACAGCAGAAGCTTCAAGAAAAGGTTTAGTTAGTGGGCTTGACGTAGCTTTTAAATCTGGTGCAGTAACTGGAATGTTAGTTGCTGGTTTGGCACTTTTGTCGATTGCAGTTTATTATTATGCACTTCTGAAAATTAAAGTAGATGTAAGAGAAATTGTAAATGCACTAGTTGCCCTTGGATTTGGTGCATCATTAATTTCTATATTTGCGAGATTAGGTGGTGGAATATTTACAAAAGGTGCTGACGTTGGTGCAGATTTGGTTGGAAAAGTTGAAGCCGGTATACCGGAGGATGATCCAAGAAATCCTGCAGTAATAG
Source organism: Candidatus Pelagibacter sp. TMED118 (assembly GCA_002170205.2). The sequence goes on from NHFT02000005.1 coordinate 57,690, forward strand.
CTGATAATGTTGGTGACAACGTCGGTGATTGTGCCGGGATGGCTGCTGATTTATTTGAAACTTATGCCGTAACAATTGTGGCTACAATGGTTTTAGCTTCAATTTTCTTTCAAAACGATATTTACATGATGATTTATCCACTATCTATTGGTGGGGCTTGTATAGTGACTTCAATACTTGGTACTTATTTCGTGAAGCTAGGAAATAGTAAAAATGTAATGGGCGCTCTATACAAGGGTTTTGTTGCAACAGCGATATTTTCTCTAATTATATTATATCCGATTACTGATTATGTTATTGGTTTCAGCTCAAATTATTCTGTAGGAGACAAATCTTTTAATGGAATGGACTTATATTATTGTGGAGTAATAGGTTTAATAATTACGGGTTTAATCATTTGGATAACTGAATATTACACAGGTACAAATTATAGACCTGTTAAGAGTGTTGCAAACTCGTCAACAACAGGACATGGCACAAACGTCATTCAAGGTTTAGCTGTTTCAATGGAGGCGACAGCGATTCCAGCGCTAATTATTGTTGCTGGAATATTAGCTACAAATTCTATTGCTGGATTATATGGAATAGCAATTGCAGTAACAACGATGTTGGCATTAGCAGGAATGGTAGTTGCATTGGACGCGTATGGTCCTGTCACCGACAATGCTGGAGGTATTGCTGAAATGTCAAAGTTGCCTAATAATGTAAGAAAAACTACTGACGCTCTAGATGCTGTTGGAAATACTACAAAGGCTGTAACAAAAGGTTATGCAATTGGTTCAGCAGGTTTAGGTGCTTTAGTTTTATTTGCTGCTTATACAGAAGATATAAAACATTTTTCCAAAGAGGCGGGCTCTAAATTAGAAGGAATAATAGTTACATTCGATTTATCAAATCCTTATGTAGTTGTAGGATTATTAATAGGAGGAATGTTGCCTTATTTATTCGGATCAATGGGAATGCAAGCTGTTGGTAGAGCAGGAGGCGCTGTAGTTATTGAGGTAAGAAGGCAGTTTAAAAAGTTTCCAGGTATAATGAAGAGAAAACAAAAACCAGACTATGCAAAATTAGTTGATCTTCTAACTGTTGCAGCTATAAAAGAAATGATTATACCTTCATTATTACCCGTGCTATCTCCAATAGTTTTATATTTTATTATTTTTGCAATAGGTGGCCAAGTTGCTGCTTTAGCATCAGTTGGTGCTATGTTATTAGGTGTTATAATAACAGGATTATTTGTTGCTGTATCAATGACAGCTGGTGGTGGAGCATGGGACAACGCAAAAAAATATATTGAAGATGGTAACTTTGGCGGTAAAGGTTCTGAGGCACATAAAGCTGCGGTAACNGGCGATACGGTTGGAGATCCATACAAAGATACTGCTGGTCCTGCTGTTAATCCAATGATTAAAATTACAAATATAGTGGCCTTGCTTCTACTTGCTGTTATAGCTTCTTAATTTAATTTTTTTTCTCTCTTTGTTTACGTGTAATAGGTGCGTTTATTTTTTGTCTTAAACTAGTTAGTAAATTATATACATATGAATTTTTATCATAACCTTTAGCCGTCATACTCTCATCAAAGTTTAATTTATTCATTTTATCCAAATTAAAAAAATTTTTTTTTTTTAATATTCCATTATTTATTTCGAGTATAAGAACATTATTTTTAACTAATTTACGATTCCCAAGTGTAAAAATTGATCTACTCGATTTCTTTCTTTCTATATATATCCAAATATTTTCATCAAAAAGGCTTTTAGAAGAAGGGGGTCCCAATTCCTTTAATATATCATTTTGGTTAGATTGTGAAATGACAAGATTCTTATTTTTTTTTTCGAGAAAATTAGTACCATGTTTACTTACTACTTTATTAGTTGTGCAAGATGATATAATTATAAATAATAAAATGTATACAAATTTCATATGAGCATTAATCTAACAAATATTTACAATAATTTAATTAATTTAACTAGAAATAAAATGCTTTTTAAAAACTTAAATTCAGATGAAACATTTTCATCTAGATTACTTATTTTTTTGATACATTTTGCTTTTTTTTTGAAATTCTATAAGGAAAATAACTCGAAAGATATTATGCAAAAAATATATGATTATAACTTTTGGCAAATTGAGATATCTATAAGAGAAATCGGTTATGGCGATGTGTCAATTAATAAAAAGATGAAAGATTATTTAAATTTGTTTCATAAAATCATATTAGATATAGCAGATTGGGATAACTTTAGTGGAGGCAAGAAATCTGACTTTTTTATAAATTATTTCGATAATAAACTAAATAGCTCATATTTTGTTGAATATTTTGATAAATATCAAGAATTTCTAAAAAATAATAATTTAAATATCTTTACAAAAGACAAAATTAATTTAGAAAATTAACCATGGCTGTACCAAAACGAAAAACTTCGAAATCAAGAGCTGGTAAAAGAAGATCTCATATTAGAGTATCACCAAAAAATATAATTGAAGATAAAAAATCTGGTGAATATAGATTATCGCATCATATGGACTTAAAAACAGGATCATATAAAGGAAGACAAGTTTTAGATCCAAAAGAGTAGATTTATGTCTGAAAATATTACAATTGCAGTTGATGCAATGGGTGGTGATAATTCACCGGAAAAGGTAATAAAAGGAATTTCTTTACATTCATTAAACTCTCAAAATATTACTTACAAAATATTTGGGGATGAAAAGTTAATAAATCCTCTTTTAAAAAAAAATGAAATTAAAAATGATTTCATAGTACATCATACAATAGACAAGATAAATAATGACGATACAGCACTTGGAGCTGCAAAGAGAGGAAAAAACACAAGCATGTGGATGGCAGTAAATAGTGTAAAAGAAAAAAATTCGGATATAGTAATTTCGGCAGGTAATACAGGGGCATTGTTTGTTATTGCAAAGTTAAATTTAAAAATGATTCATAATATAGATAAACCTGCCTTGTCTGCTTTGTGGCCAAATAAAAATGGTTTAAATGTCGTCTTAGATCTTGGTGCAAACATAGAGTGTGGTGAAAAAAATTTAGTTGATTTTAGTATTATGGGCGCAGCTTTGCATAAATCTTTGTTCCCAAAGGAAATATGTAAAGTTGCGCTTCTTAATATTGGATCAGAAGAAATAAAGGGTAATAATGTTATTAAAAATACCTATAAGGAACTGTCATCCAAAACAAATAAATTATATGATTTTTGTGGATACATCGAAGGTAATCATATTATGGATGGGGACGTTAATATTATTGTGACGGATGGTTTTACAGGTAACATTGCTTTGAAAACAGCAGAAGGAACAGCAAATTTTATTACAAGTGAATTAAAATCTGCGTTAACAAATAATTTATTAGGTAAAATTTCCTCATTATTAAATATTAAAAATTTAAATAATTTTAAAAAAAAGCTTGATCCAAGAATTTACAATGGTGCAATGTTACTGGGTTTAGATAGCCCAGTTGTTAAGAGTCATGGAGGCACTGATCATATTGGTTTTTTTAATTCACTTAATGTATGTGAGAAAATAGTAAAAGGAAAATTAATTGAAAAAATAAAAGAAAATATAAATTAAAATGAGAATTAATTTAACAAAAAAAGAAATTATAAATGCTATTCATATGCAAATAGGATATTCAAAAAAAATTTCTGAGATTATATTTGAAGATTTTTTTGATATTCTTCTCGAAAACATAATTAAAAACAAAAGTGTCAAATTATCTAAATTTGGTACCTTTTACCTAAAAAGAAAAAAAGAAAGAATTGGTAGAAATCCGAAAACCAAAGATACAGCTATAATCTCAGAAAGAAATGTTATTACATTTAAATCATCAAAGGAATTAAAATATTTAATTAATAAAAGTGACTGAAAAACTATCGAAGTATAAATCAATAGGTGAGGTTGCCAAAATATTAGACCTGACTGGTAATAATAAAACATCAACTCATACTATAAGGTTTTGGGAAAAAGAATTTAAAGATGTGAAACCTAAAATATTTAACGGAAAAAGAAGATATTATGATAAAGAAACTATAGATCTTTTAAAGAAAATAAAATACTTGCTTAAGGTTAAAGGCATGACAATTAAAGGTGCTAAAAAAGCATTACAGCTTATAAATTCACCTGTTGACGAGTACGATAATTTATCTATAACAAGTAAAAAAAGTTTAAAACTTAAAGTTTATAATTTATCTAATTTGGTAAAAAAAATAAAATATTGATATGGCAAAGAAAACACATGTTAAGGTTAGAATGGTTCCTGAAGAAAAACCTGATAGTTCTTTTTTTTATTATGTTAAAAAACCCTCTGGTGGAGAAAAAGCTAAAATAAAATTAAAAGCTAGGAAATATAATCCAGCAACAAGAAAACATGAATTTTTTGTAGAAAAAAAATTGCCACCTCACAGTAAATAAATTATTTCTTTTTAAAATTTCTTTTTTCATAATCAATATATGACTTTATAATATTCTGCCAAATTTTGTTTGTTATTAGTGGATCAATCTTTAATAATTTAGACTTTCTATTTATATTTTTTAAAATTATTTTAATTCTTTTTTTATCAACTATTTGATATTTAAACTTTTTTAATTTTAAAACATTTTTAACCAGGTCAGTCCTTTTTTTTATAATTAAAAGCAAAGAATCATCTATTTTATCAAGTTTTTTTCTTAATTCTTTTAATTTTTTTTTATCTTTAGGCGACATTTATTCAATTGGATTTATTAATAATTATTATATTTATCTTATCATGATTATTGATAATTTAAATATCAAAAGACAAATTTCAAAATGGTTAATGTTTATGTTTTGTTTAATATCTTTAATGATTATTGTTGGAGGTCTTACCAGACTTACAGATTCCGGTTTATCTATTACAAAATGGCAACTTTTTTCAGGTGTAATTCCACCATTTACCAAGAGTGATTGGATTATGTATTTTAATTTATATAAAGAAATACCTGAATTCCAGTTACAAAATTATGATATGAGTTTAAATGAATTTAAAATTATATTTTGGTGGGAGTGGGCTCATAGAATTTTGGGAAGAATAATTGGAATAGCATTTTTACTACCATTAATTTATTTCACAATAAAATTGAATTTCAGAAAGTTATTAAATTTATATTTTATATTTTTTTTGATTTGTTTTCAGGGTTTTATTGGATGGTATATGGTTTCAAGTGGTCTAGTGGATAGAGTTGATGTTAGTCATTTTAGACTCTCTATACATTTAATCATAGCCTTTATAATTTTATCCTTAATTTACTGGAATTATTTAAAATTAAAAATGCCAATCTTGGTAAATAATAAATTAAGTTTAGCTTTACCTTTAATTCTTCTTTTATTAATTTATTGTCAAATAATAATTGGCGCCTTTGTTTCAGGCATGGATGCCGGAACAATATATAATTCGTGGCCCATGATGGGAAACTCATATTTTCCTGATGACAATAAAGTTTCCAATTTATTATCTTTAACTGCTTTCAGTGATCCATCGCTCGTTCAGTTTATTCATAGAAATTTAGCATATACAATAATTTTGACTTATATGATTGTGTTTTATAAAATTTATAAAAATAGATTTATTAGTATGTATTATACAATCAATCTTTTAGGAATTCTTTTATTAGTTCAAGTTGTATTAGGTATACTCACATTGCTATATGGTGCACAGATAAAATTTGCATCTATGCACCAAATAAGTTCAATTTTTTTGGTTAGTTCTTGTATTTATTTATTATTTATAAATAAAAATACTAACTCACAGCCTTTAGGCTAGGTTTCCCCGACGCATCTAAAGCTTGCTTTAAGTCAGCAATAATATCGTCAGGATGTTCAATACCTATAGATAGCCTTACATATCCCGGTGTAACTCCAGCAGCAAGTAATTCTTCCTCATTTAATTGACTATGGGTTGTAGTTGCTGGATGTATAGCTAAACTTCTAGCATCTCCAATATTAGCAACATGGTAAAACATTTTTAAAGCTTCAATAAATTTTTTACCAGCTTCGACGCCACCCTTAACTTCAATACCACAAAGAGCTCCATTTCCACCTTTAAAATATTTTTTTGCTCTATCACCAACTTCACCCTTGTGTAGCGTCGGATATATAACTCTTTCTACACTTTTATGTTTAGTTAAAAATTCAACAACCTTTTCAGCGTTAGAACAATGTTGTTTCATTCGTAATGGTGCTGTTTCTAAACCTTGTATTATACCCCAAGCATTATCAGGAGCTAATGGTGCACCTAGATCTCTAAGTAAACAAACTCTAGCTCTTACAGCAAATGCTACATTAGCGCCAGTAAGTTGTGGTACAGCCTCACCCCAAACTGCTCCACCGTAACTAGCGTCTGGTTCATTATACAACGGTTGTCTTTTAGGATCAGCTGTCCAATCAAAATTACCACCGTCAACTAAACAACCACCTATCACAGTACCATGTCCACCAATAAATTTTGTTAGTGAGTGAACAACTACTGCAGCACCGTGTTCAAGAGGTTTGCAAATTATTGGAGCAGCTGTGTTATCCATTATTAGAGGTATGTTATGTTTTCTACCTATATCTGATACTTCCTTGATTGGAAAAACTCTTAAATATGGATTTGGTAAAGTTTCAGCATAAAAAGCCCTTGTTTTATCATCAACAAGCTTCTCAAAATTTTTTGGATCTGATGGATCAGCATATCTGCATTCTATACCTAGTTTTTTTAAAGTGTGTGTGAATAAGTTTACTGTGCCACCATACAAATCTGTAGAGCTAATAAAATTATCTCCAGACTGACACAAATTCATGATCGCAAATGTTGAAGCGGCTTGTCCCGATCCAACTGTTACACATGCTAAACCTCCTTCTAAAGCTGCTACTCTTTTTTCTAATACATCATTTGTAGGGTTCATTATACGTGTATAGATATTACCAAACTCTTTTAAACCAAATAAATTTGCAGCATGATCTGTGCTATTAAATTGATATGAAGTAGTTCTGTAAATTGGAACCGCAACTGCTGTAGTAGAGGGATCACTTCTGTAATCTCCACCATGTAATGCAATTGTCTCTGGATTTGTTGATTTTGACATAAATTCTCCTTTTTTTATATTTTTTAATTCTATTATAATTATTACTTAAGCATCAACCTAAAAAAAGTGAAATAAAACGGGGAAATTTTAAATCAAAGCATCAATTGACTTTATTTTTAGATGGTTTATTACACTCGCACATGACTAAATTCTTAAAAAAAAGTGAATTAATTAATAATTGGTACGAAATAGATGCTACAAATGCAGTAGTTGGAAGATTAGCAGCTATTATTTCGAAAATTTTAAGAGGTAAAAATAAAACTAATTATACTCCACACATGGACAATGGTGACTTCGTAATAGTAAAAAATGTTGAACAAATCAAGTTTACAGGCGAGAAATTTTTTAAAAAAAAATACTATAAACATACTGGCTATCCTGGTGGAATTAAGGAGACTAATCCAGAGACGCTTAGCAAAACTAAACCAGATCAAATTTTAAAACTTGCTGTAAAAAGAATGTTACCGGGTGGATCTTTATCTAAAAAACAACTAACTAAACTTAAAATTTATACAGGTAGCGATCATCCTCATACAGCACAAAATCCAGTCGTGATTGAGGTTGGAAAATTAAACAATAAAAACGTGATTAGAAAATAAACATATGGAAAACATAAAATACGCTACTGGTAAACGAAAAACTTCGATAGCTAAAATTTGGATGTCAAAAGGATCTGGTAAGATCTCAGTAAATGGAAAAGATTTTAAACAATATTTTAAAAGATCTAATCATCAAATGCAAATTACTAGACCTTTTGAAATAATCAATCAAGAAACAATCTTCGATGTAAAATGTAAAGTTACAGGAGGTGGTTTAACCGGTCAAGCTGGTGCAATGGTCCATGGCATTTCAAAAGCTATTTTGTTATTTGATAATAATTTAAAATCAACTTTAAAAAAAGAAAAACTAACCACAAGAGACTCCAGATCAGTTGAAAGAAAAAAATACGGCCATAAAAAAGCAAGAAGAAGCTTTCAATTTTCTAAAAGATAAAATATTTATCACCAACAATTTTAAGATTCTTATGAAAAAAATAAATGTAATTGTAGTAGGTTGTACAGGTTATATAGGAATAGAATTAATTAAAATTTTAATAAACCACAAATATGTATCTATTATAAATATTTGCGGAAATACAAGTGTTGGTAAAAATTTAAGTAGTTATGATAGATCTTTAAAAAACTACAAATTACCAAGAATAAAGAAGTTTTCATCTAAAATGTTGAATGACATCGATATTGTCTTTACAGCATTACCAAACGGGGGATCTCAAAAAATATCAAAAAAAATAAAAAATAAAAAAATAATTTTAATAGATTTATCTGCTGATTTTAGATTAAAAAATTATTTAGATTATGAAACNTCTTACAAGATAAAACATTTATCTAAAGATTTATTAAAAAAAAGTATTTATTCCATTCCAGAAATAAAAAAAGAGGAAATTAAAAAATTTAATATTATAGCTTCGCCAGGTTGCTATCCTACAAGTATATTGTTACCTTTGTTACCGTTAATCTCAAAAAATTTAATTAAAAAAAAAAATATTATCATTGATTCTAAATCAGGATATTCTGGTGCAGGCAGATCAATACATAAAAAATTTAAGAATAAAAATTTATATGAGTCAATAAGCGCATATGGTATTTCTAATCATAGACACAACCCCGAAATTCAGCAAGAATTTAAAAAACAATCAGGAAAAAATGTTGAGTTTACTTTTACACCACATTTATCTCCTATGTTTAGAGGTATTTTGTCCACTATATATATAGATATAAACAAAAACTCATCTATGTATAAAATTGTTGGATGTTTAAATAAATATTATAAAGATAGTATGTTTGTTAAAATAGATCAAAATAAATTAATAAGCACAAATGACATAATAAATACAAATTATTGTTTTATATCAGTGTTAAAATCAAAATTTAAAAATAAGTTAATTATCTTATCTGCACTTGATAATTTAATTAAGGGTGGAGCAGGACAAGCCGTTCAAAGTATGAATATAAGAATGGGTTTTAACGAATATGAGAGTTTGCTGTGAAAAAAAAAATAAATATTGGAATTGTTGGTTTGGGTCAAATAGGAAATTATTTATATAATGAAATTAAAAAGAAAAAAAAAGATATTGAATTAAAAACAGGAAAAAAAATTAATATAATTGGTGTTAGCGCAAAAAACAAAAACAAAAAAAGAAAATATAAAATAAATAAGAATATTTTTTTCAAAAACCCAATTGATTTATTAAGAAAAAAGAAAGTTGATATATTGTTCGAATGTATCGGGAAGTCTGATGGGATATCTAAAAAAACTGTAATGTATGCACTAAATAATAAAATTAACGTTATAACTCCTAACAAAGCATTAATTTCAAAGCATGGAGATTACTTATCAAAAATTGCAGAGAAAAGTGGTATTAATTTAGAATTTGAGGCTTCGGTTGCAGGAGGTATTCCAATTATAAGAACTATTAAAGATGGACTTGCTACTAATAAAATTAATAAGGTTTATGGAATTTTAAATGGAACTTGTAACTTTATATTATCTGATATGGAAAAAAATAATGTAAATTTTCAATCATCTCTGAAGAAAGCCCAATTATTAGGATTTGCAGAACCAGGCAATCCTAAACTCGACTTAAATGGTTATGATGCATATGCTAAAATTAAAATTTTATCATCTTTAGCTTTTAATACTAAGATAGCTAATAAAAAAAGTTTAATGGAAGGTATAGAAAATATTGAACTNCAAGACATAAAAATATCAAAGCAATTAAACTATAAGATTAAACTTTTAGCTATTTCTGAGATTAAAAATGGAAAATTATTTGAACGTGTTCACCCATGTTTAATTAAAAAAGATTCTTATTTAGCTAATGTAAATGGTGTAATGAACGCTGTCATTACTGAGGGTAATCCAGTTGGAGAAAGTGTTCTGCAAGGAGAAGGAGCAGGTCCTGGACCTACGTCTTCAGCACTTATGTCCGATTTGTTATCTATACTACGCGGTAATATTAAATACCCTTTTGGTATACCTAATATTAAAAGAAAAGAGGTTAAAATATTTGATTATGATAATTACATTAATCCTTTATATTTAAGGTTTGAAGTTAAAGATAAGCCAGGTGTATTAGCGCAGATTACAAATCAACTGGCAAAAAAAAATATATCTGTTGAAAGATTAATACAAATTCCAAATGGCAGAAATAAAACTGCATCCATTGTAATAATTACTCATAAATCGATAGAAATAAACGCACAAAATTGCTTAAAGATTATCTCGAAAAATAAAAATGTTCTTAAATATCCTACATTAATAAGACTACTTTAAAGATGGATATATACATTAAACTTTTTGAAGTTTTGTTTCCAGTTTTTTTTATTGTTGGCATAGGATATTTTTTAGGAAAGAAAAGTCCAAAATTAGATACAGTATTCATAACCAATTTTGGAGCAAATATTGGTTCACCAGCTATTGTTTTCTACTCTGTTACAACAACTGGAATTACATTTGAAATTTTTATTAATTACTTTTTTTATTATTTTCTTGCAATTATTGGTTTTTCTTTAGTGGGTATAGTTTTTTTAAAGTTTTTAAAAAAAGATGTTATAATGGAACTACCACCATTTATACTACCAAATACTGGTAATATGGGTCTACCAATTTGTTTATTTGCTTATGGATCTCAAGGGCTTGGTATAGCTGGAGCAATTGCTTCTATAATTATTTTATTTCATTTCACTTTAGGTGTTTTTTTATCTAGTAAAAAATTTACTTTTGAAGTTATTACTAAAAGCCCTGCTTTTTATGCAATTATAGTTTCAATCATATTCATTTATTTTAAAATTGATGTTCCAAATTTTATTGTAAATACAACTATGTTATTAACCTATGCAACAATTTTTCTAATACTTATGTCTTTAGGTATTGCTTTGACCAGGCTTAAGGTATTTTCATTTAACAAAGCTTTAATATCATCACTAGCTCGTGTAATAATTGGNCCAATAATCGGTTTTGGTTTAATAAAATTTTTCAATTTAACCGGAGTGGCAGCTGGGGNACTTTTAATACAAAGTGCAATGCCTAGTGCTATTTTAAATTATCTAGTAGGATCTATGTATTCACCAAAACATATAGTTGATAATATTGCCAGTATGATAGTGGTAAGCACAATATTATCTTTTATTACAGTTCCAATAGTAGTATTTTTAGCATTAAAATATTTCATATAATGACCAAGAAGTTAACTATATTAGGATCTGGAAGCTCTTTAGGCGTTCCAAGAATAGATGGTAATTTTGGTAAATGTAACCCTAAAAATAAAAAAAATCATAGAACTAGATGTTGTGCACATTTAAAATTTAACGAGATCAATATATTAATTGATACATCACCTGATTTAAGGTTTCAATTATTAAGTAATAAAATTAAAGACGTAAATACAGTTCTATACACACATGCTCACGCAGATCAAACTCACGGTATAAATGATCTAAGAGCATTTTATATTAAGTATAGAAAGAGATTAAATGTTTATGCTGATACATTTACAAGGAAACTTCTCATGTCATCTTTTGGATATTGTTTTAAAAATAAACCTGGGTATCCAGCTATTTTAAAATTGAATAATTTAAAAAAAAAACACATATTTATTTCAAAAAAAAGTAAATTGTTAATCGAACCTATAATGACACAACACGGCCTCATACAAGCCGCAAGTTATTTAATTAACAAAAAAATTTTTTACGGAAGTGATGTGAGTAAAATTTATGATAAAGACTTAAAAAAACTAAAAAAACTTGACTTTTTTATTATAGATTGTTTACGTTATGAATATCACCCGTCTCACTATAATTTAGATGATGTATTAAGTATAATTAAAATAATAAAGCCGAAGAATACAATTTTAACGAACCTACATAGCAGTGTTGATTATTCCAAATTAAAAAAAATTTTACCAAAAAATATAATCCCTGCTTTCGATGGTATGAAAATTTTATTTAATTAACATCTCAATTTTATTTCGTAATTTACTTGAATTGGGTTTTGTAAGTGATGAGAAAGTATCTTCTACTTTGCCGTTTTTGTTTATTAAAATTTTATAAAAATTCCATTTTGGTACGGCAGATTTACCATAATTTTCTTTTGCCCATTTATATATTGCATGTGCATCATTACCTTTTACTTGATAAATAGATGTCATTGGAAATGTTATATTAAAGTTTACTTCACAAAACTCCTTAACTTCTTTTTCACTATCTTTTTCCTGATTAAAAGTATTGGATGGTACACCCAATACAACAAAATTTTTGTTTTTATATTCATCCCATAATTCTTGAAGACCTGCGTACTGATTTGTAAATCCACAATAACTAGCTAAATTAACCAGCAATATGACTTTGTTTTTGTATTTATTTAGATTGATATTTTCACCGGTTATTGATTCTATACTAAATTCGTGAAATAACTTTTCATATTTAGCATTTGCATTTGAAGAAAAAAATATCATTAAAAGTATTAATATTATTTTAACATTTATTCTTAACATTTATTTTTTTTTTGAAGATAAATACAGTAAAATAAAACCAACTACAGTTGATAATAGTGACCCAGTCAACACTCCAATTTTAACACCGTCCATATACTGCATATTATTGACGAATGCTAAATTACCAACAAATAAACTCATAGTAAATCCGATCCCGGTTAAAATGCCAACGGCATAAAAACTTACCCAATTCGAGTTATTAGGCAGTGAGGCAAGTCCAAATTTAATTGATGCATATGAAAAAACAAAAACACCTAGTTGTTTTCCAACAAATAATCCTAATACAATCCCAAGTGGGACCGGCAGCATTAAAGAGGATAAACTTAATCCCTCTAATGAAACACCCGCATTTGCAAAAGCGAAAAGAGGCATAATCATATATGCTACATAGGGGCTTATAGCGTGCTCTATTTTAATTAATAAAGAAAAATCATGTTCTTTTTTTCTATGAGGTATGACCGATGCAAGAAGCACCCCAGCAATTGTTGCATGAACACCTGATTCATGTGTAAAAAACCATAAAAATAAACCTAAAATTAAATATGGAGTAAATTTTTTTACTGAGAATTTATTGAGAACTAGTAATAAGATAAAAGTTATTAACATTAATAATAGATATTTTATACTTAAATCTCCAGTATAAAAAAAAGCAATTATAACAATTGCACCAAGATCATCTATGATTGCTAGCGCTGTTAAAAAAACTTTTAAAGATATTGGAACTCTTGAACCAAGTAATGACAATATACCTATAGAAAAAGCTATGTCTGTAGCAGAAGGAATTGCCCAACCATTTAATGTATTAGGGTTTTCAAAATTAATATAAATATAAATTAAAGCGGGTACTAACATGCCACCAACTGCACCAATAATTGGTAACATTGCCTGCTTTAGTGAAGATAATTCACCTTGTAAAAATTCCCTTTTAATTTCCAATGTAACAAAAAAGAAAAAAATTGCCATCAAAGCATCATTTATCCAATGTAGTACACTTAATTTAAGACCAAAATTATTTACACCAATAAATAGATATTCATTTAGTGTACTAAAATAATAACTAGATAATTCGGAATTACTAACAATCAAAGCTGCAATAGCACTTATTAATAAAAGTATACCACTAGCGGCCTCAAGTTTAAAAAACCATTTAAATGGTGATGTAATATAATTTATCATTTAGCTTAACAAATCATTAAAAAATAAAAATAGATCTTTTAATGTTTCGTACAGATTATTCAATAAGAATTTTATATTGGGAAATAACGGTGTTAAGGCATCTTTGAAGGTATCTAAAACTAATATTAAAGCACCAAATGATATTAATACAACTAATAATAATTTTACGTAGTTTGTTTTATTAATATTAATTGTTTTGTCATTTTTACTTATAGGTTTTGTTTCAACTTCTTCATTTATTTCTGTATATTTTTTTGGATTTAAAATATTATTATCTTTTTTAATAATTTTTTTCTCAATTTTTTTTTCTTTTTTTTCGTTAGTATCAATTATATCATTATTATATTTTTCCACAGAAACATCTTTTTGAATGTCTTTAATTTCAGGCACATGAAACCATTTTTTATTACATGATCCACATTGTAGATTTCTACCTTCTTTAGGTATAAGGCTTTCATTAATCTCAAACTTCTTTTCACACGAAGGACATTCAATAATCATTATTACTTTTATAACAGATTCTTCAAAAATTACGTTGTTTTTGCGACTGATTATGCATTGAAATTAACTATAACTGATGTATTAGTTATTTGCACGGGGTGTAGCGCAGCCTGGTAGCGCATCTGGTTTGGGACCAGAGGGCCGCAGGTTCAAATCCTGCCACCCCGACCATTAATATGAAAAAAGCTAAAATTTATAAACCTTCAAAAACAGCAATGCAATCCGGAATTAAAAAATTTGATAAATGGATAATTGAATTTATAACTAATGATACATTGATTAATCCTTTAATGGGGTGGGAGAGCTCTGATGATACATATTCCGAAATCAATCTTGAATTTTCATCAAAAGATCTTGCTATAGAGTATGCAAAAAAAAATAAAATTGACTATGAAGTTATTGAGCCAAAAAAAAGAAAAGTTATTAAAAAATCATATGCAGATAATTTTCTAAAATAAAAATGTTTAGGTTTTTTACACAAAATAAATGGTTTTATTGGTCATGGATAGGTAGTTTCATTATTCTTTTTTCATTGTGGTTTCAGGTGCAAATAGATGTAAAAATAAATGTATGGTTTGGTGATTTTTATGACATGATACAAAAAGCACTCAGTGCACCTAATTCAATAACCATAGAAGAATATTGGGATAGCTTATTTTCATTTATTACATTGGCAGCTACTTATGTTGGGGTTGCTGTTATAGTTGGTTTTTTTACATCTCATTATCTTTTCAGATGGAGAACAGCAATGGTAGAGTGGTATCACAGTGTTTATGATAAAGCACGCAAAATTGAGGGTGCTTCACAACGAGTTCAAGAAGATACTATTAAATTTTCACGAATAATGGAAACTTTAGGAACAAGTCTGATTGAAGCTGTTATGTTGTTGATTGAATTTACACCTATACTATTCGGATTAAGTATTGGAATACCTATATTTTTTTTTGGTGACTGGGAGTATGGTTTAATTACCGGCGCTTTAATTTGGGCAGTTGGTGGTACACTTTTTTTAGTAGGCTTAGGCATTATATTAAGATTAGTTGGTGTTGAATATGATTTGCAGAAACAAGAAGCTGCATATAGAAAAATCTTAGTAATTGCCGAGGATGATGGAAATGTAAGACCAAAAACTATAGATGAACTGTTTAACGAAGTAAGAAAAATACATTTTTTAAGTTACATAAGATATTTATATTTTAATATCGGAAGAATTGCTTATTTGCAGGCAAATGTGTTATCAGCTTATGTTTTTCTAGCACCTGCCATTGTTGCGGGAGTAGTTACTTTAGGAGTGATGCAACAAATTATAAGAGCATTTAGTAAAGTAGAAGGATCTATGCAATATATTCTAAAAGCATGGCCAACTATTATTGAGTTAGCAAGTGTTTATAAAAGATTAAGAGAATTTGAGGTAAAACTTAATGAGGTTGAATATAAAGAAAAATTTTCTGAGTAAGATATGGCTTTAAAAAAAGATATTTTAAATAAATTTACAAATATCACATCAATAGCTGCGGTCTCAGCTTTCAAGTTTATTGGTATGAATGACAAAATTAATGCTGATAAAGCAGCCGTTGACTCAATGAGATCAGAGTTAAATAAATTAGATATAAGTGGAAAAATTGTGATTGGTGAAGGTGAGCTAGATGAAGCACCAATGCTTTTTATAGGCGAAAAGGTTGGCACCGGAAAAGGTATTAACTTAGATATAGCTGTTGACCCAGTTGAAGG
The DNA here is from genome assembly GCA_002170205.2 of Candidatus Pelagibacter sp. TMED118. Next base: position 73,750 of record NHFT02000005.1, read on the forward strand.
TACAAATTTTGTTGCAAAAAATCTCAATGGAGGACTTTCTGTATTAGCAATAGCCGAAAAAGGTAATTTACTAAACGCACCTGAAACATACATGAATAAAATTGCAGTGGGGGGCGATGTGCCTAATAATTGTATAGACTTAGACTATTCAATTGAAAAAAATATTAACAATATAGCAGATTTTAAAAGGAAAAAATTGTCAGAAGTAACAGTTTGTATATTAGATAGACCAAGACATAAAAATATAATCGAAAAGTTAAAAAAAATGGACGTAAAAATTAAACTTTTATCTGATGGTGATATTTCAGGCGCTCTATTTGTAACTGATAGTAAATATAATGTAGATCTTTTTTTAGGAATAGGGGGTGGGCCAGAAGGTGTACTTGCTGCGTGTGCGCTAGATTCGTTTGGTTGCTTTTTCCAGGGTAGATTTTTATTCAATGATAAAAAAAGTATATTGAGGGCAAACACAATGGGTATTAAAGATTTAAATAGAAAATATGATCTAAAAGATATTGTTAAAGGAGATAGTATTTTTTGTGCCACAGGCATTACAAATAGTGATTTAGTAAATGGGGTAAAATTAAATGAAGATGTATTCATCACAGAAACATTTGTGACGCATAAAAATTCGTCAAATAATATAATAATAAACAATATAGCAAAGACTTGATTATTAGCACTTTATACAATAAAAGATCAATTTTTGGTCCCTTCGTCTATCGGTTAGGACACATGGTTTTCATCCATGAAAGAGGGGTTCGATTCCCCTAGGGACCGCCATAAAAAATGAATTATTTTGTTTATTTAATCATTAGCAAGGACAAAAATAAGACAATTTCTTATGTAGGATATACTAACAATATTAAAAAAAGAATTTTTTTACATAATTGTGGGAAAGGTGCAAAATTTACTCGAGGCAGGGAATGGAAGCTGGTTTATAAGCAAAAATATTTATCTAAAGCACATGCGATGAAAGAAGAATATAAATTAAAAAAAAATTATTATTTAAGAAGTAAAATTAAACAATTAAAATTAAATTGAAAATTTCAATATTATTACCATATAAAGAAAATTTCTCTCCAGATTACCCTGGTGCTGTATCTATTTATGTTAAGGATACAACTCTGTGCAGCAAATATTATAAAAATATTATAATATACGGAAGTACAAATTATAAAAATAAACTTCTAAAGAATTATTTTAATTTACCTTTTAAAAAAAAGATTTTTAAAAGTAGCTCAAAGATATATGTTGATTCTTTTCTAAAACAGGAAAAAAAAAGAAAATCTGATATCATAGAAATTCATAATAGACCAATATATGTTGATCAAATTAAAAAAAAAAACAAATGCAAAAGTAATATTATATTTTCATAATGATCCGTTAGAAATGACCGGATCAAAAACATTTAAAGAACGTATTAATTTGTTTAATAATACTGAAAAAATAATATTTAATAGTGAGTGGTCTAAAAAAAGGTTTATTTTAAATCTCGACAAATTTTTCCATAAATCAGAGAAGCTCGAAGTAATTTATCAATCAACAAATAAAGTAAAAATCGATATTAAAAAAAAAAAGAAAATAATTTCCTTTGTAGGTAAATTAAATAAAGCAAAGGGTTATGATATATTTGGCAAAGCTATAATTAGAATTTTAAATAAATATTCAAAATGGGAAGGACATGTTTACGGAGATGAACCAAGAGAAAACCTTAATTTTACACACAAAAATTTATTTATAAAAGGTTTTCAATCACACCATAAAGTTCTTAATAATTTTAAATATTCAAGTATAACCGTTGTATGTTCAAGATGGAACGAACCATTTGGAAGAACTAGTCTTGAAGCTTCCAGTAGAGGATGCGCTGTAATTATAACAGATAGAGGGGGTTTACCAGAAACAGTTACTGATGCTATAATCCTTCCTACATTAAGTGTCTCAAATTTATACAATTCTTTAGAAAAACTAATATTAAATAGTAAACTAAGAAGAAAACTTCAATTAAAATCAAAAAATAATTTTTATTTAACAAATAAATTTGTAACAAAATCAATAGATAAATATAGATATAGTTTTTTTTCAGAAAAAAATATTTTTGTCAAAAAAAATAAACTCAAAGTTTTACATGTAACAAATTTTAATGAGAGGCATAATGGTAGGTTGTTTTATAATACTGGTAGAAGAATCAATAATGGTTTAATAAGATTAAATCACAGTGTTTTAACTTTCAGTGATCGAGATATAGTAAGTTATTATAGATCAATTAAGGATATAGATGGTTCAAAAAAATTAAATAAAAAATTAATTAGCGTAATATCAAATTATATACCTGATATTATTATTTTAGGGCACGCTGATTTAATTAAAAAGGACACTCTAATCTTTATAAAAAAAAATTATCCGAAAATAAAGATAGCACAGTGGTTTCTTGATAGAATGGACTCTGAATGGAAAAGTAATAGGAAAAGATTCCTAGATAAAATGTCAGTAGTTGATGCTAGCTTTTGTACTACATCTCCAGAAATACTTAAGTTTCCTAAAAAAAATAAAGTTTTTTATATTCCCAACCCTGCAGATGAGTCTTTTGAAACATTATCTTCATATAAAAATAAAAATCCAAAATTCGATGTTTTCTTTGCAATGTCTCATGGGGTACATAGAGGCACACTAAAAAAAGGTAAATTTGATGAACGAGAAAGGTTCATTAAAAAATTAATGAAAAAAACACCAAATATTAAATATGATTTATATGGTTTTAATGACACTCAACCAATTTGGGCTGATGACTTAAAATTAAAGTTGTATAATTCTAAGATGGGTCTAAATCTTAGTCAGGGCAAATCTATAAAATACTACTCAAGTGATAGAATTACTCAACTCATAGGCAATGGTCTTTTAACTTTGGTAGACAAGAAAACGCAATTAAATAAGTTTTTTAAAAAGAATGAAGTTATATTTTATGACACAATTAATGATTTATCTAAAAAAATTTTAAAATATTCAGAGAATAAAGATTTAAGAATTAAAATTGCTAAAAAAGGTAAATTAAAATATCATAAATATTTTAACTCAAAAACTGTTGCTGATTTTATCATAAATAAAACTATGAATATATCTAACAACAAGAAATATTATTGGAATAATGAAAAATAATTATTATGTAACAACTCCAATTTATTACCCATCTGCAAACCCTCATATGGGACATGCATATTCAAGTATAATTGCAGATTTTTTTGCAAGATTTAAAAGTATTCAAGGTTATAATGTATTTTTTCTCACTGGAACTGATGAACACGGTCAGAAAATAGAGCGTGCTGCGAAAAAAAAAGGTATGAAACCATTAGAATTTTGCGATGAAATAAGTAAAACATTTAAAGATCTAACTAAGATACTAAATCTTTCAAATAATGATTTTATAAGAACTACAGAAGAAAGGCACAAAAAATCTGCGATAAATATTTGGAATAGCTTAGAAAAAAAAGGTGAAATTTATTTATCTAAATACTCTGGATGGTATTCAATATCCGATGAAGCTTTTTATAGTGAGAATGAAATTGAGGAAAATACAGGTAAAAAAGTGTCCAAACTATCAGGATCACCTGTAGAATGGGTTGAGGAGGAATCATATTTTTTTAAACTATCTAATTGGGAAAAAAAATTACTTGAATTTTATGATGATAACCCAAACTTCATATTACCAATTTCACGAAGAAATGAAGTTATTAGTTTTGTTAAGAGTGGGCTGAAAGATTTATCTGTAAGTAGAAAATCATTCAAATGGGGTATACCTGTGCCATCTAATGAAGATCATGTAATGTATGTTTGGTTAGACGCACTAACAAACTATTTAAGTGCTGTTAATTATCCAGATCAACAAAACGAATTATATAAAAATTATTGGCCTGCCGATTTACATATTATAGGTAAGGACATTTTAAGATTTCATGCAATATATTGGCCAGCATTTCTTTTGGCTGCCGACCTTGAACCACCAAAAAGAATCTATGGTCATGGCTGGATACTTTCTGGAGACCAAAAAATGTCGAAATCCAAAGGAAATATTTTAGATCCTATAGATATTATTGATACATATGGATTAGATCCATTAAGATATTACCTAATTAAAGAAGTATCTTTTGGTAACGATGGAAATATATCAAAAGAAAAATTAGAAAATTGCATTAATAGTGATTTAGCGAATAATTATGGAAATTTGTGCCAAAGAGTAGTCAGTTTCTCTGAAAAAAATCTTAATTTAAATGTTCCTCGGAACATTAAATTTAATGATGATGATATAAAAATTCTCTCTGTTTATAACACTAACTATAACAAAATTATTGATTATGTTGATAATCAAGATATTAATTCATATATAAATTTTATTGTTGATCAATTATTCGCAGCAAATAAATATTTTAATGACCAAGAACCGTGGAAAAAGAAATCAGATCCTGAAAGGTTAAATACAATAGTTTATACATCTCTTGAACTTATAAGAAAAGTAACGATACTGTTGTACCCAATAATTCCAGAAACATCGCTTAAAGTATTAAAGATTTTCAATTATAATCTTGATGATTTAAAATTTGAGAGTCTTAGAATAAATAATTATATAAAATCAGGAATTCATTTAAATAAAATCGACATTTTGTTTAAAAAAATAGATATGTCTTAAAATTTCTTACTTTAATAAGATTACATAATTAAATGTTCACAATAATTATACCTACCTTTAATAATTTAAATTATCTTACTATTTGTATAAAAAGTTTAAGAAAAAATTCAAAGTTTAATCATCAAATAATACCTCATGTTAATGTTGGTAGGGATGGAACTACAAAATATTTAGACTCGGAAAAAATCGAGTACACATACACCAATTATAATTCTGGTATTTGTGAGGGAATGAACAAAGCATCAAAAAAAGCAAAATTTGAACTTATATTATATGCTCATGACGATTTCTATTTTTGTCCAGATTGGGATGTCGTTTTATTAAATGAAGTTAATAAAATTGGACATAATAGATTTTATTTGTCTGGATTAATGATAAATAATGGTCCAATTAAATTTGATTGTGGTGCTGATATTAATTCTTTCGATGAAAGTAAACTTCTCAATAACTACAAAAATATTAATCATTATGATTTTCAAGGTTCTACATGGGCACCCCATCTAATACACAAAGAATTGTGGAATAAAGTAGGGGGTTTTAGCGAGGAATTTTATCCTGGAACAGGTTCTGATCCTGATTTAAATATGAAATTGTGGAGAGAAGGTGTAAGAATTTTTAAAGGACTGAATGATTGTAAAGTTTATCACTTTGGCTCTACTGTTACAAGAGGGTATAAAGGTCATCCAACAATTAAAACTGAGTCTGGTAGCAGGGGTGCAAAAATATTTTTACTTAAGTGGGGTATATCAATTAAATTTTTCAAAAAAAGATATTTACTTTCAGATCAAAAATTTCAATCTAATTTAGAAGAACCTTTAAAAAATCTAAGTTATTATCTTGATCTATTTATTGTTAAACTAAATTATTTCTATGTTAGATTATTTTCAAATATTAAATTTTAATCTTATTTAATGCATTGTTTTTAAATATATTCGCTTCTTTTATGTACCTTCTAACCATCTGAGTCGTTTTATGACCTGTCATTGCCATAATACTACGCTCATCAGCTCCAGATTCTGCAGCCACTGTAGCAAAGCCAGATCTTAAACTATGACCTGCAAAATTTTTATTTTCAATACCAGCAAAATTTAAGTATTTTTTCATTAATAAAACTACTGATTGATCTGTTAATCTTTTCTCTGTTAAGGTTAAACCTTTAGAAAATCTTCTAAAAATGGGTCCAGATTTGATTTTAGAAATTTCTAACCATTTTTTAAGGTTAAATACTGGGCAATATTTTTCATTGGTGAAGTAGGGTAGTCCTTTGATCATTCCTTCACCGAGTTGGTCAGTTTTTGACCTTTTGATAGTTAATTTGACACCTTCGGGAACAAATTCTAAATCCTCATGATCAATTGAAATTATTTCAGTTCTTCTAAATCCACCTCCAAAGCCTATTAAGATAATTGTCTTATCTCTCAACTTCTTAATATCCTTAATTTTTTGTTCATCTATCACATTAACTATTGATTTTAAATGACTGATTAATATAGGTTTTTTTCCTTTTTGAATACTTCCTTTTAACCTTTTAATTCCCATTAAATTTTCAACAATGATTGGATGTTTAGTATCCAAATAATGCCCTTTTATCTTATGAACCATACTTATTGAAACTAATCGTCGCCTTAAGGTGCTAGTTTTCAAAGTTTTAGATAGGTGAGTTAAGTATAACGATACTATTTTAGGCTCAGATGGCAAAGAATTTAAACCATGTTTTGCACAAAAAGCTCCAAAATCTCTGAAATCTGATTTGTAAGCTCTCAAAGTATTATTTGCTTTAGAACTTTTGAGATTATTTAATGTTGTTTCATGAAGCGATTTTAACTCTGTTGTAAGTTCATTCATATTATTACTATTGATAACAATTAATTATCATTAGTAATATAATAACACATTTTCAATGTCAAGCAAATAAGTTAAGATTTAAATATGCCTAAATATCTTCTAATTGGTCTTGGAGTAATGATAATTTTATTTGTCTCAATGCATTATTGGGCTAAATTATCAGTTCAGGGAAAAAACAGAGCATTAATGCTAATATTTGGCGTTTTTTTTTTAAGCATATTCGTTCTACTATTTTTATTGATGGGTTAAATATTAATTATCCACATTGTTAATAAAAACATTTATCAATTATAAGGTGATTAAATAAAATTTATTTTTAATGTAATATTTTTTTAATTTAAGAGGCAACTCTTAACTGACCAATTGGGGAAATACCGAGAGGTTCAAGCCCAAGGGGCAGAAAACTTTGCGGAGTAGCGCTAAAATCGCAAAGTGACTAGGCATGGCGGTAGCGCATAAAACGACGTGCCAAAACTGCTGTTCTTTGTGCCTGAAAAGGTGCAAGGAAACAGGGTTTTTCTACAAAAAATGATTCTTAAAGGAACAAAATTTCAATTAAAAGTTTGGAGATATCTTAAGACTATACCAAAAGGTAAGGTTAAAACCTACAAACAGGTTGCTAAAAGCATAAAAAGCCCTAAATCAGCTCGTGCTGTAGCTAACGCTTGTGCTAATAACCCATATGCCCCGAAAATACCCTGCCACAGAGTAATTAGATCTGATGGCGGCCTTGGAGGCTATTCTGGTAGTGGTGGAATTAGGCAAAAAATACGTTTGCTTAGATTAGAAAAAGTAAAAGTCTAACAACAACTTAAGGACTTTTTAACATTAAAAACTCAGCTAAATCAACGATTTTTGATTATTTTATCTCATTTATTGAAAAATATGATAATTCATCCTTCAGTTGTACCTAATATAAGCTAATTGTAAAAATAGACCCCTCTATGGGCTTTTAAATGCTATATTCTATTTATGCATTACTCCATTATTTAATCAAATCAAACCTTTTAGAATACTATATTTTCTGATTAGTTTATTATTATCTATGACTTAAAGTCTTAAATTTTATGAGTTTTTTTTCTTTTTTTTTAATGATTATCCCATTATCCATATGTTTGTGAATTAAAGAACTTTTTTTTAAATCTTTATTATTAAATTACGTAATATTCGTATTTATAAAATATTTAATAAATACAATTATTTATACATATTATATTAAGTATAACTTTATATATTAGTACACAAACAGTACCTATTATTTAAATTTTTTGACTATATTATGTCTTATAGAGATATAAATACCACTTAATACGATAATAAATAAACCTAAAAGAGNCCAATTATCAGGAAAATCACTAAAAAAATAATAACTTATTATAATGTTCGTGATTATCTCAAAGTAGCCAAATGGAGCTAATTTAGAGGCGTCAGCATATCTCAAAGACAGTATTAAAAATAAATGCCCTATACAGGCAAGTATTCCTATCGACGCCATAATAGTCCACTGATTTAAGGTGGGTTTAACTCAAACAAAAGGAATTACGGTGGATATGATTATTACCCCTACTACGCCGGTCAATAATAAAGTTAATAAAGGATTATCTGAAATGCTTAGTTTACGTGTAATAATTAAATAAAATCCATACATTATTCCTGTACCTAGGGCAGCTATACTTGCTAAATTAATTTCTACAATACCTGGTCTTATAACTACCAAGGAGCCAATAAACCCTATAATTACTGCAGACCATCTCTTAAATCCTACCTTCTCACCTAAAAAAATTGGAGAAAAAGCAGTAACAATTAAAGGTGCAACAAAGGCTAAAGTTAATGCTTTTGGTAAAGAGATAATAGAAATAGCATAGAAGAATAGAATGTTTGCTGTCAAAAGAATTAAACCTCTCAAAAATTGTAACTTTGGCTTGTTAGGCGAAACTAGTTTTTTTTTGAAAAAAAAAACATTACCGGAAAAATAATGATCACTGTAAAAAAGTATCTAGCCCAAGTAATTTGAAGTACAGGTAAATCTGTACTTAAGTACTTCGCCAAACCATCCATTATAGGTAAAACTATCCAGGCTGATAAATTGAGGGTTATTGCCCTCATTAAAAGAATAATTTATTAAAATTTTTTGATGTAATTTTATCTAACTCATTTGAAGTAATATTCTTTATTTCAGATAATTTTTTTAAAGTATGAATTATAAAACTTGGTTCGTTTTTTTTTCCACGATGTGGATTTGGAGCTAAAAAAGGACTATCGGTCTCTATTAATAAATTTTCCAACGGAATAGATTTAAATGTATTTTGTAATTCTGTAGAATTTTTAAATGTTATAATTCCACTAGCAGAAAAATAAGCATCTAAATCAAGTAAATGATGAGCAAATCTTAATGATCCTGTGAAACAATGCATTAATATTTTTGGTTTAAGATCTTTATATGTAGATAAAATTTCAAATGTTTCTTTTTCTGCATTTCTAGAATGCACGATTATAGGAACATTTAACTCTATTGATGCTTCAATATGATCTGAAAAACTTTTGATTTGAGCTTTTTTTTCACTATTGTTATAATAGAAGTCTAATCCAGTTTCCCCAACACCAATTATTTTTCTGTTAATATTAACATTTTGGATTATTTTGTCTTTTGAAATACTATAATTTTGACTTTCATGCGGATGAATCCCATATGTACCAAAAATCATTGTGTCAAATTGTACAAGATTTAGTATATTATCAAATTCTTTATCAGTAGTACAAATGGTTAATAATTTTTCAATACCAGCAAGTTTCGATCTCTTCAATATATCTGGAATATTATTATTAAGTGGCTCGCGATCTAGATGGCAGTGAGAATCTATCATTTTGAAAGTAAATTAGTTTCTAGTTCCAAAAATACAGGATCTACATCAAGATTATATTTAATTGCATCACTGTAATTTTTATTAAAATNATGAAAATATTTAAATACATTTATTTTTTTTTTATGAATAAATTCATTATGGCAATATAATTCAATATAAAATTTAATTTCATCGTATGATACTTTATTTGATTTATATAAATTATCTTTAACTATAACCTTAACAATTTTATCCAAATTTAATGTTTCAAGACTTAGATTTGTATTTCTGCAAAAATTAATTAAATTTACATAATTTAATGGTGTCAGATAAAGTTTTTTAAAAATATTGGGTATATTGTTATAAATATCCCTATCAAAATAATCGTTTATTATGTTTTCAATATACTCGTTTGACAAACTAAGACTGTATTCAACACAACGAGACTTAACGGTATCTATAAGAAATTTATTTTTTGAGTAAATTATAAAGAAAAATATATTTTGGATATGTTCCTCCATTATTTTTAAAATTGCACTACTTGAGTTAACAGATAAATGTTCAGCGCTATCAATAAAGACAATCTTTGGTTTATTTAATAAAGAGGATTTATATACAAAATTCTTTAGTTCGCGAATTTGAGATATTTCAATATTTTTTTTATCATCATATTTTTTTAAAAGATAAAAATTAGGGTGTGTGTTTGACGCTAACAATTTAAAAGATTTGTTATTTTCGTTAATTTGATAATTTTTAATATCATACTCATTATCCTCATTTTCAGAAAGTATAATGTTAACTAAATGAAAAGCTAATATTGACTTCCCTACTCCCTCAACACCTGAAAAAAGAATATCTTTAGGTAATCTTTTATTAATATAAAGATATTTTAATTCATCTATTTTTTCCTGATAACCATATAGTTTTTTTACGATGTATTTATCCATTTATATAAATTTTTCTATTTTATCTAATATTTTATTTTTATTTTCAATAATACTTTCATTAGAATCTATAATTACACAATCTTTATTATTTTTCAAAATTTTTAAAAAACCTTTTTGAATTTTTATATAGAAATTATATTTAAATTTATCATATCTATTTTTATTTTTTCTTAATGAAATTCTTCGTATGAGATTTTTTTTACTAACTGTATGTAAAAAAATAAGATCTGGTTTTATTTTTTTTAAAATATATTTATTGTTCATTTCGACAATTTTATTACTAATTTTCATACCATAAGATTGATAAGCTAGGGTTGAATATATAAATCTATCTATTAGTATTATTTTTTTATGATAATTTTTTTTTAATATTTGATCATAATTCTCGCTTCTTGATGCTAAATATAAATAATAATCTGTCAAATTATTAAAATTTGTCTTACCATTTAAAATTAATCTTCTAATTTTCTCAGAATTTTTTGACCCACCAGGTTCTCTAAATTTTATAAATTTAATGTTTTTTTTTTTTAAAAAATTGGAAACATGATCGATTTGTGTTGTTTTACCTGAACCCTCGACTCCTTCAAAAACTATTAATGGATATTTAAACATCGCCCCATATTAAATAATTAATTGAAGAAATTATCCTTGAAAGTATATTTAGTTTTTTTATATTTTCATATGAAATTAGATTATATTCATTAAGTAGTTCATCTTTATAATAAAGTCTCAACTTTCCAAGTATTTGATTTTTCACAATTGGAGCCTCTATAGGGCCCTCGTAAGTAATGATAGCTTTTAAATATTTTTTTCTAGACTTTGGTATAGTTTTGTAAATATCTTCGTTTACGTAAGCTTTTACTTTATTTTTTTTTCCTAACCATACATCTAATTCTGTAAAACTTATATTTTTATCTATGACTTTAATCGTATCGAAATTTGTTAAACCGTATGTAAGTAGTTTTGCGGATTGTCTCGATCTATCGCTTTTAGTGGCAAAACCACTTCCAACTGCTATAAGTCTCCGATTTTTTCTTTTCAATGAAGATGCTAGTGAATATTTTTCTACCGCTAAATAACCTGTTTTTATACCATCAGCACCAAAATTTTTATATAGCAGAGGATTTCTATTACCTTGTTTAATTGGATCACCTCCCGTCCTATCCCATGTAAATTCCGTCTCTTTGTACATTTCATAATAAGTTGGATAGTTTTTAATAAGGTAATTCGACATTATTAGAATATCTCTGACAGTTGAGTAATTGTCTGGATCATTGATACCTGATGAATTTGAAAAATTTGTATTTTCCATGCCAATTTCTTNTGCTTTTTCAGAAGTCATCATTACAGCAAATTCCTCTTCTGTACCTGCAATTCCTTCGGCTAAAGCAACACATGCATCATTGCCTGAAGCAACTATTATCCCTTTAAGTAAATTTTCAACTGATACCTGATCTCCAACCATTATGAACATAGATGAATAACCTGATTGGGATAATCTCCATGCATTTTCTGAAATCAAAAATTTTTCGTCTAAACTTAAATCACCTTTTTCTATTAGCTCAAATGCAATTATTGACGTCATTATTTTAGTCATAGATGCTGGGTAAATGGACATATCAGCTTCCTTTTCATATAAAACTTTGCCTGAAAGATAATCCTGCAAAATTACAGTTTTCGCTTTTATATCAAATGTTGCGATTGATGTACTATTTATTAGCATTGAGAATAAAAATAAAATTATTGTTTTTTTGATTTTCATGTTTTTAGAATTTCTAAGTTTTCAAAATCAAGTTTAAGTACTTTATTAAAATTTTCTTTCAAGGATTTTAGATCATAATATGGACCTAAAAAAACTCTAAATTTAGTTTTAGATAACTTTTTTATATTTACATTCTGGATATTTATTTCGTCTTTGATCCTATTTTCTAACATTTTTGCAGTTTCTTCATAATAGAAGTCAGCTACTTTAATTTTATAACTAAACTTTTTTTTATAGTTAGCTTTATTAATTTTTTTTGTTTCTATACTTAGGTCCTTAATACCAATTTCTACGATGGGAGCTTTTTCAGCAACATTTCTTTCCTCTTTGTAAGTTTTACTTTTATTAGCAATAAATGTAGAATTTTTATTAATCTGGGTTATCTCCACATAAGGTTCAAGAAAATTTATCTCAATATCTTTAGCAACCCTCAATGATAAAACGCTATTATAGAATGGTGGATAGTTTGACCTTTGACCTACTTTTGCAATTATACTTTTATTGTTTAATAAATTAGTTACTTTCACATATGTGGCTGGTTTTAATCTTGTTGAAAAAATAATTAAAGATCTATTATCAATTTTTTTAGATATAATTTTATTTTTAAAAAGTTCGTCTTTATAAACTAAAGCAAATCCAGTATTTGAATAGGTTTTATTAAAATTAATTTTTTTTGAATTATCAAGAGGTACACAAGAGTGAAGGAGAAAAAAAATTAAAAATATTATTTTATAGTTCATTATAAATACTTCTTTTTAAAGTGCATACGGCTAAACCGAATCTTAAAGATCTATTCCATTTTAATACTAATTCATAATTATTAAATACAAGATATGCAGGCATCAATTTGTTAGCATTTTCTACTATATCCATATCTGGTGTTATAATTGCTGCCTTATAATTTTCATTAATATTTATATCTTTATAATTTTTAATGAATTTTTTAAAAAATTTTAATTTTTTTTTTATATCTTATTTTTTTTGCAGAGGTGTTTAAGAATTTTGTAGGTATATCGTCTTCTAGAATTATTTTTTTAAAACATGGTTCATTTTGCTTCCAACCAATTTTGTTTATATAATTTGCTGCTGATGCAAAAGAATCTTTTATGCTTTTTAGTTCGATTACATTGTTAACATCATAATCAATTGCGTGGTTGTCTATCGTTGATGGCATGAATTGAAAATATCCGAAGGCACCAGCCCAAGAGCCATATAATTTTTTTCCATCTATTAAATCCATATCTATTAACTTTAATGCAGTTAATAATTCTTTTGAAAAGAATTCGCTTCGTCTTTTATCAAAGCTTAAAGTAGCTAAAGAGGATATGATATCCATTTTTCCAACATATTTACCATAATTAGTTTCTATAGCCATTAAAGATAATAATAGTTCTTTTTCAACAGAGAATTCATTTTCGATTTTATTAATAACTGTTTTATGTTTATTATAAAGTTTTATACCCTGTTGAACCCTTTTATTATTAGCTCTCTTACTAACATATGTTTTGGTATCTTCATAAAACTCTGGTTGGTATCTGTCATATTTAATTACATTTGGTAAAAATTTAGCATTCATAAGTACGCTATTTACTGTTTTTGTTGAAATTCCATTTTCAATAGCTCTTTTTGAAAATGTTTTTAACCAAAAATTAAAATTTTCATCACATTGTGCAGAAGAGTAAGTCAGAAACAAACAAAAAATTGTTATGTTAACTATTTTCATAAATATCTTTTATATAAATGATTACTGCAATCCATATTAAAATAAAACTAATAAGTTTTTCAATAGAAAAATATTCATTAAAATAAAAATACCCCAATAAAAATTGAGCAGTGGGTGTTACAAAAAAAATCATACCTGACGGTCCTAGCCCTGCTTTTTCTAGACCTTTAATGAATAAAAATAATGGTATTACAGTCATTGGTCCAGCTAAAAATAATAAAAACATATTTAGGGGATTTGAAAAAGTAAACTCATTCATTCCTTTTGAGTATATTATGTAAAAAACTATTAGAGAAATTGGAAACACAAATAAACTCTCTACAAACAATCCAATATCGGTATCTACGTTGATTTTCTTTCTTAATATATTATAGGCACCCCAAAAAAGGGCGACTAATAAACCAAGCCATGGGAAAGAATTGATAAAAAATAATAAATATAAACATGAAAAAACAACAATAGTTATTGATAAATATCTCTTAAAATTAAGTTGCTCATTAAAAAAAAGATTTCCAAATAAAACGTTTATAATTGGAAATATAAAATAGCCATAACTAGCATCAATTATTCTTTCTGTAGCAACAGCATATATCCATGTCGTCCAATTAGATAATATTAATAAACTTGTAATAAACAAAATTAATAAATTTTTAAAATTAAAAATAATTTTTTTTAAGATAGACCATTTGTTTAAGTAAATAGTTGTAAAAAAAAGAATTATACATGTCCAAAAAGTTCTATGTGTTACCACCTCAATTGTGCCGGCGAAACTTATATATTGAAAAAAATAAGTGCCTAGCAAACCCCACCACAATGATCCTAAAGTTGCATATATAATACCATCTTTAATATTTTGATTTTTCATTAATGAATAATTATATTTTAATATTTTTTAGTTGATATATAAATTTATACTTATAAAACCTTGCAAACGGAGAGATGGCTGAGCGGTTGAAAGCACCGGTCTTGAAAACCGGCAAAGGGGCAACTCTTTCCTGGGTTCGAATCCCAGTC
>NHFT02000001.1 GCA_002170205.2 Candidatus Pelagibacter sp. TMED118
TTCATTTCACCCAATCCCTTAAATCTTTGAATATTCATTTTCGATTTTTCGTTTTCTACTAATTTTTGAAAATCTTTCGATCCTTTTTTAATCTTTTTTAATTCTTTGCTATTAGTTATTATATACTCCTCAAGCTCTTTTTCATCTTTTATATAAATTCCTTTTGTACCTTTATTAATTTTAAACAATGGTGGTTGAGCTAAGTATACATTTCCATTTTCGATTAACTTATTAAAAGGTTTATTATTAAAAAATGTTAATAATAATGCCCTAATATGAGACCCATCAACATCGGCATCTGTCATAATTATTATTTTACCATATCTTAGATCTTTAAGGTCAATCTCATGAGCTTTAGGATCTAATCCTAAAGCGTTTATTAAAGTTACAATCTCATTTGAAGAAATCATTTTAGATAATGCTTTTGTTCTTTGATCATCACCATTGGATTTACCATTTCCATTTTTTTTAGTTGGTAAACTATCAACGTAAGTATTTAAAATTTTACCTCTTAATGGTAAAACTGCTTGGTTAGCTCTATTTCTTCCTTGTTTTGCTGAACCACCTGCAGAATCTCCCTCAACTATAAATAATTCAGTTCCTTCTTGTTTACCAATTTGACAATCAGCAAGCTTACCAGGTAGACCACTTAATTCTAAAGCTCCTTTTCTTCTAACATTCTCTCTAGCTTTTCTTGCTACATCTCTTGCTAAAGCAGCCTGTATAATCTTTGCTAAAATAATTTTCGCAATAGAAGGATTTTGATCAAACCATATTGACAACTTTTCGTTAATTATTGTTTCAACAATCATCCTAACTTCAGAAGAAACTAACTTATCTTTTGTTTGAGAAGAAAATTTAGGGTCAGGAATTTTTGTTGAGAGTATACATGAAAGACCCTCTTTTATGTCATCTCCTGAGATTGTAAATTTATTTTTTTTTAAAAGATTATGCTCATTAGCATATTTATTTATTACCCTTGTTAAAGCACTTCTAAACCCAAGTAAATGAGTTCCACCATCTTTTTGATATATATTATTAGTATATGGAAGAACTTCCTCAGAGTAAGTAGCATTCCATTTAAGGGAACATTCTATTTCAATATTCTCCTTTTTACCTTCTATATAAATAGGTTTTTTAAATAATTCATAACCATTTTTATTTTGTAATTTCTCTCTTTTTTCATCTAAAAATTCAACAAACTCTAAAACACCACCGTCAAATTTAAAAATATTAGTTTTTTCTTTCTTATTAGTTAGGTCTGTAAATATAATTTTAATACCTTTGTTTAAAAATGCTAATTCTCTCATTCTTTTAATAAGTATATTTGGATTAAATTTTATTGAAGAAAAAATTTTTTTTGAGGGTAAAAAAGTTATTTGAGTACCTGTATCTTTTGATTTACCAATTTTTTTAAGTGGTGCTTTGGCATCACCATCTTCAAATTCTACAAAGTATTTTTCACCATCTCTATTAATTTCTAACTTTAATTTTTCTGATAAAGCATTTACCACTGAAACACCAACACCGTGTAATCCACCAGATACTTTATATGAATCATGGTCAAATTTTCCTCCAGCATGAAGTTGTGTCATAATTACTTCTGCTGCAGATTTTTTTTCACCTTTGTGTAAATCTATTGGAATTCCTCTTCCATCATCTTTAACTGTTATGGTTCCATCTTTGTTAATTTTGACATCAATATTTTTACAATACCCAGCCAAAGCCTCATCTATTGAATTATCTACAACTTCATAAACCATATGATGCAGACCAGTTCCATCGTCTGTATCTCCAATATACATACCTGGTCTTTTTCTAACTGCCTCAAGACCTTTTAAAACTTTAATTGAGTCTGCTTGATATTTGTTTTTACTTTTCATTTTTTATTTTTTTGGAAAAATTAATTATACCATTTTTAAATNAAATTGCTCTTTTTATAATTTGATAAAGAGTTAAATAAGGCNAAATATAACTCGTAAAATAANGCTNATTCNTGGNGGAGAGAATGGGATTCGAACCCATGAAAGAGTTTCCCCTTTACACGCTTTCCAAGCGTGCGCCTTCAACCACTCGGCCACCTCTCCTCAAAAATCCTCAAAAAATTTCCAAGGATGAACTTTATATGTTGTATATTTTTTAAACCAAAACGATAAGTATCTTTCTGCTAAATAAGCGTATAATCTAGTAGTATCATATCCATTCAAATCCTCGAAACCAAAAACTTTTTCGCATTTATCTAACCAACTAAATAAATCATTAAACCATTGATTTGCTATTTTTTTTTTTGTTATAAACATTATGTGCGGATTAAAGCTATTATTTTTGTTTACATAATTTAAAAAATCATTTTTATCTTTATCGTGCATTAAATTTATTGCTTTAATTAGATTTCCATACCCATGGTGCATATCAAAATGAAACCTGATAGTTTCTTTTTTTTTATTAAGAAGTATAAAAGGATTCCGAATTAAATTTTTCCAACCTCTTTTTATCATTTTAATTTTTTTTGCACCTGAAGTTTTTATTTCACCACATAATATTGAGTCGTATCCAGACCAGCTTGGATCAGGAAAATCTAGAATATGGTTTTTGATATTCTGTTTATTAATAAATTCTTTAGAGCTAGAATTTTTTAACCAAATTCTTCTTCTTTGACAAAAACCCACCCATTCAGCCTTCTCTTGTTGAATTAAATTTTTCCAATACCAATAATGAAAAGTCAATTCAGAATAATATTTTTCTTTATAAAATATATTATCTTGAATATTTGATTTTAAATAATTCTTATTAAACTTTTCTTTTCCTACAGATGCTAATAATAAACTAGATCCTTCTAGATGAGATATTTTTTTATTTGTAACACAAAATATTTTTAAATTGCTCATTTAAGGTATATAACTATATAAAATTAATGGGTTTAAGAAAAAACATTTCAAGTTTACTATCCAAATATTTACTATCCAGAGGTGTATTCACAACACAAAGAACAAATTTACAAGATTTGAAAGATTTTTTTAAGATAACTTATCCAAGTAAATTAGAGGTGGAAAATATCAGGATAGGTGGCGAAAACGATGGCGGCTATATCATCCCTAACGATTTTGCTGGAATTAAATATTGCTTTTCTCCTGGTGTCGGTAACTTGTTTAATTTTGAAAGAGATCTAACCAAAAAAAGTATAAAATGTTTTTTGGCAGACTATAGTGTTGATTTTAAAACTGATAATGAACTTATTGATTTTGATAAAAAATTTATTGGTCCGGTCACAAAAGATAAATTTATTAATCTTAAAGACTGGATCTGTTCTAAGATAGATTATGAAAATAATAATGATTTAATTCTTCAATTAGATGTTGAAGGTGACGAGTATGATATTATTAATTCTATTGATGAAAACACCTTAAAAAAGTTTAGAATAATTTTAGTTGAATTTCATCAGCTCCATTATTTATTTGATAGTTTTTTGTTCAAAAAAATTAAAAGTGCGTTTAGTATTTTAAATAAATTTTTTTACTGTACACATATTCATCCAAATAATAATCCTGAAATCATTGTTAAGCAGGGAAATATTGTTATACCTCCAGTATTAGAATTTAGTTTTTTAAGAAGAGATAGATCTAGGATAACTGAAGGAAAACTTCATTTTCCCAGTGATCTTGATCAACCAAATAATAAAAATAAACTAGATTTGAAACTGCCCAAATGTTGGTTTCGTCAATGATAATAAAATCTTAAGTGATGTCTTAAGCCTCTAAAAAAGTTATTTGAAATTTTTTTTATAAGAATTTTTATAAGTGATGACCAATTTTGGGATCTGTCTAACATTCCTTGGCTGTTATTATTATTATATGTATGCTCGTATGCGATATATTTAAATCCAAGTAATTTTAGTAGCATTATTTGATTTTTATTTAATGTACCACTTAAATTATCTCTAATTCCTGAAATTAATTTTTGTTTTTTAAAATTTTTTAACAAATTTGAATGACCGATAAGTTCAAATTCAGAAAACATGGACCCATTGTAGTCAATATGAACATTAGATATTGACTTCATTATTAAATGTGACAATTCCCTTCCAATCATATCTTTATTTTTATATTTTAAATTAGTTAATTTTTTAAAGTAATCATATTCTTTGGTACTTAGAGCTATAAACTGAGATAAGCTTGATATAAAGTATCTTGGAGCAGATCCAAGAATATTTAAATTTGTTTTATAATATGCTTTATGAAACTCAGATGTATTTCCGTAAAGAACAGATTGACTATTTTTAAAAAAAATAATTTTATCAATTATAACTGTATCTGCGTCCCATATAATTATATCTTTTTTGGTATCTTCAATAAAGTTTATTACAAATGAAATTTTGAGTATTTGCTGATAATACCAAGACAACCTATTTTGAATTTCTTTGAAATAAATATTTTTTTTGAAATATTCATTAGAAATTTTTTTAAATTCCTCTAAAGAAATTATATCATCTTCTGAAATTATATTAATATTATCAAAATAAATCTTTTCCTTAAAAATATTAAAATATCTGCTAGGTACAATTATAAAAAAATTTACATTATCATAAAATTTTTTAAAATTTTTAATATTTTGTAAAATAATTGGTAAGTTACCATCTAATGAAACTTGACAAATATTTAGATATTCTTTTTCCACAAAATTATTATAAAACTAACTTTATAATCTGTTAATATAATAGATATGTTTAAAAAAATATTAATTAAAATAGTAGGAATATTTGGATATAAATTAGTAGATAAAAGCCTAGTAAAAAATCAAAGACTTTTGGGTGATGATAACTTTTTTAGTATGAATTTAATATTAAATAAGATTTTCGAGAAAAATGATATTAAGTGTATAATTCAAGTTGGGGCAAATGATGGCAAAAGATTTGACGAATTAGCAAGATTTATAAAGAAAGATCTTTACAAATGTATTTTAATTGAACCAATTCCAAAATATTTTGAAGAGCTAAAGGAAACGTTCTCAAATTTAAAAAATGTAAAATTTGAAAATTCTGTGGTTTCTCATAATGATGAGATTTTAAAATTGTATGCTGGTAAGGAGAATTATTTGAGCTATTATGATGAACATATTAAGGGGATTAGCTCATTTAACATTAACCATTTAATAAAACATGGGGTAAAAAAAAAACATATTAATGAGGTAAAAGTCAACTCAATTGATTTTAAAAAGTTAATCAGCAAGTATAATCTTAATAATATAGACCTTCTTTATGTGGACGCAGAAGGATATGACGGAAAAGTAATATTAGATTTTTTTATAAATACAAACTTTAAACCAATTATAATTTTTGAGTATATTCATATTGATAATTTAACTTTTAAAAAAGTATTGAAAAACTTAAAAGATAAAAATTATCTTTATTTTACAATGAATGAAAATCTTATTTGTTTTGATAAGAATAAATCATTTATTTGATATTATAAAATTTTTATATTTATCTAGATTTTGTAATAAATAATCTGGAAAACTTTTATCTATTTTAACAAATTCATACACGTGACCTCTATTAAAAAGGTCTCGATTTTCTTTTATTTTTTTATTTATAATATCTACAGATGAAAACTCTTTTGATGAAAATTCCGTATGAGCAAAAGTTTTAAGTTTTTTTGATATCTCCACAGCCGATAAAATATTATTGAAGTGCCATCCTCCATTATTGTAAATTTGGATACTTTTCTCTTTATCAATTCTAATAATATTATAATTTAAATTTTTCCTTAATACTTTTTGCCTCATAAAATTTATTGAGTTAAGGTTCTTTTTTTTACAAATTCTAGTACCTTCCCATGGGCTCTCATATTTATTGAATAAGTTAAACTTATAATTAAAACATTTCTGCATGAATATTCCATATTTTTTTTTTAATATTAAATCTTTCAATAATTTAGGTTCAGGAATCTCATCAGGATCGGAGAATAATATGTAATCATCTGGTGAAGCAAAGTCTAAATTTTCTAAGATAAAATCTCTCTGTATAGCTTGATTTTTCCATATATTCTTGTCATCTGGAAACTTTTTTGTAAGTACAATATGTTTTATTTTTTTTTTATCAAAGAAATCCAAATTAACGAAGTCAATTTTTTTTTTTTTATTTTTGTGATCATATAAGGACTCACAGACTACAAAATAGTCAACAACCTCTTTTAATATATTATATCTTAATTCAAAAATATAATTATTTTGATAAAATGTTACACAGTCAATAATCTTACTTTTCAAACTATTCTCCATTCCTCAAGTATGCTAATATTAAATTCTGTTTCAAATCTATCCATGTATGGGTTTTCAATTTTATATTCGCCCTTCTCTAACATATTTGATATACCCTCAATTTCGTAAGACAAAATATTTTTAAATTTATTTGATATATCGTATGTTTTACTATTTATCATTATTTGAGCTTGATTGTTGCTCCAAGAATTTGTCAATTTTATACTTTTCTTGCTACCTTCAATTTTCGTAAATTTATCGAGATCTTTTTGGAAGGAACAACCTATTTTAGCTTTAAAATAGTTTTCAAACTCTATTTCTGCATATCCATCTAAATCAACGTCTGTTTCTCCCATAATAATATTTTTTTTTTTAAAAATAACTTTATTCTTATTTATATTAGATTTTAATTTAGCCAACATTATACTTAGGGATGAAGGGTAGCAACCAAGATCCAGAATTGAACCTCCTCCAAGATTTTTATTAAATAATCTGCTATTTTTATTTATTTTAAACTTTTTAAATCCAAAAATATTTTTTTTTTTTATTATATTGTTGCCAAAATATGACTCTACACTTAAAAGCTCTCCTATCTCGCCGCTTTTAATTATACTAATTAAATTAGATATTTGTGGATGAAATCTGTAAGCAAATCCCTCAGCAAAAAAAAATATTTTTACTATCCAATAATTTATTAATTTCTAAAATTTCTTTAATATTTATTGTAGCAGGTTTTTCAACCAAAATATTTTTATTTGATTTTATACAATTTAATATCCACTTGTAGTGTAGAGAATTCGGTAATGCGATATAAATTATATCTACAGTATCATTTTCTATTACTGAAATATAATTAGAATGGCAATTTTGTTTATCTATTTCAAATTTATTTTTAAAAATATCTAATCTATTTTTATCTAAACTAGAGATCGACTGAAGCTTTGCATTATTTGTTTCTTTAATTGCTTCTGCAAATATATTAGCTATATTGCCTAAGCCAATTATACCCCATTTTATCATTATTACTCTTTATTAATTTTTAGAACACCTATAAAAGCCTCTTGGGGAATTTCAACTTTACCAAATTGTTTGGCTTTTACTTTACCTTTTTTTTGTTTTTCTAATAGTTTCCTTTTTCTATCAAGCGCTCCCCCACCATGAATCTTGGATAAAACATCTTTTTTATAACCTTTGATTGTTTCTCTTGCAATTATTTTTCCACCAATGGCTGCTTGAATTGGTATCATAAAATTTTGTTTCGGAATTAAATCTTTCAACTTTTCACAAACTTCTCTTCCAATCTTTTGAGCAAAATCTCTATGGATCATCATAGCTAAAGCGTCAACTGGTTCAGAATTAACTAGTATTCCCATTTTAACTAAATCACCTTCTTTATGTCCTATTATCTCATAGTCAAAACTTGCATACCCACTTGTCATCGACTTTAATCTATCATTAAAATCGAAAACAACTTCATTAAGTGGAATTTCATAACTAATTACTGCCCTATTTCCCGAGTAACTAAGATTGGTTTGAATTCCTCTTTTATTTTGACACAACTTCATTATTGAACCTAGATATTGATCTGGAGTAATTATAGTTGCTTTAATCCAGGGCTCTTCGATTAATTTAATAAACGAAGGTTCTGGTAAATTAGAAGGGTTTTGAAGATTGTTGATTTCTCCACTGTTCATATGAACTTTGTATACAACGCCTGGAGTTGTAGTTAATAAATTTATATCAAATTCTCTTTCAAGTCTTTCTGTAACAATTTCTAAATGTAGTAAACCTAAAAATCCACATCTAAAACCTAGCCCAAGCGCGGATGAGGTTTCTGTTTCATAAGAGAAGCTAGAGTCGTTTAATTGCAATTTAGCGAGTCCATCCTTTAACTTTTGGTATTCGGAGCTATCAACAGGAAATAATCCGCAAAAAACAACTGGTTTACTTGGTTTAAATCCTGGTAATGCATTTAAAAGTGGATTAAATGCATCACATATTGTGTCCCCAACTTTTGTTTCTGATAATTCTTTTATACCTGTTGTAATAAATCCAATTTCTCCAGCGTTAAGCTCGCTAACATCTGCTGCTTTAGGTGTAAATACTCCAACTTTTTCAACATTATATTCTTTGTTACTAGACATCATTTTTATCTTCATATTTTTTGTTAATTTCCCATCAATAATTCTTACTAGAATGACAACACCTAGGTAAGTATCGTACCAACTATCGACTAGAAGGCATTTTAGTTTTTCATCAGCTTTGCCTTTTGGACATGGAAGAAACTCAATTATTTTTTCTAATATTTCCTCGATACCTTCGCCTGTTTTACCTGAGCATGGTATAGAATTTATCGTATCTATGCCTATAACATCTTCAATTTGTTTATTTGATCGAGCCAGATCTGAAGCTGGTAAATCGATCTTATTTAAAACTGGTATAATTTCATGGTTAGAGTCTAAGGCTTGATAAACATTTGCTAAAGTTTGTGCTTCTACTCCTTGAGTACTATCTACAATTAATATCGATCCTTCACATGCATATAACGATCTACTTACCTCATAACTAAAATCAACATGCCCAGGTGTATCTATAATATTCAAAGTATAATGCTTTCCTGATTTCGATTTATAATTTAGTTTTACAGTCTGAGCTTTAATTGTTATTCCACGCTCTCTTTCAATATCCATTGAGTCTAAAACTTGAGCTTTCATCTCCCTTTCAGTTAATCCCCCGCATTTATGAATTATTCGATCTGCAATTGTAGACTTTCCATGATCAATGTGTGCAATTATTGCAAAATTTCTAATATTTTCGATCAATGACATATTAAGATCTTAGTTTAGCACCAGTTTTTTTTTCAACTGAATTGACAATTTTATTGGAAATTTCTGTTAAATCTCTTTCATCTAATGTTTTTTTATCTGATTGAATTGAAATTTTTAAAGCTATTGATTTTTTATTATTTGGAATATTTTCACCAATGTAAACGTCGAATATTTTTACATTTTTAATCAATGACTTATCTACATCAATTATTGAGTCTACAAGTAATTGGGCATTAGTATCTTTATCAACTAAAAACGCAAAATCTCTCTCTGATTTTTGGTAATCAGATAAAAATAGACTTTGTTTAATTTTTTTGTTTTTAGTTTTATAATCAACTAAGCTATCTAAAAAAATTTCAAAACCATAAGCCATATTTATAATTTTTGGATGTAACTGGCCAAAATGTGCAATTAGAGATTTATTATCTTTAGAGTAAATGGAACCTGAAATACCAGGATGATAGTAAGTCCTGGATTTATCAGAAATCAAGATATCATCCTTGTTTAAATCAAGTTCTGCAAGTGTTTGCATTAAATCTTTTTTAATATCAAAAATATCTAAATTAATTTTTTTTCCGTACTTGCTATCATCGTTATTTTGTTTTTTTATTCCACACACCACAGTAATTTGATCACCAGGTTTTCTACCTGTAAAAACTGGTCCAATTTCGAATAATGATTGGTCAATAAAACCACGATTAATATTTTTTTCCATGTAATAAATTAAATTAGGATATAAGGAGTTTCGTAAAACGTTTAAATCTGAACTAATAGGATTTATAATATTAATTGTTTCTATATTTTCTTTAAATTTATTATTAATTATCTCGTCGGTAAAAGACCAAGTTATTGTTTCGTAATATCCTTTTGAAGCGACTGCTCTTTGAGCTAAATGAAAATTTTTTTGATAATAATTTAATGTCGGTTTACTCCTAATTTTTATTGGTTCAATTGACATGATGCTATCAAATCCTACAATTCTTATTATTTCCTCAACTAAATCAATTTCACCAAATATGTCTGGCCTCCAAGATGGAACTTTGATTTCAATAGTTTTACTTTTTCTTTTTGTAACAAAACCCAATTTATTAAACAAATTTATTAAATCCTTTATTTTAATGTTAATCCCAATAGTTTTAGATAATAATTTTGGATCAAAGTTAATTTTATTTTTTTTATATTTTTTTATTTCTTGAACATCAAAGCTTGATAGTTCTCCACCACATATTTGAAGTACCAACTTGGCAGCCATTTCAAGTCCTTCTTTTATTGATTGTGGATCTATACCTCTTTCGAATCTAAATTTGGCATCACTATTTATTTCCAACTTTTTAGCAGTTTTTCTTGTAATAATGGGATCGAAATAAGCTGACTCAATTAAAATATTTTTTGTCTCTAGTTCAGTTGCTGATCTTGTGCCTCCTATAATTCCCCCAAGACCTAAAACTCCTTGCTCATCAGTTATAACACACATATTTTCTTTTAGTAGATAAGTTTTGTTATCTAAAGCTTTTAGAGTTTCCTCGTTTTTTGAGTTTCTTACTGTAATTGATTTTTTAATTTTATCTAAATCATATGCATGAAGAGGTCTATTTAAGTCAAACATTACATAATTGGTAATATCGACTACTGCAGAAATTGGTCTTAAACCTAAAGCTAAAATTCTTTCTTTAAGCCAACTAGGACTTTCTTTATTTTTAATATTTTTAATTAAACAACTTCCGAAAATAGTACATGGCTGATTTTTATTTTTTTCTATTTTAACTTTCAAATTGTGTTTAAAGGTTTTTTTAAATTTTGATTTTTTAGTTTCTATTAAATCCCCAAAATCACATGCGTATAAATCTCTTGCAATTCCTCTTACGCCTAAACAATCTGGTCTATTTGGTGTTACTGATAGCTCTATAACATTTTTATTTCCCTTATTTTGAAAATATGGTCTGCCAATTTTTCTTGTGTAGTCTTTGTCTAATTCTATAATTCCTTCAGACTCCCGAGACAATTTTAATTCAGACTCCGAACAAAGCATACCATGCGAGCTTTCACCTCTAATTTTAGTAATTTGTAATTTCTCCCCATTTTTTGGGATTGTTGAGCCCGGGGGCGCATAAATTGTTATAAGTCCATCACGTGCATTTGGTGCACCACAAACCACTTTAACACTTTTCGTGTCACCAATATCTACATCACACAATTTAAGTCTATCTGCATTAGGATGATGCTCTACTTTAATTATTTTTGCAATAACAAAGTCACTTAGTTCATTTTTTATAGGATTTACACTCTCTACCTCAAGACCTATTCTATTAAGTTTGTCAATTATTTGTTGTTCACTTTTTTTTGTTTTTAAATGATCTTTTAGCCAATCGGTTGTTAATCTCATTTACTTAAACCTCTGTAGTTGGTTGGAACATCTAAAGGGTCAAAACCATAATGATTTAACCACCTATAATCACAATCAAAAAAAGATCTTAAATCATTAATCCCATATTTAAGCATTGCTAACCTATCAATGCCAATACCAAAAGCAAATCCTTGAAATTTTTTAGTATTAATTTTACAATTTTTTAAAACATTTGGATGAACCATTCCACATCCAAGTATTTCAAGCCATTTATCCCCCTCTCCAATTATAATTTTTTTATTTTCAATTCTATAACCTATATCAACTTCTGCTGAAGGTTCTGTAAATGGAAAGTGACTAGGCCTAAACCTCATTTTAATCTTATCAACCTCAAAAAATTCTTTTATAAAATAATTCAAACAACCTTTTAAGTGTCCCATATTAATATTTTGATCTATATGAAGTCCCTCTAATTGATGAAACATTGGTGTATGTGTCTGGTCACTATCGTTTCTATATGTTCTTCCAGGAGCAATTATTTTAAAAGGAGGGCTGCCTTTTAGCATAGTACGAACCTGAACTGGCGATGTATGAGTCCTTAATAAGGTTTTCATATTTTTATCTAAGTAAAATGTATCATGCATATCTTTTGCTGGATGATTCTCTGGTGTATTCAGTGCAGTAAAATTATTGTATTCATTTTCTACATCGGGTCCTTCCTCTACAGAAAATCCTATCTCTGAAAAAATACAAGAAATTTCATCTATAACCTGTGAGACAGGATGAACTTTTCCAATTTTAAATTCATTCTCAGGTAGAGTAATGTCAATTTTTTGTTTGACTAATGTCTCATCAATTTGTCTATCGTTCACCTCAATAGTTTTTTTATTTAAAATATTCATCAATTCTAGCTTCGCTTTATTTATACTTGGTGCTAAATTTTTCTTTTCATCTGGAGAAAGGTTGCCTAGTTTTTTAAATTCTAAACTTATTAAGCCAGCTTTTCCAAAAATTTCAGATTTTAAGCTATCCAATTCTTTTAAATTAGGTGCTAAACTAATTTTTTTTTTATAGTCAATTACTTTTTTTTCAAAATCAGTCATTTTTATAGATTATTTCTAAAAATTAGAAAAACAATAGTGAAGATTAATTAAGCGCTGATTGTGCTTTTTTAACTATGATTTTAAATGCATCGGGATTATCATAAGCAATTTCGGCTAATATTTTTCTATCAATTATTATACCTGATTTATTTAAAGCGTTTATAAATTTTGAGTAAGTCAATCCTTCTTGACGAACACCAGCATTTATTCTTTGTATCCATAAAGATTTAAAATCCCTTTTTTTATTTCTTCTGTCTCTATACGCATACTGCATTGCTTTTTCCATTGCTTGTCTTGCAGCTCTAATTGTATTTTTTCTTCTTCCCCATTGTCCTTTTACAGTTTTCAGAACTTTTTTATGTTTTGCCCTACTTGTTACACCTCTTTTTACTCTAGACATTTTAACCCCTCAAACTGTATGGCATGTAAGATTTAACTATTTTGCTATCTTGCTTAGACATTACAGTTGTTCCTCTTTGTTTGCGAATTTGTGAATTTGTTCTTTTAATCATACCATGACGTTTTCCAGCCTGAGCCATAATCACTTTGCCACGAGAAGAAATTTTAAATCTTTTTTTTGCTGAGCTTTTTGTTTTAAGTTTTGGCATAATTCAAGGTCTTATACTAATATTAATATTATTTTACAACTTCTATTTTTGTTATAAAGGCTGAACAACCATTATCATTTGTTTACCATCAAACTTAGGTTCTAGTTCGACTTTGCCTATGGACTGCATGTCAGATTTAATCTTTTCCATCAAGTTGCTTCCTAAATTTTTATGTTGCATTTCTCTACCTTTAAATCTAATCGTAAATTTCACTTTATCGCCTTTAGACAAAAACTTTTGAGCATTTTTAATTTTAAATGTATAGTCATGTACTTCTGTTACTGGTCTTAATTTTATCTCTTTAAGTTCAATTTTTTTTTGTTTTTTTTTCGCTTTATTTATTTTTTTTTGTTGATCATATTTGTACTTTCCCATATCCATAATTTTACATACAGGTGGTCTTGCATTTGGAGATATCTCTATGAGATCTAAATTTTCACTTTTAGCTTTATTAATAGCTTCATGCAAATTAAGTATTCCAAGGTTTTCCCCATCGCTATTAATAACTTGAACCTCGTGAGATGTAATTCTATTGTTAGATCTTGGGCCTTTAATTTTATTTTTTCTCTGAAAATAATTTTGTTTAGGAAATGGCACTTAGTTTATTGGAGCTTTACTTAGTTGCGAATATTCTTTAAGAAAATTATTTAATTCCATAGTTTCTTGTTTATTTGAATCCAATTTTCTAATAGTTACAGTATTAGAGTCAACTTCTTTTTTTCCACAGATCAGTAATATGGGTATTTTTTTTAAAGAATGTTCTCTTATTTTATAATTAAGATTGTGATTTTTTAAATCCACATCACTTGCTATACCGACTTTCTTTAGTTCAATATTTACTTTTTTCGCATAATTATCAAAATCTTCAGAAATAGGGATTACCATTGACTGTAAAGGCGACAGCCAAAATGGGAGTTTACCAGCATAATTTTCTATTAATATTCCAATAAACCTTTCTAAAGATCCAAATAGAGCACGATGAAGCATAACTGGAACCTTTTTCGAACCATCTTTGTCAACATAACTTGCGCCCAATCTTCCAGGTAAATTCAGATCAACTTGTAATGTCCCGCATTGCCAATCTCTTCCAATAGCATCCCTTAATACAAATTCAATTTTAGGACCATAAAATGCTCCTTCACCTTTATTTACACTATACTCCAATTCAGTTTTTTTAATTGCTTTTAATAAGGCTTCTTCAGATTTGTCCCAAACTTTATCCTCACCAACTCTTGTTTCCGGTCTATCTGAATATTTAAGAATTATGTTTTCAAAACCTAAATCTTTGTATATTTCTAAGATTAAATTAGTGACTGATAAACATTCATCTGTAATTTGTTCTTCGGTGCAGAATATATGCGCATCATCTTGCGTAAAAGCTCTGACTCTTAGAAGTCCATGCAATGATCCAGATGGCTCGTACCTATGGACTTTTCCAAATTCTGACATCTTTAACGGTAAATCTCTATAACTTTTTAAACCCTGATTAAAAATCTGAACACATCCCGGACAATTCATTGGTTTTATAGCAAATACTTTTTCATCTGGTGTGGTTGATGTATACATATTATTTCCAAATTTATCCCAGTGCCCTGATTTTTCCCAAAGTGATCTATCTAAAATTTCAGGAGTATTTATTTCATAGTAACCAGCTTTATCTTGCTTTGATCTCATGTAATAAATTAACTTTTGGAATAGTTTCCAACCTTTTTGATGCCAAAAGACCGAGCCTGGACTTTCTTCTCTAAAGTGAAATAAATCCATTTCTTTACCTAGCTTTCTATGATCTCTTTTTTCTGCCTCCTCTAATCTATTTAAGTACTCGTCTAACTCCTTTTTGGATCCCCAACAAGTTCCATAAATTCTTTGAAGCATTTCATTGTCTGAATTACCACGCCAATATGCCCCAGAGACTTTAGTAAGTTTGAATGCTTTGCCAATTTTACCCGATGAAGATAGATGAGGACCTCTACAGAGATCATGCCAAGTATCTCCATGATAATAAATTGATAGTTCCTCATTTTTAGGGATACTTTCAATAATTTCAGCTTTATATTTTTCTCCAATTTTTTTAAAATGAATGATTGCTTTATCTCTCTTCCAAATCTCTCTTTTTGTTTGCACGTCTTGATCAACTATTTCTGACATTTTATTCTCAATTTTTAATAAATCTTCGCTTGTAAACGGCTCTTTTCTTGCAAAATCGTAATAAAAGCCGTTCTCTATAACTGGACCAATAGTCACTTGTGTACCAGGAAATAATTGTTGTACCGCCATAGCCATTATATGAGCTGCATCATGTCTAATGACATCAAGACCCTCTTTATTCTTTGAAGTGATTATTTTAACCTTAGAGTCATTTGTAATTTCGTGATTAAGATCTTTAAGTTCTCCATCAACTTCCATAATCAGAGCTTGTTTCGCTAAAGAACTACTAACTTTTGTTGCAATGGTAATTCCATCAATCTTTTTTTCAAAATTGAGCTTCTTCCCATCTGGTAATATAATATTAGGCATTTATTAATTTTTTGTACTCTGAATATGTAGTATTACACATTTTTTCAACATTAAATTTAACAATTACATTTTTTCTTGCCTCTGCTCCAATGCCATTTAAAGTAACTTCGCTTAAATTTAATACTTCTTTTAACCTCTCACTTAAACTTTTTTTATCACCAGAAGTAAATAAAAAACCTGTTTTATCATTAATAATTGTTTCATTTGAACCTCCAATATTGCTTGCAATAATTGGTTTTTCCATGGCTTGAGCTTCTACAGAAACTCTCCCAAATGCCTCGGGCTCTATAGACGAGGATACAACAACATGTGAAATCTCGTAAGCTATAGGCATTAAACTTAAGTGATCTATAAATAATATATTATCACTCAATCTAAACTGCTCAACCAATCTTATTAATTTTTTTTTATACATTTTTCTACCCTGATCACTTCCTAAAATTATAGCTATAAAATTTAAATCGGGTAAATTTTTTTTTAAAATAGCTATAGCCTCAATAAACATTTCTTGACCTTTCCACTCAGTAAGTCTGCCAGGAAGTAGGATAATTTTTTTTTTTTCACTAATATTCCATTTTTTTTTTAATAAAGTTTTATCGCTGTCCTTTATTTTTTTTGGATTAAAGTAATCAGTATTTATTCCTCTAAATATTACTAAAAACTTCTTGCTTCTTTTTAAATATTTTGAATAATTTTCATTTATATGCGAAAATATAAAATTGGATCCAGCTATTATTAAATCAGAGCGAACCATCACAGAATTATACCATTTTTTTAGATCACTTTTAAAATTATAAGTTCCATGAAAAGTAGTGACAAATTTTCGTCTAGTTATTTTTGTTGCAATTAAACTTGACCAGGCTGGAGCTCTACTTCTAGCATGAACTATATCGATATTAAGAATCATAATCAGTAGAGTTAATATGATTGCATTTAAAAAAATTAATACCGGATTTTTACTCTGGACAGGTAAACGTATTATTTTAACTTTTTTTTTGTTTATAAATTTAATTAGAGGCCCTCCACTTGTTACAATATAAGACTTGCATTTATTTTCGTGCAAATAGTGTGCTAGATCAAAACATCCAGTTTCAGCACCTCCATAGCCCAGTTTCGGTATAACTTGTAAAATATTTATTTTTGATGCCATTGCAACTAGTTATATATTAAGTAATAATTCTAATAAACTTTTATGAGTAAAATTAAATACATTAAAATATCAAAAAATATTAGAATTAGATACTTAACAAACAACTTAAAGAAGAATCCCTATATAGTTTTTTTACACGGCTTTATGTCAGATATAGACGGTGAAAAACCCAAAGTTTTAAGCAAATTCTGTGATAAAATGAAACTAGGTTTTTTTGCAGTTGAATATTCTGGGCATGGAAAATCCTCTGGCAAATTTACTGATGGCAATATCAGTAAATGGAATAATCAAGTTAAGTATTTTATACAAAAGAAAATTAAAAATAATAAGTTTATTCTTATTGGATCTAGTATGGGTGCCTGGTTATCTACATTACAATTCAAATACTTTAAGAAGCAAATACAAGGTTTTATAGGAATTGGATCTGCCCCTGAGTTTCTTGATAAAGTTATGTGGAAAAAATTTACTAATAGAATGAAAAATGAAACTATAAAAAAAGGGATTTATAATTTAAAACATGGAGGATATGAGTATCCAATAACATATCAATTAATTAAGGATGGGAAAAAAAATAAGGTTTTCAATAAAAAAATATCCTTGGAAATACCTGTGGTACTATTTCATGGAACAAAAGATGAAGCTATCCCTATAAAATTTTCTAGAAAATTAATTAAAATATTTACAAGTACTAAACGAAGGTTAATTATAATTAAAAAGGGTGACCATAGTTTATTTTCAAAAAGATATCAAAAAATGATATTAAATGAGCTAGATAATATGATTAATCAGCGATTTTAGCTTGCAAATTCTTTTATCTTTTTATTTGTAATTGGATTTTCTAACTTATCTAACATTTCTTTTGGACAAACTTGGTAAAAATTATTTAACTCTTGATCGAAGTTTTTAATTATTTTCTCTGAAACTTTTGAATTAGTTTCCACAAAATGTTGGTTTATTAAATTATTAAGATAACTTTTCCAGTATTTAGTTTCTAGTCTTTGCCAAACAACAGTTTCAGGATTCACTTTTTTTTCAAATTCTTTTTCTTCATCGTAAACAAATGCCATGCCACCAGTCATTCCAGCTCCAAAATTATCACCAATACCACCTAATATTACTACACTTCCTCCAGTCATATATTCACAACCGTTTGATCCGCATCCTTCAACAACTGATATGGCTCCAGAATTTCTTACAGCAAATCTTTCGCCAGCCTGGCCACCTGCAAATAATTTTCCTGCAGTCGCTCCATACAGTACGGTATTACCTAAAATGGTATTTTCATTTGATATTAAATTACTTTCCTCACGAAGTTTTATCGAGATAGTTGCACCCGATAAGCCTTTAGCAACATAATCATTTGCATCACCTTTAAGAGTAAGTTTTAAGCCTTTTGTTCCAAAAGCACCAAAAGATTGCCCAGCGGATCCTACAAAATTTATATTCACATAATTCTCTGGCAATTCATTGTTTCCAAATTTTCTATATAAATTATAAGAAATTCTTGTACCAACTGCTCGATCTGTATTTTTAATATTGTAAACTTTCTCGTTTTTTTTGTTATTATCAATACAATTTTCAATCTCATTCCAAATTTTTTGATCTAAAGAGTCTGGAACCTTATTAATAATTGGTTTTTCACAAAATCTTTTATTTTCACCAGGATCAGCTTGTACAAACAAAGGATTAAGATCTAGATCATCTAAATTAGAAGATCCTTTGCTAATCTGCTTTAATAAATCAGTTCTTCCGATAATATCATTTAAACTTTTAAAACCTAACTCAGCAATTATTTCTCTAACCTCTTGTGCAATAAAACTAAATAGATTTACTACTTTCTCTGGTGTTCCATTAAATTTTTCTCTTAATTTTTCATCTTGAGTGCAAACACCTACGGGACAAGTATTAGAATGACATTGTCTAACCATAATACAACCCATGGCTACAAGTGATGTGGTAGCTACGCCGTATTCTTCAGCACCCATCATTGCTGCAACCACAACATCTCTTCCAGTTTTGATACCCCCATCGGTTTTTAGGGTAACCGTATGTCTAAGGTTGTTAAGTGTTAACACCTGATTAGCCTCGGTCAGACCCATTTCCCATGGAATTCCAACATACTTCACGCTTGTTTGAGGTGAAGCCCCAGTACCACCATTATGTCCAGAAATTAAAATAATATCTGCCTTTGCCTTAGCCACTCCAGCTGCAATAGTTCCAACGCCAGATGAAGCTACTAATTTAACGCTAACTCTTGCTTTTGGATTAATTTGTTTTAGGTCATATATTAATTGTGCTAAATCCTCTATCGAATAAATATCATGATGTGGAGGCGGAGAAATAAGTGTAACACCTTTTGTTGAGTATCTTAATTTTGCTATTTCATCTGTGACTTTAAAACCAGGCAACTGTCCTCCTTCACCTGGTTTAGCTCCTTGAGCGATTTTTATTTCTATTTCATTACAATTATTTAGATAGTCAACTGTAACTCCAAATCTCGCTGATGCAATTTGTTTTACCCTTGAATTTGCAGAATCGCCATTGGACATTCTTTTAAATCTTAATGAATCTTCACCTCCTTCTCCACTGCAGGATGCACCTTTAATTCTATTCATAGCCACTGCTAGTGTTTCATGAGCTTCTTTTGACAGTGCTCCATGCGACATGCTCCCACTACCAAATCTTTTTAAAATATTTTCAATTGGTTCAACCTCATCAATTCCAACAGGTGTCTTTTTATTAAAACTGACTAAATCCCTTAAGCTTATAGGTGGTAGGTCATAAATACCCTTTGCATACTTTTTGTACGTCTCATATGAACCTGAAGCAACAGCACTTTGCAATAGATGTATCAACTTACCTTGGTACTGGTGTTTCTCACCATTTTTTCTATATCTATAAATTCCACCAATTGGCAAGATATTTGTGCCAGTCTGAAAAGCATCTTTATGGATTGTCCTAATTTTTTTTTCTATACCCACTAAGCCAATTCCAGAAATTTTGGACATCATTCCTGGAAAATACTCATTAACTACACTTCTACTTAAGCCCACTGTCTCAAAATTACAACCACCTCTATAAGAACTTAGAACCGATATGCCCATCTTGGACATTATTTTCAGCAACCCAAGATTAACAGATTTGATATACCTTGTTACACATTCTTCAAAACTAAGATTATTAAATAGTTTCTTTTGAAACCTCTCATGCAAACTATCGAAGGCTAAATATGGATTGACCGTAGTTGCACCAACACCTATTACAGTTGCAAAAGAGTGTGTATCTAAACATTCCCCTGATTGCACATTTATAGAAACGTAGCCTCTAAGTCCCAATTTTACCAAATTTGTATGTACTGCACCGACACTTAATAAAGTAGGTATTGGATATTTATCGTCTGAAATGTTTTTATCAGATATTACGATTTGTGTTATTCCTTGCCTAACTGCGATTTCAGTTTCTTTTTTTAATCTGTTTAAAGCGTCTTCTAATGTCTCTGTATTATGAAAAGTGCAATCAAAAGTTTTATGATTATTTCCAAAATAATTTAGAAATTTCCCAAATTGTGAATTGGATAAGATTGGGCTATTTAACACATATATATTTTCTTCTGTAAGATTGTTAAAATCTAAAATATTACCCAAATTACCAAATCGAGTTTTTAAGCTCATAACTTTATTCTCTCTTAATGAGTCAATGGGTGGATTCGTTACTTGACTGAAATTTTGTCTGAAATAATGATATAAAGGTCTATATTTGTCTGAAAGAACTGCTAAAGGAGTATCATCTCCCATTGACCCTGTCGCCTCCTTTGCGTCCTCTGCCATTGGATGAAGTATTAATTCTAGATCCTCTAAACTATATCCAAAGGTATGCTGGCGTTTTCTAAGTTCCACACCCCAATAATTATTATTTTCTTTTTCTATGATAAGCTTTTTGTCTAAATCTATTATTTGATTATTAAAGTGTTTATATTCTTTAGCTAAGTAATCTTTTATTTGACTGTTAGTAAAAACTTTACCTTTTTCAATTCTAACACCTATTATTTCTCCGGGTCCAAGTCTGCCTTTTTTAATAATTTTCTTTTCATTTAGATCCACCATTCCAGTTTCAGATCCTGCAAATAATAATTTATCTCTAGTAATGATAAATCGTAATGGTCTTAGTCCATTTCTATCAGATGCAGCAATTACCCACTCGTTGTCGGTACCTGCTAACGCAGCTGGACCATCCCATGGCTCCATTGTACTATTTAAAAAATTAAAAAGTTTTAATTGATTATTAGATAAAATCTTACTTTTTTTAGACCATGCGTCTGGAATTAACATCAGCTTAATCAATGGTGCTGAGTGGCCTGACATACTTAATAATTCGAATACATTGTCTAATGAGGCCGAATCCGAATTACCTTCTGGAATAACTGGTTTCAAGTTTTCCATATTGTCGTAATTAGCATCGAACATTTCTTCTTCATGGACTTTCATCCAATTTATGTTTCCCTTTAGAGTATTTATCTCTCCATTATGTGCAATTGATCTAAAAGGTTGAGCAAGATCCCAACTTGGTGCAGTATTTGTCGAAAATCTTTGGTGAAATATTGCATACCTTGATACAAACCTATCATCTTTTAAATCTAAGTAAAAATCTGATAGTGCTTCAGCCAAAAACATTCCTTTATAAATAATCGACTTTGAACTGAAAGAGCAAATATAAAAATTATTTAAATGTTTATTTCTACATGACTTTTCAATCTTTCTTCTAGTCTCATAAATTCTTCTCTCTAAATCTTTACCTTTAACTTTTTTATTATTTATTTTAAATAAAACTTGAGTAATTTCTGGTCTTGTTAGCTCTGCTTTTTCACCTAAAACTTTTGGATCTACTGGAACCTGTCTCCATCCATAAATATAAAAATCATTTTTAGTTAATTCACTCTCAACTATAGTTCTACAATTCTCTTGAGCTGAATAATCGTTTCTAGGTAGAAAGATCATGCCTACGCAAACTTCATCACCTATATTGTGCTTATGACCTGTGACCTCTATTTTTTCTACAAAAAAGTCCGAAGGAATTTCTATATGTATACCTGCACCGTCTCCAGTTTTACCATCGGCATCTACTGCTCCTCTGTGCCAAACAGCTTTAAGAGCTTGTATTCCGTATTCTACAACTTTTCTACTCTTTTTTCCCTCTGTAGAAGCGACTAACCCTACACCACACGCGTCGTGCTCCATTTTCTCTGAGTAAGCATGATTGTCTTTAAGTTTCTTTAAATTTTTTTTTCTTAAATGCATTACGCTACTTTTCTCTCTCTTTTTGAATTAATAAATTTAATTATTTGTTCTGAAACATCTCTACCATCCTTAATCGCCCAAACTACTAAAGATGCTCCTCTGACAATATCCCCAGCAGCAAAAACTCCTGGTACGGAAGTTTGCATTGTTTTAAAATCAACTTTAATTGTTCCCCATTTTGTAACTTCTAGTCTTTCCTCATCAAATAGATTAGGTAAATTTTCTGGGTCAAAACCTAGAGATTTGATCACTAAATCAGCATTAATGTTATAACTCGAGTCTTTAATAATTTCTGGTCTTCTTCTACCGCTTTCGTCAGGTTCACCAAGTTTAATTTTATTTACTTCAACACTTTCAACTTTGTTATTGCCATTAAATTTTGATGGACTTGACAACCATACAAATTCTATTCCTTCTTCCTCTGCATTCTGAACTTCCCTAGCAGACCCTGGCATATTTTCTTTATCTCTTCTATACAAACATTTTACAGATTTAGCCTCTTGTCTTATAGCGGTCCTTACACAATCCATTGCTGTGTCTCCTCCGCCAATTACAACCACATCTTTTCCTTTAGCATTTAAAGTGCCATCATCAAATAATTCTACTTTATCTCCTAAACCCTTTTTATTTGAAGCAGTTAAAAATTCCATTGCTGGAAAAATATTAGCTAAGTCGCTACCAGGTAAATTTATTTCTCTTGCTTTATACACCCCAGTAGAAATTAAGATTGCATCGTGTTTATCTTTTAGATCTTTTAAAGTAGAATCTTTACCTACTTCAAAATTATGAATAAATTTAATCCCACTTTTTTCTAATAATTCAGTTCTTCTTTGAACAACATACTTTTCAAGTTTGAAGTTTGGAATTCCATAAATTAAAAGTCCACCGGACCTGTCATATCTATCGTAAATGGTTACTTGAAAGTTTTGTTTTCTTAATTCCTCTGCGCAAGCTAATCCAGCAGGTCCAGCACCTATTATGCCAATACTCTCATTTCTCTCATTCTTAACTTCTATTGGTTTAACCCATCCTTTTTCCCACGCATTCTCGGTAATAAATTTTTCCACAGAGCCAATTGTAACGGTTCCATGACCTGATTGCTCAATAACACAATTACCCTCACATAACCTATCTTGAGGGCAAATTCTTCCACAAACTTCCGGCATATTATTTGTACTTTGAGAGAGCTGATAAGCTTCTTCTAGCCTACCTTCAGCAGTTAATTTTAACCAATCAGGTATATTGTTGCTTAACGGGCAATGTACTTGACAAAAAGGAACCCCACATTGAGAACATCTACTAGATTGTTCTTTTGCTTTTGGTGATATAAATTCTTTATAAATCTCATTAAAGTCGTCTTTTCTCTCTATTACCTCTCTTTTAGGAGGCGTTTGTTGACCTAAATTAACAAATTTGAGCATTTTTTCAGACATAGTGATGGACTCCTATACTAAAATCAGGGTAGCGAAAAGTGAAATAAGGACAATAATACTGTCCCTTTTTACAAAAAAAACAATGTTTTGTGCCATTTTTACGTATTTAGCATATTAGATATGCGTTCATTGAATTGCTTTATTTTGATTTTATTTAGTTTAGGAGGATTAAGTTAATGAGTGCTTATTATTTAGAAATTTTAATACTTTCGATAATTCAAGGTATATCGGAGTTCATTCCAGTAAGTTCATCAGCACATTTGTTATTATTCTCAAAAATTAAAAATCTTAGTTATACATCATTAGAAATAGACATCAGTCTACATTTAGGATCACTTATTGCAATAATAATATATTTTTGGAAAGATCTTTTTAACATTTTTAAAAATAAGGATTTGTTAAAGTTAATATTTTTTGGATCAAC
Source organism: Candidatus Pelagibacter sp. TMED118 (assembly GCA_002170205.2). Next base: position 23,957 of record NHFT02000001.1, read on the forward strand.
GCCACTAATAATTTGTGGTTTCTTTTTTTATAAACTTGGATTTATTGATCAAGTTAGAAACTTAAAAGTAATTGCTTGGACAACATTAATATTTGGTATTTTATTATTTTTCGCTGATAAAAAAATTCAGAATAAAAATATTGTAAAAGATTTAAATTTAAAAAATATATTTTTAATAGGTTTATTCCAGATTCTATCTTTAATACCAGGTGTTAGTAGATCTGGAATAATTATTACTGCCTGTAGATTTTCAAATTTTAATAGAATAGACGCTGCAAAAATATCTTTTTTTTTATCAATACCTGCGTTGGCTGGTGCAAGTGCTTTGGGATTAAGTAACATAGAAGATAAAAGTTTAGAAATTAATTTAGTGATTTGTTTGTCAATTTTATTTTCATTTATTTTTTCATATATGACTATAAAATTTTTACTTTACTATTTAAAGAGATTTTCTTTGAATGTGTTTGTATATTATAGATTAATTTTATCTTTGTTGTTGTTTATCATTGCGTATAATTAAGTTTTCAATGATGGTGTAGTCTGAGATAAAATAACTGCAATTAATATTAAAAAACAGCCAACAATGTTATTGAGGTCTAATATTTGATTAAGTATAATCCATCCTGCTAGTGCTGCAAATACGCCTTCTAATGAATATATTATTGCAGCTGGTGTCTCTTCGATATTCTTTTGAGCATACATCTGTAAAGTAAAAGCAATTCCACCAGAAAAGAAACCTGCGTAAATAATTGAATAATTTTCGAGTAGAATATTTGATATTTTTACCTCTTCAAATAGTAAGGCAAATAAGAGCGAGTAGGCTCCAACTAAAAATGCTTGTATAGCTGCAAAAAAAACTGGAATATTAAACTTCTCCATAAATTTTCCTGCAAAAATTATGTGTAATGCCCAAAATACTGAGCACAATATTACTAAACTATCCCCAAGTAAAATCTTTGAATTTGAAAAATCGCTTAAGAAGTAAACGCCAATAACACAAAGTAAAATTGACGGCCAAATACTCCAATGCACTTTTGTTTTATAAATTACAAATAATATAACAGGAACTAATGGAACATAAAATACTGTAAAAAAAGCAGCATTTGCAACATTTGTAAACAACAACGATGTTTGCTGAAGGTAAGTTCCTAAAAATAATGATAAACTCATCAAAATTAAATATTTAAAAAAAAGTTTTTTATCTAAATTAATATTATTAATTATTTTTCTCCTCTCTATTAAAAATGCAATCGGTAAAACTGTCAAAAATCCAACAACAAATCTTGCAGCATTAAAGGTTAATGGACCAATATTATCCATTCCTGTGTCTTGTGCGATGAAAGCTGTTCCCCAAATAAAAGTGGTAATTAAAGCACATATTAAAGATGTCGATTTAGTCATTTATAAATTAAATGACATTGTGTATTCTACAGGAGCTATCAAAATCTTCTTTATTAATATAACACCCTGACATTTTTCTGTCGCCGCTAAATGAACCTCTGCCATGTAATATTCTCCAATTATTAAATATTAACAATTCCCCTGGTTTAAGTATACGCCTCCACTGATATCTTTTATTATTTGCTAATAAATCAAATTCTCTAATTGCCTCGTAAAATTTTTTTGTTTTATCTTCACTCATTTTAAATATAGCACGATCGTAATTGTTGAAACTTACTTGAATTAATTCTTTATCAGAATTAAGTCTTAGTATTGGTCTAGTTGCTTGAAGAGATACTCCGTCTCCAATATATTGCCCTGTAACCTCCATATTGGTTAAAAAATCGTAAACATCTTTTTTTTCGCTTTTAATTTTTTCAGCAATCTTAAAACCATCTACCATTATAGACTCTCCCCCAGAAGCTTTATAGTGAGAACATAACAATAATTGAAGTCCTGGTGCATCATTACTGTAAGTAGAGTCTGTATGTGGTCTAAGCTCATCTTCTGTGTATGCACTGTCTGCCTTATCTTGATCAGACTCAAAACTCCATAATCCACCAAAAATTGACTCTCTTACATATCCTATTTTTTTTGCGATTTTTTCTACAGAGCTAATTTCAGTTTTACAATTTTGAATTACAACAAAACCATATTTATATAATTTTTTAATGAAAGACTTGAAACCATCATTAGATATAGCTTCGTCAAAATTAACATATATTGTTTGATCAAGATCTTTATTTGTCCATGTTATCAAATTTTGTTTTTTACTTTTTTTTTTACTTAGATTGTCCAAAAAAAATTGAGAAGAATAATTTATGGCATTACTTAAATCAGACCAAAGAATATCAATAGAGTTGCCATTATCTTTGATTTCAGCGTTTTTAATATGCAACTTTGGGTCTAATTTTGCAGTAAAGATTTTTCTCTGGTTGCTTCTCATATCCCAGCTTTCTGCATCTTTGGCATGATCTCTTAGCCAAATATTTAAAAAGCTATCTTCTGTTTTATCAGAAAATAAAATTTTGATTTTATCTGGTAATATTTCAAGATTTTTAATCATTTTATTAAATTTTAATATTTCTAACATAATTATATCAATTTTAGGACATGTTTTAAAATCAATATACACATATGATTAAATTTATTTTAAAAAAAATATTCAATAGTAATAACTATTACAATTTAGATGCTAAAATTTGGATACAAAATTCATTACTTAAAAAAAAATTCGAATAACTCAATATTTAGTCTCTTTCAATACACATCGCAATACCCATTCCTCCACCAATACAAAGTGTTCCTAATCCTTTTTTTACATTTCTTCTGATCATTTCATGAATTAATGTAACAATAATCCTGGTACCAGAGGCTCCTATGGGATGACCGAGAGCGATAGCTCCTCCGTTAACATTTACAATTTCTTTTGGTATTTTTAACTCTTTTATAACTGCTAAACTTTGAGCCGCGAAAGCCTCATTAGACTCGACCAAATCTAAATCTTTTATGTCCCAATCAGCTTTTTCTAAAGCTTTTTTTGCAGATGGTATAGGTCCTGAACCCATAAGCGCTGGATCAACACCACAAGAAGCCCATGAGACTATTTTTGCTAAAGCGTTTAAGTTTCTTCTCTCGGATTCCTTTCTTCGCATCATAATGACTCCTGCTGCTCCATCATTAATTCCTGATGAATTTCCAGGAGTTACAGTCCCATTCTCCTTAAAAACAGTCTTCAAAACCGCTAAGCTCTCTATTGTAACATCAGATCTTGGATGTTCATCTAATACATTAAAGTCGTCTAAAATTTCGTCTTTAAATTTATTATTTTTTATTGCTAATTGTGCTTTAGTTTGAGAATTTTCAGCAAAGCTATCTTGTTCGTTTCTAGAAATGTTCCATTTTTCTGCTACATTTTCAGCTGTTACACCCATATGATATTTATTATAAACATCTATTAAGCCATCCTTAAACATAACATCTTTATCAGAATTTGTCATACTCTCTTGACCACCAGCTAATATAATACTGGCATCATTTAATTTTAAATTTTGATAACCAGATACAATGCTTCTTAATCCAGAACCACAAACTTGATTTATAATATAAGCTGTTTTATCATTTTGTATATTAGCTTTAATTGCTGCTTGTCTTGCTGGATTTTGACCAGTATTACCAGTTAGAACCTGTCCCATTACAACCTCATTAACATCTTCAGGGGAAATCTTAGAGTTTTTTAGCAATTTCTCTATAACTTTAGCACCTAAATCATGTGCTTGATACGAAGATAAACTGCCCTTGTACTTGCCAATAGGTGTTCTTAGAGCATTAGTTATTACAATATCATCTAAATTTTTTGACATTTTAAATACAATAATTGCTTAATTAATAAATTACATTAAAAATATAACGATTATAATATATAAAGTGCGCCTGTAGCTCAACTGGATAGAGCGCTTGGCTACGGACCAGGAGGTTCTGGGTTCAACTCCTAGCAGGCGCACCATAGGGATTTTTAATGAAGATATCTTTACAAAAGTCAGTAATTTACTTTTTTATATTTATTGCGATAATATTGCTTATAATTACTTTTTTTATCTAATGGCAAGATTTGAGAATATAAGCACTAAACAAGGATTTATGAAACATAATGGGGGATTAATGTTTCGTGAAGTTTCTAGAAATAAATATCAATTTAAGACAAAAGTTAAAAAGTTTCATCTAAATAGGGCCGGAATAACTCATGGGGGATTTCTCTCGGGAATAATTGATGCGGGTTCAGGTACTGCAGTTCATAGAGCAACTAAAGGTCAAGTATGTGTTACGATAGCTTTAGATATAAAATTTATCGGTTCAAGTGGTATTGGAGACCTAATTATAGGAGATGTTGAAATTCAGAAAGTGACGAATTCACTAATATTTATGAGATGTAGATTATCAACTAATAGAAAAATTCTTGCAATCGGTACAGGAGTTTGGAAAAAAACTAATAGGTCTTTTGTATAATAATGAAAAAAAAAATAAAATATATTATTTATGGAATAGTTTATTTTTTGATAATTTTTTTGATGGCTATTTATTTTTATAAAAACGGCATAAGTCTTATTTAAGACTTTAATTCTTTTAAGTCTTTAAAAAATGTAAGTGCATTTGGATTTATTAAAGCTTCTTTATTTTTAATTTTATTACCCTCTATAGTATTTTTTACTGCTAACTCTACTAATTTACCATTTTTAGTTTTCGGAATATCATATACTTGGATGATTTTATTAGGAACATGCCTAGGAGATAAATTTTTTCTTATATATTTTTTTAATTTAAATGTAAATTTTTGTGATATTTTTTGCATATTTTTTAGAACTATAAACAAAATTATTCTAACATCATCGTTCCATGATTGACCAACAACTATACTTTCTTTAATCTCTTTGAATTTATCTAAAACCGAGTATATTTCAGCAGTTCCCAACCTAACACCTCCAGGATTTAAAGTAGAATCTGATCTCCCGTAAATAATAAAATTATTTTTGGCAGTTTTTTCTGCAAAATCACCATGATACCAAGCACCTAAAAACTTATCGAAATATGTACTTTTATATTTAATATAATTTTTATCATTCCAAAATTTTAATGGCATAGATGGAAATGCATTCTTGCAAACAAGTTCGCCTTTTTTATTTTTAATTGATTTTCCATTGTCATTAAAAACATCAACATCCATACCTAACCCACTATTTTGGATTTGTCCTTTAACAACAGGCTCATAAATATTTCCCAAAACAAAACACGAAACGATGTCGGTTCCCCCAGATATAGAAGCTAAATGCACATCAGTTTTGATTTTTTTATATACATATTCATAACTATTTTTTGATAGAGGGGATCCTGTTGAACATATCATTTTAAGTTTTGACAACTTATACTTTGTTTTTATTTTCACATTATAATTTTTAAGTGTATCAATGTATTTGGCACTTACTCCAAATAAAGTTATTTCCTCCTCTTCGGCGATTTTAAATAATAAATCTTTATTTTTAAACATAGGAGAACCATCAAACAAGACAATTGATGCTTTAGACGCTAATGCACTGACTAACCAATTCCACATCATCCAACCACATGTTGTAAAATAAAAAATATTATCCCCAGGCTTAATATTACAATGTAATAGATGTTCTTTCAAATGCTGTAGCAATACTCCGCCAGTTCTATGACATATGCATTTTGGTTTACCTGTAGTTCCACTTGAAAATAAAATTGCTAGACTATGTTCAAAATCGAATTTTTTAAATATTAAATTTTGTTTTTTAATTTTTTTTATCTCTGACCATTTAGTAATATTTATTTTTTTTTGTTTTATTTTAAGAGGTTTTTTACCAGGATAGTTAATTACAATAACATTTTTAATACTTTTTATCTCTTTCAATATACCGGGCAGCCTAGATAAAATATTTATCTCTTTGCCATTATAATAATATCTATCAATAATTATTAGAACCTTAGGCTTGATTTGTGAAAATCTCTCAACAACCCCTTTGGTTCCAAAATCAGGAGAACAAGATGACCATATTGCTCCCAATACAGTTGTTGATAAAAAACACTCTACAGTCTCACTAATGTTGGGCAAATATGCAGCTACTCTATCTTCAGGTTTTATATCAATCTCTTTGAAGAAATTAGCCAATTTTCTCATTGAAATATTTATTTCATGCCAGGACTTTTCCTCTCTATAACCATTTTCAGAAATAAAAGTAATTGCTTTACTCTTATCATTTTGTCTTATGAGATTCTCTGCAAAATTTAATTTCGAATTAATTAAAAATTTACTTTTAAATAAGTTTTTTGATAATTTTGTCTTTAAATTTTTTGTTCCTACAACTTTTGAATAATCCCAAACTGAGCCCCAAAAGTAACTAGGATTTTTAATGCTCCACTTCAGTAATTTTTTAAAATTTTTGTTGCTATCAAATTTAAACTTTTTTTTTAGATACTTTTCATAGTTACATAAATTTGAATTTGCAATCTCTTTAGTGCTTGCCTTCCATAAAATTTTTGACATAAAAATGATATATTTAATTTTTTTTTTTATGGTATTCTAAAACAATAAAATAGATAAATGAGAACTTTTCATTAGGCGATTCGGACTATTTTTATACTATTTTTGTTCTTTTTTAATAACAATATATAGTTAAAAATAAATTTTATATACAAAAAGTAGAAATGGAAAAAAATAAAATTACAGCTGTTCTTGGTCCAACTAATACTGGAAAAACCTTCTATGCTATAGAAACAATGTTGGCATTTGAGAGTGGTATGATTGGATTTCCTCTAAGATTATTGGCTAGAGAAGTTTATGATAAAGTTATAAAGAGAGTGAGTAAAAATCAAGTAGCTCTTATTACTGGTGAAGAAAAAATAATTCCCCCAAACTCTAAATATTTTTTGTGTACTGTCGAGTCTATGCCAATCGATAAATCTTTAGATTTTGTTGGTATTGATGAAATTCAAATGTGTTCAGACCCAGAAAGAGGTCATATTTTTACAGATAGACTTTTGAATCTAAGAGGAAGTAAATTAACCATGTTCATGGGATCTAATACGATAAAAAATTTAATATCGAGTCTAAGAGAAGATGTTGAGTTTATAAATAAAAATAGATTATCAAAACTTTCTTATAGCGGGTATAAAAAAATATCACGTATTGAACGTAAGAGTGCCATTATTGCTTTTTCTTCAGAGGATGTTTACGCCATTGCAGAACTAATTAGAAGGCAAAAAGGAGGAGCTGCCATTGTTATGGGATCATTGAGTCCGAAAACAAGAAATTCTCAAGTAAGTTTATATCAATCTGGTGATGTTGATTATTTAGTTGCGACAGATGCTATAGGTATGGGAATAAATATGGATTTAGATCATGTTTATTTTTCTAATTTAAAGAAGTTTGACGGAAAAAAACTTAGAAGGCTTAATTTATCCGAAATTGGCCAAATTTCTGGTAGAGCTGGGAGACATTTAAATGACGGTTCATTCGGTATTACAGGAGAGTGTAAAGATATTAATGCAGATGAGGTAGAATCATTAGAGCATCATAAATTTGATGAAATTAAAACAATTTATTGGAGGAATTCAAACCTAGATTTTAAAAATATAGAAAGATTGATTTTGTCGCTTGATGAAAAGCCCGACAAAATTTGGTTAAGAAAAATTAATGAATGTGAAGACGAGAAAGTTTTAAAATACCTTGTAAAATATGAAAAATTAAATATTGGTCATAACGAGTATCAAATTAAACTTTTGTGGGAATGCTGTCAAATACCTGACTTTGTTAAAAAAACTTATGGACACCATCTTGAAATAGTTAAAAAAGTTTTTGAGTTTTTAAGTAGTAATAAATCAAAGATTTCAAATCAATATATGAAATCACAATTAAATAATTTAGATAAAATTGATGGTAATATAGATTCAATCTCAAACAGAATCGCAAACGTGAGAACTTGGTCATATGTTGCAAATAAATCAAATTGGGTAGAAAATCACGATTATTGGATAGAAAGAACGAAATATTTAGAAGATAAATTATCTGATAGACTTCATGAAGAACTAACAAAAAGTTTTATTGATAAAAGAGCTAGTGTTTTAGCCAAAGGTTTAAAACAAGATATAACATTTAAAACTAATATAATTGATGATGAGAAAGTAATGATTAATGACCAGTTTATTGGTAGTTTAAAGGGATTAAAACTTCATTTAGATTTAAAAATTGGAGCTTTAGATGCTGATATTAAATCATTAAAAAAAGCTGCAAGACAGAATGTTGCTCCAGAAATTCTGCAAAGAATAAATAAAATTATTGAAGATAAAAATCTAATTTTAGACAAAAATTTTAATATTGTTTGGAATAAAAATCCAATTGCTAAAATAGTACCTGGAAAGGACTATTTGAGTCCAGATATAAATCTAATTATTGATGATATGATAGAGTTTTCAGACCAAAAAGTGTTGATAGAATTTCTTAGTGAATGGCTTTCAAATAAAATTTCAGATGATTTAGAGTCACTGTTTAAATTAAAAAATATTAAAAATTCAAATCCTCTGATTAGATCATTGGCCTACGTGATATATGAAAATAATGGAGTAGTAAAGAGGGAGGAAATCTCAAGTTTAATTAAAAATTTAAGTAAAGAGGATAAAAAATTACTTAGAGGATTGGGTTTAAAATTTGGAAGGTACCACGTTTTTCTATTTAATTTGTTCAAACCACATGCTGTTTCCCTAAGGATTTTACTTTGGAAGATTTTTTATCAAAAATATTTGAATTTAGAACCGCCTACTTTCGGGCTTAATTTTTTTGAGGATAATAATGCCACAGATAAAACTTTTATGTTAATTTGTGGTTTTGAAAAATTCAATAGGTTTTTTGTAAGAATTGACATTTTAGAAAGACTCTTTATCTATATGGTAAATTCTGAATCAGAAAAAAATGAAATTAAAGTAGTTCCCGAAATGTTAAACTTATTAGGATGTAGTAAAGAAAAATTTTTAAAACTCATTAAATTAATGAATTATAAATATTTCCAAAAAGAAAATAATACTTTCATTAAGTATTCTCCAATCAAGAAAAAGAATAATTTTAAAATTAGAAAAGACAAAACCTTAAAAAACAACCCTTTTGAGATATTAAACCAACTTAATCTAAAATAATGTTTGATTTTTTAAGAAAAAATAATGAAGAAAAAGTTTTGAGTGATTCTTTTGTAGAAATTGCTTGTTTACTCATCCACGCGTCTAGAATTGATGAAAAATATACTGATACAGAAAAAGATATTATTAAAAAAACTCTTTTAAAATTTGGAGCTAAAGAAAATGAAATACAAATAATAATAAATAAGGCAGAAATTTTAGAAAAAGACTCCAACCAGATACTAGATTTTACTAAGAATTTAAAAAATGTAGAGCAAGAAAAAAAAATTCTTATTATTGAAGGGTTATGGGAGATTATTTTTTCGGATGAAAAGTCAGATATGTATGAATCTAATCTAATGAGAAGACTCACAGGACTATTATATTTAGATCCTAAGATTGTTGGTGATATTAAAGAAAATATAAGATCGAAAAAACTATAATGACCTACATAGTTAATGATAAATGTATTAAATGTAAATTAATGGATTGTGTTGAAGTATGTCCTGTCGATTGTTTTTATGAAGGCAAAAATATGCTTGTAATTAAACCGGATGAGTGTATAGATTGTGGCGTTTGTGAACCAGAGTGTCCTGTTGATGCTATTGAGCCTGACACTAATGATGGAGTTGATAAATGGTTAGAAATAAACAAGAAATATTCAGACGTCTGGCCGAATATATCAGAGAAAAAGGAGCCACCGTCTGATAACGAAAAATTCAAAAATGAAAAAAATAAATTTGAAAAGTATTTTAAAGAAAACATTTAAAAAAAAACCAAAAATCGAAAAAATTAAAAAAAATACTAAAATTAAAAAAAATAAAAAAATTATAAAGAATGTTGTTACAAAAAAGATTAAGAAAAATATTAAGATACAAAAAACCCAAAAAAATAAATTAGAAGATGCTAAGCAACCGAATTTAAAACTCACTAAAAGTAGCACAGATCAAAAACCAGAGATAAAAAAAATAAAAAAACAACCTACAGAAAAAAGAGAATATAAAATTAAAGATTTCGTAGTTTACCCAAAACATGGTGTAGGACAAATTACTGAGTTTAAAAAAATTAATATAGGAGGGATTGATGTTGAAACTTATATTTTAAAATTTGAGAAAGATAAGGCTAATGGTATGATACCAGTTAATAAACAGTCTCATTTAAGGCCACTTGCAACAATCAATCAGGTGAATAAATGTGTAAGCATTCTAAAAAGCAAACCAAAAATTAAAAGATCAATGTGGAGTAGAAGAGCTCAAGAATACGAAGCAAAAATTTCATCTGGAAAAATATATGAACTTGCAGAAGTTGTAAGGGACTTAAATAAAGGCGATGATCTTATGATAGATCAATCTTACAGTGAAAGACAACTTTTTGAAAAGGCTTACGAGAGATTGATGACAGAATTTCAAATTGTTTTAGGCACAAATTTAGAAAATACACAAAAAAAGTTAGACAAAGCATTAAAGAGAAATCAGAGCGTTCAAAATTTGAAGCCAGATTCCATTAAAGATCCTGTAAAAATAGAAACTTCTGAACAAAGCTCATCTGTTGAGGAAGTAATTTAAAAAAAAACGCTTCCCACGCAAGCGCCATGAGAAGCGTAATATTTAAAGAAAAAGAATACTAAACTATCTTCTTCTTTTTTTCTTAGCTTTTTTAGCTTTCTTTTTCTTTTTAGCTTTTTTTCTTCTTTTAGCCATTTTTAGCTCCCTTGTTTTACGAATCATTATTGATTCGTTGATATATAATTTTTATTTTTTTTAATTAGTTATGTCAAATCTTTAATTAAATTAAAAAATATAAAAAAATTATTTTATTTTAAATGATTAAAAACAATTAAAAAAAGTTAAGTAAATTGCGATTAATAAACAACTTTTCATTTTAAATTTAATAAAGTTTTTCAATCGAATTTTTATATTTTTGAATAATTTTAAATCTTTTTAGCTTTAGAGTTGGTGTTAACATTCCATTATCAATTGAAAATTTTTCATGAATTAAAAAATATTTTTTTATTTTTTCAATTTTCGATAAATTATTATTAATTTTTTCTATTTCTTCACTTATTTCATTCTCATTCGATTTATTTTTTTCGTCTGTTAAAACTAATAAAGCAACTAAATATGGTTTATTGTCACCAAAAACCACTGCTTGTTCAAAATATTTTGAATTTATAATTTCGTTTTCAATTTTTAGAGGACTTATATTGTCACCTCCAGGTGTAATTATTATATCTTTTTTTCTATCTGTTATTTTTAAATAATTTTTTTCAAAAACTCCTATATCTCCTGTATACAACCATCCATCTTTTAAAACTTTATTAGTTTCATCTAAATTATTCCAATAACCTAACATGACATTTTCCCCTTTAACCAATATCTCACCGTCTTCAGCAATCTTAACCTCATTACCCTTAAATGGAATTCCTACTGTTTCGACCCTAATATCATCAATCGGATTACAGCTTACTACTGGGGAAGCTTCAGTAAGCCCATAGCCTTGAAGGGTAGGTAATCCTATAGCATTAAGAAAATAGCCAACTTCTTTATCCAATGCTCCTCCACCAGATACAAAAGTTTTTAAGGATCCACCAAATTGAGACTTAATTTTTTTTCTAACAATTGTATTTAAGATACTATTTTGGATTTTTTCAAAAAAATTTAAAGGTATATTTTTATTATTTTTTATACCAAGACTTATTGTTTTATTAATAAGAATTTTTCTAAATCCTTTGATTTTTTCAAAATTTGAATTTATTTTTTGATATAAATTTTGATAAAACCTAGGGACAGCAGTCATAATGTCAGGAGAACATTCATTCATATTCTTTATCAATTTATCAATACTTTCTGCATAAAACACTTGAGCATTTACACTGACTTGAACAAACTGAACTGTATGTTCATATGAGTGAGATAGAGGGAGCCAGGTAAGAAATTTTGTTTTATTATTTTTTATTAGTGGATTTAAAAGCTCAATTGCACCTTCACAATTATTTAAAATTCCACCATGAGTTAACATTACACCCTTAGGGTTGCCCTGCGTACCTGAGGTGTATATTATACAAGCTATATCCTTTCTGCCCAAAGATGATTTTGAATTTAAATTATTTAATTCAGATTTAGATATTAATTCATTTATATTTATATAAATTTTAGGGTCTACATTTTCTAGTTTTTCAAAAGAAAAAATTTTTTTGATAAATGTTTTATTTTTAATTATATTTTTTACTTTATTGAATTGTTTATTGTCTGAAACAAATATAATAGAAGGTTTACAGTCATTAATAATATATTCATAGTCTTTTTCTATGTAGGTTGTGTAAGCAGGAACAGTGATGGAATTTGAAAGCATTATAGATAAATCAGAAATAAACCACTCAGGTCTATTTTCAGATATAAGCAAACATCTGTCACCTTTTTTTACAAACTTATACAATTCATTAGAGAGAAGATTTATAAAATTAAATACTTCTGACCAACTATATTCTTTTCTCGGTTCCTTTAGATTTGTAAGTAAAATTTGACTCTTGTCCTTTTGTTGAGAGTATCTCTCAAAAAAAAGCTGATTTAAGTTACTGATATTTTTTAAATTCATAATTGCTTGGTGGGCAAAGAGAGAATCGAACTCTCACAGTATTGCTACTATTGGATTTTGAGTCCAACGCGTCTACCATTTCCGCCATTCGCCCGCATATTAAACATATTAATATTTAATTTAAATAGTATAAAAAGAACACCAAAAATAAAAGTAAATATGTTTAAAGAACTCTATAGTAAGACTATTAAATTGGCTGGTCATAAAAGTTCAAAATTAATACTTGGAATTGTATCATTCATAGAGAGTTTTATTTTTCCAATACCGCCAGATGTTTTAATTATACCGATGACTTTATCAAAAAAGAAGGATTGGCTTAAAATAGCAACTATTGCATGTGTAGGGTCTGTTTTTGGTGCAATATTAGGATATTTAATTGGTTTAGTTTTTTTTAATGAAATTGGTATAAAAATTTTTGAATTATACGGTGTAGATAATACATCTTTTTTAAAAGAAAAAGTTTCATCGGAGGGTGGTGAGTTAGCTTGGATTGCTCTTTTAGCAATCGCTGGTTTTACTCCTGTTCCATTTAAACTTCTAACGATAACGAGTGGATTTGTGGGTTTCAATATTTTTTATTTTATCATAGTTGCCACCCTTACTAGAGGTACAAGATTTTTTTTAATTTCTTTTTTAATAGGTAAATTTGGTCCAGCAATGGGAAAATTACTTAAAGAAAGAATGTTTAAAGTGTCTATAATATTTACATTAGTAATCTTAGTTGTTGCTTACTTAATCTATAAATTTTTGGAAGGCTTTATTATCTTATGATTAAGAAATATCTAAATGCAAAAAAATTTTTTTTTTTAATTTTTTTAATCAGTTCTGTCTCTTTATTAGCTGCTATTTATATTGAATATATTTTAAGTATTCGCCCGTGCAAGCTATGTATCTATCAACGAATACCATATATTTTATCAATCTTCGTTTGCTTTTTTGGATATAATTTAAGCAATAAAACTATTCCTTTTCTGGTTTTAATAAGTTTGTTTTTTTTTAACTCTCTTCTCTCTGGTTATCACTTAGGTATTGAAAATTTAGTTTTCCCAGAATTTAGTGGATGCAAGAATGACAGTATGGATATCCAAGATAAAGATCAATTATTGAATGCTTTAAAAGACATAAATATTTCGTGTAAAGATGTTATTTTTAAGATATTTGGTTTATCCCTTGCGACGATTAATTTTATGATTTCATTGACTATAATAGCACTTGGAATAGTCTCCATGTTATATGCAAAAAACAAATAAGAAAAAGTTAGAAGAGTTTATTAGAGTAGATCATGCTGGTGAAAGGGGTGCTATTAAGATTTATGAGGGGCAATTGTTAGCTCTTAATACAATATATAAGGACGATAATTTAAAAGAGACAATTGAAGAAATGAGAGAGCATGAAAGAGAGCATTGTGAATATTTTGAAAACGAAATTAAAAGGAGAGAAATTAAACCAACTAAATTTTTACCCCTATGGGACTTATTGGGTGTTGGGTTAGGTTTTGGCACTACATTATTGGGCAAAAAAGCAGCGATGTTATGTACGGCATCCGTAGAGGAAGTTATAGACAAACATTATCAAGATCAAATAAATCAGATTAAAGATGATGAAAAAGATCTAAGAGATAAAATTATAAAATTTAGAGAAGATGAATTGCATCACAAAGATATTGCATATGAAAAAGGCGCATCTAAAGAGGGTTTTTACTCTATTTTGGATAAACTAATTAAAACAGGTTCAAAAATTGCAATTAATATTTCAGAAAAAATATAATTATGGTTCAAGTTCAACATCCCAATATAAATAGTCCATCCAACTTTTATGTAAAAAATTTGGAGGAAAATTTTTACCGTTTCTATGTAAATCTTCAGTACTAGGTCTAAATGGTTTTTGACTTAGAATCATGCCTGAGTTTTCGTAAAGTCTCCCACCTTTTTTAACATTGCAGCTGGAACATGCAGTTACAACATTATCCCAATCTGTTTTTCCACCCTTTGACCTAGGTAATAAATGATCAAAGGTTAATTCATTATTACTACCACAGTAAACACAACTAAACTTATCCCTTAAAAATACGTTAAATCTCGTGAAATTAGGATTTGATAATGGTTTTACAAATGCTTTTAAAGCAATTACACTTGGAAGCTTCATATTAAACGAAGGGCTCCTAATAACTCTATCGTAATAACTCACAATAGACACTCGATCTAAATAAACAGACTTAATAGAGTCCTGCCAACTCCACAACGACAATGGATAGTAGCTAAGAGGCCTATAATCTGCATTAAGTACTAATGCAGGACATTTTTCCAAAGACAAGCTTTGATCTAATGATGAATTCATATAAAAGACTAACCTAAATAAATTAATAATTCAATGTTACAAATTAAAAAAAGTTTAATTATATTAATTATTTAAATTTTGTTTAATAAAGTTTAAAGCTGAAGTAGAAGCTTCTAAAGGTATACTGTGGTCACAATTATCTATGATTTTTGTATCAATATCTATTTTTTCTCTAATAAAAAAATCTTTAGCATCTAGTAGATGATTTGGACTTACAACATTATCTAAACTACCGTGAATAAGCAAAGTTTTCGATTTTGAACGTATTCTTTCAGATAAATTTTTTTTATTAATTATTTTTCCTGAAAAACCAACAATACAATTAAAAGGTATTTTTGAAGTTAAACCGATATTTATAGCCATCATGCATCCTTGACTAAAACCTGATATACAAATATCTGAATTTAATAAATTATACTCGTTCTTTATTTCCGATAAAAATTCGTTTATTTTAATTTCAGCGTTTAACGACTGCTCTAAAATATAATTTTCATCATCATTTGATAAATCAAACCATTGGTATCCAGACGGGTTAATCTTACATCTTTCATGACCATTTGGACAAATTATAATCGTATTCTTTAAATGTCTTTTCCAATTAATTGATAACATGCTTATATCTTTACCATCACCTCCGTAGCCATGAAGTAATAATATGGCTTTTCTGACCACTCCATCTTCCGGGGGATTAACAATTACTCCATCTAAACAAAAATTTTTCATTAATAAACATATAAGATTAATCGAAATTCTTTAACCAATCGATAAATTTTTTGTCTTGAAAATCGATACTTCCTAAAATTCTTGCAAACTCTTGACCATTTTTATTTATCAGCAAAGTAGTAGGTAAGCCCCTGAGCAGAAGATCTTTAGGCAATTTCATATCAGGATCGTAGTATATTTTCATATATTTTATATTAATTTCATTAAAGAAAGATTCGGACTTTGATATATCTTCACCTCCTACATTTATAGGTAGTATCTGTAAATTATTTAAACTATCAATGTTTGCAAGTTTGTCCAAAGATGGCATTTCATCCCTACAAGGTAAACACCAAGTTGCCCAAAAATTAACAATTAAAAGTTTATTTTCAAAATCTGACAATCTAAGCACTTTGTTATTTACGTTTTGAAATTCAATATTTTCGAGTTTTTTTGGTTGTTTATATAAAATTAAATTTTTAATTTTTGGTGCTTCTATTGAATATACTGAAGTTGATGATAATACATATATAATAGTAATGTATAATTTAATAAACGGGTTTTTCATTTAAAATATTTATCATGACAAAAAATAAAAACAATAAGTCAGTTTGGAGCACTAGAATAAAAAAAACTTCCTCGCTATTTCAAAAAGTAGGTAGTTCAATCAGTTTTGATAAAAGACTTTTTAAGGAAGATATTGAGGGTTCTATTGTACATATGGAAATGCTTTTTAAAAAGGGGATAATAACCTTTAAAGTTAAAAATAAAATAGTTTTTGGATTAAAAAGAATAAAAAATGAGATAATTAAAAAAAAATATTTATTTGATAATAAACATGAAGATATACATATGAATATCGAAAAAAGACTGTTTGAAATTATTGGAGATGATGCTGGATATTTACATACTGCTAGATCTAGAAATGACCAAGTGATAACAGATTTAAAGCTGTGGATGCGTAAAAGTACTCAGGAAATTATTAAATTGTTGGATAAGTCTTCGAAGATAATAGTTAAAGTCGCTGAAAAAAATTTATATACAATAATGCCTGGCTTTACTCATTTACAAAACGCGCAAGCTATTTCTTTTTCACATTATATGCTTGCATATGTAGAGATGTTTTTAAGAGATAAAAATCGTTTTAAAAATAATTTAAACAGTTTAATGGAAAATCCATTAGGTGTTGGTGCTTTATGTGGTACGACATTTGATATTGATAGAAATTTCACAACAAAAAAATTAGGATTTTTAAATCCTACAAGAAATTCGATAGATACAATATCAGATAGAGATTTTGTTACAGACTTTCTCTATTCATCGTCATTATGTTCTATGCATATATCAAGATTATCTGAGGAATTTATAATTTGGAATTCTAATGCTTATAATTTGATAGACTTAAATGATAAAATTGTGACAGGTTCATCCATTATGCCCCAAAAAAAAAATCCAGATCATCTTGAATTTTTAAGAGGCAAAACTGGTATAATTTATGGTAATCTTTTTTCTATGCTTACAATTTTGAAAGGGTTGCCATTATCGTATTTTAAAGATCTCCAAGACGACAAAAAAATTGTTTTTGAAACTTATGATAACTTAAAAAATTGTATTTTGTTAATGAACGAAATATTAACTAATTTTAAAGTAAACAAAAAAAATATGTTAAAGCTATCAAATAAAGGACATATTACAGCGACCGATCTTGCAGATTATCTCGTAAAAGAGGTTAAATATCCATTTAGAAAGGCTTATAAAGTTACAGCAGAATTGGTAAACTTTTGTGACAAAAATAGGAAAAACTTGAAAGATTTAACAATAGACGAAATTCAAAAAATTGAGCCAAAATTAAATGAGGATGTGCAGAAGATTTTTGATTTAAATAATTCTGTAAAATCCAAAAAATCTTATGGAGGAACCTCTTTTGAAAATATAAGTAAGATGATAAAGTATTACAAAAGAGTTTTAAAATGATTAAAAAAATATTATTTATAATTATTGTTTTGAATCTAGTATTTTCTTGTGGAAAAAAAGGGGACCCTGAATATAAAGAAAGCAATTTTAAAGTATTAGAAAACAAAGAAGTTGCTTAATGAAATATATAGATGGTAGTTTTTTTATCGAAAAAGTAAGTGCTAATAAAATATCAAAAAAATTTGGCACCCCAACATATGTTTATTCTTATGAAAAAATTTGTGAAAATATCAGTAATTTTAAAAAATATTTTAATAAAATTGATCCATTGGTCTGTTTCTCCGTAAAATCTAACGCAAATTTAAATATTTTAAAAATTATAAAAAATCAAAATGTCGGGGCAGATGTTGTAT
Source organism: Candidatus Pelagibacter sp. TMED118 (assembly GCA_002170205.2). The sequence goes on from NHFT02000001.1 coordinate 42,037, forward strand.
CGAAAGGTGAAATGATAGCAGCTTTAAAGACAGGAATTAATCCAAAAAAAATAGTATTTTCTGGAGTGGGAAAAACATCGGATGAGATTGATTATGCTATAAAAAAGAATATTCTTTTAATAAATGCAGAGTCTGAAGATGAAGTATCTAATATTGAAAAGATTGCTAAGAAAAATAAAAGAAGGATTGGCATAGGCATAAGGTTAAATCCTGATATAGATGCAAAAACAATTAATAAGATATCTACTGGTAAAAAAGAAAATAAATTTGGTGTCGATATCAAAAGTGTAAATAAAATAATTAAAAAATTTAAGAATTCTCGATTTTTAGATTTTAGCTGTTTAAGTGTCCATATTGGTAGTCAAATAACAAGTCATAAGCCTTACAAAATAATGCTAGATATTATTCAAGAGTGTATCAATCTTTGCAAACATAATTTTAAATTTATCGATCTAGGTGGGGGCATGGGAATAAAATACAACAAGAGTGATAAAAAATTAAATTATAAAAAATATAATGATTTGATTGAAAAATTTTTAATTAAAAATAAGGTGAAAATTATTTTTGAGCCAGGAAGATCAATTATAGGAAATACGGGAGTCCTATTGTCAAAAGTTGTATATGTAAAAAAAACTAGTAAAAAAAATTTTATTATTTTAGATGCTGCTATGAATGATTTTATGAGACCTGCCTTATACGGTGCAAATCATAGACTCATTCCATCAAAAATTATTAAAAAGAAAATAAAAAAAAAACACGAGTTCGTTGGCCCGGTATGTGAAACTACAGATAAATTTTCAGAAGTGCTCAGCTTTCAAAAAATTATAAATGATGACTTAATGATTATTTGTGATGTAGGAGCGTATGGAATTGCTCTTTCATCTAATTATAATCTCAGACCAATTCCACCAGAAATCTTAATTAAAGGGTCGGATATGAAGATAATTAGAAAAAGACAAAAAATTACTGATCTAATTTAATTTTAAATATGATTAGAGAATTTTTTTTTAAAATTTTTTTTTACCTAGGAGTAGTTCTTATATGCTTATTTTTTATACCTACGCTTATTATGCCAAAGAAAGTAGTATCTTTTGGAGGAAAATTATTAGGTTATTGGGCAAAGTTTTGTTTGATGGTGTTCATGTCAACAAAAATAACAATTAAAGGTTCAGAAAATATAGAGAAGAGTGATAAGTTTTTTATTGCATCTACTCATCAATCCCAATTTGAAACATATTATTTGCAGGCTTTGTTCGACTCACCATTTTTTATTTTAAAAAAAGAATTAATTAGAATTCCAATTTTCGGTTTTTTTTTACAAAAAATAGGGTGTATAGCAATAGAGAGAAATAAGGTAAGTAGAAATAATTTAGACTTTTATGAGAGGGTTAAAAAGTCGATTAGTAAGAGTAATAACCCGTTAATAATATTTCCCCAAGGTTCTAGACACGATTTTAAAGAACGACCTAAATTTAAAAAAGGTGTATCTCGGATTTATAGTTTAAATATTAAATGCCAACCAGTTGTATTAAATTCGGGTGCTGTTTGGCCTAAAAATGGAGCAATGAAATCAAACAAAGAATTAATAATTTCTATATTAAAACCTTTGGAAACTGGACTAGATGAAAAAATGTTTTTGAAACAGTTACAAACAAGTATGTATGCAGAATTGGATAGAATAATTTAGCCTTTCATCGGCATTACAATATATATACTATCAAAATCTGAAGGATCTTTAATTAATGCAGGTGAACCTGTATCTTTTAAATAGATTTCGATTTTATTCCCATCCAATTGTGAAGCAACATCTAGCAAATATCTTGAATTAAAACTTATTTCTAAATCATGTTCGAATTGTACTTTAATATTTTCGTTTCCATCTCCACTATTTGTATTATTTACAGACAGATCCAAATTATCTTTGGATAGTTTAAACTTAACACCATCTTTTTTATCGAGCGAAATTGATGCAACTCTATCAACAGAATTAAGAAATAATTTTAAATCAACTTCTAACTTCTTTTGATTTTCTTTTGGTATAACTTGAACATAGTTTGGGAATTTTCCATCAATAAGTTTTGATATTAATGTACTATTATTTAATTCAAATTTTATTTTTGATTTTATATTCGAAATTTTTACGTCTCCTTCATAGTCATCTAATAAAGTACACAATTGAAAAATTGTTTTTTTTGGCAATATGATAGGTTCAAAATTAATGTTTTCATCAACTTTGAATTTGGAGATTGACATTCTATGACTATCTGTTGCAACGGCTGTTAAATATTTTTTATCATTTTGGTTTGTAGTATGGATAAATATTCCACTTAAATAATGTCTCGTTTCATCATTTGATATAGAAAATTTACATTTATTTAAAATTTTTAACAAACTCTTTGAGTTTATTACAAATTCGTTATCATTAAAATTTTCATTCATCAAAGGAAACTCGGATGGGTTAATACAATTTAAATTAAAGGTAGAATTTTCAGACTCTAAATTTAATTTACTATTTCCCATATTTGAAAAGTTTATTTTTTTATTTGAAGAGATCTTTCTCACTATGTCATACATTATAGATGAGGATGTCGTTGTTTGTCCTTCTTCTTGTGTCTCAATATTCTTAACTTTATGAATGAATATTAAATCCAAATCAGTTGCTGTTACAGTGAGCTCTGAATTTGAGACGTTTAACATAACATTTGATAAAATTGGCAAAGTACTTCTTTTTTCAATTACACCTTGACAATAATTTAAAGATTTTTGAATATCTTGCTGCTTTACACTAAATTTCATTTTGCTTAGATAATAATATCTTATTCTTTAGATTTTCAATATTCACATTTAATTCTTCATCATTTTTTCTCAATTTATCAATTGTTCTGACAGAATGAATTACTGTGGTATGATCTCTGTTTGAAAAAGCTCTACCAATTTCTGGTAATGATTTCGACGTAAGAGATTTTGATAAATATATAGCTGTTTGTCTTGGTCTTACAAGATATCGGGATCTTCTTGACGACAACATTTCGTTCTTACTTATTTTAAAAAATTTACAAACTTCAGTCTGAATTAAATCAATTGTGACCTTGTTTTCAGGTAAATTAAGTAAATCTTTTAAAACAATTTTTATCTCTGTAAGTGTCGGGATTTTGTTATATATTTTTGAAAACGAGACAATACGATTCAGAGCACCAATTAATTCTCTTATACTTGTTCTAATCTCTGAACTAATAAACTTTTTTATTTCCTCATCTATATTTATTTGTTGCTGATTAATATACTTTAAATCTTCATATTTTTTATTAATAATTTTATATCTTAAATCGTAATCTGAACTTTGAATATCAACAACAAGACCTCCAGAAAATCTTGATTTAATTCTCTCTTGTATTCTTACTAGTTTGTTTGGTGGTCTGTCAGCAGTGACTATAATTTGAGAACCTTTGTCAATTAGAGCATTAAAAGTATGAAAAAACTCCTCTTGCATTGCCTCTTTTCCATTCATAAATTGAATATCATCTATTAGTAAAACATCGTTATTTCTGAAATTTTCTTTAAATTTTACCATATCATTAGATTTTATTGCTTTCACAAATTGATACATGAATCTTTCTGCAGAGATAAACATAACTTTATTCGTCGATTTTAAATTTAGTCCTATCGCATTTAAAAGGTGGGTTTTACCCATTCCAACACCACTATAAATATATAATGGATTGTAATGCGCTATATCTGTAGAAACTTTTTTAGACGCCTCATATGCAAGTTTATTACTATTGCCAATTACAAAATTTTCAAAGGTTTTATTTGGATCTATTCTATTAAATTGTAGATAGGAATTATTAATAAATGAAATATTTTTACTGGATACCAAATTATCATCACTATTGTTCTCATGGGTATGATTATCTTTTTTATTTTTGATAATTACCTCTATCCTGTTAGCTTCTTTTTTGTAAATTTTTAGTATTTGCAAAATTTGATCTAAATATCTCGAGGTTATCCAGTCTCTAATAAATCTGGTCGAAACAGATAACAAAATGTAGTCTCTGAATTCTTCTTCAAAATTTATTTTTTTTAACCAGCTTTCATATATCTCTAATCCAAATTTTTCCCTTAATGTAATCTGAACTTTATTCCAATTTATTTTATTTGATATTTCTTGACTAATTTTATGATCTAAATTGTTTTTCATTGGTAATTCATAAATACCTAAGACACATATTATGCAATAAAATTTTTTAAAAAGATAAAAATATTTAAAATCTGTAATTGTAAAATTTTTACGAGAATACAACTTTAAAGTTTTAAATTAAAAAAAAATATTTTTAGTAAATAAATATTTACTATTTTTTATCTGAAGATGATCAATATATAGATAGTATAAGTAAAATTAAATTATATTTAGTGTCAAATAAATAAATTATTATATTTTTAGTTGTAAAATACAAATGACAGAAAAAAAATTTGAATTTTTTTTTTTTAAATTAATCTAGCAAGAGTTGATTAAAAATTATAACTAAAGGTTGTTTATTTTTTTTGTTACTTTTGAAATATTTCTTGACGCGTTTTGCCTCTTTATCACTCCAGTTTTTGCTATTTTCATTAATTCGGAATTAAACTTAGGTAAAAAATCTAAAGCTTTTTTTTTATCTTTGCCATCAAGAATTGAATTCATCTTTTTAATAGCTTTTTTAACTCTGTTTTTTCTAGCTTTATTTACAACAGTTTGATTTGAAATTCTTCTAATACGTTTAATTGCTGATTTCGTATTTGCCATAAGCGGGAGTATATAACTTCCAAACTATAAAGGGTCAACACATTTATCGTTTATTTTTGACATTTTTTACAATAAAATGTTGATCTATTTGAGATATTAATTTTTATAATTTTAAAATTACATCCAGAATTAGGACAGATCTCATTTTCTTTATTGTACACTTTAAATTTATCCTGATAACTTCCAGATCTTCCTACAGCACTTTTAAAATTTTTTATCGTTGATCCACCACTATGGATAGCTTTTTTCAAAACAAATTTTATAAATTTAATTAATTGAATAATATGATTTTTATTTAAATTTTTTCCTTTTCTTTTTGGGCTTATTTTTGAATAGAAAAGAATTTCACTTGCATAAATATTACCTATACCTGCAATAATTTTTTGATCCAAAATTATATTTTTTATATTTTTGTTTCTGTTAAACAATATCAAATTTAAATAATTATAGGATAGATTTTTGCTTAAGGGCTCTGGTCCTTTTTTTTCAAAAAATTTATTTAATTTTTTTCTTGAATTAAAGAGTTTAACAAATCCAAATCTCCTAGGATCATTATAAACTATATTAAACCCCTTAAATACAAAATTAATATGATTATGAGAATTTGGTAATTCAGAAGATCTATAAAAACTTAAATTAGTTTTAAATTTTTTCTCTTTCTTAACTAAATGAAGTGTACCAGACATTCCTAGATGGATTAATATAAAATTTTTTCTCTCTATTTCTATTATTAGATATTTAGCTCTTCTTGTAACTTTTATAATTTTTTTGTTTTTAATATTCTCTTCAAATTTTTTTTCTACTCTATATCTTAGATTTCTATTACTTATTATTGTTCTAAGTATTCTTTTGGTTTCTATAGTTTTTTTGAGTGACTGTTTGACTATTTCTACTTCTGGCAATTCTGGCATTTAATACTATATTATCATTTATAATAAATTATGTCTGGGTATTTAAAAAAAAATAGTAAGTTAGTGGGTCATGTTTTCAATACGGTATATGATCGATATGACCTAATGAACGATCTAATGTCTTTAGGTATTCATAGAAACTGGAAGAATAAACTAATCAAAATGATGAATCCTTTGTCTGGCGATAGTTTAATTGATGTGGGATGTGGTACTGGAGATATTGGGAAAATATTTTCTGATGTTACAAATGCAAATTCTGAAGTTTTATCAGTAGATCCAAATTATAATATGTTGAGAAAGGGTAAAGATAGATTAAAAAAATATAAGAATATTAAGTGGAGACAATGTCATGGAGAAAAATTAGATGTAGAGAGTGAAAAATATGATTTCTATACAATTAGTTTTGGATTGAGAAATACAGAGGATATAAATAAGACAGTCTCAGAAGCATATAGGGTGCTTAAAAAAGGTGGAAGATTTTTTTGTTTAGAGTTTTCAAAAATCGAGAATGAAAATTTCGAATTTATTTATAAGCAATACTCTAAATTACTTCCAAAAATAGGCAAATATATCGTTGGGGATGGTAGACCATATAATTATCTTGTAGAAAGTATTAACAGTTTCTTAAATCAAAAAGAACTATTAGATGTTTTAAAAAATAATAATTTCGAAAATTGTGATTATAGAAATATTAGTGGTGGCATAGTAGCAATACATTCTGGTTGGAAAGTATAGAAATGATTAAAAAAATTCTAACCTTATTTAAAATAATACGAACCTTAGCATTATCTGATGCATTAAAAATTATATACAAGTTTCATCAACCCCCATTAACAGTTAAAATTTTTTTTAATATATTTGGGATTAAATTTGGCAAAAAAAATAATTCAGAAATTCAAATTACAGATGAAGAGAAACTATGTAGGTCAATACAAGAAATGGGTACGAGTTTCATAAAATTGGGTCAATTTTTATCTACAAGACCAGATATAATTGGTGATAAGCTCTCAAAAAATTTGGAAAAACTTCAAGATAGAGTGCCTGCATTCTCCTCAAATGAAGCATCAGAAATCTTAAAAAAAAATATAGGAAATGACAATTTTAAATCTATAATTAATTTCAGTGATCCAATCGCAGCAGCATCAATCGCTCAAGTACATAAAGCGCAGATAAATGATAATGGAGTTATAAAAGATGTCGCAATAAAAATTTTAAGACCTAATATTAGAAAATCGTTTAATGAGCAAATAGATGCTTTAATGCTTTTAGCATATGTAATTGAAGGCTTTGCAAAAAAAACTGCGAGGTTAAGGCTCGTTGAGGTGGTCTTTTTATTAAAACAAATTACAAATAATGAGATGGATTTGAGATTTGAAGCGGCAGCTGCGAATGAGTATGCTGAAAATACTAAAAACGACATAGGTTTTAAAGTGCCAAAAATTTATTGGAATTACACCAGTGAAGAAATTCTAACTTTAGACTGGGTTGAGGGAATATCTATAAGAGAAAAAGATAAATTAATTGAAAAAAAAATTGATGCAAGGAAAATCGCATCAGATGTAATTCAGCACTTTTTAAGACATGCAGTTAGAGATGGGTTTTTTCATGCTGATATGCATCAAGGAAACTTATTTATAAATGAAAACGGACAAATAGTTCCTGTTGATTTTGGTATAATGGGTAGAATAGATAAAATTAATAGAAGATTCCTAGCAGAAATATTATATGGCTTTATTCAAAGAGATTACAAAAAAGTTGCAGAGGTTCATATTTTAGCAGGGTTGGTACCTGAAAATACTCAAGTAGAGACATTGTCTCAAGCATTAAGGTCGATTGGTGAACCAATATTCGGGCAAAAGGTAAAAGATATATCTGGTGGAAAACTATTAAAGCAACTCTTTGACATTACAGATAAATTTAATATGCAAACACAGCCTCAACTGCTTATGTTGCAGAAAACAATGGTTGTAGTTGAAGGAGTGGCAAGAAAACTAAACCCGGAAACAAATATTTGGGAAACGTCTAGACCTGTTTTAGAAAAATGGTTACGAGAAACAAAAGATCCAATAAATAACTTCACCGAAACTTTAAAAGATACTGCAGAAGTTATAAGAAAATTACCAAAACTACCAGAAATGATGGAAAAAACTAATCAAGCTTTAACTTTTCTTGCTGGTGGTAAGATCCCTCAAAACTCAAATTCTTATTCTGCATATAAAGAAAAAGAGTTAGAAATGAAATCTTTTAGAAATCAAAGTTTTATTGGAATAATTCTTCTTGTATTTCTTGGTTTCATAGTATTTTAATTTAATAAAATGAATAAAATATATAATAAAAAAATTTTATTAATCATTTGTGGAGGTATTGCAGCATACAAAAGTTTAGAGCTTATTAGATTATTAAAAAAAAATGGAGCAAGTATAAAAACTATTTTAACTAAATCGGCTCAAAAATTTGTGACACCTTTATCTATAACTTCTTTATCTCAAAATAAGATATATACAGATTTGTTTGATCACGAAAGTGAATCGGAAATGGACCATATATCTCTTTCAAGATGGGCAGATATAATTTTAATTGCTCCAGCAACTGCAAATACAATTTCTAAACTAAGTAATGGGATAGCTGATGATTTGGCTTCAACTGTTGTATTAGCATCAAATAAAAAAATATTTTTGGCACCATCGATGAATGTAAGAATGTGGGAGCACGAATCGACAAGAAAAAATAGAAAAAAATTAAATGAATATGGATATATCACTGTTGGACCTGAAATAGGTGATATGGCGTGTGGCGAGTATGGGGAGGGAAAAATGACTGAGCCAATAAATATTTTTAGTGAATTAAACAATTATTTTAAAGAGCTGGATGAGAATAAAAATTTTAACGCTTTAGTAACCGCTGGACCAACCATAGAGCAAATAGACCCCGTACGATTTATATCTAATCACTCAAGTGGAAAACAAGGATATGAAATAGCTAATGCATTAGCTGAAAATGGATATAAAACAACATTAATAAGTGGTCCAACAAATTTAAAATATCCAAGAAATGTGAAAGTAATAAAAGTTTATACTGCTGATCAAATGTTTAGTGAAACTATAAAGAGTCTACCAGCGGATGTAGCTATATTTTCTGCAGCTGTATCAGATTTTAAAGTTAATAAATTTAGTAAATTAAAAATTAAAAAGTCTGAAAAATTTAATCTGAGTTTGAGTAAAAATAAAGATATTTTAAGTTATGTATCAAAACATAATTATCTAAGACCAAAACTAGTTATTGGTTTTGCCGCCGAAACAAATGACCTTGAAAGAAATTCAATAGATAAACTTAACAAAAAAAATTGTGACTGGATTATAGCTAATGATGTTAGTAACCAAAATATTGGCTTTAATTCAGATGATAATGAAGTATCCATATTCTATCGTAACAAAAATAAAGAAAAAATTCCTAAAATGAAAAAATCTTTACTAGCTAGTGAAATTGTAAAAAAAATTAAAAAAGAATTAAATTGATGTATGGTCAAGGTTCAAATAAAAAAACTTGATCCAAGAGTAGAAATCCCTGAATACAAAACAGATGGTTCGTCAGGAGTAGATTTAATGGCAAATATTAAAAACTCGATTATCTTAAACCCTGGTAATACTTGCATTGTTCCAACTGGTTTATCAATTGCAATTCCATCAGACTGTGAGGTGCAAATTAGACCAAGATCTGGTTTAGCTGCGAAATCACAATTAACGGTTTTAAATACACCTGGCACAGTTGACAGCGATTATAGAGGTGAAATTAAGATAATATTACACAATCACGGAAAAAAAGATTTTGTAATCAATAATAAAGATAGAATTGCTCAAATGATTTTAGTGCCTATTTTAAAATTTAATTTCGAAGAAGTAGATAATTTAGAAAATACAATCAGAGGATCTGGAGGTTTTGGCTCAACTGGGAAATGAATAAGCAAGAAATTGAAAAATACTCTCGACAAATCATAATCAAAAATATTGGTATTTTAGGTCAAAAAAAAATCTTAAAAGGTAATGTATTAGTTGTTGGTACTGGAGGTTTAGGGTGTACAGTTATTGATCTTTTAACAAGATCTGGTTTAGGAAAAATTGGTATTGTTGATAAAGATAAAGTAAAATTATCAAATATCCATCGCCAAAATCTATTTAATTTACAAGATATAAACAAATTTAAAGTAGACATAATTAAAAAAAAAATTTCAAAAATAAATCCTAAAACTAAAATAGAGATTTTTAAAGAATTTCTCAATGAGAATAATGCAGAAAAAATTATTAGAAGTTATGACATAATTATTGATGGATCGGATAACTTTAAAACTAAATTTTTAATCAACAGATTTTGTTTTAAATTTAAAAAAAAGTTAATAACTGGCGCTATTAGTAAATTTGAAGGACATATATTTACTTTTGATTTTAAGAAGAGGAGCACACCATGCTTAAAGTGTTTCTACCAGGATGTGCCATCAGACGAAATATTAAATTGTGAGTTTGATGGGGTAGTGGGGTATATTGCGACATTAATAGGTTCAATCCAATCAAATGAGGTAATAAAATTTCTATTAAATATTGGTAACAATTTAAATGGCAAAATTTTAATTATTAATTTGTTAACGCTTAAATTCAGATCAGTAAAATTTGATAAAAAAAAAAAATGCGACTGCAATTAATTCTATTTTTTTTTATTTTATTTAATATAAATAGTCTCGCTAGTAATAAGGATTATTTTTTAATGTTAAAAAATAGCACTGTTAACGTGAGATATGGTCCTAGTTTTGAATATCCAATTAAATTTATCTATAAAAAAAAATTTCTTCCCCTAAAAATTATTGATAAAAAAGAAAACTTTAGAAAAATTATTGACCATAAGAATAATAGTGGATGGATACACATATCACAACTACAAAAGGGTATGTCCCTTATAACGTTAAAGGACTCAAATATCTTTAAAAAGGCGTCAAAGTTTTCAAAACCAATTGTAAAAGTCAAGAAAGGTAGACTTTTATTAATAGAAAAGTGTGAAAAAGACTGGTGTAAAATAAAAACTGGAAGTTATTCAGGATGGGTAGAAGTGAAAAAACTGTGGGGTAGAGATATAAACTAATTTTTTTTTGTCATTTTGCTTGCCCAAAATTTATCAAGAAGAAAATACCAGACCGAGTTGGCTAATGGCTCAACTATTGCATCTGTTAAAGCTATAATGAAAGCAACGTCTGCAATTAACATCAAGCATATTATAGCAATTGCAAAATGCCCAATTGTGTAAATCAAAGTTCTTAATAATGAACCTTTATTATTTTTGAATACATTTTTACTTGTTTGAAATATACCCTGGGTAAACTCTACCATAAAAAATTTAATTTATTTTTTTATCAAATCTATCAAGGTTCATAACTTTTGACCACACCTTTACGAAGTCTTTTACAAATTTTTCCTTGGCATCATCAGATGCATACACCTCAGAAATTGCTCTTAATTGAGAGTTTGAGCCAAAGATAAGGTCAACCCTTGAGCCATTCCAAACAACTTTATTTGATTTTCTATTTTTTCCTTCAAAATATTTTTCATCTTTGTCTTTTTCTATCCATGTAATGTTCATGTCTAAAAGATTTTTAAAAAAATCATTAGTTAATGTGCCTGGTTTATTTGTAAAAACACCGTAATTAGATCCATCAAAGTTAGTTCCCAAAACTCTCATGCCACCAAAAAGAACTGTCATTTCTGGTCCGGTCAATCCCATCAACTGTGCTTTATCAACTAGCATTTCTTCTGGTGAATTACCGGATTTTCCTTTTTGATAATTGACAAAACCATCAGCTTTTGGCTCTAGTAAATTAAAAGAAAATACGTCAGTTTGTTCTTGTAGTGCATCGCCTCTACCTTGTAAAAATGGAACTTTTATTTTGTATCCTGCTTTTCTTGATGCCTTTTCAATTGCTACATTACCTGACAACACTATTAGATCCGCAACTGAAACATTTTTATTTTTTGTATCGAAATTTTTCTTAATCTTTTCTAATGTTTTAATAACTGTTTCAACTTTTGCAATCTTATTAATATCCCAGTCCTTTTGGGGCTGAAGCTTTATTCTGGCACCATTCGCACCACCTCTCTTATCAGAACCTCTAAAAGTTGAAGCTGAGGACCAAGCTGTTAATACCAATTTAGAAATTGATAATCCAGATTTTAAGATTTTGTTTTCAAGATTTTTAATATCTTTATTATTTAATTTATATTTTTGTTTTGGAACTGGATCTTGCCAAATTAGATTTTCATTAGGAACGTCAGGACCTAAATAACATACTTTTGGACCCATATCTCTATGAGTCAACTTAAACCATGCTCTAGCAAATGCATCATGAAATTCTTTTGGGTTTTTATGGAAGTGATTTGTAATTGGACCGTAACTTGGATCAACTTTTAATGAGATATCTGTAGTTTGCATCATGGGAGGATGGGTTTTGTTTTTTTGGTGAGCATCTGGAACCATTTTAATTTTTTGACCATTTTGTTTAGGTGTCCATTGATGTGCGCCAGCTGGACTTTTTGTAAGCTCCCATTCATGACCATATAGACAGTCTAAATAACCCATATCCCATTTAATTGGATTTTGTGTCCATGCACCCTCTATACCGCTGCTTATTGTATCAATCCCTTTTCCACTTTTATAATCACTATTCCATCCAGTTGATTGTTCATGGATTCTCGATCCCTCTGGTTCTGGACCTTTGTGTGACTCCGGGGCTGCTCCGTGCGATTTTCCAAATGTGTGTCCTCCCGCAACTAAAGCTGCTGTCTCATAGTCATTCATTGCCATCCTACCAAAAGTTTCTCTAATATCATGTGCCGCCAATAATGGATCAGGATTTGCATCCGGTCCTTGTGGATTAACATAAATTAACCCCATGTGTGATGCTCCAAGGGGTTGTTCTAGATCCCTTTTCCCGCTATATCTGTTTACTCCTAGCCACTCTTTTTCAGACCCCCAATAAATATCTTCTTCGGGTTCCCATATATCTTCACGACCTGCGCCAAAACCAAAAGTTTTAAAACCCATTGAATCTAAAGCCACGTTACCAACTAAAATAAATAAATCTGCCCAAGAAATTTTGTTTCCATATTTTTTTTTTATAGGCCAAAGTAGCAATCGAGCTTTATCTAAATTTACGTTATCAGGCCAACTATTTAATGGAGCAAATCTTTGACTGCCTGTTCCTGCTCCACCTCTACCATCAGCAGTTCTATAAGTTCCTGCAGCGTGCCATGCTAATCTTATAAACAATGGTCCATAATGACCGTAATCTGCTGGCCACCAGTCTTGAGAATCCGTCATCAGTTTATGTAAATCTTTTTTTAAATTTTTATAATTAAGTTTTTTAAATTCTTTTGAATATTTAAATTTATCATCCATTGGGCTTACCAGCTTTGAATGCTGACTTAAAATTTTTAAATTCAAGCTGTTTGGCCACCAATCTCTATTTGAAGTTCCTTTACCTGTTGGATGTTTTGCCGGGGTTCCAGCGCCAGTAAATGGACACTTAGATATTTCTTTGATGATTTCCTTACTCATTACCAGATTATAACTATTCTAAAGTAATAATCAAGATGGTTGCGTCAAAATTTAACTTAAATTTAATACTTAATTATTCTGAACTTTGACAAGAACTTCTATAGATTTTATCTTTTTACCTGGAATTTTTCTATTAATTTTTACTGGCTCTACTTCACTATCATGTATATCGATTAGTTGGTTTTTATCTTCATCATAAAAATGATGATGATCGGAGATATTTGTATCATAATAGTTCTGCTCAGAATTAACGGATATCTGCTTTAAATAACCCTTTCCTAAAAAGGCATGAACTGTATTATAAATTGTAGCAAGTGATATCTTTTCATCTACTCTTTGTGAAATAATTTTTGAAAGTTCATTAATTGAGAAGTGAAAAGTGTCCTTGCCACCAAATAAAATTTCACAAATTTTTATTCTTTGTCTCGTAGGTCTCAAGCCTGAATTTCTAAGTTTTGTAACAAAATTAAGATAATTTCTCATTATAAATCTGCTAATCTAAGAGAAATTTATATTAAAATATGCCATAATCAAGTACTAAGATATTGAATAAATGAAAAAATATTCATTTAATTATGAGGAATTGATTGATTGCGCAAATGGAAAGCTTTTTGGTCCAGGAAATGCAAAGTTACCGTCCCCCCCAATGCTGATGTTTGACAGAATTACAGAAATTAGACAAAATACTGGTGAATTTAAAAAAGGTATAATTAAAGCTGAACTAGACATTAAAAATGAACTTTGGTTTTTTGACTGTCATTTTAAGGAAGACCCAGTAATGCCAGGTTGTTTAGGATTAGATGCAATGTGGCAACTGGTTGGATTTTATTTGGGCTGGCTAGGTAACCCCGGAAGGGGAAGAGCTTTGGGTGTTAACAGCGTAAAGTTTACAGGTGAAGTTCTTAAAACTTGTAAAACTGCTTTTTATCAAATTGATATGAAAAGAATTTTAATAAAAGAGGGTACAACCGTTGGCCTTGCAAATGGTATTTTATTAGCAGATGGGAAAAAAATTTATAGTGCTGAAAATTTAAAAGTAGGATTATTTAAGTAATGAAGAGAGTAGTAGTTACAGGTATTGGAGTAGTGTCTTGTTTAGGAAATAATCAAGAGGAAGTTTATAAATCATTACTGAATTCAAAATCAGGCATAACATTCTCGGAAGAATATAAAGAATATAACTTAAAAAGTAACGTTCATGGTAAACCAAATATTAAACTTGAAGAATATGTTGATAGAAAAATTATTAGATTTATGGGCCCGGGCTCAGCTTATAATTACATTTCTATGGCAGAAGCTGTAAAAGACTCTGGGTTAGAAGAAAAAGAGGTTAGCAACATATCTACCGGGATGATTATGGGTTCCGGTGGTCCATCTATAGAAAACGTAATTTTAGCGGCAGATAAAACAAGACAAAAAAGCCCAAAAAAGATGGGTCCTTTTGTTGTCCCAAGAACTATGTCTAGCACAGCCTCAGCCACATTAGCAGTGCCCTTTAAAATTAAGGGAGTCAACTACACAATCAGTTCAGCTTGCGCAACAAGTGGACATTGTATTGGAAATGCAATGGAATTAATTCAATTGGGAAAGCAAAATATAATATTTGCGGGTGGAAGTGATGAAGTTCATTTTGCAATGACGGCAATGTTTGATGCTATGACAGCACTTTCATCTAAATATAATGAAACTCCAGAAAAAGCATCGAGACCTTATGATAAAACTAGAGATGGTTTTGTAATTTCAGGAGGTGGAGGGGTCTTAGTTTTGGAAGAATATGAACATGCAAAGGCCAGGGGTGCTAAAATCTATGCAGAGATAACTGGCTATGGTGCTACATCAGATGGATATGATATGGTTGCCCCATCTGGAGAAGGTGCCGTTAGATGTATGCAAATGGCTTTAAAAACATCAAAAAATAGAATTGATTATATAAACACACACGGAACATCAACTCCTGTGGGAGATATTACAGAATTAAAGGCGGTTGGGGAAGTTTTCAAAGATTATAAACCAAAAATAAGTTCGACTAAATCTCTTGCTGGTCACTCACTTGGTGCAACCTCGGTTCATGAAGCGATTTATAGTTTGATAATGATGAAACATAATTTTATAGCAGCATCAGTTAATATAACAGATATGGATGATGAGGCAAAAAAATATCCAATAATCACTGAAGTAGAAAATGAGGCTAAATTAAATTCGATAATGTCAAACAGCTTTGGTTTTGGCGGAACAAACGCTACCCTAGTATTTGAGAAAGTATAATTTATGAGTTTAATGAAAGGCAAAAAGGGTCTTATAATGGGTGTTGCAAACGAAAGATCAATAGCCTGGGGAATAGCACAAAAACTTTCAGAAGCAGGAGCTGAACTTGCATTTACTTATCTTGGTGACGCTTTAAAAAAAAGAGTTGTTCCATTAGCTGAAAAACTTAATTCAAATTTAACATTTAGTTGTGATGTGGAAAATAAAGATGATGTTGTAAAATTGTTTGAAGATATAAAATCTGAATGGGGAGAAATTGATTTTGTAGTTCACGCAATTGCTTTCTCCGAAAAATCTGAATTATCAGGAGAGTATCTTAATACAACCCGAGAAAATTTTTTAAAAAGTATGCTAATTTCTTGTTTTTCTTTTACTGAAGTGGCTAAAGAAGCCTCTAGAGTAATGAAAGATAATGGCAGTATGATAACTTTGAGCTATGAAGCAAACAAGGCTATTCCTAATTATAACGTAATGGGAGTTTGTAAAGCTGCTTTAGAAGCGAGTGTAAAGTATTTAGCGAGAGATCTGGGATCGAAAGGTATAAGGGTAAATGCAATTAGTGCTGGTCCAATAAAAACATTAGCTGCATCAGCAATAGGAGACGCTAAATTTTTGTATAAATGGAATGCAGATCATTCTTTTCTAAAAAGAAATGTAGATAATATTGATGTTGGTAATTCTGCATTATATCTATTAAGCAATATGGCAAGTGGTGTTACTGGCGAGATTCATTACGTAGATGCTGGATATAACAAAGTTGGAATGCCAGATCCTAAAAATATTTCTTAAAAATGTCCAAAAGATATAGCGGTAAATCATTTAAAGACTCTAGTGTAATGAAAAAATCAAAGTTGTCGTTTAAAGAAAAAAGAAAACTAAAAAATGAAAAAAAAAAAAAAATTAAACCAATAATGAGAATAACTTTTTTTCTCTAATTAATTTAATATAGTTTCTACACTTAAGTTTCTATATCAATTTGACAATTTCTTTAATCTGATATAGTTCCTTTTATACATTCGCTTGTTTTATCGAAAGTTTTACTTTTCCTCTATCGAAGCCAATTACTTTAACTTTAACTTCATCACCCTCTTTTACGACATCTGTAACTTTTGCAACTCTTTTATCTGCAAGTTCGGAAATATGAACAAGACCATCTTGTTTACCTAAAAAATTTACAAATGCACCAAACTCCATAATCTTCATAACTTTTCCATTATAAATTTTATTAATTTCTGCCTTTGCAGTTAAGTCTTTAATTATTTGCATTGCTTTGTTTCTAGAATCCTCATCGGGCGCTGCAACAGTAACAGTGCCATCATCCGATACGTCAACTTTTGCTCCTGATTTTTCAACAATCTCTCTTATGGTTGCTCCACCTTTACCAATTACTGTTGCAATATCTTTTTTATCAACAGTTATTTTTTCCATTTTAGGGGTATGCTTACCAACACTATCTCTTGATTTGCCTAGAGCTTTATTCATTTCTTCCAAAATATGAATTCTCCCCTCTTTTGCCTGATTTAATGCTTTCTCCATTATTTCGAATGTTATCCCTGTTATTTTGATATCCATTTGCAGAGATGTAATTCCGTTTTTGGTACCAGCAACTTTAAAGTCCATATCTCCTAAATGATCTTCGTCACCAAGAATATCTGAGAGTACACTAAAATCATCTCCTTCTTTGATGAGTCCCATTGCAATACCTGCTACTGGCTCCTTAATAGGAACACCTGCATCCATTAATGCTAAAGATGAACCACATACAGTTGCCATTGAGGATGATCCGTTAGACTCGGTTATTTCTGATACTATTCGAAATGTATATGGAAAACTTTCTTGTGAAGGAAGTGAGGAACTTATTGCTCTCCAGGCTAATTTACCGTGACCAACTTCTCTTCTGCCAGTCCCAATTCTACCTGTTTCCCCNACAGAAAATGGTGGAAAATTATAATGNAGCATAAATCTTTCCCTTTTAAGACCATCTAAACTTTCTATTCTTTGTTCGTCATCTGAGGTTCCTAAAGTTGTCGTAACAATAGCTTGAGTTTCTCCTCTTGTGAAAAGAGCCGATCCATGGACTCTTGGTAGAATACCAACTTCGCATACGATTTGTCTTATATCAGATAGACCTCTTCCATCTATTCTATTTTTATTTTTAAGAATATCTGTTCTGACGATTTTCTTTTCGAGATTTTTAAGCTCAGAATTAACGTCTAATTCTGAATAATTTTCGTTTTCATCATAAAGCTTTTTTGCTTTTTCGCTAATTTCAGAAATTTGATTTGATCTATCTTTTTTATCTTTAGTTGAGAAAGCTTTTTCAAGATCCTTAGTAAATTCTTCCTCTAATTTTTTCTTTACCTCTGATAGGTCTTTCTTTTCAACCACCCATTCAGGCTTTCTACAATCTTTAGCAAGTTCCTCTATCATTTCTATAACTGGAATAAAATTTTCATGACCAAATTTTACTGCATTTAACATTTCCTCTTCCGATAATCCTTTTGCTTCAGACTCAACCATCAGCACAGCATGTTTTGTACCTGCAACCACAAGGTCTAACTTGGATTTTTCCAAATCTATTTTTGATGGATTTAGAACATATTTACCATCTATAAATCCAACTCTTGAGGCAGCAACAGGACCAAGAAATGGCATTCCAGAAATTGCTAAAGCTGCGGAGGAAGCAATAATTGATAATATATCTGCTTCATTTTCTTTATCGTAAGAAATAACCGTCGGTAGTAATTGTACCTCATTCTTAAATTCATCTGGAAATAGTGGCCTTATAGGCCTATCTATTAACCTTGAGATTAAAGTTTCACTTTCTGTTGGTCTTGCCTCTCTTTTAAAATATCCACCTGGTATCTTGCCAGCTGCATAATATTTTTCCTGATAATTCACAGATAGTGGGAAGTAATCAACTTCTGGATTTACCTTTTTTGCCCCAACTACTGTTGCTAATACTACAGTTTCGCCACATGTCGCAACAACTGCTCCATCCGCTTGTCTTGCAATTTTTCCTGTCTCTAACTTTATTTTTTTTCCGTATAACTCTATCTCTTTTTTAAATTCTTTAAACATTTATTTCCTTAGGTTTAATTTTTCTAAAACATCTTTGTATATTTCAGTATTATTTTTTTTTAAATAATCTAATAATTTTTTTCTTTTATTTACTGCTTTTAATAATCCCACTGAAGAGTGCTTATCTTTTTTATTACCTTTTATATGTTGAGATAGATTTTCTATCTTAGCAGTTAATTGAGCCACTTGTACTTGGGACGAACCACTGTCATTCTCATGAATTTGCAATTCTTTTTTTTTTGTTATCATATTTTTCCTTATTTATTTGTTTGTTTTATCAGATTTTCTATTTTTTCTGCGTAGTCGAAAGACTCGTCTTTTACAAATAAAATTTTTGGTAAAAACTTTATTGTGACTTTTTTTGACAAAGCCTTTCGAATTACAAAAGAAAATTCTTTTAATTTATCAACAATATTTGCTGCATCTTTACCACCGAGCGGTAAAACAAAAGCTTTTGCGATCTTTAGGTCGGGACTCATCCTGACTTCTGTTACTGTTATTTCTTTTGTTTTTAAATCAGGAAGTTTAGCTTCATCTCTTAGAAATATCATGCTAAGTGATTGTTTAATCATTTCGCCAACCCTTAATTGTCTCTGCGTAACCGGTTTTCCTAATTTTTTCATTAAATCGATCTCTCTAAGATTTTAGAATTATAGACTTCAATTATATCCTTTTTCTGAAAATCATTAAAATCTTTAATTGTTATACCACATTCAAGTCCAGCTGAAACTTGTTTCGCTTGGTTTTTTTCTCTAAAAATTGAGCTTATTTTTCCATTAAAAATAATGGCACCATCCCTAACAATTCTTGCATTTGAGTCTTGGGTGATCTCACCTTCTAAAACTTTGGTCCCTGCAACTTTTCCAACTTTTGAGACCTTAAATATTTCTAATATTTCAGCTGTGCCAATTATATTTTCTTCAACATTAGGTATAAGCAAACCAGACATTTTATTTTTAACAAAATCCAATGCTTCATAAATTATGTTGTAACTCGAAATTACAATCTTCTCTTGTTCAGCAAATTTTTTTGCCTCCCTAGTTGGTTTTACATTAAATGCAATGAGTATTGCATTAGACGCTTTTGCTAAGGATATATCTGTTTCGGTCACCATGCCTATGTCGGATAAAATNATTTTCGGTTTAACTTCATCGTGTTTAATTAATCCTACCGCATTTTTAATAGCTTCATTTGAACCTTGAACATCTGATTTAATAATAATATTTAGCTCTTCAACTTTACTATCTTTGAAAAAAATTTCTTGATTGTTTAATGATATGGGGCTCTTAATTTCCTTTGACTCGTTTATTCTGGCATCACACAAAGACTTTGCATCTTTTTCGGTTTCTAAAACTACAAAGTCGTCCCCTGCTTTTGAAGGACCGTTTATACCAAGAATTTCTATTGGATCTGAGGGTTCTGCTTTTTCAACACTTTGTCCATTATCGTTTAAAATTGCTCTTATTTTTCCCCACTTTAAACCACTTACAAAGTAATCTCCTTTTTTTAGGGTTCCCGCAGTAACAATTATATTTACAATCGGTCCCCTTCCGATATCAATCTTAGATTCCAAGACTATTCCTTTTGCGAAAGTGTCGTATTCGGTTTTGAGATCCATTAACTCAGATTGTAAAAGAACAGCGTCTATTAATTTTTCTAAATTTTTTTCTGTTTTGGCAGAAATTTCTACCATTAAAGTGTCACCAGACATCTCCTCTGATATTAGTTCGTGTTCTAATAGTTGATTTCGAATTTTTTGAGGATCAGCTTCTGGGAGATCACATTTATTTATTGCAACTACAATTGGCACTTTTGCGGCTTTTGCATGTTTAATAGATTCTATAGTTTGTGGTTTCACACCATCATCAGCGGCAACAACTAAAATTACTAAATCTGTTAGCTTAGAACCTCTTGCTCTCATTTCGGTGAAGGCTGCATGCCCAGGTGTATCAATAAAAGTTAATTTTTGTTCGTTATATTTTATTTGGTATGCACCAATATGTTGTGTAATACCTCCAAACTCCCCATCTATTACTTTTGTTTTGCGTATTGTATCTAAAACAGAAGTTTTTCCGTGATCTACATGACCCATTACGGTAACTATTGGGGGTCTTCCCTTAAGATTTTCAATTTTTGTTGTTTTAATTTTTTCAATTATTTCCTCAGCTTTTTTTTCCTTGATTGGGATGTGTCCAAACTCTTTTACTAAATATTCTGCGGTATCCTCATCAATTGTATGATTAATTGTAACAGTTAGACCAATACCCAAAAGATGTTTAATTATACTACTTGATTGCTCAGCCATTCTATTAGCTAATTCTCTTATTGTTATCATTTTAGGAATATTTATCTCTCTTTTAACTGGCTTAATATCTGCTTTATAATCCTTATTAAGTTCTCTATTCTCTTTTTGTTTAGCTCTTTTTAATGAAGCAATACTTCTTGCTTTGGAAACACTATCTTCCTCGCTCAATGCTCTAGACAAGGTTAATTTTAATTCCCTTCTTTTGCCTAAATTTTTACCTTTCGTTTCTTTTTGACCGTTTTCACCTTTTAACCTTTTCGTTGCTCTTTGTTCTGCTATTTTTCTTTTTTCAAAATCTGATTTAGTATTTTGTTGAAAAACTGGTGGTGGCTTGGATGCGCTATTTACGTAAGAATTTTTTTGAAAATTATTATTTCTTAGAAACTTATTTTGTGGCTGTTTTCTATGGATTTTCCCAGATCTTTTTTCTATTACAACAGTATTTTTTGATTGCGATTTTGCCTGTTCTATACTGGACATTGTTCTCTTTTGAGAGCCTGAAATTGATAGTTTTAATTTTTTTTTTTCCATTAAACATGCCTCAATCTTTTTTAAATATTTTTTCTCTAGCAGACATTATTAAAATATCAGCCTCGTTTTTAGAAAGAGCAAAATCCTCTAAATAACCTTTAATTTTTATTCTTTCACCTTTTACTACATCAAAACTTCCTGTAAGTTCATCTGAAGCTAAATCTGCAAAATCATTAAGTGTTAATATCCTTTGTTCACCAAGTGTAACTAGCATACCTAGTGTTAAGCCCTTATGTTCAATTAAGTCATTATCTAGGCCTAATTCTTTAATTTTCTTTGAAATTTCCTCTTGATCTTTTTTATAAGAATCTTTAGCTCTATCGATAATTTCTTTTGCTGTCTCATTTTCAATTCCCTCAATTTTAGATAGATCATCAGGATTAGTATCTTTTAATTCGTCTATTGTAGAAAATCCTTCTGCAACTAAAAGTTGGCCTAAGGTTTCATCAAGTTCTAAATTTTTAATTAAATTTTCTGTTTTTTCCTTAAATTCGATTTGTCTTTTTTCCGAGTCTTCTTGATCTGTCATAATATTAATTTCAAAATTAAGAAGCTTTGTTGCTAAACGAACATTTTGACCTCTTCTGCCGATAGCTTTACTTAAGTTGTCCTCTGTAAGTATGACATCTAGTTTTTTTGAGTTCATATCAACATTAACCCTTTGTACCTCTGCAGGAGAGAGAGCATTTGAAACAACTAGAGCTGGATCTTCAGACCAGTTAACAATATCAATTTTTTCTCCTTGAAGTTCATTCACTACTGCTTGAACCCTACTTCCTCTCATCCCCACACAAGCTCCCACAGGATCTAAAGAAGTGTCTATTGCTTTTACACAAATTTTTGCTCTACTGCCTGGATCTCTTGCTGATGATTTAATTTCTATCAATCCATCATAAATTTCAGGTACCTCTTGTATAAAAAGTTTTTCCATAAACTTATGATGGGCTCTTGATAAAAATATTTGCTGACCTCTNGGCTCTCTTCTTACATCTAGACAGTAAGCTTTTATTCTATCACCTGCTTTAATATTTTCTCTTGGAATAATCTCATTTTTTTGGATTATTGCTTCAGTTCCGCCAAGATCAACTATTACATTGCCGAATTCTAATCTTTTTACAATACCACTTAAAATAGTATCTATTTTATCTTTAAAATCATTAAATTGTCTTTGTCTTTCAGCTTCTCTAACACTAAAAGTTATTACCTGTTTAGCAGTTTGTGCGGCTATTCTACCAAAGTCGAAAGAGGGGAGAGGTTGTAAAATTTCGTCACCTATTTTTTTACTAATATTTTCCTCATTTATATNTATTGCTTCTTTTAATCCAATTTCAACGTTCATATTCATAGGATTTTCTACAATTAGTAATTTTCTAAAAATACCGATATCACCACTATCTCTATCTATATGAACTTTAATTTCATTCTCGTTTCCAAATTTAGATTTTGCTGCTTTAGCGATTCCACTTTCCATTGAATCTATTATCAATTCTTTATCAATAGATTTCTCCAGGGCTACTGCCTCTGCGATTCTAAGTAGTTCTAGTTTATCTGCTCTTCTGTTTAACATTAATTTGCACCAAAAAAAAATGGGCCGAAGCCCATTTTAAATTCATTGATTTTAGGTGGAATATAAATATTTTTTTTAAATATTCAATAATTATTACTTACTAAAAATATGAGATTTATCAGTATTTTCCCATGAAAATGAACCATCATTTTCTGGTATCCTTCCAAAATGACCATATGCAGCAGTTTTTTGGTAAATGGGTTTATTTAAACCTAGCATTTCTCTAATTCCTCTTGGACTTAAATCAAAATTCTCTTTAATTAACTTTTCAACATNTTTATTTTTTTCCTCATCATTATCAAAAAGATCAACATAAATTGATAAGGGTTTTGAAACTCCAATAGC
Source organism: Candidatus Pelagibacter sp. TMED118 (assembly GCA_002170205.2). The sequence continues at coordinate 65,418 of NHFT02000001.1, forward strand.
ATAAGCTAGCTGAATTAAACATTTATCTGAAATCTTTGATGCAACTACATTTTTTGCTAAATATCTCGAAGCGTATGCAGCTGACCTATCAACCTTTGTTGGGTCTTTTCCTGAAAAGGCACCTCCACCATGTGGTGCTGCTCCGCCGTAGGTGTCTACGATTATCTTCCTGCCGGTCAAACCACTGTCACCATCTGGACCACCAATAACAAAGTTACCTGTAGGATTTATATAAATTTCCTTTTCATTAAGATTTCCTAACAAATTTTTTGGTATAGATCTTTCAATATATGGCACACAGAGTTCTTTAACTTTTGCTAAATCAACATCTTTAGAATGTTGTGTAGAAATCACTACTGATTTTACTGCATTAGGCAAACCATCTTTATACTCAATTGTAATTTGACTTTTGGAGTCTGGCTCTATTCCTTTTAGTTTTCCAGATTTTCTATCTTCTGCCATTAGTCTTAAAATTCTGTGCGAGTAATGAATTGGAGCTGGCATAAGGACGTCTGTTTCGTTGCACGCATATCCGAACATTATTCCCTGATCACCTGCACCCTCATCTTTATTACCGGATGAATCTACTCCCATCGCTATATCTGCTGATTGAGCATGTAAATGGCTTTCTATCTTAGTTTGTTCTTTCCAACTAAATCCATCTTGATCATATCCTATGTCTTTTATACACTCTCTAACATTATTTATTAATTCATCATTTTTTATTTCGGGACCCCTAACTTCACCAGCTAAAACTACTTTATTAGTTGTTGTTAATGTTTCACATGCTACCCTTGACTGAGGTTCTTTTGAGAGAAATGAATCAACCACCATATCTGATATTCTATCGCATACTTTATCTGGGTGCCCCTCAGATACAGACTCACTTGTAAATAAATAATTTTTTTTCATTATAGGTCCTTTCTTTTTAAGAAAAAAATAAACGTAATATAAATTACAATAAAATAAAAGAAGATCTTATTACCCTCTCTAGCAAATAATGTTGCCGAGATTAATTTTATATTTTTAACTTCAATAACACCACTTTGGGTTGATTCTATACTTTCCTCAACAAATCCAAGGGGATTAATATGTGCTGAGATACCATTGTTTGAAGATCTAAATATATTTTTTCCCTCCTCTATAGATCTAAATATGGAATGAATAAAGTGCTGACTTGGCCCTATAGAATTACCAAACCAGCCATCTTCTGAAATATTAATTATATAATCTATTTTTTTTTTTTTATTGTTTAGTTTTCCCGAATAAATTATTTCATAACAAATAAGTGGTAAAAAATTATAATTACCTACTTTAATTAAGTTTCTCTCATCCGATGGTGAAAAAGAATTATATCCCTGGGTAACTTTTTTTAATCCGATTTTATAAAATTTATCCTCAAAAGGCAAATATTCACCAAATGGAACTAATTTATTCTTATCATATTGGGAAATTATTCGCAATCTATTATCTGCTAAAATCAAAGAATTGAAAATTCTAAAATTATCCTCACTATTAATTCCTAAAATAATTTTATGTTTTTTCGAAAAGCTTTCATAGAAAAGATTTTTGTAATTTTGTAAATCATTAAAAGTTTTTCCGGGTAGAATCCCTTCTGGGAAAATAAATAAAGTTTCTACATTTTTATCAGGGTTACTTATTTTTATTAAATCATCTATTATCTTTGATGTTTTTTCATTAGAAAAGTATCTCTTAAGTCCTATTTTTGGTGAAACAATTGATATTTTAAATTTAAAATCTTCATTTTTTAATTTTTTGTAATTTTCAAATTTTTTAATACCATAGATATTATTGATTATAACAAGTAATAAGATAAAAAAGATGATTATAAATTTGAGTTTTAAATTAATATTAAAAAAAAAGATAGTTGGTGACAAAAACAAACTAACAACTAATAAGTTAAGAGAATATGTTCCTATAATTGATAATAGTTGTAGTGAATAAGTATATTCTACAATACTAAATACTACAAGATTCCATGGAAACCCTGTAAAAAAATTTCCTCTTAAATATTCAAAAAATGAAAACAATAATGCAAATATTAATATTGATGAATAATTATATTTTAATTTAAAAAATGATAGTAAAGTAAAAACTAAAGCATAGTAAAAAGACATAACAAGGGGTATTAAAATGATGGTAATTGGTATAAGGAATTTAAGTGTATCTTCAAATTTTAGAGAATTAGAAATCCAATATAGATTTGAGCAAAAATAACCGAAACCAAAAAATAAACCAAGTAGAAACAAGTATTTTTTATGATTTTTTAATAAAATAATTAGACTGAATAGTACTGGAAAAACAATAAAATTTAAAAAAAATAAATTGTAGGGTGGTAAAGAAAATGAGGAAATTATTCCTAATATACTTGAAAATATTAATATTTTAAATTCGCTATTAGTTATATTTTTTATAATTTTAACGTTCAATTTGTTTTAATATTTTATTTTCTATTTTATTCATTATTTTAAATTCATTTAATTTTTTATGATTAAATCCGATTAGATGCAAATATCCATGTACCCACATTTTATCAAACTCAATTTTAAAATTGGTTTTTTTGGATCTTTGTTTTACCATTTCATAACTTATCGCAATGTCTCCTAAATATCCGTTTTTTATTTTCTTAGCTGAAAATGGAAAAGATAATATATCTGCTATTTTATTTTTTTTTCTAAATTTATAATTAAGTTCCCTCATTTTTTTACTATTAGTTAAAAATAATGATATTTCTTGTTTTTTTAATTTTAACTTTAAAATTTTAGGAATTTTTTTTAATTTATTTTTTATGTAGTATTCAGGATTTTTAATTTTATTTTTCCATACATTCTTATCTACAATAATATTTGCTTTTATCATTCATTACTTGATTGATTGTTATAAGCTCTAACTATTTTTGAAACTAAAGGATGTCTGACAACATCCTTGTGATCAAAATCAATTGTAGCTATCTCTTTTAAATCACCTAATATTTTCTTAGATCTTTCAAGTCCAGACAAAGACTTATTAGGTAGGTCAATTTGAGAGGGGTCACCATTTATAACTATTTTCGAATTTTCGCCAATTCTAGTCAAAAACATTTTTATTTGAGTGTCTGTTGCATTTTGAGCCTCATCTAATATTGCGAAAGAATTTTTTAAAGTTCTTCCTCTCATGAATGCTAAAGGTGCAATTTCAATATCACCTATCTCAATTTTCTTTTGAATTTTTTCATAGTCTAGAAGATCATAAAGAGAATCATAGAGTGGTCTTAGATATGGATCGACTTTTTCCCTCATGTCTCCAGGAAGAAAGCCAAGTCTTTCCCCTGCTTCTACTGCTGGACGAGATAAAATTATTTTTTCAATTTTTTTTTCGAGCAACATTGTAAGGGCGACGGCAACTGCTAAAAATGTTTTACCAGTGCCCGCTGGACCAGCGGATATAATTATATCATTCTGGTTTAAAGCGCTGACATATTTCTTTTGTTTTTCAGATCTAGGTATTACAGACTTTTTTGGTGTTTTAATAATGTAATTGATTTTATTAGTATTTAACAAATTTTGTTTTATCATAAATTTATTGATAGATGAATGTACATCTTTTTTTTCAATTGATCCATTAATTATGAATTGTTCAGATAAAAATGTGATTGCATTTTTAATTAATTCATTTTTCTCAACACTTCCTTTTACAGAAATAGAATTTCCTCTAGTATAAATATTTGTATTTGTTATATTTTCTAATTCTTTAATGTTATTATTAAATTCACCAACTACACCAAACAATAAATCATTACTGGGAAAAATTATACTTAATGTATCGTTGTCTGAGTAAACTATTTTTAAATCTGATTTAATATTTTTTAATGAACTTTTCAATTAAGCCGCTTTATTATTTAAACTTATTATTTTTCCAAATAAAGTATTCTGGTTACAATTGTTAATATAAACATCAACTAATTTACCAACATATTGCTCATTTCCCTCAATAATCACTGAATTTAAATATTTGTTTCTTCCAAAAAGTTTATTTTGTGATTTCATTTTGTTTTCTATCAAAACGTTGATTTTTTTGTCTAAAAATTTTTTATTAGTGTCAAGTTGATGTCTAAAAAGTAATTTTTGAATTTTTTCTAGCCTTTTCTGGGAAATTGTCTTGTCGATTTCTTTGTAGTCTGCAGCTTTTGTCCCGGGTCTTGGACTGAAAATAAATGAGTAAGAATTTATGAATTTAATTTTTTCTATTAGTTTTACTGTAAGATCAAAATCTTTATCTGTCTCTCCAGGATACCCAACTATAAAATCACTGGAAAATTTGACATCTGAATTAATCTTTTTTATTTTATCGTAAATTAAAATATAATCTTCAATTGTGTGTTTTCTATTCATTAACTTAAGCATTTTATTTGAGCCACTTTGAATTGGTAGGTGCACAAAGGGCATTAGTTTTTTATTTTTTTTATAACAGTCTATTAAGTCATCTGTCATATCTAAAGGGTGTGAAGTTGTATACCGAACTCTTGCTAAATCTGAATATGTATCGAGTTTATTTAATAAATCTGATAACCTGTATTCTTTAGAGTTTTTTTTATAAAAATAAGCATTAACGTTTTGTCCCAATAAAGTTATTTCTTTAACTCCGTTCCTTATCATTTGTTCAGTTTCATTTATTATTTTATCGAAAGGTCTTGAAAATTCAGGGCCTCTAGTGAAAGGCACAACGCAAAAATGACAAAACTTATCACAACCCTCCTGGATAGTAAGAAAAGATGAAACATTATTACTGTTGTTTTTGATTTTGTCGAAATGTAAGAATTTTTCAATAGTTTCTATATCTGTCTCTTCTTTTTTATTTTTCTTATTATAATTTTTTATTACATCATTAATTTTATGGTAAGACTGAGGTCCGATAATAATATCAATGAATGGTTCTCTTTTAAACATCTCCTCATTTTCCGCTTGGGCTACACAACCAGCTATTATCATAATAGGCTTTTCTTTGTTTTTATAAACTTCTTTTACTCTGCCAACTTCATGATAAACTTTTTCTTTTGCCTTATCTCTTATATGACATGTATTTAAAACTACACAATCTGCATTTTTAGGGTCATCAGTTTTTTTGTAATTAATTTTTTTTACAGAATCGTAGATTCTATTCGTGTCATACACATTCATCTGACAACCGAATGTCTTAATAAAAATTTTTTTACCCATAAATTTTTATTTTTTTTTTATACCATAAAGTTCAAGTTTGTGGTCTATGAGATCATAACCATATTTTTGAGCAATTTTCTTTTGTAAGTTGTGAATATCGTTATCAGTGAACTCTATGATATGCCCTGTTTTTACGTCTATTAAATGATCATGGTGACTCTCCCTAATTTCTTCGTATCTTGCTTTTCCACCTTTAAAATCATGCTTTGTCAAAATTCCAGCTTCTTCAAAAATCTTTACTGTTCTGTAAACCGTTGCAATACTAATTTTAGGATCAATTTTTGTTACCCTTTGATATAATTCATCTACATCAGGATGATCAGACTCGCCATAGTTTTCTTTAGACTCTGACATTACCTTGGCTATAACTTTTCTTTGATCAGTTAGTTTTATTCCTCTTAATACACATTTTTCTTCAATACTGTCCGACATAATATTATTTTTTTATTTTTTTATTTTTTTATTAAAACTTAATTTTTAAATAAGTCTAGTATTTTATTGTAATTTTCTTTGTTTATTTGATTTGTTGAAAATTCAAAATATCTGATATTTTTTGACTTACAAATACCCTTGGCTGTTGCAATAGATGCTCTTATACTTGAAAATTTACCTGGTCCTTTATTTACAAATATATTCGAGATATTATCAACACTCAAATTATTTTTTTTCAAAAAGTCAAAAACTATAATGCCAAATCTATCAAAATTTTCTCTACAGTTTAAATATTCATTAGTATAAGATTTGTTTTGATTTATGATTTGCAAAAAAATATTTTCTTCAGTCGCATCGATGATTAAAGTACTCATATTAACATTAGTTTTAACAAATTCCAATAGTGATGAAAATATTACTAAAAAATTATCTTATGACCAAGGAATATTATCATTAATGTATCATAGATTTAATGAAAATGAATATCCCTCAACTAACGTAAAAATGGAGATTTTTAAAAAACAAATTCAAACTATTAAAAAAAACCAATATGCATTTATAAACCCCGATGAGTTTACTAAGGAGTTTTCTAATGTCAAAAATGACAAGAAAATATTAATTACTATTGATGACGGATTTCAGTCATTTTATGAAATAGCTTGGCCATATTTAAAAAGAAATAAAATTCCTTTTATACTTTTTATCTCCACAGAACCTGTCGGGAAGAATGGATATATGAACTGGAGCCAAATTAAGGAAATCGAAAAGGAAAGTTTTGCATTTATAGGAAACCATTCTCATAAACATGATTATTTTATTGACCACAATTACGATTATTTTAAAGAAGATATCAATAAATCTATTGAAATTTTTAAAAAAAAAATTGGATATAACCCTGAATTTTTTTCATACCCATTTGGAGAGTATAGTCTTAAGCATAAAGAATTTATTAAAACAAAATTTCAATTTGCATTTGGTCAAAATTCTGGAGTCATAGACTTAAATAAAGATAAGTTTGAAATTCCAAGGTTTCCTATTAATGAGAAATATGGTGATATAGAAAGATTTAAATTTTTAATTAATTTATTACCTTTGGAATACGATGACGTATCTATCAAAGATAATTTAATATTGCCAAAAAATAACCCACCAAATTTAACAATTAAATTTTTCGAAGGTCAAAAAAATTTAGATAAAATTAATTGTTTTTCTGACGAAGGTAAGGGTTGGGAAAAAACTGATTTAACACTTATTAAAAATAAATTAATTGTAAAATTTAGAGATAAGTTTAAATTTAGAAGAGGTAGAATAAACTGCTCTATGAAGGATGATGAGGTCTGGAGATGGTTTGGTCTTCAATTTTCTATTAAACAAACCTAAATATTATTATTTAAACTATTGCTTGATAATGGTAGGATTTTAGCATTGTCAAAATCCTTTAGATTATTTTGTTTAATAATTTTTTTTAATGTAAATGTATACTCTTCACCAATTTCAGCATACTTATTTAAATAATTAGCTAATTCAAGACTGTTCAATTCTTCATCGTTGTCTCTTTGTGTGGCTCTATATTTTCTGAATTCTTTATAACTAGAATGAGTATTCAAGTTTCTTTGATATGCCCTTACTGATGATTTTAGCACACTAAATGTCATAACTTTATGCTTATCACCTTTATCAGCTGCTGCCGGCTTTATGCCTTTTCCGGAATATGTCCATTGACCAAATAACGCATTTCCCTCAATTGCAAATCTAGATGTGCCCCATCCAGTTTCCTTTGCTGCTTGGGCAATGGCTAATGAAACAGGAATTTCGTCCATTCTTATTTTTAAAGTTGATAAATCTTTATTTACAACTCCATACTGTTTAAATTTGGTGTTAAGCCATTTTTTTTCAGCTTTTGAATTATTATTTTTGTTCAATATTTTAAAAAGAGTTATTCTGTCTCTTTTAATTCTATTATTTTCACTCAATACTAAGGGTAAAACAATTTTAATGAACAAATCTTTTCTTTTTTTTGAACTTTCAATATATTTTAGTTCCTCAGGCAACATCCCGACCTCGAATGGTTTTACCAATTTATTTTTTCTTACTAAATTAAGAGTATAATTTTCCTCATTAAACAACTCATTTAGTGTATTTGCTTCTATCCTTACTGATTTTGTCGGTCCCTCATTGAAATCTATATCTTCATACAAATGCCTTTCATCTACCTCGCTATCTATAGTTCTATCAATTACCAAACTTTCCCCTGATAAAACTTTATCTAAATATTTCTTTGAGTAATTTTCTTTAAATTTAGGTTTTCCGAAGTTTGAAAAAAAAAAATTTGATGTCGCGGGAAGAATGAAAGAAAAACCTATAATCAAAATGCTAAAAAAGGTAGTTATATATATACTTTTAAATTCTTTAAAATATGATTTTTTCTGTATTTTATTAATTTTAAAACCTTTTTTAATTAAGATTTTTTTTATTTCACTGAGTTGCATATTACTAAATTTTTTTATCATAAATAAAAGGAAATTGCTTTAAGTTGATATTACTTCTTTAACTTCAGGTATATAATGGCTTAGTAAATTTTCTACACCTTTTTTTAACGTAATAGTTGAGCTAGGGCATCCTGAACAGCTCCCTTTAAGTTGAACAGTTACAACTCCCTTTTCAAAGCTTTTAAATGTTATGTCTCCCCCATCTCTTGATACCGCAGGCCTAATTTTGCTTTCTAATACATCTATTATTTTTTTTTCTATTTCTCCATAACTCTCAATTAAATCTTCATTTAATTTTTTTTCGATAACACACTCATTTCCTTTTGAGTAAAAATCGTTAATATAAGAAATTATCACATGTTTAATCTCATCCCAGGATGTTTGGCCATTTTTATTAATTGATAAGAAATCCTCATATAAAAAAACACCCCTAACACCTTTAATAGAAAGAATATTATTTATTAGCTCATTTTTTGTAGAATTAGTATCTAATATTTCTAGCGGTCCAATCAATGAAACTTTTTTCTCAGGTACGAATTTGAGGGAATTGGGATTAGGAGTATTTTGAATTTGAACAAACATGTATTCTATATAATTATAAATTTATAAAATTAAAGATATAATTGTTGTTAAAAACCAACAATTTTTTTCATATCCTTAATTTTTTTTGACGAAATATCGATGGCCCTGGCGTTTCCTTCATTTAATACTTTTTGGATAAACGCTTCATCATTCTTTAAACGATTAACCTCAATTGATATTGGATAAATTTTCTCAATAGTTATCTCAATAAGTTTCTTTTTAAATTCAGAAAAGTTTTTACCTGAAAATTCATCTAGAGTATTAATTATATTCTGGTCCTTTAACGATGAGTAAATACCTAGAAGATTTTTGGCTTCAGGTCTGTTTTCCAGATCTTTTTTGTTTCCTGGGATGGGCAATGTGTCAGTTTTAGCCTTTTTAATTTTATTATTTATTTCATCTTTTGTGTCATTCAAATTAATCCTACTTTGTTCTGAAGGGTCTGATTTGCTCATTTTTTTTGTCCCATCTTTCAAACTCATTATTCTCGCAAAGTCTTGCTGGATCATAGGTTCAGGTAATTTTAAAAAATTTGGTGAACTAAAATCTGAGTTAAACTTTTGCGCAATGTCTCTAGCGAGTTCTAAATGTTGTTTTTGATCTTCACCTACTGGAACATGCGTTGTGTCATAAAGTAAAATATCTGAAGCCATTAATACCGGGTAAATATATAGTCCAATACTAGCTTTCTCTTTATCTTTACCAGCTTTTTCTTTAAATTGTGTCATTCTATTAAGCCATCCCATTTTTGCTAGGCATCCTAAAATCCAGGAACACTCAGAGTGAGCAGGTACCATCGACTGTTGAAAAATTATACTTTTTTTATGATTTAATCCGCTTGCTAAAAATGTTGCAGTAGTTTCTAAAATATTTTTTTTTAATACTTCAGGTATCTGTTTGGTTGTAATAGCATGCAAATCTACAACACAGTATATACATTCAGTGTTTTTCTGATTTTGAAAATTAACAAAGTTTTTTATGGCTCCAAGATAGTTTCCGACATGTAAATTTCCTGTAGGCTGGACACCAGAAAATATTTTTTTGTTCATAAATTAATACTTTAATTTAATATCGGACAATTTGAAAGCTTTTGTAAAAATAGATATGAGAAAGTATAATAATAAAGTTATAATGATTAAAATCATCATAAATAATAGTTTATAGTTATTATTAAATATTAAAACATTGGAATATTTATTAATCATAAAGTAAAAGAAATAGGAAGAGAATGTAACACTGCAGAAAATTTTCAATAAAGCAAATATAAAATTTAAATCTAAATAATAATAATTTCGATTTTTTAGATATACAAATAATAATATTGCATTGATCCATGAGGATATCGTTGTAGATATAGGTATAATTATAAATCCTACCTCATCAAAAAAAGATATACTAATTAATATATTAATAATTACAGAAATTAAGGAAAAATAAAATGGTATTTTGGTATTTTGCCTTGCAAATAAAAAAGATGAGAATATTTTTATTAATGCAAAAGCAGGAAGCCCAAATGCAAAATAATACAGTGCTTTTGCAGAATTTTTTACACTTAATTCATCAAAAGATCCATATCCAAATAAACTTGAAGTAATTTGTTCAGAGGCAATTATTAAGGCAAACATTGCAGGTAAGCTTAAGAACAGACTTAATTCAACAGATTTATTTTGAATAAAATTTATTTTTTTTTTATTTTTTGATTGAATGTATTTACTCAGGCTTGGCAAAAGTACTATTCCAATGGCAATTCCAGCTATTGCAAGATTAATCTGGTAGATTCTGTCTGCNTAATATAAATAGGACACAGCATTTGCTTGAAATGATGCTATAATAGTTCCTACGAGAATATTAATTTGGGTAACTCCTGATGAGAAAATGCTAGGGATTAATTTGAAAAAAAATGATTTAATCATTTTGTCAATTTTAAAATTTAAATTAAAATTTATTTTAGGTGAAAAAAATTTCTTTACAAAAAAATATAGTATAATTAATTGTAATAATCCAGCAATTGATACTCCGTAAGCTAAGTAAGTTACAAGATTATCATTTTCATTATTTAAAAAAAAAAGAATAAATATTAAAATTAAATTTAAAACTGTTGGTGCAAATGCTGCTACACCAAATTTATTATGAGAGTTTAAAATTGCAGAAAAAAAAGATGTAATACTGATAAAAAATAAAAAGGGAAAAGTGATTCTTGTTAGTTTAATAGTCAAATCAAGTTTGTCATTATTTTCTGCAAAACCTGGGGCTATGACATAAATAAATATAGGCATTAATATTTCAATAACTAGTGTTATTGCTAACAGACTAATTATCAAAAAATTCAAAATTCTATTTGAAAATTTCTCAGCTTTTTTCTTAGATTTGATAAGCTCAGATGAATAACTTGGCACAAAAGCTGCATTAAAAGTTCCTTCTGAAAATAATCTTCTAAATGTGTTCGGTATTCTGAATGCAACAAAGAAAGCGTCAGTAATTGGTCCTGACCCAAGATTTAGTGCAATCAACAAATCTCTAACATAGCCCAAGATTCTGCTTAAAATAGTATAAAAACTAAATGTGCCAGTTGACTTAATTAGATTCATAAATCATATTAGTGATAACTTAGTTCTAATTTTATATCTAATAAAAAAATGAAGAAAAAAAAAATTGAACATTATTCTGAAAAAGAGGCATTAGAATTTCATAATAGTAATAAATCTGGCAAGATTGAGATTATATCTTCTAAACCAATGATCACAAAAAGAGATCTAGCTTTGGCATATTCCCCTGGTGTTGCTGCACCAGTAAAAGCAATATCTGCAAATCCAGAATTAGCTTATGATTATACAACAAAGGGAAATCTTGTAGCTGTGATCAGTAATGGTTCTGCCATTTTAGGTTTGGGTAATCTTGGTGCAATTGCTTCTAAGCCTGTTATGGAAGGAAAAGCCGTTTTATTTAAAAGGTTTGCGGATATAGATGCTATAGATCTTGAGATCGACTCAAATAATACAAATGAAATAATTAATTCAATAAAAAATTTTGCAAAAAGTTTTGGTGGAATAAACCTTGAAGATATTGCAGCACCAGAATGTTTTATCATAGAAGACAAATTAAAAAAAATTCTCGATATTCCTGTGTTTCATGATGATCAACATGGAACGGCTATTATTACCTACGCGGCTTTAATGAATGCTTTAGATATTCAAAAAAAAAATAAAACTAAGATAAAAATTGTAGTTAACGGAGCTGGAGCTTCTGCTATGGCCTGTACGAATTTACTTTTGAAATCAGGTGTTAAAAAATCTAACATTATAATGTTAGATAGTAAAGGAGTGATAAATAAAAAGAGAAAAGGTTTGAACAAATGGAAGTTATTTTATGCTGCTGACACAACTGCAAAAAATCTAGATGATGCAATAATAGATGCTGATGTTTTTTTGGGTTTGTCTTCAGCAGGTGTACTGAGTAAAAATAATGTAAAAAGCATGTCTTTAAATCCTATTATATTCGCTTGTGCCAACCCAGATCCTGAAATTAAACCAGAAGAAATTGATGAAGTTAGAAATGATGCTATTGTTGCAACGGGTAGATCCGATTATCCAAATCAAGTTAATAACCTGATAGGTTTTCCTTATATTTTTAGAGGTGCTTTAGATGTAAGAGCAAAAACTATAAATGATGAAATGAAAATTGCTGCGGCTAATGCTATAGCATCATTGGCTAGAGAAAGAGTGCCAGATGAAGTAGTTGCTGCTATGGGTGGTGAAAGGCCAAAATATGGTAAAGAATATATTATACCGTCTACTTTTGATCCAAGACTTATAAGTGTTATACCAGTAGCTGTTGCGAAAGCTGCAATTAAAACAGGTGTTGCAAGAAAAAAAATTATTAATTTTGATTTGTACTCAGAACAATTAAAACAAAGATTAGACCCCTCCGTTACAATAATGCAAGGCATAAACTCACAAATACGAAAAAATCAAAAGAAAGTAGTTTTTGCAGATGGAGAAGACGAAAATACATTAAAGGCCGCAATTGCTTTTAAAAATAGCGGTTTGGGCATTCCAGTTTTGGTAGCCAAAGATAAGGTTGTTAAGGATAGGTTAAAAGAAATTGGATATAGTGAAAATTTTAATATTGAAATTATAAATTCAACAAAAAAAAGCTTAAGAGAAAAATATTCAAAATTTATTTTTAATAAATTACATCGATCTCAAGGTTTATTAGAACGTGATTGTGATAAACTTGTAAGAAATGATAGAGTTATTTGGGCTTCATGCATGGTTGCATGTGGCGATGCAGATGCAATGGTTACTGGAAATACACGTAGGTATGGACAATCTTTACAAAAGATAACAAAAGTAGTTGAACCAAGACCTGGTGAAATTATGTTTGGTCTTAACATGGTTGTTAATAAAGGGAAGACTGTTTTTATCGGCGATACCAGCGTTCATGAGTATCCGACCTCAAGTCAACTTGCAGAGATAGCAATTTCTTCCGCTAGAGTTGTGAGGCTATTTGGTTTTACACCAAAAATTGCTTTTTTATCTCATTCAACTTTTGGTCAACCAATGACTAGTAGAACAAAGCATATTAGAGATGCTGTTGAATTATTAAAGAAAAGGAATGTAGATTTTAAATTTGATGGAGATATGCAGCCTGACGTCGCTTTAAGTGAGGAATACAAAGAATTATACCCAATGTCAGAAATTGTTGGAAATGCTAATGTACTTATAATGCCTGGTCAACACAGTGCAGCTATATCTTATAAAATTATGAAAACAATGAGCAGTTCAAAGGTAATTGGTCCTTTGCTAATTGGTTTAAATGCAGCAATAGAAATTGCTCCGTTGAGATGCTCTACCTCAGAAATTCTTAATTTAGCCTCTGTTGCAGCTTATTCAGCTGGGGTAATTGATTACAACAAAAATAATTAATCTTTTTTTATTCGTAAATCTTCCACAAGCAGGATGCTAGTTATTACGTCTTTAACGTCTAAAATTTCTTTTGCTTCTTTTATAATTTCTTTTTTTTCCTCCTCAGTTTCTGCAATTCCATAAACATAAATAATTTTTTTATGGGTATCAACATTGTAATTTACAGCCTTGATTTTTTGATTGAAAATCATCGCAGATTTTAATTGTGAGGTTATTAAAAGATCTTTTGCAGATTGTTGGAAATTAAATTTCTCTTTTATTTTTAAATCATTTTTTACTGATCTTGCACCTTTTGTCTCCCATGCAATTTTAGTGATTTTCAACTTTTCTTCAGGGGCATCTACATAACCAGTAATAAATATTCTACCATCAATTACTCTTGTTTTAACGTTAATTAAGTAGTTTTTATTTTCAGTAATCAGCCTTGCATCAATACTTTTATCCATTATTGAGTCGTCAATTTGAGTTCCTAAAGACCTTGGATCCATTGCAATTGTTACACCTGTTCCAAAAAGTCCTGACGAAGTTGCACCAACACAACCTGACAGAATGAATAGTGCTAAAAAATATAATAAATATCTAACTCTCATTTTTAATGCTTATACAATATTTATAAATAATTGATTTCGATATACTGGTCTGATCAGAAAAAATATCAGTTATATCCCTCACACTTAATTTATTAATTAATTTTTTAATACTAATCTTAACCGATTCGGGAATTATTTCCCTTCTTTTTTTTTCATCACTATTTCCGGATATTAAAACTGTCATTTCTCCTTTTGGAGAATTGTCAAAAGTTTCGAGATCATTTACCTCAAGTCTAATGAATTCCTCATAGTATTTGGTTAATTCTCTACAAAAAATTATTTTTCTATTATTAAAATATTTTTTTAAAGGGAATATTAATTTATTTAATTTTTTTGGTGATATAAAAAAAATAATTGCACAGGGCAGTTCACATAACACTTTTAACTCTTTTTCCATTTCGCTTTTTTTTTCAGGAAAAAAACCGTGAAAATAAAAATTATCTGAAAAATTACTCACTGATAAAGCGGTGGTTACTGCTGATACACCTGGAACTGGGGTGACATTAATATTGTTTTTAATACATTCATTGACAATGACTTTTCCTGGATCTGATATAAGGGGGGTTCCAGCATCAGTAATCAGGGATATGATATTGTTTGTTTGTAAAATTTTTTTATATTTTTCAATATTTTTTTTTTCATTAAATTTGTGGTTAGAAATAAGCTTTGACTTGATATTATAGTGATTTAGTAATTTTTTCGCTATTCTTGTATCTTCGCAAAATATATAATCTGAGTTTTTGAGGGTTTCAAGAGCTCTAAATGTTATATCTTTTAGATTACCAATTGGGGTAGATACTATGTATAAACCTTCTTTTAACTTATTTTTGTCCACATCTGAGTGCATTATTATGATCAATATATTATTAGAAGACTAATGAAAACTTTAATAAAATTAATTTATATAATATTTTTTACCTTTTTTTTTAATCATGTAGTATTTTCAAATGATAAGATTAAAATTGGACTACTAGCACCATTAACTGGAGAATATTCCGACATAGGCAAATCAATAGTTAATTCTGTAAGATTGGCACTGAATTCCATCGATAATGACCGTTTAGAAATTATACTTAGGGATACAAAATCAAATCCAGATAAAACTTTAATAGCTGCCCAGGATTTATCTAAAAATCATAATATTAAAATCATTATTGGACCGGTATTTTACAGTTCTACTAAATTTTTAAATGAACTGCCTGATGTTATTTTTTTGTCATTTACAAATATTTTGGAAAATAAACATTCTAATGTAATTAGCTCTGGTGTTAATTCTATCTCTCAAATCAATGCAATAAAAAAATTTCAAAACATTAAAGGTCTCGAAAAAACAATTTTTCTAATTCCTGACACTTCATATAAAAGTGAAATTGAAAAGGCAATTTTAGAAACTAAAATTGTATTAAAAAATAGTTTTATCTATAATACCGACCCAACTTTATTGACATCCCAAATAGAAAAAATTACAAAATATCCTCAACGTAAGCAAAATTTATTAGACGAGATTAAAAGAATTGAGAACTCTGATGAAGTCAATAAAGATAATATTTTAGAAAATTTAAAAAAAAGAGATACAATNGGTAATTTAAATTTTGATTCTGTCATTATTGCGGATTTTGACGAAAATCTTAAAAGCGTTACTACATCTTTATTATATACTGATGTTTCTTCAAAAAGAGTCTCCTATATAAGTTTAAATCAATGGTTTGATAAGACCTTACTCAAAGAAAAAGCTCTTCAGCCAATGTACTTTCCATCTATAGATAAGAAGAATTATGATGATTTTGTAATTCTTTATGAGGAAAATTTTAAAGACACTCCAAACCAAATTTCTTTTTTGAGTTATGATTTAATCGGACTAATATATTATCTGGTTTACAAAAATGACTTTGTGATAGACAAAAAAATTTTTTATAAAAAAAATAAATTTAGAGGAAAAATCGGGATATTTGAGATAGATAAAAATATTATTACACATAACCTAAGCTTTTACTCAGTAGAAAAGGGAGAATTTAAAAAAATTTTTTAATTTTATTAAACGCTCTAATTCTATGATCAATTTTTAGTTTTTCTGTATACTTCATTTGGCCGAAGGTAATTTGTCTTCCTAGAGGAATAAATATTGGATCATATCCAAAACCATTTTTTCCAATCTTTTTTTTTGATATAGTCCCATTTATAAAACCAACTGCTTGAATAGGTTTTTTTTTCAATCCGTAAATTGTTAATGCACATATAAATCTCGCACTAATTTTCGTATTTTTCCAATTTTTATCATACTTAGATAATTTCGAGTAAACTTTGGAAATAGCTATGTTAAAATCGTTTTTTTTACCCGCCCATCTTGCTGAATATATCCCTGGTTGATTATTTAAAACTTTAATTTCAAGCCCAGAATCATCAGCTAGACATATTTTCTTAGATCTATGAGAAAAATATTTGGCTTTAATTAATGAATTTTCAAGAAATGTTTTTCCAGTCTCTCGTGGACTTCTAAGATTAAAATTTTTAGGTGTGAAAATTTCATATGATTTTGGTAATAAATCCTTAATTTCCCTCAGTTTACCTTCATTATTAGAGCCGATTATAATTTCATTAATTTTTTTTTTTAGCATCTAGAATTTTGGAAAAATCTTACCATATAATAATAAATGGTAAAAGACGAAACAAATATAGAAAGCAAAATAACAGTGGAAGATTCAAATGTCGATGAAGATCAATTAAATAAAACAAATGATGCGAAGGCAAAAATAGACACAACTGAATTAACACATGAAGAAGAAATCATAAAATTAAAAGATAAAGTCACAAGATTATATGCAGAAATGGAAAATCAAAGAAGAAGGTATGATAAGGAAAAAGATGAAGCATTTGAGTATGGAGGTTTTAATTTTGCGCGCGAAACTCTAAGTTTATTAGATAATTTAGAAAGGTCTAAAATTTCTCTAGAAAATGATGAAAGTTTAAAAGGGACAGACGCTATAAAAAAAATTTTAGAGCATATTGATATAATCTGTAAAGATATAAATTCTATTTTTAAAAAGAATGGTATCGAGCCCATTAGAGCAATTAATGAAAAACTAGATCCAAATTTTCATCAGGCTATGATGGAGATAGAAGATAGTTCAAAGAAACCTGGCACAATTGTACAAGAAATACAAAAAGGATTTTTAATGAAAGAACGCTTATTAAGACCCTCTCTAGTTGGGGTGTCAAAAAAAAAAGAAGATGAAAATGCAAAAAGTGAGGAAAATAAGGGTAAAAAAGAGGAAAATTAATTTTTTTACATAAGGTTGTAGATTTAAAATTAGCACTTATATGTGATTAATAGTTATTGAAATGAGCAAAGTAATTGGAATAGATTTAGGAACAACGAATTCTTGTGTTGCCATCATGGACGGTGCACAAGCAAAAGTTTTAGAAAACACCGAAGGTGCAAGAACCACTCCTTCAGTTGTTGCATTCACTGAAAATGATGAAAAATTAATTGGTCAACCCGCAAAAAGACAGGCCGTAACTAATCCAGAAAATACTATTTTTGCTGTAAAAAGATTAATTGGAAGAAATTTTGAAGACCCCAGTGTAAAAAAAGATATTGAGACTGCGCCTTTCAGGATTGTAAACTCAGAGAAAGGTGATGCTTGGATTGAAGCAAAAGGTCAAAAATATTCACCATCCCAAATATCAGCTTTCACATTACAAAAGATGAAAGAGACAGCTGAAAAATACCTAGGAACAGAAGTAAAGCAGGCTGTTATTACAGTTCCGGCTTACTTTAATGATGCACAAAGACAGGCAACCAAAGACGCTGGTAAAATTGCTGGACTAGAGGTATTAAGAATTATTAATGAGCCGACAGCAGCTTCTTTGGCCTATGGCCTAGACAAAAAAGCAAATAAAAAAATAGCTGTCTATGACTTAGGTGGAGGTACATTTGATGTTTCAATTCTTGAACTAGGTGATGGAGTTTTTGAAGTCAAATCTACTAATGGTGATACGTTTCTTGGTGGTGAAGATTTTGACAATACAGTAGTAGAATACTTGCTTTCAGAGTTTAAAAAAGACAATGGTATAGATTTAAAATCAGATAAATTAGCTTTGCAAAGATTGAAAGAGGCTGCAGAAAAAGCGAAAATAGAACTTTCTTCTGCAACTCAAACGGAAATAAATTTACCTTTTATCACTGCAGATAAAACAGGACCTAAACATATTAATTTAAAAATGACTAGAGCGAAACTTGAGGCATTAGTTGAGGATTTGATTTCAAGAACTATACCACCATGTCAGACAGCTCTAAAAGATGCTGGTTTGTCGGCAGGAGAAATCGACGAAATTGTTCTTGTTGGCGGCATGACAAGAATGCCTAAAGTAATTGAAGAAGTAAAAAATTTTTTTGGAAAAGATCCAAATAAATCAGTAAACCCTGACGAAGTTGTTGCGATGGGGGCTGCTATACAAGCAGGTGTTCTTCAAGGGGATGTAAAAGATGTGCTATTACTCGATGTAACTCCTTTATCTCTAGGAATTGAAACATTGGGTGGGGTTTCCACAAAATTAATTGATAAAAATACAACGATACCGACAAAAAAAAGCCAAGTATTTTCAACAGCTGACGATAACCAGCCTGCTGTATCAATAAGAGTACTTCAAGGTGAAAGAGAAATGGCATCAGATAATAAAATTTTAGGAAATTTCGAACTAGTTGGAATTGCACCTGCTCCAAGAGGTGTTCCTCAAATTGAGGTAACTTTTGATATAGATGCGAATGGAATTGTCAATGTTTCCGCAAAAGACAAAGGTACAGGTAAAGAGCAAAAAATTCAGATTCAAGCATCTGGAGGTTTGAGTGATGATGAGATAAATAAAATGGTTAAAGATGCAGAGTCTAATAAGGAAGCTGACAAAAAGAAAAGAGAAGCCGTCGATGCGAGAAATCAAGCAGACACACTGCTTCACTCAACAGAAAAAAATTTGAAAGATCATGGAGGAAAGGTTTCTGATGTAGATAAGAAAACAATAGAAAGTGCATCTGCAAATTTAAGAAATTCTTTAAAGGGAACCGACGTTGAAGAGATTAAAAAAAAGACACAGGATTTAGTTCAGGCATCAATGAAATTAGGCGAAGCAATTTATAAATCACAACAAGGTGCAAAACCTGAAAACGGCACTCCTAAAGATAATGAAAAGGAAGAAAAAAAAGACGATAACGTTGTTGATGCAGATTTTGAAGAGGTGAAGGACGACAATAAAGAAAAAAGCGCCTAAATAACAACTATTTGTCTATAACATGTTATGGCAAAAAGAGATTACTACGAAGTTCTAGGCATAAACAAAAGTGCATCAGCAGATCAAATTAAATCAGCTTACCGTAAGCTTGCTGTAAAACACCATCCAGATAAAAATAAAGGCGATAAATCAGCAGAGGAAAAATTTAAAGAGGCATCAGAAGCATATCATGTCCTCTCTAACACTGAAAGAAAACAAAATTACGACAACTTTGGTCATTCAGCCTTCGAAAACGGAGCAGGAGGTAGGGGGGGATTTAGTAATTTTGATTTTTCTGGAAGCTTTTCTGACATTTTTGAAGATTTTTTTGGTGAGGGATTTGGAAGTGGTGGCAGAAGATCAAGAAAATCAAATCATAGAGGATCAGACCTGAGATATGATCTCACGATAAATTTAGAAGAGGCTTTTTCTGGAAAAAAGCAAGATATAAAATTTTCTACTTCAGAACAATGTGATACATGTAGTGGAAGTGGATCAAAACCAGGCTATGATGCTGGTAGCTGTTCAATGTGTGCAGGCCATGGTCAAG
This sequence comes from Candidatus Pelagibacter sp. TMED118, assembly GCA_002170205.2. Next base: position 85,467 of record NHFT02000001.1, read on the forward strand.
TTAGGTCAAGCCAGGGGTTTTTCACAGTTCAACAAACTTGTCCACAGTGTTCAGGTTCAGGTGAGGAAATTACAAATCCGTGTAACTTATGTAATGGACAAGGAAAAAAACAAGCTTCAAAAAGATTATCAGTTACAATACCTAAAGGTGTAGATGATGGAACAAGAATAAGACTCGCTGGAAAAGGCGAGGCAGGTTCAAGAGGTGCCGGTAATGGTGACTTATATTTATTTATAAACGTAAATTCCCACGAGCTATTTAAGAGGCAAGATGAACATCTCTTTTTTGAGTGCCCAGTTTCGATTGCTGACGCAGCGTTAGGAGCTTCTATAGATATTCCAACTATAGATGGGGGTAAAGCAAAAATTAGAATCCCATCTGGCACACAAAGTGGTAAACAATTTCGATTAAAAGGAAAAGGTATGCCATTTATGAGAGGGAATGGTTCCGGTGATTTATATGTTCAGGTAAATACAGAGGTTCCAATCTCTTTAAATAAAGAACAAAAGGAGCTTTTAGAGAAGTTTAGAGACATAGAAAATGAAAAATCAAATCCAAGTATTAAAAAATTCTTTCAGAAAGCTAAAACCTTTTGGAAAAATTAGTAAATGGTTTTGAGGAACAAATTCCAGATACAGCTTTTATAGGTGTTTTAGTCTTAGTATCGCCAAGTTACATAACTAAATTCTAGTAGGATATTACTTGTAACAGATGCAAGCATTTGGGGTATTATTATACTTATACTTATGTTAATTTTATATTTGTTAATTAAATAATGAAGAATGTAAATATTTCAATAACAGGATGTGAAGGTCGAATGGGACGACAAATAATAAAATCTGCACATCAAGATCAAACGTTTAAAATTGTCTCAATTACAGAAAGCAGAATAACTAAAAAAAAAGTTAGAGGTATAATACCTCAGATAAATAGTTTAAAGGCATTTAAAAACGCCGATGTGATAATTGATTTTACTGTACCAAAATGTACTTTTGAAATTCTTAAAATAGCATCTAAACAAAAAAAAAGGGTGGTAATAGGTACAACAGGTTTTAAAAAAAAAGAGGAGGATTTAATTAAGACATATTCTAAAAAGATACCAATTTTAAAGGCCGGTAATATGAGCCTTGGGATTAATCTGCTTATGTATCTTACTGAAATCGCATCAAAATCATTGGGTAAAAAATTTTTGAGTAAAGTATTTGAAGCGCATCATAAACACAAAAAAGATCATCCTTCTGGGACTGCTTTAATGCTAGGAAAAGGAATAGCAATTGGAAAAAGTAAAAACTTTTATAATATTATTGGTAAAAAATACTTAAACCGGAAGTCGTTTCCATACGGAAAAAAAATCAATTTTAACTCAATTAGAAAAGGTGAAATAATAGGAGAACATGTTGTTAAATTTTCTAGTGGAAAAGAAATCATATCGCTTAATCACGAGGCTTTTGATAGGGCTTTATATTCTGAGGGAGCGCTTATGGCTGCAAAATGGCTAATTAATAAGAAATCTGGGCTTTATTCCATGAGAGATGTTTTAACTTTAACTGAATAAATATAAATTTTTGTAATAGTGTCGAAAGACTGAAGAATTTTTTTAAAATTATTAAATAGTTAACTGATGAATAAAAAAAAGAGAAGTCAAATTATACTTAAAATTTTAAATGAAACTTATCCACATACTCCAGTTCCTTTAAAACATAGAAATATTTTTACACTACTAATATCAGTTCTACTTTCAGCACAATGCACTGATGTTAACGTAAATAATGTTACAAAAAACATTTACCCAAAATACAACAGGCCAGAACATTTTGTGAAACTTGGTAGAAAAAAAATTGAAAATTTAATAAGAAGTATAGGAATTTTTAGAATAAAAGCTAAAAGTGTTTACAATTTATCAAAAACACTTGTTAACAAATATAAAGGTAAAGTACCAAAAACATTTGATGCACTAGAAGAACTTCCAGGTGTTGGTCATAAAACAGCAAGTGTTGTGATGTCTCAGGGTTTCGGTCACCCTGCATTCCCAGTTGATACACACATACATCGTTTGGCACAAAGATGGGGTTTAACTAATGGAAAAAATGTAATTCAAACTGAAGAGGACCTAAAAAAATTATTTCCAGTGAAATACTGGAATAAGTTACATCTTCAAATAATATACTATGGAAGAGAGTATTGTAGAGCTAGAGAATGTTATGGAATATCTTGTAAAATCTGCACCACTTGTTATCCTAATAGAAAAAAACCAATTATAACCAAGAAAGCGTGATATGAAAATATTAGGTATAGGAAATGCGATAGTTGATGTGATTTGCAAAGTAGATGATGAGTTTTTAAAAAGAAATGAACTTACAAAAAGTACTATGAAGTTAATTTTTGAGGAAACTGAGTTTAAAAACTTGTTATCAAATTTAAAAATTGAAAAGACTGTATCTGGCGGATCAGTAGCAAATTCTATAGTTGGTTTATCCCAGCTTGGAAACAAGGTCGGATTTATAGGAAAAGTTTCTGACGATGCGCTCGGTAGTAAATATGAGGAGGGGTTAAAAATAGAGGGAGTTGAATATTTTTACTCTAAAAAAAAGGAGGAATTACCAACAGGAACTTGTCTAATATTAGTAACTCCAGACTCTGAGAGAACTATGTGTACTTTTCTGGGAACAGCAGGAAAAATTAATGAAAATGATGTTAGCTCTGACGCAATTAAAAATAGTGAAGTTATATTTTTAGAGGGTTACCTTTGGGATGAGGGTGAACCAAAGAAAGCTTTTGATAAGGCAATTAATAATGCTAACAAGGTTGCTATGTCTTTATCCGATCAATTTTGTGTCGATAGACATAAGCCACATTTTTTTGAATTAGTAAAAAACAAACTTGATATAACTTTTGCAAATGAGCAAGAAATTTTATCTTTAACAGACATGAAGGATTTTACTAATGTAATTTCATTTGCAAAACAACTTGGTAAAATTATCGTAATAACAAGGGGCGAAAAAGGTGCCATAGCTATAAAAGGTGATGAAGTTGTTGAGTGTGGAATTAAAAAAGGATTAAGTATTGTTGATCTTACAGGTGCTGGAGATTTGTTTGCAGCAGGTTTTTTACATGGCTACGTAAACAATTTATCTCTTGTAGAAAGCTTAAATAAAGGTACTGAAATGTCCTCAAAAATTATACAACAAATAGGTGCTAGGCTTTAATATTAATATTATTTTTTTTTCGTTTAAAGCTGCCTTTTCCTTTTTTTGGTTTTATTATCTGTGGTCTAAAATTTTTTAACATTAAGTTTTCAGCTATGAAATTTTTCTTTTTTTTAAATTTTGTAACCATTTTTCTCACTTAAGATAAAATTGTTGTCACTAAATTTTTCAAGAATTTTCTTTCTTAATCTATAGATATGCGTCTCAACCGTATGAGTTTCAAGATCAGGGTTATATCCCCAGACTTTTTTTTGAAGATCTACCACAGCTTGGTTTTTTTTTGAGTTATATAGCAAAGTTATAATTTCAATTTCTTTCTGGGTTAATTTAAGTTTTAAATTCTTTTTAATTAATTCTCTAGAATTTAAATCTAAATTATAGTCTTTAATATATTTATTTGATTGAATTTTAAATCTTCCTTTTAAAATAGATAGATTTATTTTTTCTTTTAATTCAATTATTTTTATTGGTAATTTTTTGATAATAAGGTGATTAGAAAAATTTATTTTTTCTTTATCTAATTTTGATATAATAACAAAATTATCTTTATTTTTATAATTAAACTGATTCAGTTGCTCGAATTTTGATATTTTTATAATTTTATAATTTAAAGTTTCTTGAATTTCGTTTAAAATATCAAATAAAATTTCAAATTTGTAAATTACAACGATAGGTTTATTCATAATTGTTTGGTCATGATAATAAAATTAAAAAAAAATAATACCCTAATTGTTGGTGATTTTGTCTTTAAATGTGCCATCGGGAAGAATGGGTGTAAATATAACAAAATAGAGGGGGATAATTGCACTCCTAAGGGAGAATATAAAATTGGAGGATTATTCTGGAGAAATGACAGAGTGAAAAAACCAAATACAAAATTGAAGACTACAAAAATAACGAAAAATATGGGTTGGTGCAATGATATTAATAATATTGAGTACAACAAACAAATAAAATTAAACTCTAAAATAAAATCTGAAAAATTANTTAGGAGAGATAATAAATATGATTACTTTATAATAATTAAATATAATACAGATAAAATTATAAGAAATCGTGGTAGTGCAATCTTTTTACATCTTACAAAAAATTACAAATCTACAGCGGGCTGTATTGCTGTTGAAAAAAAGGATTTTTTAATAATTTTAAAGTTTTTAACTAGAGATAGTAAAATCAAAATATATTAACTTCTATCACCAAAAATTTTTGATCCTATCCGTAAAAAAGTAGAATTAAATTCTAATGCAGTAAGATAATCGTGCGACATACCCATACTTAAATCTTTCAAATTTAAATATTTATTTAATTTTTCAAGTTTCGAGAAATATTTTCCAGATTCCTCATCATACGGTGGTAAACACATTAATCCAATCACATTCAAACCTTGTTCAGTGCAAAACTCGTAAAGCTCTTGTACTTTTTCAAAACTTATGCCAGACTTTTGTTTTTCGTTAGCAAGATTAACTTGAATAAATAATTTGATTTTTTTCTCATATTTTTTTTGTTCTTCAGCAATTTTATTGGCTAATTTAATATTATCAAGGGAGTGTATGAAATCGAAAATTTTAAAAGCTATTTTAACTTTATTGGTTTGTAGTTTTCCAATCATATGTAAATTTAACATCTTATTTTTTCCTTTTATCTCAAACCACTTTTCATAAGCCTCCTGAACTTTATTTTCGCCAAAATGCCTGTGACCATGGTCTACGAGATGTTTTATATACTCTATTTTGAATGTTTTTGAGACTGCTATGATGTTAGGGTTGTGCGTTTCATTATTAAATGTACCAATTTTTTCTTTTATTTCCTCTTGAATTTGGATTAAGTTTTGAATTGTTTGATGCATATTAAATTTTTAAAATACTACCACTTTATAAACAAATACGATTTGAATCATTTAGAAAGTTTAGACAGTAATATACATATTATATATAGGAATTATAATCATATAATAGATATTTCTGAAATATTAAAAATTAGAAGTATTTGTAGAAGAAAAGGTAATAAATTTTATATATCAAATAATTTTAAATTATGTATTAAGCTTAACCTTGATGGTGTTTATATTCCATCATTTAATAAAGATACAAATTTCAATTGTTTTTCCATAAAAAAAAATTTTAAGATTATAGGCTCTGCTCATAACAGGCATGAAATCAATTTTAAATTGAGGCAAAATGTGAATGAAATATTTATTTCTTCAATTTTTAAAAAAAATTCAAATTATTTAGGTATTTATAATTTCTTAAGTTTAAAAAAATTTAATAGTGTTAAAACAATTGCTTTAGGTGGTATTAACTCATCAAATTTGAAGAAAGTTAATTTGACAGGAGCTTTAGGTATTTCTGGTATTGAATATTTCAAAAAAAAAGGCCCCTTGAAAAAGGGGCCTTAAATATTTCTTAAGATTCTAAATAACTTAGAATGCGAATGAAACTGCTACTTCTGTGAATGTATCGTCATCACCTGCTACACCTGCAACACTGTCGGTACCGTTAGCTACTACACCGATAGTCATTCCACCTGTTGTGTATGAAGCTGAAATACCTGCAGATTCCTCGTCTTCTAAAGCTGCACCCATATCAACATCCCATATACCATAAGATAACGAAAGGTTTTCGTTAACAGCTAATGAAATACCATATCCCATAGTATCTTCGTCAGAACCTGATGCGTTGTCAATTTCTGATTTTTGAATAGCTACAGTTACGCTTCCCACTGCATACTTAGCAAAAGCAGTCATAAGGTCTGAAGTAGTGTTGTTTTCACCTGTACCGTAACCAATAGATAAACCATCCATTAATCCGTCATAAGTTACTACAACAGAATTATCACTTCCGTTACCAGTATTACCAGCATAAGCAGCGCTAACACCAAAACCACCGAAACTACCTNTGTAGTAAACAGCGTTAGTGTCACCATGTTGTGCTAAACCGTTATCATCTGTATCTGTATCATCCCATACTTCTTCACCAGCAGTTGGTATTACGTATCTGTATGCTCTTAAACCAGCACCACTCGCACCATTTGCAACACCGATTGAACCAGCGTCACCCATATCTAACATAATGTTTTGAGATGAGAAAGCTGCATCAGTCATAGTGTAAGAATATGACATTGTGTAACCATTATCTAATTCACCAGATCCAGAAAAACCTATTGCTTTTCCCATGCTGAAGCTATTACCTGTTACTTCATCATCGTCGTCTGATTTGTATTTTATCGTTGCTTTACCAGATACATCTAATGCACCTGCATAAGCAGACGAAGCTACTAAAGATCCTGCTACTGCAGTTAATCCTAGTTTTGTTAATTTGTTCATAAATTTACTCCATTGTTAATAATTAATTATAAACAGAGCCTTTTTAGCAAAGTTATTATTTTATTTGAGTATTATTTGTAATTTCAATTGATTATTTCGTTTAGTGTTGCATAAATACATCATCAAAAAAACATTAAAAAGCACTGTTTTTTATTAAATTTTTTGTATAATTTGATATTTAAGGGTTTTTTTACAGAATACATTAAAATTGGAGGAATTCTGAAGAAGTTTTACATTCTACATATATCTTTTCTTATATTTTTGATGCTGCTGAATTCCTGTGGCATCTATAGACCTGTTGATGCTAGAGAATTTCCTCCAGAGCCAGAAAAAAGAGTTCAAAAAAACATGGAAGAAGGAAGAGGTTTTAGAGTTTTAGGTGGAGACAAAAAAGGTGGAACATTTGATTTCGCAAGTTCAAATGAATTATGGAGAGCCACATTAGATACCATTGATTTTTTGCCTTTAATTTCAGCGAATTACAGCGGAGGAATAATTATAACTGATTGGTACAGCGATGTAACGAACGACGATGAGGCAATTAAAATTACAGTTAGATTTTTAACTAATGAAATTAGGTCTGACGCTTTAGATGTTAAAATATTTAAAAAAGATTGTGGTGTTAATCAAAATTGCAGTATGTATGAAGAGGAGGGCGATTTAGTTTTTGAAATAAAAAAAAGTATATTGAAGAAAGCTGCAATATATAAGAAAGAAAATATCAAAAAAAACAAAAAACCATATAAGCTTCCAAAGCAAGGTGGTTCTAAATCAAGTAATTCAATTTTTTAGTAAAAGATAATTTTATAAGTGAATAGATATAATTTTAAAATAGTTGAAAAAAAATGGCAAAAATTTTGGGACCATAATAATACCTTTGTATCAAAATTAGACGAAAATAAAAAAAAATTTTATTGCTTAGAAATGTTCCCGTATCCTTCAGGAAAGATACATATGGGACACGTTAGAAACTATACAATAGGTGATGTTTTATCTAGACACAAAATTTTACAGAATTTTAATGTGCTTCACCCAATGGGATGGGACTCTTTCGGTATGCCGGCAGAAAATGCTGCAAAAGAGAGAAAGCAAGATCCAAACGAATGGACACAAAAAAATATATCTGTAATGAAAAATCAACTTAGAAAACTAGGTCTATCGATTGATTGGACAAAGGAAATATCTACATGTTCAGAGGAATATTATAAACATCAACAACTTTTTTTTATAGAGATGTTTAAAAAAGGCTTAGTATATAGAAAAGAAAATTATGTAAACTGGGATCCGATCGATGAAACTGTTTTGGCCAATGAACAAGTTATAGATGGTAAAGGATGGAGATCTGGTGCAATAGTTCAAAGGAAAAAGTTAAATCAATGGTTTTTTAATATATCCAAATTTTCAGAGAGTCTTCTTGAGGAATTAAATAGTCTAGATAAGTGGCCGAACAAAGTTAAGACCATGCAGAAAAACTGGATTGGTAGATCTTATGGGTGTGAAATAGATTTTAAGATTGAGGGTAATGATAAGATTAATTTTATTAAGTGTTTTACAACTAGACCAGATACTTTGTTTGGGTTCTCTTTTTTGGCTTTATCTATAGATCATCCAATTTCAAAGTATTTTGAAAAAGATAAATCCTTTTTAAAATTTAAAGATGAGTGTTCTAAAACAGGCACAACTGAAGAATCAATTGCACAAGGTGAAAAAATTGGTTTCAAGACTGATTTAATCGCTATTAATCCATTAAACAACGCAAATAAAGTCCCAGTTTACTTTGCAAACTTTGTACTGATGGATTATGGTTTTGGAGCTGTTTTTGGCTGCCCTGCTCATGATCAAAGAGACTTTGATTTTGCAAAAAAATATAACTTACAAATAAAGACGGTTGTTAAACCTTCAGATACAGACGATAAATTTGCCGCAAAAGATAAGGCTTATATAGAAGGAGGAATTATAATAAATTCTGAATTTTTAAATGGTTTAAAAGTTCCTGAGGAGTCAATAAAAAAAACTATTGAAATTTTAGAAAAAAGAAAAATAGGATTAAAAAAAATCAACTTTAGACTAAAAGATTGGGGAGTTTCTAGACAAAGGTATTGGGGTTGTCCAATACCCATTATTTATGATGATGAAGGGGTAGCTCATCCAGTCCCTGAAGAAGAATTGCCTGTAAAACTACCAAGTAAAATAAAACTTGATGTTAAAGGCAACCCTTTAAGCTACGATAATAATTGGAAGAACGTCAAGATTGGTAATAAAAAATATGTCAGAGAAACAGATACTTTAGATACTTTTGTTGACTCTTCATGGTATTTTTTAAGATTTTGTTCACCAAATGAGAAAAGTTACGGTTTTAACTATGATGAAATAAATTATTGGATGCCTGTTGATCAATATATAGGTGGTGTAGAGCACGCTATTTTGCATTTACTCTATTCGAGATATTTCATGAGAGCAATAGGTTTTAAAAACGAAAAATTTAAGTTTTCTGAACCCTTTAAAGGCCTTTTTACACAAGGAATGGTTTGTCATCAAACATTTAAGGATGATAGCGGTTCTTGGTTGTTTCCCAACGAGGTGGAAACAAAAGATGGAAAAAATTTTTATAAAAAAAATTATGTTGATAAAAAAGTCATTGTTGGCCCATCAGAATCAATGTCAAAGTCAAAGAAAAATACTATAGATCCAGAAAATATAATTGAGATATATGGAGCAGATGCTGTTAGGATATTTATTTTATCTGATAGCCCCCCAGAGAAAGATATACAATGGTCTGAGCAGGGAATGCTGGCGTCATATAAATTTTTACAAAAAATGTGGAATTTACATCAAATTATTATAGAAAAGAAAAATATTGAAATTTCAAACAAAATTGACGAGGACAAACTTGAGAAATTTATCAATGAATTAATCGATAAATTCAATTTTAATTTAGACAAATTTAATTATAATGTTTTAATTGCTAAAATTTATGAAACATATAATTTTTTAACAAATTTAATTAAAAAAGAATTAAATGGTAAAATTTTAATTGAAAACTATAAAAAATTTTTAATAATTATAAATCCAATAATACCTCATTTTTCAAATGAATGTCTAGAAAGCTTGGATGTCACTAATCGAATTGAATGGCCAAAAGTGGATTTAGGCAAAATTAAGGAGGAAAATATAAATATTGTGATACAATTGAATGGTAAGAAAAAGTCTAACATGGTCACAAAAAAAGATATCAAAGAAGAAGAGTTAATGGAAATTATAAAAGACGATATAAAAATGAAAAGACACTTGGAAGGAAAAAAGATTATAAAAAAATTCTTTGTGAAAAACAGGTTAATAAATATTTTGACAAAATGAAATATTTTTCTAAAACTATTATAGTTCTTATCCTCCTAACTGCTTGTGGATATACGCCCATATTATCTACTAAAGTTAATAATTTGCGGTTCAAGGAATTTAATACCTTGGGAGACGAAAAGATATCTTTAAGTGTTTTAAAAAATTTAAATATAAATAAAAGTGTAGATAGTAAAAATGATTTAGAAATTTATTCTGAATACCAAAGGGTAATATCTTCTAAAAACAAAAAAGGGAACCCTGAAGTTTTCAACCTAATTTTAAACGTAAATATTAAATTAATGGAGGATAATTCTGCACTTAGTGAGAAAAAATTTTATGAAAACATAACATTAAAAAATGAAAAAAATAAATTCAATTTAAAGAAAAAAGAAAATAACTTAAAGTCAAATTTAATTAATAAAATATCACAAAATGTAAGAAAATATCTTTTAACCTTAGAGCAGAATGATAATTAAAAAACATGAGTTGAATAACTTAAAAAATTTAAATACCTCAATTTATCTCTTGTACGGTAAAAATGATGGATTAAAGAGCAAAGTCATAAACGAAAACATATTAGGAAAAAGCCAGACATTAGTACAAAGATATGAAGAAAAAGAAATACTCGAAAACAAGGATCAATTGATATCTGAATTAATTAATAAATCTTTTTTTGATAGTGAAAAAATATTTATAGTATCTAGAGTCTCTACTAAAATTATTGAATTTGTTATTGAGATTCTTGAAAAGAAACTTTCTGAGTGCAAAATCATATTAATTGCAGAAACATTAGAAAAGAAATCAAAGCTGAGATCCTTTTTTGAAACAAACGAAAGATTGGCGTGTATTCCATTTTATCCTGATGAGTCAAAAACTTTATTTCATATTGCTAAAGATTTTTTTAAAACAAAGAATGTATCTATTTCTCCTGAATTAATTAATCTTATTGTAGATAGATGTGCTGGGGATAGAATTAATTTACACAAAGAATTAAATAAAATTTCGCTTTTTATGAAAGACGAAAAAAAAATTACCTATGAGCAAATTGCTATTATAACTAATTTATCAGAAAACTTTAGCGTATCTGAGCTAATAGAAAATTGCTTACTTAGAAATTCAAAAAAAAACTTCTAAAATTTTAAACGAAAATTCTTATAGTTCTGAAGATTGTATTTTGATTATCAGAACCCTATTACAAAAATCTAAAAGAATATTAGCCCTTAGGGAAATTTACGACTGTACAAAAAATATAGACCAAACTATAGATAGTTTTAGACCCTCTATTTTTTGGAAAGAAAAAGAAGCTGTCAAAAAACAAACGATAGAATGGAACAAAGATGAAATTAAAAAATTACTTTTTAATACAAACAAAGTGGAATTGTTAATTAAAAATAATTCATTAAGTTCTATGAATATTTTATACGATTTTTTACACAGTTTTGGTAAACAAGTTAATAATTAGCTTTCAAAACCATTATTAATCTATTTAACTGATCTAAATCTTTATACTCGAAAGAAACTAATCCTGTGTTATTTCTTTTATTTTTTATAGATACATTTATACCTGTTTTAGATTTTAAAGAATCTTCAAGGATCAAAATATTTGCATCTTTTGGTAAAGATTTGCCATCCTTTTTGCTTTTTAAAGATCTTATGAAGTTTTCTGTTTGTCTAACTGATAACTTTTTGTTTATTATTCTCTTTGCAATCATGCTGGCATTGCTTAGTCCTACTATTACTTTTGCATGCCCTTGGGACAATTTTTCATTATCTATAAAATTTATTACATCATCAGGAAGTGATAGAAGTCTCAGTGTATTTGTAACATGTGTTCGACTTTTACCAATAAACTTAGAAACTTTTTCTTGATCGTAACCAAATTCATCTATTAGTTTTTTATAACCTTTTGCTTCTTCAATGGGGTTTAGGTCTTTCCTCTGAACATTTTCTATAATTGCGAACTCTAGAGATTTTAAATTATCAGCATCAACTATAACTGCTGGTACTTCGTGAAGACCTGCTGATTGTGATGCCTGTAACCTCCTTTCCCCAGCTATTAATTCATATTTGTTATTATGGTCCTCTGATAATCTAACTATCAAAGGCTGTATTACGCCTTTTTCTTTTATTGAATTTGTTAATTCCTCTAGACTTTCTTTGTCAAATTTTTTACGTGGTTGAAATTTATTCGCCACAATAGCGCTAATTGAAATAGTATTATTAGTAACCTTTAAGTTGTTGTCTCCAATTAAAGAAGACAATCCACGACCAAGTCCCTTCTTGTTTTTAAAAGGATTTATCATGCAGCACTTTCTATAGATTTATCTTGATTTAAAAATTCGTCCGTAAAATTAAAATATGCTTTGCTGCCAGGGCAGGTTTTATCGTAAATTAAAACTGGGACACCGTGTGACGGGGCTTCTGACAGTCTAACATTTCTTGGAACAACCGAAGTATAAACTTTTTCTTTGAAGTAGACTCTAGCCTCTTTTTCCACTTGAGAAGATAGTTTATTTCTTTTATCAAACATGGTTAAGATTATTCCCCTCATGTCCAAACTTGGGTTAAGATTTATTTTTATACGCTCAATTGTTTTCATAAGTTGTGTTAAGCCCTCGAGAGCAAAAAATTCTGTCTGCAAAGGTACGATTATTGATCTAGATGCTACAAGAGCCATTATGGTAAGTAAACTGAGTGATGGAGGACAGTCTATCAGAATATAATCATATATTTCTCTAGAATCATTTAAAATATGGGCTAATTCGTCTTTTAATTTAAAGGCTCTTCTACTGTCACCGGCAGTTTCAACTTCTAACCCTGAAAGATCTACATTTGAGCTTACCAAATTAAGTCTTTCAAATTTAGTTTCCTTGACAACATCTGATAATTTCATGTTCCCATTTAAAACGTTATAAATAGTGTATTTAGAATTGTCAGTGTTGGATAACCCTAGACCTGTTGTTGCGTTACCTTGGGGATCAAGATCTATAACTAAAACTTTTTTTCCTTTTATAGTTAGTCCTGCCGCCAAGTTAATAACCGTAGTTGTCTTTCCTACCCCGCCCTTTTGATTGATGATTGAAATAATCTTTTTATCCATTTTTTTTTTTTTAAATTAGAAATTTTTATTATTGTTGAGCCTTCGTTTGTTAAACTTTTTTTTTCCTCATAATCAAACTCCCAAATTTTCAATACTTCATTTAATATTTTTTTTCCACTTGCTCCCAGAAATCCGATTATATATTTAAAACTCTTAAAATTTTTTTGTGCTATGTCAAAAATAACTGGGAGAGGTTTAAAAGCTCTAGAGATTATAACGTCAGTAACTAAATTTTTTTCATTAAAAATATTTTTTTGTTGAATTTCTAAGTTCAAATTAAATTTTTTTGACATATTTAATAAAAATAAACTTTTAGGATAACTTTTTTCATAAAGAATAATTTTTAAAGGTGGTTTTTTTATTTTCATCGTTATTCCCAGTACTATTCCTGGAAAACCGGCTCCAGAACCAATGTCGGTGCAAACACTAATATCATTTTTATCAATATATTCAATAGTTTGTATACTATCTTCTATATGCCTATATTTAATAGATTTCTCTGTGGATTTGCTGATCAGATTTATTGTTTTATTGTTTAAAATTACCTCATTTGAATAATCTTCCAGTTCGATATATGTTTCACGTGGAACATTTATCTTACCTATATTTTTTAATTTAAAATTATTCGAATCAATCAAGCTACAGTCTTAATAGACTTTCTTTTTACATGAGACAACAAAATATATACAGCCGCTGGTGTAATCCCATCAATTCTTAACGCTTGGCCCATGGTTTTTGGCCTTATTCTCTTAAATTTTGACTTCACCTCATTAGACAAACCTGAAAAACTGTCATAATTCAAATTATCTGGTATCATTAGATTTTCATCTCTTTTAAAAGCTAAAATATCTGCATTTTGCTTTTTTAAATATCCCATATAATGAGAATTAATCTCTAATTGTTCGTCGATATCTGCCGATATGAACTCTATTTCAGGCCATATCTCTCTAATTTTTTCCATATCTACAGATTTTTGAGCTAAAACTTGGTAAGCAGACCTTTTAACACCGTCTTTTGCAATATTTATACCGAAATTTTTGATTTTTGTGGGACTTATAGATAGTTTATCCATTTTTGTCATTATTTGATTTAATTTTTTGGATTTAAAATTGAAAATTTTTGCTCTATTTGAGCTAACAAGACCAATATCGATTCCTTTTTGTGTCAATCTTAGGTCAGCGTTGTCAGATCTTAGTGTAAGTCTATACTCCGCCCTGGATGTAAACATTCGATATGGTTCAGCCACTCCTTTAGTAACTAGATCATCAATCATCACTCCTATGTAAGCATCTGACCTATCTAGAATTAATGGCTCTTGATCCTTGACAGATAAGGCAGCATTTGCACCAGCTATTAATCCTTGTGCTGCAGCTTCTTCATATCCAGTGGTGCCATTAATTTGTCCTGCAAGATATAGGTTTTTTATTTTTTTTGTTTCCAGTGTTAAAAAAAGCTCCCGTGGATCCACAAAATCATACTCAATCGCATATCCAGGTCTAAGTATTTTAACATTCTCTAAACCATTGATTTTACTACATATTTCATACTGTATATCTACTGGGAGCGAAGTTGAAATACCATTTGGATAAATGGTGTTATCGTTTAAACCCTCTGGTTCCAAAAATATTTGATGCCTTTGTTTGTCAGAGAATTTTTTAACCTTATCTTCTATAGATGGACAATACCTAGGCCCTACACCCTTTATACTACCTGAATACATCGCGCTTCTTTTTAAATTCTTTTTTATAATTTCATGAACCGAGGAGTTAGTATAAGTTATTCTACACGAGATTTGTTTATTAATATTTCTTTCAGTTAAAAAAGAAAAAAAATATGGATCTTCATCTGCGTGCTGAACTTCCAAATTTTCGAAGTTAATTGTCCTCCCATCTAACCTAGGGGGGGTTCCTGTCTTAAGTCTTCCTAATTTAAAATCATATTTTTTTAATTGCTCGCTTAAACCTATTGATGGCTTTTCGTTGTATCTGCCTGCTGGTGTCTCGTTTTCCCCGATATGTATAATCCCGTTTAAAAAGGTGCCCGTTGTGAGTATTACTTTAGAAAATCTTATTTCTTTACCAGATTTTGTTATAATAGAGTTTATTTCATTTTTATTAAAGATAAACTCAATTACGGGATCAGAAAATATGCTTAAATTACAATAGTTTAATAGCTTTTCTTGCATATATTTTTTATATAGAGACCTATCAGATTGAGTTCTTGGTCCTCTTACAGCGGGACCTCTACTTCTATTTAATAGTCTAAATTGTATAGCAGATTTATCAGCAATCTCTCCCATTACACCATCTAATGCATCAATTTCTCTAACTAAATGTCCTTTACCAAGACCGCCTATAGCAGGATTGCAGGACATTTCGCCAATTGTCATTAAGTTATGTGTGAATAGTGCTGTATTTGCTCCTAATCTAGCTGAGGCTGCAGCAGCTTCACAACCTGCGTGACCGCCCCCAATAACAACTACATCAAAGTTCAAAGTTTTTTTCATTAAGCTTAACTTATAATTGATATAAAAATTTACAAGTGAACACTTCAGTTTTTATGAGGTATTACAAACTGTGTTTATTTACCTATACAGAAATCGTTAAATATCGATCCCAGGACTTCTTCAACATCTACTTTGCCAACAATCATACCAAGATTTCGACATGCTAACCTTAAATCCTCTGCAGCTTTATCATAATCTCTTGATGAATTTTTGTTTTCAAAATTTTCTAAATTTTCTAGACAACTCTTTAAATGTTGCCTGTGCCTTTCTCTCGTAATAATAGTGTTTGTTGTGATTACAAATTTATTTCTCAATCTATTCTTAATTTNTAAAATTAATTTATCGATATTAATTTCATTTTTTATAGATAGGTATATAGGATTAAATTTGTCTAGCTCTTTTTCAATTTTTTCGATTCCTAAATCTGATTTATTTACTACTAGAATTGTTTTGTCTGAATTTATTAAACCTTTTAAAACACCAGTAAAATAGCCACTTTTTGGTTCTATTACCACAATGTTCAAATCCGCGTCATCAGATCTTTTTAAAGCTAATTTGATGCCTCTTTTTTCAATATCATCTTTCGCATCTCTTATACCGGCTGTATCTGACATGATCACTGGATATCCGTTAATATTTAAATGAGCTTCCACAACATCTCGAGTTGTTCCAGCAATCTCAGACACAATTGCCACTTCTTTTTGAGACAAATAATTTAACAACGATGATTTTCCAGCGTTTGTTGGCCCTAATATTGCTATTTTAAATCCCTCCCTGATTCTTTCTCCAACTTTTTCATCGTTAAGCACCTTTATAATTTCATTTTTAACCTTAAAAGATAATTTTCTTATGTCGTTTAAAATATTTTGAGGNAAATCTTCATCTGGAAAATCTATTTTAGCTTCAATATTTGACAATATTTTTAAGAGATTTTTTCGCCAATTTTCATATTTTTTACCATGGTATCCTGACATTATGTCCAACGCTTGTCTTCTTTGAATTTCTGTTTCTGAGGATATTAAGTCTGCTATACTCTCTGCCTTTAATAGACTTATTTTTCCATTTTGGAATGCTAATTTAGTAAACTCGCCTGGTTCAGCTAATCTACAATTTTCGATATCGGAAAGGGTAGAGTGTAAGGCGTCAACAACAGCCTTACTGCCATGAACCTGGATCTCGGCCATATCTTCGCCTGTGTAGCTATTTGGACCAGGAAACCACAAAATTAATCCCTCATCAATTAGCTCCAAAGTTTTAATTTTATTGATTTTTCTTAATGTAGCTACCCTTGGCTGTGGAATTTTCTTCCCAGTTAACAATTTAATTATTTTTGATGTTTCTTCACCAGATATTCTTATTACGGCAATACCCGAGGTTCCTGGTCCAGTTGATAAAGCAAATATAGTCATAAAATTATTTAATATTAATTAAGGTATATGTAAAATTATTTAATTAAAATGAAAATAATCTTTGAAATACTTATATTTAAAAATATTTGCTTTTTAGATTGGTTGTCTAGCTTGCGCTATGCTTAATGTTTTTATCGACGTCTTACTAGTTTTTCAGGTCTTAAACATTTATCATCTCAATCTAATTCACAAAACTTAATATTTTTTTTACGTTCTAGCCCCAACTCTCTAATTACAGTTGACCTGATATACTTGATACACTAAATAATCCATAAATAGTCATATAAAATAATATATTAATTTAATAAACTAAACATTCTATTTAAATTCTTTTCATACAATTCATTTTTATTTACAGAGGTTGTGTAAATTGGTTTTCTAGCTTGGCTTATGCTTACTGTTTTTATTGGTGTTTTTTTTGACTTATGATGGTTAAAACACTCGTCTTCATGGGTTAGACTACAAAAATCTAAAACTTTTTTTATTTCATTATCCTTGTCTTTTACAAGTTTTTCATAGTCAAGATCATAAATAAAATCCCCAATCTTATTATGCCAAAAGTCCATCAATTTAGAGTACATATTATAATACTTGGCAATGTCATCTTGGGAGTAACACCAGTCTAGCTCTTTTGACGCAAAACCATTTTTAAACAACGACAGACAAACATCTTTTGGATTCCTTTTACAATGAATAATTTTTGAATTTGGAAAAAAAAGTTTTATTATACCTATCCACCTAAAATTTGAGGGAGCTTTATCACTGAATATTTTAGTTTCAATTTTATGATGCTGAATCATTTCAAAATAATCAGAAACAATTTTAGTTCTTTCGGCAAAGATGTCTTGATTTAAAGAGACGTGGTCTAAAGAATTGTCTTTATAGAAATTATTTTTAATACTTTGTTGTAGGTAAATTAATTCGCCAGCACCAGTAACAGAAGAATGCGATGCTAAAATTTGTTCCACCAGAGTTGTTCCAGACCTCGGCATTCCACAAATAAAAATGATTTTTTTTTTATTATTATTTTTAATATTATTAGTTAGATCAACATCTTGAAAAATATCATGAATTTTTTTAAATAGTTTTTCCTCCTCTGTAATATTGAAATTTGTGGTTGATTTTCTTAGCTTATTTGCGGAATCGAAAAATTTAAATGCTTTATCGTACTCTTGAGTATCATCATGAGCTTTTCCTAATGCAAAAAAGAGGTCGGTTTTTTGGCTATTAGATAGATCATTATTCTTAGTAAGTTCTAACATAAATTTAAGATGTGCATTGTCAACTTTATATTCCGTTAAACTACTTAACATTTTATGTGCTGACATCAAATATGGGTTTATTTTAATTATTTGATTTAAAATTTTTTCTGCTTCACTAAATTTACCTAAACTATGATATGAGCCTGCTAAACTGAGCAGAACCGTTATGTTTTTAGGATCTACCTTTAGTGCTTTTTTATATAGATCTATTGCATTTTCATAATCATTAAAACTTTGTTTCAAATTTGCATAGTTATTTATTGATTTTAGATAGTTCGGATTCATAATCAAAACTTCTTTATAAAGTTTTTCTGAGATATTGAATTTGCCTAAAACCTTATATGAATTGGCTAAATTATTTTTTGCAGCAATATTTTGTGGGTCTAATTCTATTGCTTTTTGAAAATAGTTTAATGATGCTTTTATATATTGATGTTGTTGAAGTGCTAAACCACCTAGATTATATAAATAAGCGTTGTTAGGAAATTTTTTTATCAATTTATTACATTTTTCGATAGCAAATTGATAATTTTTTGCTTGAATATTATTATGTATTTTTTCTATCTCTTTTAGTAGTTCCATTTTTTTTCAAAAAAGAGGATAATATATACAGAAAAATTATACAGGTTTATTCATAGAATTAAAAAATTCGGCATTATTCTTAGTGTTTTTCAACTTTGAATTTATAAATTCTATAGCATCCATTGAACCCATTGGGGCTATAATTCGTCTGAGAACATTCATTTTTTGTAAGTCATTCTTACTGAATAGCAATTCCTCTCTCCTTGTTC
Source organism: Candidatus Pelagibacter sp. TMED118 (assembly GCA_002170205.2). The sequence goes on from NHFT02000001.1 coordinate 104,402, forward strand.
CAGACTTTGTAATATCCATTGCTGGAAACATTCTTTTTTCTGAAATTTTTCTATCAAGAATAGTTTCGCTATTTCCAGTCCCTTTAAACTCCTCAAAAATTACTTCATCCATTCTACTTCCGGTGTCTATTAAAGCTGTCGCAATTATAGTTAAAGATCCACCTTCTTCTATATTTCTTGCTGCACCAAAAAATCTCTTTGGTCTCTGTAAAGCATTAGCATCTACACCTCCGGTTAAAACTTTTCCTGAGCTTGGAACTACAGCATTATAAGCCCTGCCCAATCTAGTTATGGAGTCTAGCAAAATAACTACATCCTTTTTGTGTTCTGTAAGCCTTTTTGCTTTTTCTATAACCATTTCTGCGACTGCAACATGTCTTTGTGCTGGCTCATCAAAAGTAGAGGAGATTACTTCTCCTTTGACGGTTCTTTGCATGTCTGTTACTTCCTCAGGTCGTTCATCAATTAGTAAAACCATTAGATAACACTCTGGGTGATTTGCCGTTATAGAGTTGGCTATACTTTGAAGTATCATAGTTTTACCAGCTTTGGGTGGGGAGATAATCAATGATCTTTGACCTTTACCTATAGGGCTCACTAAATCAATTAATCTAGGTGTTAAGTCAGGTTTTTTTTCAATTTTGACGTTTTCTACCTCCATAGTTAGTTGCTTATTAGGATATAGAGGGGTTAAATTATCAAATGCAATTTTGTGTCTTACATTTTCTGGTTTTCCAAAATTAATATTATTGACCTGCAATAATGCAAAATATCTCTCACCCTCTTTTGGGGATCTTATTGGGCCTTCTACTGTATCACCTGTTCTCAAACCAAATCTCCGTATTTGACTTGGACTAACATATATATCATCTGCACCAGGTAAATAATTAGATTCTATTGCTCTAAGAAATCCAAATCCATCTTGAAGAAGTTGTAATACACCTCCTCCTGTAATTTCTTCTCCTTTTTCTGCAAGTTTTTTAAGAATTGCAAAATATATTTCTTGCCTTCTTAATGTGCTGGCATTTTCAATACCTAGCTTTTCAGCCTCTGATATGAGGTTTTCAGATGTTTTACTTTTTAGTTCTTGTATATTCATAATGTGGGAAATATTATTTAGATAAGATTAATATATATACTGACAGTATTTTTTCAAGCCTAGAAGGGCTTTAAAATAGCCAAAAAAACAATTAAAATAAGTAATAAAGTAGGTATTTCGTTAGTTATTCTGAAAAATTTAGAACTTTTTGAGTTATTGTCATTTTTGAATTTTTTTAAGCAGGACCCTAAATAAAAGTGGTAGACTGTTAAGAATAAGACAAGAAGTATCTTAGTATGCATCCATCCTGCTGAAAGTAGAGAAGGATTTTTGTGAAGCATAATCAATGCAAATATCCAAGAAAGAATCATTGCAGGAAACATAATAAAAAAATAAAGTTTTCTCTCCATTGTCTTAAAAATATCTGATATTGAATGCGAGCCCTGATTTTCTGCATGATAAACAAATATTCTGGGAAGATACAATAAGCCGGCCATCCAAGAGATAACTGCTATTAAATGTAATGATTTGTATACTAAATATGTTTCCATAACTTAGATATATCTTTCCACTAAATTAGAAAATAAATCAATATGTTCCTTACTGTCGTTTAAGCAAGGAATAAAATCAAAATTTTCTCCTCCACCCTCAATAAAACTAGCTTTTCCCTCCATTGAAATTTCTTCTAAAGTTTCAACACAATCAGAAGCAAAACCTGGACATATTACTAAAATGCTTTTTTTTCCTTCAGTTGGTAATTTTTCTAAAGTTTTGTCTGTGTAGGGTTGCAGCCATTTTTGTGGCCCGAACCTAGATTGAAAGGTTGTTATTATGGGTATTTTTAAGTTCATTTTTTCAGATATTAGCCTTGTAGTTTTATGACAGTAACAATGATACGGATCACCTTTCTCAAAATATATTTTTGGGATGCCGTGGTACGATGCTATTATTAGATCTGGCCTCCAACTAATTTGGTTAAGTTTTTTATCTATAGATTTTATAATGGCATCTATATAAATTGGATTAGACTCATAATGAGGTATTATCTGCAAGCTTGGTTGCCATCTCATAGTGGACAATGATCTGTAGACTTCATCACAAACAGTAGCTGTTGTTGCAGCTGCATACTGAGGATAAAGTGGAAGAATTATGAGGTTCTCACATCCTTGTTCTTTTAAATCGATTATTTTACTATCGATACTTGGTTGTCCATACCTCATGGCATAATCTACAATTAATTTTTCATTACCAATTTTTGAATTCAGCTTTGTTGATTGCATTTCAGTGTAATACCTTAGTGGTGACATGTTTTGTTTATTCATCCAGATTTTTTTATAAGCTTTTGCAGTTTTAGACGGTCTAAATGTTAAAATGAATACATTAAGGATTATTTTCCAAATTAACGGGTTTACCTCTATAACTCTTTTATCTGATAAAAACTCTTTTAAATATTTTCTTATATCCCACCATTTAGTTGAGTTTGGGGTACCCAAGTTAATTAAGAGAACTCCAGTTTTTCCAAATTTAACTTTTGGATGATTATTGGGCATTAAAATCCTTTACTAATTCAACAAGATATTTAACTGTATCTGGCTTGGTTTTAGGTAAAATACCATGTCCTAAATTAAAGATATATGGGTGATCTCTAAAAGCAGACAAAATTTTATTTACCTCAATTTTTAGGATTTTATTACTTCTTAAAAGTAATTTTGGATCAAGTCCTCCTTGTACTGGGATTTTGATATCTTTAAGTATTTTTCTTCTGCTTACCTCATAATCAATGCTTATAACATCAGGACTGACTTCCTTAACAAAGCTTTTATAATCATTTATTTGTCTAGGGAAACAAATACATGGAACGTTCAGTGATTTTGTAAATTCGACTAGTTCTGCTGTAGGATTATATATATATTTTGCTAAATATTTACTCGGTAAAAGCCCAGCCCAGCTATCAAAAATTTGAATCACATTTGCTCCGCATCTTACTTGATTTTTTATATGTATTTTTAGGTATTTTACTATTATTTGTAAAAGTTCATCTTGATTAGGTGTATTAAAAATACTCTTTCCAAAACTCTTTTTAGGAGATTTTTTGTTTATAATATAAACTANTAGTGTCCAGGGTGCACCAACAAAACCTATAAGATTTTTATCTTTATCTTTTAGCTTTTTAGAGAGTGTAGACATAGACCTGTAGACAGGTCCTAATTTAATAGTAAATTCTTTTTCACTTATTTTATCTAAATTGTTATTATCTATATCACCTAAAAATGGACCAAAGTTTTTTTTGAAACTAACAGGTTGTCCCAAACCATAGGGTAACATCAGTATATCGGAGAAAATTATTGCTGCATCGAAATCGTATCTTTTTAAAGGCTGCATTGTTATTTGAGGTATGAGTTTTTCGTTCAAACATAACTTGATAAAATCTTTGTTTTTTCTCCTTACCTTTCTGAACTCTGGAAGATACCTACCAGCTTGCCTCATTATCCAAATTGGTTTAATATCTGTTCTCTTCTTCTTCACAATTTCGGTTAAGGGTCTCATTATATAATTAATTATAAATCTTTAGATAGTATTTGTTTATTGAATATTGAATAATGGTAATTATTTAACATCAACCATTTATAAACATTTTACACACAACTTAAATGCGATAAAATCCTTTAAAAAACAACATTTTTGAACTTTAGACCAATTTGTCCACAAAATTGTATATTTAATCACGTATATTATAACTTTGTTAGCCTATTAGTTTAAATATTATTAAGATGATTGATTTCAACTTTAAATTTCTTTTTATGATTAAACTATATATTTATTAGGTAATTATACATGAAAAATACATACCAAATATATCTAGTTTCAGACTCTACCGGTGAAACTATTGATAGAATATTTATAGCGTTAAAAGCCCAATTTTCTAATTTTAAATACAAAATACATCATTTTTCTTTTACACGTACAGAAAATCAAATTAATGAAATAATAAAAATAGCAGTAAAAAATAAAAGCAACTCAGTAATATTATATACTTTGGTAGATGAAAATTTGACTAATCAACTACTTACTAAAGCCTCAAAATCAAAGATACACTGCTTTGGTGTTCTCGGTGAATTAATAAATAATTTTTCTAAAATTTTAAACCAAGAGTCTTTAAATATTCCAAGCAGACAACACAAACTAAACGAAGAATATTATGACAGAGTTGAAGCTATACAATTTACAATGAGGCATGACGATGGTAATGACTTAAAAGATATAGAAGAGTCCGATATCATAATACTTGGAGTAAGCCGTACCAGTAAAACACCAACATCGATTTATTTAGCAAATAGAGGTTATAAAACCTCTAACATACCTCTAGTTAACGAAAATTCTATACCAGAAAAATTAAAAGAAAACATAAAAAAAATATGTATAGTTGGGTTAACAACCGATCCCGAAAGACTGATTGATTTGAGAAAAAACAGACTAAGATCTATAAAAGAAAACGAAAAAACTGACTATACAAATAGAAAAAAAATTTCAGAAGAGGTTAGAAATGCTCGAAAAACTTTTAAAAAATATAAATGGCCAATAATTGATGTCACAAGAAAATCTGTTGAAGAAACGGCTGCGTCAATTATTAAAATACATGAAATAACAAAAAGAGATGACTAAAATAATTCTTGCGTCACAAAGTAAGGTTAGAAAAAAAATTTTAGAGGAAAACAAGATAGATTGTGAAGTTGTTTACTCAAAAATTGATGAAGATCCTGTTAAAGATAGCCTAATCGCAGAGGGTGCAACACCTGAAATAATTTCAAAAAACTTAGCTGAATTAAAAGCAAATAAAGTTAGTTTAATACGTAATGATACCTTGGTTCTCGGTGCCGATAGTGTAATAGATTTAAATGGAGAACTAATATCAAAACCAAATAACCGAGCAGAAGCTTTGAGTATATTAAAAAAATTAAATGGTAATAAACATCACCTTATAAGTTCCGTATGTATTTCTAAGAATGGCTCAATGATTTGGAATTATACTGATAAAGCCGAACTACAAATGAAGTATTTTAAAGATGATGAGTTAAAAAGATACTTGAACAAAATTTCAGATGAAAAATTATATTCTTATAATGTTTATCAAATTGAGGGTGATGGTATAGAATTGTTTGAGGATATTAAAGGGGATAAAAATTCTATTATGGGATTGCCGATAGATTCAATAAAAAAATATTTGTGGAGTGGTACATGCTAATACTAATTTGGTTTATAGTATGTATAATTTACGTTTTCGTCGATTTAATACTTGCAGGATCAGGACATGCGCTTGAAGTTTTTGCACTTTTAAGTGGAATAGCTTTATTTATAATAAACAAAATTTCAAAAAGCAAAATCATAAAAAAATGAAAAAATTTTTAGTAATTGGCAAACCAATTGATCACTCCTTATCACCTAATTTACATAATTATTGGTTCAAAGAAAATAATATAGACGCAATATATAATAAAAAAAATGTTGAAATTTCTGAATTACGCCAAATAACTGATAAATTAAGGATAGATGAAATAGCAGGCATAAATGTTACTGTGCCATATAAACGGGAGATTATAAACTATATTGATATTTTGTCCCCTGAAGCAAAAGATACAAGTTCTGTTAATACAATTTATAAAGAAAAAAATAAAATTATAGGGCATAACACCGATATAGCTGGATTTGAATTAGCCATTAGACAAACAAAATTTGATATAGCAAACAAAAAAATTTTAATTATTGGAGCTGGAGGGGTGGTGCCTTCAATTATTTATTCTTTAAAAAGAATGAAGGTAAGTGAAATTGCCATAATGAACAGAACTAAAAATAAGGCTACAAAATTAAAAACCATCTTTAAAAATTTGAAACTAATTGATTGGGGAAAAAATTTTGACTTTGATATGTTTATCAATGCAACAAGTGTTGGTTTAGGCAAAGATGATAGTTTAAATTTAGATTTTAAAAATATTGAACCTGGAAAATTTTTTTATGATTTAATTTATAATCCACCAGAAACTAATTTTTTAAAAGAAGCGAAAAAAAATTTACATAGAACAGAGAATGGTAAACTAATGTTTATTTATCAGGCTCATCAAGCGTTCACCATTTGGCATAAAATAATGCCGGAAATTAATGAGGACATCTATAATATATTATAATTATGAAAAAAATCGGTATTTTAGGCGACATTGGATCTGGAAAGAGCCTTTTTGCAAAACAGTTTGGATACCCCGTTTTTAATGCGGACAAAGAGGTCATAAATATTTACAAAAAAAATTACAATTGTTTCAAAAAGCTTAGACAGAAATTTCCGAGTCTAATTAAAAATTTTCCAATTAAAAAAAAGGACATAATAAAAGTTATGCTTTGTAAAAGTATTAACATTATTAAATTGGGTGAAATAGTACACCCATTTGTGAATAAAAAATTAAAAGCATTCATAAAAAAAAATAGTAAAGAAAATATGAAATATGTAGTTCTTGATATTCCTCTACTAATGGAAAATAATTTAATAGATAAAAAAATGATTTTAATCTTTTTAAAAACAAAAAAAAAAGAAGTTATAAAAAACTTAAAATTAAGGCCTAATTTTAATAAAAAAATTTACACTATTGTAAAAAAAAACCAATTACCACTATCTTTAAAAAAAAAGAAATGTAGATTTATTTTAACAAATGATTTTAAAAAAGGAACTTTTAAAACATATATTAAAATGATTAAAAAAGAATTGAGTAATGATTGAAGTAGTATTGGATACAGAGACAACCGGTCTTTCAATAGAAGAAGGACACAGGATAGTGGAAATAGGGTGTATAGAACTAGACAATCTTATACCAACTAAAAACGTTTTTCATTGCTACTTAAATCCAGAAAGAAAAGTATCAGAAAGTGCTCTCAAAATTCATGGCTACACAGATGATTTTTTGTCTAGACAAAAAAAATTTCTTGATATAGCAAAAGAATTCCTCAATTTCATAAATAACAAGAAACTTGTAATACACAACGCTGATTTTGACATCTCTCACTTAAATAATGAGTTATCTATTGCTGGGTTTGAAAAAATTAATTTAGATAATGTTATAGACACTCTCGAAATTGCGAGAAATAAATACCCTGGTTCTGGGGCTAGTTTAGATGCACTTTGCAAAAGATATAGAATAGACAATTCAAAAAGAGAGAAACACACTGCTCTGATGGACTGCGAACTGCTCTCCAAAGTTTACGTAAATTTGTTAGATCAAAAAGAGCCAACTCTTAACTTTACAAATGAAAGTTCTAAAATTGAGTTTAAACAAAGTATAAATTCAGATTATTCTAAAAAAATTATAAAACCTAATGACAATGAAATGACTGAGCATTCTAAATTTTTAAAAAAACATTTAAAAAAAAATTTTTTCTAATTAAGTCTTTCATTAAACAATTTTTCAAAATCTACCTTTTTATCAAATTTTATTCCTGAAAATCCAGAATCGTTTAGTAGATTCACAAAAATATTTTCTATTTTAGGGTAAATTTCTTTCTGCAAATCGCAAAGTAGTATTTTTTCTAGTTGCTTTTTCTCTTTTATATCATTATTTATTTTAATTACAGTTGCATAATCAAGTTCAAAAACTGACTTTTTATCATTATTGTTTTTGTCTCTGAAGGTCAATTTAGTACTTACTTCAATCATTTTATTTTTTAATGGTTTTGAGTTTATATCAATTCCTAAATTATAGGACGAGATATGATCTCTTACAAAGATTAATGTCTCAGCGTTTGGAGTTTCGATTGATAAATCTTTTATAAAATTTAGCATAATTTTATATTTTTTTTCTGACTCATTTTTTTTCATCTAAATCCTCCGACTCTCCATCAATAAAATTTTTATTTTGATTTTTTGGTGTATAGTTTTTTGTAAATTTGCTAAGCAAAAATTTTCTTGTTAAAGGGAATATGATTAATAAACCAATCAAATCAGTTAAGAAACCTGGAATAATTAGCAACAACGCAGCAAATGCTAGAGCAGCACCAGAGATTATTTCATATAAAGGCATTTCATTTTTTATTACTGAAAAAATTCCAGACCTTAATGTGTTTAAACCTTCATATTTGGCATACCAAATTCCTAATAGAGCTGTTGAAATAATTAAAAAAATTGTAGTAAAAACACCTATCTTTGAACCGATTTCAATTAAAAGATAAATTTCTATTATTGGTATAAAAATTAAAGGAATTAAAAGTGTGTTCATTTGTCTTTAATGTAAATTGTCAGTTGAAATTATGCAATATAGTAAATAGTATATAATCATGAATTATAGCTTTGAATATATAGACATTATACTATTAGCAATGATAGCAGGATTTATTTTCTTAAGATTACGAGGAATTCTAGGTAAAAAGACCGGGTATGAAGATGATATGTCGACTAGCTTTCCTCATGAGTTTCAAAATAAAGTTAAAGAAAAAAAAATAAATCTAAATAATTTTGATGAAGTTCAAAAAAAAGAATTCTTAAAAGGAGCTAATATAGCTTATGAAAGTATAATTACTAGTTTCGCAAAAGGAAATATTTCCGAGGTAAAATACTTATTAGACAAAAATGTATTTGAACAATTTAAATCTGCCATTAATGATAGAGAAAATAAAGGATACACTTCAGAAACCACTTTTATTGGAATCAACTCTTCTGAAATAAAAAGTCATGATTTTAAAAACAATTTTTTAGAAGTGTCAGTTAATTTTGTAAGTGAAATAATTTCTTCAATAAAAGACAAAGATAAAAAAATAGTATCCGGTAATCCTGATAAAATCAGAAAGGTATATGATACTTGGAAGTTCTCAAAAGATATTAAATCTGCTAACCCAAATTGGCTTTTAATAGATACACAAGTATAATTGAAAAAAAATATTTCAGACTCAGATATAGAGACTTGGGAAACTTTTATTAACAGTAATGATAAAATTCCAGACAAAGATANGTATAAAAAAGAGGATGAAGTTTTTGCGAGTAAAACTTTAGATCTGCATGGTTATAATATTAGAGATGCAAATGCGACAATAGAAAATTTAATAATAAATTCATATAATAATGGTATTTATAGATTAAATATAATTACAGGAAAAGGATTGAGGTCAAAAAATTTAAACGATCCATACTCTTCTAAAGATTTAGGGATATTGAAATATGCAGTTCCAGATTTTATAAAAAACAACAAAAATTTAATAGATAAAATAAAGCATATAGATGATAAAGAAATCAATGATCTTAATAAAGGAAGTTTTACAATTATATTAAAAAGAAAATGAAACTAGATATTAAAAATAAAACAAAAATTCTAAATGAGAAGCTCAAGGACAGACTCCTCAAAGATAGGGATAAATTCTCAAAAGTTACAAAAAATATTCAGAGCAAAATACAAAATTTTTATGCATGGGTTAAAGGTGCTGAATTAGTGGAATTAGAGAAATGCGACATCAAAGATGATCCTGTGAGGCCAGAATTAAGTAATGAATTTAGGACAAGCTATGGAAGAAAAATATACGGTGTAAAGTACCAAAATGAAATCCATGCAGTTATGTGTTTTGCTTTTACCAACCAAATTCCAAAGACTGTTAATGAATTAGATCAGTTAAGCAAAGATGCTTTCTTACAAAGCGCCAACAGAGATCAAAATGTTGGAAAAATCGCTATAGCATATACTGTTTGGTCAAAAAAAAAGGGGGGAGGTAAATTGATAGTTAAGGAAGTTTACAAGATGATTAAAAAATCAAATCATTTAAATAGATTAGTTACTTTGTCTCCATTAACTGAAATGGCTAGAAAATTTCATTTGCGAAACGGTGCCACGGAGCTTCAAGTCAATGAGCACACTCAAAATTTTGAATACAAAGTTATAAAATAAATTTTGATAAATCGGTATCTTTAGTTAGTTCTCCTAGATTTTTTTCTATATATTCAGAGTTAACAACTATTTTCTCTCCTGCTTTATCTGTTGCAGTAAAACTTATTTCGTCTAGAACTCTTTCAATTATAGTATGTAGTCGTCTAGCCCCTATATTTTCAACAGAACTATTCACTTCTGTTGCTATATTTGCAATAGCATCTATACCATCATCCGTGAATTCTAAATCAACATTTTCAGTTTGAAGTAATGCTTTGTACTGTTTAATTAAACTATTATCTGGCTCACGCAATATCCTTTTAAAATCATTGCTATTTAAGGGATCTAATTCAACTCTTATAGGCAGTCTTCCTTGCAGTTCTGGTAATAAATCTGAGGGCTTTGCTAGTTGAAAGGCACCAGATGCAATAAACAAAATATGATCTGTTTTTACAGGTCCGTATTTTGTGCTTACAGTTGTGCCCTCAATTAACGGAAGTAAATCTCTTTGAACACCTTCTCTAGATACATCACCGCCAACTCTATCTGTCCTTGCAGAAATCTTATCAATTTCATCTAAAAAAACTATTCCATTGTTCTCTGTTGTGTTTTTTGCAGATTTAATAATTTTTTCTTGTTCAATAAGTTTGTCTGACTCTTCGTTCATTAAAATCTCGTAAGACTCTTTCACAGACATTTTTTTTCTTTTTGGCTTACTACCCATTGATTTCCCAAGCATATCAGAAATATTTATCATTCCTATATTTGCACCTGGCATTCCAGGTATTTCAAATGAGGGCATGTTTCCAGTTTCATTCACAGCTACTTCTATTTCATTATCGTCAAGGTCCCCGTTTCTAAGTCTTTTTCTAAAGCTCTCTCTGGTTGCAACAGTTGCTTTTGAACCAACAATAGAGTCGAGAACTCTGTCCTCCGCGAGTTTTTGAGCTTGTAACTTAACCTCTTTTCTTTTCTTTACTTTCTCCATTGAAATCGCTATTTCCAACAAATCTCTAACAATTTGCTCTACATCCCTACCTACATATCCAACTTCAGTAAATCTAGTTGCTTCAACCTTTACAAAGGGAGCTTCTGCTAATTTTGATAACCTTCTAGATATTTCTGTTTTACCAACCCCAGTTGGTCCAATCATTAAAATATTTTTAGGCAGAACTTCGTCCCTCATATCTCCCGTTAAAGCTTGTCTTCTCCATCTATTACGTAATGCAATTGCAACGGCTCTTTTTGCTTTATTTTGACCTACAACAAATCTATCAAGTTCTGAAACAATCTCTCTTGGGGAAAGTGATGTAGTTAAACTCCCACTTTCATTTTTTTTATCTATTGCTTTAAGTGTTGTTACGTTGGATTTTTCCATCAGACTTTCTCTATATTTAAGTTATTGTTTGTAAAAACACATATATCCGAAGCCACTTTTATTGCTTTCTTCGCAACTTCTTCCGCAGACATTTCAGTGTCCATTAAAACTTTAGCTGCAGCCAAAGCATAGTTTCCACCCGAACCAATTCCTATTACATCTCCCTCAGGTTCCAAAACATCTCCAGTCCCGGAGATTATAAAACTTTTTTCCCTATCTGCTACGGCCATCAAAGCTTCTAATCTTCTAAGGTATTTATCTGTTCTCCAATCTTTTGCTAACTCTACAGCAGACCTTGAAAGATTACCTGCGTGTTTTTCTAATTTCGACTCTAATCTTTCAAATAAAGTTAGAGCGTCAGCAGTTGAACCTGCAAATCCTGCTACAACATCCCTTTTTTCAATTCTTCTTACTTTTTTAGCTGTACTTTTGATAACAGTGTTACCCATGCTAACTTGTCCGTCACCTGCCACAACTACGTCATTATTTTTTCTTACCAATACAATTGTTGTCATAAGTATTAAATGGAGATTATTTTTAATACTTCAAGGGGATGAGACTATTATTGATATAGCGAGATAATCTCTATATATGTTGTTTAAAAATGAAGAGAAAAGCTAAAATTAACAGAAAAACAAATGAAACTAACATGAGTGTTGATATGAACATTGATGGTAATGGAAAGTACAATATCGATACAGGTATTGGGTTTCTTAACCACATGCTTGAGCAGCTATCAAAACACTCTTCAATAGATATGAACATAAAAGCTAAAGGTGATACACATATAGACCTCCACCACACAACAGAAGACTCTGGCATCGCAATAGGCGAATGTTTAAAAAAAGCATCAAACAAATTCAAAGGAATTAAACGATATGCACATGCAATAATTCCTATGGATGAAGCTTTAACAAGAGTAGTTATAGATGTATCTAATAGACCTTACTTGATTTGGAACGTGAAATTAAAGGTCGAGAAATTAGGGGAAATGGACACTGAGCTTTTTAAAGAGTGGTTTCAGGCCTTCTCTCAATCTGCAGGAATTACTTTACATGTTGAGAATATTTATGGTGACAACAGTCATCACATTATAGAGTCGTGTTTTAAAGGACTTGCCAGATCTCTAAGATCTGCAATGGAAATAGATCCAAGAAATAGAAAAGCCATTCCATCCACTAAAGGTTCTTTATAAAATAAAATAACTAATGAAACTATCCATTGTTGATTATAAATCAGGGAATATAAGTTCTGTGATTAATTCATTTAAAAAAGTTGCAAAAGATAAAGTAAATATTGAAGTTACATCTGACATTAAAAAAATTAATTCCAGTGACAAGCTAGTTTTACCAGGACAAGGTTCCTTTAGAAGTTGCATTGAAGCTTTAAATAATATCAGTGGTTTGGTGGATGCACTAAATGAATTTGCAATAAATAAAAAAAAGCCACTACTTGGTATTTGTGTAGGTTTACAGATGTTTGCCGATGTTGGGTATGAAGAAACAGAAACAAAAGGATTAGGCTGGATATCCGGAAAAGTTTCAAAAATAGACAATCACAATGGAAAATATAAGCTTCCTCATATTGGGTGGAATCAAATAAATATTGTCAAAGATAGTAAGATTTTTAAAAGTATTGAAAATAATTCTCATATGTACTTTGTTCATAGTTATGAATTTATACCCACTGATAATAAAGTTATTTCTGCAACTACTGATTATTCAACAAAAGTAGTTTGTTCGATTGAAAATGAAAATATATTTGGAACGCAATTTCATCCTGAAAAAAGTGACAAAACTGGGTTAAAATTAGTGGATAATTTTATAAATTTATAAATGAAAATTTTACCTGCAATAGATATTAAAGATAAAAAATGCGTAAGATTAGTCAAAGGAGACTTTGATAATAAAACTGAGTATGAAATGTCCCCTGTTGATCAAGCTCAAAGGTATAAAGATAGTGGTTTTAAAAATTTACATATTATTGATCTAGATGGAGCTTTAACTGGTGAAATGGTGAATCTAGAAATTATTAAAGATATAGTTAATAAATTTGACATCAAAATAGAAGTAGGTGGTGGAGTTAGAAACTTCGATAGTATTCAAAAATATACTGATGCTGGCGTTGAAAAAGTTATACTAGGGAGTGCTGCCATCAATGATAAGGAATTTTTAAAGAATGCCTGTGAAAAATTCCCAAATAAAATTGCTTTAGGTTTAGATGCAAAAGATGGATATTTGGCTGTCTCTGCGTGGAAGAAAAATTCTAATTTAAAAATTTTAGATTTTCTAAAAGAAGTAAACGAATATAGAGTTTCAAGATTAATTTATACAGATATAAATAAAGATGGAATGAAGACAAGTCCAAATTTTGAGGGAACTGAAAAAATTGCAAATACCTCAAAATTTCCTGTAATAATTTCAGGAGGCGTATCTTCAATAGAGGATATTAAAAAGGCAAAGGAACTTAAAAATAAAAATATAGAAGGCATAATAGTTGGTAAAGCAATTTATGATGGTGATATAAAGCTAGAAGATTTAGCGAAAGAGATTGATGCTTAAAAAAAGAATAATACCTTGTTTAGATGTCAAGAATGGTAGAGTTGTTAAAGGAATTAATTTTGTTGGTTTACAGGACGCTGGGGATCCTGTCGAGCAAGCTAAAATTTATAGTGATGGTGGAGCAGATGAGATTTGTTTTTTAGATATTACAGCTTCAAATGAAAATCGAGATACAATTTATGAGGTTGTAAAAAAAACTTCAAAGAAATGCTTTGTACCCTTAACGGTAGGTGGCGGAGTAAGAAATATAGAGGATATAAATAAACTACTAAACTGTGGTGCAGATAAAGTATCTATAAACACCGCTGCAGTACAAAATGCAAATGTAGTGTTAGAAAGTTCGAAAAAATTTGGATCACAATGCATAGTTGTTGCTATTGATGCTAAAAAAAATGGAAATAAATGGGATGTATATACTCATGGAGGAAGAAATAATTCAGGATTAGATGCATTAGATTTCGCTAAAGAAATGGAAGATAGTGGCGCAGGAGAACTATTGGTTACTTCAATGGATAGAGATGGTACTCAAATTGGGTATGACATCGACTTAATGAAAAAAATTTCTTCTATTGTAAATATCCCTTTGATTGCTTCAGGAGGTGTAGGTAATCTTGATCATATGGTTGAAGGTATAAAAGACGGAAACGCTAGTGCTGTATTAGCAGCTTCAATATTTCATTATGGAACATATTCTGTTATAGAGGCAAAAGAATATTTAAATAGTAAAGGAATTCCAGTTAGAATTTAATGTTAAATACTTTAGAAGAATTGATTAAATTAGTTAGAGAAAGGAAAAAAAGTTCTCCAGATAGTTCGTATACCAAAAAATTACTACAAGATAAAAATCTTGTTTTAGCAAAAGTAAAAGAAGAGTTTGCCGAACTTATAGAAGCAGTAGATAATAACACTAATACAGTTCACGAGGCAGCAGATGTTCTATATCATTTGATAGTATATCTAGAGGCGAATAACATCAATATAGAGGATGTTATGGCTGAATTAAAAAAACGTAAGAAATAACTTCATTAATTTTAAATTATTTGCTACAAATCTATAAAAATTAGGTTTATTGCGGATACCTGATTAAATAAATCTAGAATTAAATTATGAGTCATAAATATTATAAACCCGCAAAATCAAGATTACATAGAAGTGAATTAGCAGTCCCTGGTTCTGCTCCAAAAATGTTTGAGAAAGCTCTTAATTCAAATGCAGACTATGTTTTTTTAGATCTTGAAGATGCTGTATCACCAAACGATAAAGTTACTGCAAGAGAAAATACAATAAAAGCACTAAAAGAAATTAATTGGAGAGAAAGAGGAAAAACAATTTCTGTAAGAATAAATGGTTTGGATACGCATTATATGTATCGCGATGTAGTAGATATTGTTGAACAAGTTGGAGAGAAGGTAGACACTATACTAATCCCCAAAGCAGGAACAGCAAGCGATGTCTATATGGTCGATTGTTTACTAACCCAGATTGAAGAGAGCAAAAAAATTAAAAATAAAATTGGATTAGAATGCTTAATAGAAACAGCGCTAGGCATGTCCAATATAAAAGAAATTGCTATATCTAGTGAGAGATTAGAAGCTCTTCATTTCGGTGTTGCAGATTATGCAGCAAGTTTGAGAGCTAGAACAGTTGTTATAGGGGGACTAAATCCAGATTATCCTGGAGACCAATGGCATCATGGTTTATCTCAAATGGTTATGACATGCAGAGCTTACGGATTAAGAGCCATTGATGGACCATTTGGGGATTTTAATGATCCGGATGGTTATATTTTATCTGCAAAGAGAGGTGCTGCAATTGGAATAGAGGGGAAATGGGCAATTCATCCATCGCAAATCGAATTAGCAAATCAAGTTTTCACTCCTCCAGAAAAAGAGGTTAAAAAAGCAAAAAGAATTATAGATGAACTAGATAAAGCTGCAAAAGAAGGCAAAGGTGCAGCTCAGTTAGATGGAAGAATGATAGATGCTGCGTCAGCTCGTATGGCTGAAAATATAGTTAACATAGATAAACTTATCCAAAAAAAATAATATGGATATTCACGAATACCAAGCAAAAAAACTACTAGCTGATTTTGGAGTTATTATTCCAAGAGGTGGAATTGCATATAGTCCAGAAAATGCTGAAAACAAAGCTAGAGAAATTGGTGGATCCAAGTGGGTTGTTAAAGCGCAAATACATTCAGGTGCGAGAGGAAAAGCAGGAGGAATTATTTTATGTAATTCACCTTTGGAGGTTGCTCAAGCAACAGACAAACTTTTAGGAAAAAAATTAGTTACAAATCAAACAGGTCCCCAAGGTAAAATTGTAAATAGAATTTATGTTGAGGAAGCAACTGATATTAAAAAGGAATTTTATTTAGGTTTAGTATTTGATCGAAGCTCTGAAAGTATAATGGTCGTTGCATCGACAGAGGGAGGAATGAGTGTTGAGGAAATTTCAAAAGAAAAACCTGAGAGTATAATTAGATCAAAAATTGAAGTTGCAGTTGGTATGCAAAAATTTCAAGCTAGAGAGATTGCTTTTGGTCTTGGGGTGGCTCCAGAATTAATAAATAGAACTGCTGACACTATTATAGGTTGCTATAGAGCATTTAGCGAATTAGATGCAACAATGGTGGAGATCAATCCTTTAGCAGTTTCAGCTCAAGGGCAGATTTTAGCGCTTGATTGTAAAATGAGTTTTGACAACAACGCATTGTTTAGAAGAAACCAAATTTCAGAGTTAAGAGACAAAACTCAAGAGAACCCAAGCGAAGTTTATGCATCAGACAGAGGATTAAATTATGTAAGTTTAGATGGGAATATTGGTAATATAATTAATGGTGCTGGTCTAGCTATGGCATCAATGGATATGATAAAATTAGCAGGAGGTGAGCCCGCAAACTTCTTAGACGTAGGGGGAGGAGCTACACCAGAAAAAATTGTCAAAGCATTTAAACTAATTTCGATGGACGAAAAAGTTAAAGTTATTTTAGTAAATATATTTGCTGGAATTAATAGATGTGATTGGGTTGCAGAGGGAATTGTTCAAGCTTTAGACAAAATTGATATCAGAGTCCCACTAGTTATTAGATTGGCAGGAACAAATGTTGATAAAGGAAATAAGATTTTAAGAGATAGTAAAATTAAGTTTATAGAGGCAAGTTCCTTGGAGGATGCAGCTAACAAAGCTGTAAAAGTTTTAAAAGGATAATTATGGCAGTAATAATTAACAAAAGTACGAAGATTATAATTCAAGGTTTTACCGGTAAAATGGGAACGTTCCATGCCGAAGAAATGATTAAATATGGATCAAATGTTGTAGGAGGTGTAACACCTGGCAAAGGAGGAACAAAGCATTTAGATTTACCAGTTTTTAATACTGTAAAAGAAGCTGTAGACAATACAAGTGCGACCGCATCAATATTGTTTGTGCCTCCAGCTTTTGCTGCAGACTCGGCCATGGAAGCTGCTGATGCAGGTATAAGAACATGTGTTGCAATTGTTGACGGTATTCCATCGCACGATATGATTAAAATAAAAAGATATATGCGTAGATACTCAAAATCTGAAAAAATGAGTTTAGTTGGACCGAATTGCGCCGGAATCATAAGCCCAGGAAAATCAATGTTAGGTATTATGCCTGGTCATATATATAAAGAGGGAACAGTCGGAATAATTAGTAGATCAGGTACTTTAGGTTATGAAGCTGCTCAACAATTAAAGGATTTAAACATTGGCATATCTACAAGTGTTGGAATTGGCGGAGATCCAATTAATGGTAGTTCTTTTAAGGATATAATTGGTAAATTTGAGGAGGACAAAGAGACAGATGCAATTTTAATGATAGGAGAAATTGGTGGACCACAAGAGGTTGCGGCAGGTGAGTTTGCAAAGGACAACATGAAAAAACCAGTGATAGCTTATATTGCAGGATTAACAGCTCCTAAAGGCAGAGTAATGGGCCATGCTGGTGCTATTGTTTCAGCATATGGAGAAAGTGCGATAGAAAAAGTGGAAATATTAAGACAGTGTGGGGTTACAATTTCAAAGAACCCTTCTGTTATGGGCGAAACAGTAAAAAAAGTGCTAGATAAAAATTAAAATAAATCATGAAGTCTATCTCATGGGCAAAGTAAAAATTATTTTAATCATACTTATAGTGTTCATTGGTTATAAGGGCTTTATTGCAATTAAAAATTTTCAAATTGGGGTCGACACAAAAGTTACTCAGTTAGAGGAAATTGCTGAAATCGAGAGAGAGGGACAGGTAATTGCATTGATAATGTATTTGGGGAGCCCTCCAGAGCTTAAAGAACATCTATATGTCGAATCTGAGGAAAAATGTAGCAAATTAAAAACAATAGCTGAAGATAATTCAAATGCATATTATGAATGTAGCGTAGTTAATGCTATTCTTACAGGTAATAAGATTATAAGTATTGTAAAAGAAATAGAGGTATTAGAATGAATTATGATGATAATAATATTTTTGCAAAAATTTTAAGAGAAGAAATTTCATGTAAAAAAATCTATGAAGATGATTTTGTACTCTCATTTTACGATGTTAATCCCCAAAAAAAAATTCACGCACTTGTTATTCCTAAAGGGAAATACGTTAACTTAGACGATTTTAACAACAACGCAACAAATGAAGAAATAACTGGCCTAATGAAGGCTATCACAACGGTAGCTAAAAAATTAAATATTTCAGATGAAAATGGAAAAGGTTATAGAGTTTTAGCAAATATTTCAGAAAATGGTGGTCAGGAAGTTCCGCATTTACACTTTCACTTATTTGGCGGAGAAAAAATAGGAAAGATGGTTACTTCATGAGAGAAATTTTTAGATACTATTTAGAAATTAAAAATATAAATGATCTCCATGAAGTAAATATAAAAAGTCAAAATCAGATTATAAAATTAGTCGACCCTATCGACTTTAATCTGAATAAATTTTTTTATAAACAAATTGGCAAAGAACATAGGTGGTTAGATAGACTTTCTTGGAATGATCAATCTTGGATTAATTATCTTAAAAATGAAAGCGTTCAAACTTATGTCCAAATGGAAAACAATAATTTGGTAGGTTTTTTTGAAATAATTTTTGATAATGGTTCAAAGGATACTGAAATTGCTTATTTTGGAATATTGAGAGAATTTAGAGAAAAAGGATATGGAGGCAATTTGTTATCTTACGCAATAAAATTAGGATTTAACAAAGGCTCCAAAAAAGTTTGGGTTCACACTTGTTCACTCGATCATAAAAATGCTCTTCAAAATTATAAATCAAGAGGCATGAAAGTATTTAGAAAAGAAAAAATTAAAATTCCAGCTTAATTAATTAAGTTTCGGTAAGTTAAATATTTTTTGTTTTATGTTTGTGTTCACTCTAAGATTATAAATATAAGTGACTGCCAAATTCTGGTACACATCTTCCGTCTGCCATCCAGTTATATTTAATGTATCTTTTTCAAAAAAAATATTAAGATTTTTGTTATTTTCCTTTATGGATAATAAGTAATACTTATCATTTACATTTTTTAGATTTAAATTTTTTAATTCTTTTAAAATAAAATTTTTATCTAGTAACAAGTTTAGAGGGGTGCTATCCAGGGGGTATCTATAATACTGATTATTTTTATCACTCTTAATAACCAAAGATTTACCATTAGATACTAATATTTTATTAAATTTTAAATCATATTTGCAATAAATTTTTTTTGGATATTTTATTATACAACTTCCTTTTTCATCTTTACCATTTATTGTTTGAGTAAAATTAAATGAAAGATTTTCAATTTTATTAAATTTGATAATAATTTTTTCCTTAATTGATGCTAAACTGTAGTTGGTATGAAAAAAAAAAATTAAAAAAAAAATAAAACTTTTCATTACAAAACGTCTCTTTTACCTACATGATTTGCTCTACTCACAATTCCTTTTTCTTCCATCATATCAATAATTCGTGCTGCTCTATTGTATCCAATTTGTAATTTTCTTTGAAGAAATGACGTTGAAGCTTTACCTTCGGACTTTACTATTTCAAGAGCCGTTTCATATAAATCATCTTGATTTTCGTCACGATCAACTAAACCCTGAGAATCTTTCTCCTCAGAATAATGAAGTATTTCATCCACATAATCCGGTTCTGCTTGTGATCTAACAAAACTATTTACTTTTTCAATTTCCTCATCTGATACAAACGGTGCATGAATTCTAATAATTCTATTTGCTGACGACATATATAACATGTCTCCTTTCCCCAATAGTTGTTCTGCGCCCTGTTCTCCAAGAATAGTTCTGCTATCAATTTTTGAGCTTACTTGGAAAGAAATCCTTGTTGGAAAATTTGCTTTAATAGTTCCTGTAATTACATCTACACTAGGTCTTTGAGTTGCCATAATTATATGAATTCCAGATGCTCTTGCCATTTGAGATAGTTTTTGAATATAATTTTCAATCTCTTTACCTGCAACATGCATTAGGTCTGACATTTCATCTACTACTACGATAATATACGGCATAGAAACTTTATGCTTTGAATTGTAACCATCGATATTTCTAACGCCCTCTTTGGTCATAAGTTTGTATCTATTCTCCATCTCCTTAACTACCCAACCAAGAACAGAGGTAGCTTTTTTTGCTTCGGTTATTACCGGGCATAACAAGTGAGGTATTCCCTCGTAAGTGGATAATTCCAACATCTTAGGATCTATTAAAATAAACTTACACCTATCCGGGGGATGTTTGTAAAGAAGGGATAATATAATTGTATTTATACAAACTGATTTTCCAGAGCCAGTTGTGCCTGCTATAAGTAAATGAGGCATTGCACTTAAATCACCAACTATTGGTAATCCAGATATACTTTTTCCTAAAGCTATAGGTAATTTATATTCCTTTTTTAAAAAGTTTTGATTTGAAATTATTTCTCTTAAGTAAACGTTTTCTCTTTCCAAGTTAGGAATTTCAATTCCAACCGTGCTGCTCCCAGGAATAATAGAAATTCTTGCAGATTCAGAACTTGTATTTCTCGCTATATCTTCTGAAAGATTTATTATTTTTGATACTTTTACACCTGCTGCCGGTTCAAATTCATTTAACGTAACCACTGGGCCATAGTTTACTTTTTTTATCTTTCCCTCTACTCCAAAGTCGAGTAAAATTTTCTCTAAATTTATAATATCCAACTTTTCATTATTATTCTGCTTTGTTTCAGTCTCTTCGGGTAAATTTAAATTATCTATTTTAGGTAATAAAAATTTTATTTTTTTATTTTCAGATATATTAACATTGTTGAATGGTAGATCCCGCTGAATTTTCTCTTTTTCTTCTAATTTATCATCATTAAAATTGTTTTCGTAGACATTATTATTATCTGGTAGAATTTTCTCGTTTATTTTACTGAACTTTACATTTTTAATAACNTTTACAAATGAAAGAAATGATTTGAAATTTAAATCTATAGAAACTGAAAAAAGAAACAATAAAATAAGAATTAATATATAATAGGTTAATTTATACTCTTCAAAAAAGAGGCTTGATAATTGACTGTTAGCAAAATATTTCCCAACAAAACCTCCATTACCATTAATATTAAGCCAAAAAGATTCCTGATAAAAGATAGAAAAAAAAATTGTACCAATTGATACGTAAAGAACAGTAAAAAAAAGTCCACTAATAACAGATATTAAATTTTTAGTTCTTATTATGTTAATACCTTTAAAAAAAAATGTTACTGGTATGAGAAACGATATTAACCCGAATGACTGAATAAAAAAGTCAGATACGTAACTTCCATTAAAACCTAGAATATTATTTATTTCATTATTTCCGGTATTAATAAAATTAGGATCTTCTGGAGAATATGTTAAAAAAGATGCCATTAGCAAAATGGACAAAGTGGACAAAATGATACCAAACAACTCAATTAACCTTTTTATAAAGAAATCGTTAATTTTTGTTATATAACTTTTTATATTCATATATTCGACTCAGATTTGTCACTTTGTATCATTTAATTTTTCCTGATAAAATTATTTTTTATGAATATATCTATTGTAGGAAACAGTCTACCTGCGCTTGTTTTAGCAAAAAAAATATCTGAAAAGAAAATAAAATTAAACCTTTATTACCAAAAAAATCTTGATATTAGTAAATCTACTAGAACCATAGGTATTACAGAGGAAAACATTAATTTTCTAAAAAAAAGTTTTCCAGAATTACTTAAATATGGTTTTCCGATTAAAAGTATAAGTATATACGACGAAAAAAACCTCAAAAAAGAAATATTAAATTTCCACTCTAAAAGTATTAATCAGTTTTATATGTTTAAAAGTTCAGATATTAAAAAGGTAATACAAAAAAATATTAGACAAACTAAATCTATAAAATTTTTAAAAAGGAATTTAAAAAAAATTTACTCTGATTCTTTTTTAAATAAAAACGATCTAATAATTGATACTTTTCTAAATAATAATACAGCAAAAAAATTTTTTTTTAAAAAAATAAAAAAAAATTATTTAAGTAAAGCTTACACGACAATTATAAAACACGAAAAAATTACTAATAATAATGCAATTCAAATTTTTACAAAATTTGGTCCTTTAGCTTTTTTACCAATTTCGAATTCAGAAACCTCTGTAGTTTTTTCCTCCAATAAAACTAATATGGAACTCAAAAATCTAAAAGCTTTTGTAATCAAATATAACAATAAATATAAAAAATTGAAATTTGAAGACTTTGAAAGCTCTGATCTAAGTATGTCACTATTAAAAAACTATTACCATCAGAATATAATAGCTTTTGGAGATAAAATTCATAAAATTCATCCGCTTGCAGGACAAGGTTTTAATATGTGCCTAAGAGACACGAAGGAATTAATGAATATTATTAATGAGAAAATCGATTTAGGGTTGCCAATTAATTACGAAATTGCAAAAAAATTTGAGCATAAAGTTAAATCTAAAAACTTAATTTTTGCAAGCAGCTTAGATTTTATCTTAGAATTTTTCTTTTTAGAAAATAAGTTACCTGCTAAAATTACTAATAGGTTTTTTAGCTTGTTGCAAAAAAGTAAATTTATTAAAAACTACAGTTCTAGGATTGCTAATAAAGGCTTATAAATTACTGTAAAGTTGTGTTACTAAAGTTATCAATCACGTAAGTATTAAGAATCTCCTCCAATTTTTTTTTTCTATCTTTTAAATCAATAGTTTCTAAAAGAATTTGTTTTTCTTCTAATGAAAACGGCGAAGCCATTGATAAAGTATTAATGGTTTGATCAAGACTCTGCTTCTCTATCTCTTTCCAATTAATAGAATATCCTTGTTTTTCAAATAATAATTTTAAATTTTTGAAAATAGTTTGTAAATCATTCGAATTCATTTGTTGATTATCTGCTTCATGATCCTTACTAAATTTTTTATAGTTTACATTGCAACTTCTATAAAGTTTATCTTTATTCACTTCATTTATAATTTCAAACCTTTGAATCCCGTTTAATATAATGAGATATCTTCCATCCTCTGTCTCATTAAAACTTGTAATTTTTCCTAAACAACCAACAGAGTATAGGTCAGGTTTTTCTTTGGATGCTTTATTTTTAGGTTGCACCATACCAATACATCTATGTGAACTCATAGAGTCGTCTATCATTTGAATATACCTTGGTTCAAAGATGTTAAGAGGAACTGTGCTGGATGGGAAAATAATAAAATTTGACAAAGGAAATAAAGGAATTTCCAAAGGTAGTACATCTTTTTTTTTTATATTCATATTTAATAATAACAAATTAAATTAATATTTAAAATACTTTATATCGTCTAAAAAAACTTTATTAGATTTTTCTTTTATGTCAGTTGGTAATATGTTTCTCCAATTATTATTTTTACCTAGATTGAAAAAATTCAATTTTTTATTTGAATTTGAAAATACATTTTCGTGAAATTTTCCATCTTTCTCCTTTTTTTGTAAATTTAAAAAACTCGTAGTTTCTAATGCTTTCTCGAACTTGTTGTCATTGATATTCTTTTCAAGACCAGTTAATAAATTAATGAATTTAATTAATTTTTTAAATTCGTTTTCACCATCGATTAGTAAATTTTCATATTTAATTACTATTTTTTTAAAAGGGTTGTTAGATAACCAAGTTTTATAATGATTTGACCAAGATGAAATAAAATCAACAGAATTATAATTTTCAGTTTTTTTATTATACAAAATTGTGTCTTCTTTCATCATAAATTCTAATGCTTCATTATAAGAAGTATCTGTATGATAACTAAAAGATGTCAGTACATTTCTCGGATCTCGAACGATATATATTACACCTTTAGTAAAACGTGTAGTCGTGAACTTGTGACCATTAATTGACATTAAACAATTATGAGTTTTTAAAAAAGTAATATCTTTGTTTTTTAAGATCTGTTCTTGTACAGGTTTCCAAAACTTAATTATTTCACCAGGATCGTCGAGTCTATGTTTTATAAAATCTTCACTTGGAAATTTTTTAAAATTTTCAAGAAGATCAAATTCAAACGATCCGTCCTCGGTAAAATAATATGCTGATAAAAATGATCGAACCCATGTATTACCACTTTTTGGATATGAAGCTAGCCATATGATCATAGAAAGAAAATAAAATTAATATAAAAAATTTTTAAAATCATATTTTTAATATTTTGAATAACTCTTTACCTCAACAATATTTGATCCAAAATATTTATTTATTTTTAATTTAATTTTGGATCTTTTATCGTTATTAATATAAACTTTTCTCGCCAAGTCTATAAATTCATTACCAAAATTTTTAATCTTTTCTTTTTTTCTTATATTGTCCTCTATATTCCACAAACTTAGGTTTACTTTTAACAGTAATTTTTGATAATTTCTGATCTTTTTATTTATCTTTAAGTTTTTTTTTAAATAACTATTGAGGATATTCATCTCATTCTTTATCAATTTATTTTTATTCTTATTTTTAATTTTACTCATTTTTATACTTAGAATACTTATTTTATCTAATAATTCTGCCACAGATATTTCAACTAATATTTTTTGCATATTTATATGATATAGTTTAATCGGAATATGGGAATCGGAAAAATAATTCAACAAAAAAAAAAGATCTTATTAAGTAGAATTTATGAAGCTACCAAAAATCCATTACCAAAGTTATACGATTTCTTAGTATTTCAAGAGAAAAAAAAAAAATTTAAAAAAAGCCTAAATAGAAAAAAAAATTTAATTGATTTTAAATGTGAAAACCCAGATAAAATCAACTCATATGAATATAATATCAGTTCTCAAAATAATGAGGACGGTATTATTGAATATATATTTTCGTTAGTTCCAAATGATAAATTTTTTTTCGAGATTGGTTTTGAGTATAATCAATCAAATACTCTAAACTTAATTAAAAACAAATGGAATGGTATATTAGTAGATGCTAACAAAAATACTTGTGACCTAACTAAAGATCTACTAAAAATTTATTTCAAGAATTCTAAAATAAATATAATTAATAAATACGTGAACAAAAAAAATATATCTGAATTGGTACAAAATATAAATATAGATTTTTTTTCTATTGATATTGATGGTGTCGACTATTGGGTTTTGAAAAATATAAATCTTAATAACATAAAAGTAGTATGTTTAGAATATAACCCTTTTTTAGGAAATGAATGTATTACGATCCCTTACTCAGAAAATTTTAAAAAAGATAATGATCAGTATTTTGGTGCATCGCTCGATGCGTATTGTGAACTTCTAAAATCAAAACAATTCGAATTCATAGCCACAGACTCCTCTGGCACAAATGCTTTTTTTGTCAAAGAAGAGTATAAATCATTATTTGAGGTACTAGACCACAAAAAAAGTTACAAAAAATCAGGTTATTTTGACGAAAAAGAATTTGAACAAATTCAAAAAGAAACACTTAACAATGATTTTATAAAGTTATGAAATATTATGTACATCAGCATTTAGGTCTAGGAGATATGATATTATGTAATGGTTTGATAAGACATTTAATATCTCTCAAACCCTATAGTAAATTCTATTTATTTTGTAAAAATTCACATTTAAAATCAATTAAATTTATGTACAGAGATATTAAAAATATATCTCTTATAGGGGTTAGGAATAATTCCAAAGGTGAAATTGCTGATGTAAAAAATCATATAGCAAAAATTAGAAGCAATTTTGAACTAATTAAAATCGGTCACGAATTTTACCATACCACTAATTCATTGAATATAGATAAAGAAAATCCTTGGCCATGTGATGTAGTTTTTTATAAACAATTTGAAATACCATTTAGTTATAGATTTAAAAAATCTTATTGGAAAAGAGATATTACAAGAGAGAAAAAAGTTTATAAAAATATTGTTGGAAAAAAAAAAAACTATATATTTATCCATGACGATCCAAGCAGAAATATTTTTATATCGGATAAGTTAATAAAAAAAAAATATCATATTGTTAGAAACAACTATAAGTATTCAATCTTTGATTATGCTATGATTCTAGAAAAAGCAAAAGAAATTCATTTAATAGAAAGTTCATTTAGACA
This sequence comes from Candidatus Pelagibacter sp. TMED118, assembly GCA_002170205.2. The sequence continues at coordinate 130,840 of NHFT02000001.1, forward strand.
AATTGTTGAGACACTAAATACAAAAAATATTAAATTATTTTTATATAAAAACAGGCCGGGCGATCATTCTATTAGTCTATATAATAAAAAACTTAAAAAATGGGTGGGTACTCAAAAAAAATGGAAAGTTGTTTCGTACAAGTAAATAATGGTATTTTGTGCGTAAATTAAATATATATATTGTTTTAATACTATGAAAATAAATCAATGTAGATCTTGTAAGAAAAAAAATTTGCTTAAAGCATTCAATCTTGGAAAACAATCTTACACTGGAGTATTTTTAAATAAAAAAAATGATAAAGTGAGCAAAGGCAACCTTTCTCTAGTCTTGTGTGATAATTGTAAACTGCTTCAATTAGATAACTCTTTTAATCCACAGGAGATGTATGGAGATAATTATGGATATATGTCATCTTTAAATAAATCAATGTTTATTCACCTAAAAAATAAAGTAAATAAACTTAAACAAAAGTACGATTTGAAAAGAGACGATAGTATAATTGATATCGGAAGTAATGATGGTACTTTTTTGTCATTTTTTGAGAGAAAATACAACTTGCTTGCAGTTGATCCAACTATAAAAAAATTTTCAAGGTTATATAGACAAGATATTAAAATAGTTCCAGATTTCTTTTCTCGTGACGCTGTCAAACCATTTTTAAAAAAAAATGCAAAAATAATTACCTCTATTGCAATGTTTTATGATTTACCAGATCCAATTAAATTTGTTGAGGATGTTCACGATTGTCTAGATAAAGATGGTATATGGCATTTTGAGCAGAGTTATATGCCATCAATGATAAAAAATTTTTCTTATGATACCATTTGTCATGAACATATCGAGTATTATTCGTTGAGATCACTTAAATATATTTTAGACCAGGTAAATTTTAAAATAATAGACTTAGAATTTAATGATATTAACGGAGGAAGTTTTGCAATTACTGTAGCGAAAAAGGGCTCTAAATTTTCAGAAAATAAAAAAATTGTAAACTGGTTATTAAAAAAAGAATATGATTTTAAATATAATGAAATTAAAACATTTAAGAACTTTTTTGTAAATTGTCAGAAACAAAAAAAACTACTAATTGATTTGCTGCGAAATCTTAAAGATATGAAAAAAAAAGTTTATGGATATGGTGCATCTACTAAAGGAAATGTAATATTACAATATTGTGGTATTGATAATAATTTGTTGAGATATATTGGCGAGGTAAATAAATTTAAATTTAATAAATTTACCCCAGGTTCTAAAATTAAAATTATTTCTGAAAAAGAATTAAAAAAACATAAACCAGATTATTTGCTCGTATTACCTTGGCATTTTAAAAACTTCATTTTAAAAAAAGAAAATAAATTTTTAAGAAACGGGGGAAAATTTATTTTCCCCCTGCCTGATATTGAAATCATTTAATAGAAAAAATTTTAAAACTTGTTTTTTATTCGACAATAATTATAATAAACTTAATTTTAAGCGGGCATAGCTCAGTGGTAGAGCGTCTCGTTGCCAACGAGGTAGTCCTTGGTTTTTTATCCTTGCCAATCTTAGTCTTTCTCAACATCTAGTTAATCTCGACACACTCACGACACACTTTGACACAGAAAAGAAAAATTATGGTGAGTGGAGTAAAATATAATTGTAATTAAACTGTTACAAATTTTTCATCTTGTTTTGATAACTTTTCAGAAAATTAAAAAGGAATATATAATGATTAAATTTATCTTAGCAGGCCTTCTGGCCTCAACTGCATTTGTTAGCACAGTAAATGCAGACTTTAAAGAAATTGGAAAATTTGCAACACCAGCAAATAACCCTAGTGCAGAAGAAACATCAGCAGAAATAATTGCGGCAACAGCAGATGGCATGAAACTGGTATATAGCGATAGCCCTGCAAA
>NHFT02000003.1 GCA_002170205.2 Candidatus Pelagibacter sp. TMED118
ATCAAAATTAGCTTTAGTTTCTTGAATGCATAATATATCCGGAGCAACATTATCCATCCAAGTCAAGAAACCTTTCTTTTCTATTGCTCTTACTCCATTAACATTCCATCAAAAAAGTCTCATTGATTGAATAACTCCCTTTTATTTTTAAAATATATTGATAAATTTAACCATGAATTACAAAGAAGATTTCAAAAAAATCATTGATGAAAATAATATAGTCCTTTTTATGAAGGGTACCAAAGATATGCCTGTTTGTGGCTTTTCAAAAACAGTGGTAAGTGTCTTAGACCATTATGGAGTTGAATTCCATGATGTAAATATTTTAGCCAACGAAGGAATGCGACCTGCTCTTGCAGAATTATCCGGATGGCCAACGTTTCCACAATTATTTGTAAATGGTAAATTACTTGGTGGATGCGACATTACAGTTGAAATGCACGAAAATGGTCAGTTGCTTGACGCTTTAGACGTTAATTCGTGAGTTTAGAAAGTCTATTGTAAAAACAATATCTTAGGTATATATTTTGCTACGTTTTTGGCCCGTTCGTCTAGTGGTTAGGACTCATGGTTTTCATCCATGCAACAGGGGTTCGATCCCCCTACGGGCTGCTCCACTCTCACAAAACATATATGATCCAATTATATTAAAATAAAATTAAACCGACCAGTCGGTTTTTTCTTGTATTTGTAAAAAATATGTATTTAAATTATATAGTCAATATGAGTTAGTTGAGGCGGGGGAAATCCTTGATTGGTTAATATTGTTCTGTTTATATCTCAAATTTTTTAACTATCACCCCCCGCCTGTCTCATTTTTAAATTGGGCTATGGTCTAATTGGCAAGGCACCGAACTGTTAATTCGGATGATTCTGGTTCGAGTCCAGATAGCCCAGCGGCTATTTATTTGAATTAAGAAGTTCTAAAGCAGCTAGTCCCACCTCAAAACCTTTATTATAGTCATTATCTCTACTTCTTTCAAAAGCAAGTTCTGCATTTTGACAAGTTAGCACCCCAAAAAGAATTGGTACTTGAGATTGAATTGAGATATCCATAATACCCTTTGATACAGCTTGGCATATGAAGTCATAATGATCGGTTTCGCCTTTAATTACGCAACCAAGAGTAATAACTGCGTCGTATTTTGAGTAAAGATAACTACCATAATCTGGGTTATTTAAACACGATCTTGCTGCGGCAGGTAATTCAAAAGCACCAGGTACACTAATGATTTTAATTTCTTTATCACCAAGAGCTCTTTTACAACCTTTTAAAAGGCCATCAACTATTTCTTTATTGAATTCACTTTTTATAATTACAATCATTAGTCTAAAATATGATCAAGTTTTGTTTTTTTAATTGATAAATACTTTTCATTATACTTTGAAGGTTTAATTTTAACCGGTATTCGTTCTGCGATTTTTAAATCATGCCCTTCCAAACCTATGAGTTTTTTTGGGTTGTTTGTCATAATAATCAATTTTTTTGCTCCCAGGTTTTTTAAAATCTGAGCCCCCACACCATAATCTCTTAAATCAGCTTTAAAACCTAAAGCATTATTAGCTTCAACGGTATCTAAATTCTTTTCTTGCTGGAGTTTATATGCCTTTATTTTATTTTCAATTCCAATTCCTCTTCCTTCTTGTCTTAAATAAACAATAATTCCAGAACCGTTTTCAACAATTTTCTTCATTGCAAAGTCAAGTTGACTTCCGCAATCACATCGTAAAGAATGAAAAATATCTCCAGTTAAACATTCAGAATGAACTCGTGTAAGAATAGATTTTTTTGGATTAATGTTTCCGTATGTTAACCCAAAATGTACTTTATTGTTATAAATATCATCGTACATATGTAAATCAAAATCACCAAATTTTGTTGGAAGTTTAATTTCTTCTAATTTTTTAACAATGCTTTCTTTTTTTCTTCTAAATCTTATTAAGTCTTCAATAGAGATAATTTTTAAGCTGTGTTTTTTTGCAAACTTAAAGAGATCATCGCCTCTTAACATTTCGCCGCCATCACCAATGATTTCACAAATTACTCCGCTTCTGGAAAAACCAGCAAGTTGCGCAAGATCCATGCTTGCTTCTGTGTGACCAGCTCTTCGTAATACCCCTCCATTTCTACCAATAATTGGAAAAATATGTCCTGGTCTTGCTAAATCGGATGGATTAGCTTTATCGCTAACAATTGTCTTAATAGTTTTACATCTATCTGGAGCAGAAATACCAGTTGTAGTTCCTTTGACTGCATCCACACTAACTGTAAAAGCAGTTTCATGTAGACTAGTATTTTTTTGTTCCATTGGTTCAAGATCTAATTTTTTTGCTCTAGAGNTTGATACTGAAATACAAATTAATCCTCTGCCTTCTTTCGCCATAAAATTTATACTTGAAGATGTGACTGCATCAGAAGCCATGACTAAATCTCCTTCATTTTCACGATCTTCATTGTCGAGGACAACCACCATCCCTTTATTTTTTAATTCTTTGACAGCTGAATCGATGGAGTCAAACTTCATTTCTTATCTCCATAAAATTTTCAATATATTTACCTAGGATATCTACTTCAACATTTAAATTGTCTCCAATTGATAAATTACCAAATGTTGTNAGTTCTGTTGTGTGTGGTATAATTGCTACATCAAACGATTTGATTGATTTTCTAGCAACTGTTAAACTAACACCATTCAAAGCTATTGAACCTTTTTCTACGATATATTTACTGATTAAACCATCCATTTTAAATGACCAAGATGAAGATTTATCAAAATATTCAATATTTTTTACAGAGGTTACGCAATCAACATGTCCTTGAACAAAGTGTCCTCCCAATCGAGAAGTTGCTAACAAGGCCCTTTCTAAATTAATATGGTCCCCAACTTTCCATGAACCAGCTGTTGTCCTATCCATTGTTTCATGAACTAACTGTACAGAAAATGATTTTTTTGTGACATTGGTTGCCGTCAAACATACGCCGTTGCAAGATATGCTATCGTTGACATTGGTAAAAAAATCTTTATCATGAACTATAGACATTATCATTCCGTCTTCGTTTTTTTCTAAAGAATTAATCAAACCCTTTTTTTCTATTAATCCAGTAAACATTTTTTTATATATATATTTTTAATATCGTTATTGAAAGAAATTTTATCAGTTAATTCCATTGATGACAAGATTTCATCAAANTTATCATCATTATAAAAAGGAATACCTTTTATAAATTTTTTTGGAGAAACATATTCATGAATTTCATCAAAATAACCACTTTTTATAAATGATGTAATGGTCTTTCCTCCCCCTTCAACCAGTAAGGATTGTACATTTTCATTGTATAAATTGTCAAGTATAATCTTAATATTTTCTTTATCCGAAAAACGTAATTTATCTTTGCCAAAAATAATTGGTTTTCTTTTCATAATTTTAAGAGTNTTTGNTAATTGAACGGATGATAAAATAANNACTTTAGGATCNTTNCCAACTCCNTGAGAATCTAATATTGGATTATCAATTTCTACTGTAGTACGTCCAACTAAAATCGCATCACAGCCTGCCCTCGTTTGATGAGCGTCTTGCCTCGAATCTGAATTAGTGATCCACTTTGAACTCCCATCTGGATGTGCAATGAATCCATCCGAAGTGCGTGCAAACTTTAAAATAANAAAAGGTCGATTTTTTTTATAATAGGTAAAGAAACGACTATTAATTTTAATTGCCTCTTTTTCACAATCTCCCACATAGACTTCAACACCTTCATTCTTTAATTTTTTGATACCTCCATGTGCCCTTTTGTTTGGATCTTTTGAAGCAATAAAGACTCTTTTAAACATTTTTGAATTTACTATTGCATCTACACATGGCGGTTTTTTCCCAAAGTGTGCACAAGGCTCTAGAGTAACATAAAGATCAGCATTTTTAACGGGTATCTTCAAAGATTTAATTGCATTTAACTCTGCATGATTACCACCAAAAGCTTCATGATATCCCTGACCAACTATCTGATTATCTTTAACAATGACACAACCTACTAATGGGTTTGGNTATACAAGATTAGGATTTGCTTTCAGTGCTTCCCTAATAGCTTGTTTCATAAAAAAAATATTATTCATTTGAAAAAATTTATTTAAGGAATTTAGCTATTAATCTCTGAAAATGATGAACGCCCTGTTCTCGATTGGGAGAAAATCTACCAGACTTATAGAATGAAGACTGNATNCCTCTACTTTCATTTTCTACTATAAATTCATCTTCTCTCTCAACTTTATCAATATCGTTTCCTGCCCCTTTATGAAGTTTACTATGGTCATAAACATATGTGAGAAAGGAAACTTTAGTTCTACGGGTATTGATTGGCTTAACTATATTTACTGATAAGCCCCATGGATAAAAATTGAACATCATATTAGGGAAAACCCAATAATAGTATGCCGCAACTTGCTTTCCATAGTCTGGGTGACCTTTTGGNAATTTAAATGTTTCACTGGAATCGTCAGANTAACCAATTTGAAGACTCGAATAGTTATATAGTTCAGTAGTATAACTACCATAATCAAGAACCTTATTTAGTCCTTCATGCACAAAAGGAATATGGAATCCTTCTAAATAATTATCACAGTATAAGGCCCAATGGGCTTGAACTAAATAGTCTTTTGACAGACTTGCATCAAATGAAAATTGATCAAGTGGTAAGAATCCAATTCTTTTATTTATAGGTTCAAGAATTTCATTAAAATCAAATTTAGGATTTAAACCAGCAAACAAAAATGGACCCCACTCTGAAAGTGGGAATTTGTACAAATTGTCACAATCCCTTGGAAAATTTTTTACTTCTTTAAATTCTGGCATTGATTTAAAATTTCCGTTCAAATCAAATGATCTTCCATGATATGCGCACGTTATGTTTTTAGCCTTACAAGGTCCAAGTGCAAGAATATTTCCCCTGTGTGTACACACATTTGACATACAATTAATTTCACCTTCTTGATTTCTGGTAAGTAAAATTGGTTCAGTTAAGAATCCATCTAAAAGGGTAAGCGGATATACTGAGTTTGTTAACTTTAAAGAAGAATTATCTCCAAGCCATTGCCAAGATTTTAAAAATATATTTTCTTTTACACTGTCAAAAACATCTTGGTTCTTATAAAAAAATGCTGGCAGTGTTTCTGCTCTAGATATATCTTTATGAATTGAAAATTGCATTGAATTCAATTCTTAAAATAAATACCCGAATCGTATGCCTAAATGTGTAGTTCCAAACTTATTGGCTAGACTTGGCTCTATAAAAGGTTGTCCAGCTCCTGAACTGTTTAGAATAAATGGAACGGCTATTTCGAAATAGTTGCTACCAAGACTAAAAGATTCTGTACCATCATTCTCAGTGATTGAATCATAAATATTTTTTTCATTTGTTATGTTGAGCTTGATTCGAGGAATCATATAAAAACTTGCATTGGTTTCTATTTCTTTGTAAATCCCAAGTTCTAAGGANTAAAATTTTCCATAAAAATCTTGATTAAGAAAATCCAGTGCATTGCTACTATAGTTGGCACTACCATAACGAAAGCCCAATGAAAAATTAACAGGAAGATTCTGTTCAAATATAGTTTGATTTTCATTGACATAGTATGTCAATCCAAAAGAAAAACCCTTGTCTCCTAATTCAGAATTTTCAGTTCTAAAATTATCTATGAAATTAAAACTTTCATCTTCTGAGGGCTCAGGAAGGTCTGAGTCTGCTGGTAGAAAGGAATATGAATCTTTTCTGTCATATAATGAATATCCGTATTCTAAATCGATACCAATAGTACCATTATAAACGTAACCGACACCAATACCATTTCCATAGCTATCACGTAAAAATTTTCCCTCACCAAAAAAATCTACATTCTGGTCATGTTTAAATGAGACAGTAAAGCCTGAAAATCCCTCTGGAATAATATGAGTTTGCGCTGATAAAAAAGTGATAGTTGATACTATTGTTAAGATAAATTTTTTCATAAGAAAAATATAATGAATGAATAAGCCTTTTAGAATTTATTTTTTATTTTTTTCGATGACAGATACTAACCGTTGGTAAATAATTGAAGTTTCTCTTGGAGCGCCAATAAGTATATCTCTAATTATTCCATCTTTGTCCACAATAAAATGGCCTGGAGATACAGGTGTAAAATCATACATAAATGATCTTGAAATTGCTCCTTGCTCATATTTAAATGGTGTACGATCTAAGAAACTTGCAATATCAGATTTTGAATCAAAGCTTAAAGCAAGAAACTGAATTTTGTCATTGCTATATTTTTCAACTAAATCATTTAAATAGGGCATTTCAGCGATGCATGGCCCACAATTAATATACCAAAAATTAATAACTAACATTTTGCCTTTAAAATCAGCAAACGATTTGATAGACCCATCAAGCATATTTAAATCACCTGTAGGAAGAGGTTTATCTTTCCACTGATCATTGATTCTTTTATTAATAACTGCACCTCTGCCACCCGAGCGCATCAATTTATTTTCTTCGACTAAATCAGATATTACGTCATCTGCAATAAACCCTCTTAAATCATCATAATTTTGGAAAAGGATATATTCTGTATTATTATTTTTATCATCGTATCGCCTCAAAGCTTGTACACTTTCTAAGTTTTGTACAACACTATCTTTTTGCGCTTCAGAAAGAAAATTTCCTTGGGCATCCCTAAAAACTATACCATTTGTGATTTGGTTATTAGTCTGACCATCTTGAGAATTAGGTGTAGGAATAGTTTTTTTGGTATCTTCTACATTACTGCCCTGGCAAGCAATTAATAATAATAATAATATAATTTGTAATATTTTCATTTTTGTCGACTGAAATATAATTTTAAAATAAATAACATTGAAACAATAATACATAGGACTGAAAACCAAATAAATATCTCTTCAAAATGATTTTTGATCCATAAAGCTGTTCCAGATAATTCTTCTTTATTAATTAAATACATATTACTTTCGCAAACTAAACAATAAGTATGATAAAAACATTTACAATTACAGCAGGAATGATAATTTTTCTAGCAATAGGGACTGCATTTCTTTTAGTTGGATTTACAACCAAAAAATCCGATGAGACTATAAAGAAGTCTAAGTCTATTGCAAGCTTCTATGATTTAAAAGCTACAACCATTGATGGGGAAGAAATTTCATTTAATCAATTTAAAGGGAAAAAAGTATTAATCGTTAATACTGCCTCTAGCTGTGGTTATACTTACCAATACGAAGGGCTCCAGAAACTACATGATATCTATGGTAAAGAGGTTGAGGTTCTTGGTTTCCCTGCAAATGATTTTTTATTTCAAGAAAGAGGTTCTGATTCTGATATAGCTGATTTTTGTGAAAAAAACTATGGTGTAACATTTCAAATGTTTTCAAAGATAACTACTAGAGGTAAAGGACAAAGTCCTGTATACTCTTGGTTAACAAATAAAGATTTAAATGGATGGAACGATAAAAAACCTACTTGGAATTTTTGTAAATATTTAATAGATGAAAATGGTAATCTCGTAGAATTCTTTGATAAATCTGTTAAGCCAATGTCAAAAAAAATTACTGAGCTTCTTTAAGCATACATCATTATTAGGCTTATTGCCATTATAATCATTCCAATCGTAACACCAATAATAGCATCACTTGGCTCTCCATAATCTTTTGCTACAGGTAATAATTCATTCAAAGCAACATATACCATAATTCCCGCACACAAAGCAAAAGAAATACCAAATAACGCTTCATTAAATACGGTTCTAAAAATTAAAAAACCAACTAATGCACCCACAGGCTCAGCAAGTCCTGATAAAAATGAAATATAAAACGCTTTTCTCTTACTTTTTGTTGCGTAATAAATTGGAACTGAAACAGCAATACCTTCTGGAATATTATGGACAGCAATTGCTGTTGCTAAAGTGAAACCAATAGCAGGATCATATACTGTAGCTGTAAAAGTAGCAAATCCTTCCGGAAAATTATGAATCGCTAAAGCTATAGCAGAAAATACCCCAGCCTTAATCAAAGATGATTCATTTTTATCTTCTGATCTTGCAATAAAATCAGCAATAGACTGGTGATCAAATAACTGATCGATTAATAACATAAGCAATAGTCCTACTACAAAACCAGTAACACTAATTAATTTTCCAAAATTTGGTCCGTATATTAATGTTAGAGATTCAAATGATAACTGCATCATTTCCATGAAAGAAACATAAATCATTATTCCGGCAGAAAGACCTAAAGCAATAGCTAGAAATCTTTTATTTGAAGCTTTAGTAAAAAGAGCAATTGCGCTTCCAATTACGGTACTTAGCCCTGCAAATGTAGCTAAAGCAAAACCTAGATATATATTATTTATTTCCATAATTTATTNAATGTTCAATTTAGCAAAAATTTTGATTTCCGNACTGATAATATTTGCTGCTTCAGAAATTGGTAAAAGAGATTCTTTGCTTGGAGCAATCATTGTTTCACTACCTATGATATCTCTTATAACAATTTCATGGCTATACTTTGAAACAAGAGATGTAGATAAAATTATTTCTTTTTCGTACGGAGTATTTGCAATGATAATGCCTTCATTATCTTTTTTTGTTACTTTACCTTATTTTCTTAAAAGAATTTCATTTATACCAAGTATGTTTCTTTCAATATCCATCATGATAGTATTATATTTTACTTTAAGCATGTTATACAAAAAGATTGGAGTAGATATCTAGATGAAAACTTTATTGTTATTATTTATAATTTTTGCAAGTTTTATGAAAGGAGCTGATACTATGAAAACAGTTGAATCTGTAGATTTAGAAAAATTTATGGGAAAATGGTTTGTAATTGCACTTGTTCCTAATATGATCGAAAAAGGGGCAACAAATTCGTCAGATACATATTTATTGAATAGTGATGGAACAATTGATATTACGTATGATGCAATAAAAGATGGAAAGAAAAGACAAATTAAACAAAAAGGTACTGTTGTTAACAAAGTTTCTAATGCTGATTGGACTATCCAAATGAGGAGCCCTTTTATTCCCTTCATNAAGTTTCCTTTCAAAATAGTATATCTTGATGAAAATTATGAATATATGGCAGTAGGCTATCCCAAAAATACCATGGGATGGATTATGGGGCGATCTTCAGAGGTAACGGAAGAAAATTATCAGAAAATTATGGATGCTTTAACTGAATTAGGCTATTCTTCAGATCAATTTGAATTTGTTAAACACGATTAAAATTATCTATAAACTCTACATTAATCTTTTTTTGGAACTGGATCATATCCTTTTCCCCCCCAAGGATTACATTTAATTATTCTTTTAACGGACAAAAATGCTCCCTTAAATAATCCCCATTTNCTTAAGGCTTCAATACTGTATTCTGAGCATGTTGGTTGATAGCGGCAATTTGATCCTAGCAAAGGAGAAATTAGGCTTTGATAAAATTTGATTAATATAATGAAAGGGAAAATTAAAAATCTATTCATCTTTATTAAAATCTTTATAGAGCATGCTTGTTTGAATATCTTTATTTCCTTGATATTTTCCACTTGTATAAGGGTCTACATGTCCTTCAACAGAATGATAAAAAATCTGACAAATTTCTACAGATGGATAAATTTTAATTGGCTGAACACAGAAAATTTCTAATGTCCAATATCCTTTAAACCCAACATCTCCAAATCCAGCAGTAACGTGAACAAAAAGACCTAACCTTCCAATTGAAGATCTGCCTTCAAGCATTGGAACAAGATTGTGTGTTTCAGTATATTCAACTGTTCTTCCTAAATATAATTTTCTACTCTCAAGCAATAATCCTTCTTCCGGAATAATAATTTTTGATGCACTATTATCTTCTTTCATATCCAAAGGAAGGTTGTCATATACCATTAATTCATTGTGTAATCTTAGGTTGTAGCTATTTGGGTTAACCTGTTCCTCCCTAAAAGGATTAATAATTATATCCTCATCTTTTCTTTTTAAAATTTCTTTTCCTGATAAAATCATAATATGTGAGGTTATATAATTTTTTTTAGGTTACAAAGTATTTTTTGTATCTTCCATTATGGATTTCTTATCATGGTGGCAAACTCTTCCTTCCAAAATGGAGCCAATTCTTGTATCAATTGGACCTATTACAATTTATTGGTATTCTACAATGTACTTGGTTGCATTTGGGGTTGTATATCTTTTATGTAGCCGACAAATCAAAAATAATTCATTTAATAAGATAAATCTTGATCAATTTGAAGATTTACTTTCTTGGTGTTTCATTGGACTACTTATAGGTGCAAGATTTGGTTATGTATTCTTTTATAATTTTGAATATTATTTTTCAAATCCCTTAGAAATTCTTTTACCATTTAAATATTATAACGGGAGTTGGATTTTTACTGGCATTGCTGGAATGTCATACCATGGTGGTGTTTTAGGAGTAGTTACAGCCATATGGCTTTTTAGTCGAAAAGTAAATCTCCATTTTTTTGTTTTAGCTGACTTTTTAACAGCAGCAATTCCATTAGGATATTTTTTTGGAAGAATAGGTAATTTTATAAATGGAGAATTATTTGGGAGAACTACTGAATCATCAATTGGAATGTACTTTCCTAATGCAAGAGACCAACTACTTAGGCATCCGTCACAATTATATGAAGCTTTATTTGAGGGGATTATTCTATATTTTATTATTCAATCTTTTAATAAGCATCGCAAACTAGGATTTAATAGTGGGCTATACGTATTTGGGTATGGTTTTTTCCGTTTTTGCATTGAATACTTTAGAGAGCCAGACGCTCATTTAGGACTTATATTTTTTAATTTGAGTATGGGACAGCTATTATGTATTGCAATGATGTTAAGTGGCTTTTTTATTTGGTATGTTGGTCATAAAGAAAGTATCAAAGCTCAAACTTAAAAGCTGGATCGTTAATTGTCATTGTAGCTGACTGAACGTTACTTTGCCCATAAATATTCATAATATTCTGCTGTTTTTCATACATGTCCATGAAAATTGTGTTTAAAATAGCGACGGTAGTTGGCGACTTAAATTTTTTAATTTCTAAAAAAAACAATGTAAAGTCTCCATCAACTTTTTTCCCAATGTACTCCCAATAATGATCTTGTATAATAAAATTATCGGAAAGATAATCAATTAGAAAATCATCAATTTCACTATTTTCTTTAATTGAGCCTAAATTTGCTAAATTAAAATCTGCTTCTTTCAATAAAGATTCAACATCATGAGAGAATGTCTGGATTGTAACTTCTAAATTATTTTGATTTTNACTCAAACGAACCTCAGTAGTTGTCAAAAAAAACTGATGACTAAACACAATTGTGTTTAGCAAAATTATTTTAAAAAATAATTTATACATCTTTCAAATCAGAAATTATTTATTTGCCTTCTCGTTGCTTTGCTCTTTGCATTGGATTTGAGCCACCATACCATGATGTGCTATCGTACTTATAAATGTCAAATAAAGTTGGTTCATTTTTCGGTGGCCAATGATTATTATCTCTGAATGTATCTGCAGTTTCTCTAAATGGATCTAACATAAAACTTACTACCTTCTTTTCAGTCTTAAATACTTTTGAAACTTCAGGCCTATTAAATCTCCAGATTTCTACCGGTATTCTAACTACATCAGTTGAACCATCTTCAAATGTCATTTCAATAATTAATGGCATTACAAGTCCACCAATGTTTTTGAATTTAATTTTATAAAAATGGTCATCTCTTTTTGCTATCTTTATTTCGTTGTCAGATAGTTCATCCATCAATTCTTCATATTGACTTTTACCACTCATTTTTTCCATGATTTTGGCTTTTACTTCATCTGAAAGATCAGCTTCATTAAGCATAGTCTCGTATTCTCTACGTTGGCTAGCATCTGTAATATCTGCAAACTCATCATATGAATCATAAAAATCTTTTGTCTTTGGATCTTTATCTGTTACTGTTTGTTTAATATCTATCTCATCTAGCATTGCAGCATAATATTTTTTGCCTTCTTTATCTTTCTTTTCAGCTGCTCTTTTATTTTTTGGATCAAGCTCTAATTGAAACCACTCAACTTCTTCAATTGATAAATCTACGTGGTCATTTGTAAAGAACCATCCTCTCCAAAACCAATCTAAATCCACACCAGATGCATTTTCCATTATTCTAAAAAAATCTGAAGGCGTAGGGTGTTTAAACATCCATGTTTTAGAATATTCTTTAAATGCAAAATCAAATAGTTCTCTTCCCATTATGGTATCTCTAAGGATATTTAATGCTACCGTAGGTTTTCCATAGGCATTTGCACCAAACTGATAGATTGATTCAGAATTTGTCATGATAGGCATTATATTTGACTTATTTCCTCTCATATATCGAACAATATAATCTTGATTATTTCTGGGATGGAATAACTCAGAATCCCAAGCTCTTCCAGCTAAATCATCCATAAAGGAGTTCAGCCCTTCATCCATCCATGTCCACTGTCTTTCATCTGAATTCACAATCATCGGGAACCAAAAGTGTCCTACCTCGTGTATGATTACTCCAATCAAACCCCTTTTTGTTCTTTCGGAATAGGTACCATCATCCTCCGGACGATAACCATTAAATGTAACCATTGGATATTCCATTCCCATTCGATCAATGTGCGCTGAAATAGCGACGGGGTATGGATAATCAAATGTATAATTTGAATAAAATTCAACCGTATGGGCTACTGCTTTTGTTGAATATTGTCCCCACAAAGGATTGGCTTCGTTAGGATAATAAGACATAGCCATAACCGTATTATCTCCTACTTTTACTCCCATAGCATCCCAAATGTATCTTCGAGAAGCAGCAAATGCATAATCTCTTACATTTTCTGCTTTAAAATGCCATGTTTTTTGTCTGGCAGTTTTGGTTTGAAGATTTTCTAGTGCTTCATCTACCGTAACAATTAAAACAGGTTCTTTAGATTTCTCTGCTTTTTTAAGTCTTTTGATTTGTTCTTCAGATAAAACTTCATCAGCATTCTGTAATGCACCAGTCGCTCCAACAATAAAATCTTCGGGTACTGTAATTTTTACATCATAATCTCCAAAAATTAATGTGAATTCTCCTCGACCTAAAAATTGCTTGTTTTGCCAACCATACACATCATTGTACATACACATTCTTGGAAAAAATTGTGCAATAGTATAAATATAGTTGTCATCCTCTTCAAAATGTTCATATCCAGATCTTCCTCCATCTCGAATATGGTCATTGATATTATACCACCATTTTATTTTGTAGGTGTAGGTTTCTCCAGGTTGAATTGGTTCCGGAACATCGATACGCATCATTGTTTTATTAATAGTGTATGGAACATTTTTATTTTTTTCATCTTTCACATACATAATTTTGAAACCGCCATCAAAATCACGATAAAAGTTTTCTAATGTTCTTGAGGAAACCGTATTTCCTATTACCATTTTTTCATTGCCACGCTGTGCAGATAAGTCTCCTGTGGACTGAATTTTATATGAGTCTGAATCTAAGGCCCTGACATTTTGCGTAAGCTCCATCCACAAATAGTTTAAAGCATCTGGTGAGTTATTATAAAATGTCACCGTTTCTTCTCCATAAAGCCTTTGTTTATTGTCGTCAATTCTAAGCTTCATGTCATAATCAGCCCTTACTTGCCAATATTCGTGACCAGGATATCCTGCTGCTGTACGATAAGTATTTGGGGTGGTTATATCCTCATTTAGTTGCTTAAAGCGATCTAAATTAATTTGGTATGAATTAAAATGTTTATTTTCTTCTAATTCAACTCCATCTTGGGCAAAAATAAAAGAAAATAGAAAAATAATTGTGACGATTCTGTTTAACATAAATATATCTCCTAAAATTGATTGAATTAACAATGTAATAATCAAATAATGATGTTGTAAATAAAAAAAAGATGTTATCTTTAAACTGTTAAGGAGAAGTTATGATAAAAAAAATACTTTTTATACAAAATCGAACAGGTATTAAGCGTTCAAATTTCTTTGATCATTGGGAAAATATTCACGCCCCCCATATGGTAAAAGTATTAAAACCATTAAAATATGTTCTAACTTTTTTTGAGGAAGATATCGAAAATGGATGTTGTGGCATGGCTGAGTTATGGTATAATACCGAAGCTGAATATCATGATGCAATGGAACGCAGAAAAACGGAATACGGTTCTTCTGATAATTGGCATGATGTATCAAAAGCATGGCCTGACCCTGATCGTTACGAGTATACAGGTAAAGAAATTAAAATAGTAGATAACACATAGAAGGATGTCAACTAAAAAGCTCTACCTCATTGGCATGATGGGTTTTTTCATTTTTTATGTCAGCCTTTTTTTAAGGCAACCTCAAATATCATTTCAACAAGGAGATATTTTTTTTCAAGATCTTGATTGTGGTCCGCCATGCGAAGCAATTGAAGCGGTTACTCAAGGATACAAAGGCTCTCAACTATCTCACTGTGCAATTGTAACTGCTGTTGGTCCATCTTATGAAGAAATTATTCTTACAGAAGCTATTGGTGATAGTGTAGTTGAAACTTCTTTAGAGCAATTTTTAAATCGTAGCGATAAAGTGATTGTTGGTCGTTTAAAAAATGAGTATCAATACATGATAAATGCTGCTATAAATCATATATCTAGTAACCTACTTGGTAAAAAATATGATTATATTTTTGATATAACAGATGATACATATTATTGCTCTGAAATTATTTATGAAGGTTTAAAAATAGCTGATGATTCACAAAAAATTCTTGCTTTAAATCCGATGACATTCAATGAACCTGGAACAAATGAACCATTTAGACATTGGGTAGATTACTATAATAAGTTAAACCATCCAATCCCTGAAGGTGAATTGGGATTGAACCCAGGAGGAATGTCTCTTTCAGAAGGAATTGATATTGTATATGTATTTGAAAAGCCCTCAGGTTTTAGTCAATAAGAAATTATAATTTTTCTACCGTGGTTAAATACAGGCATTCTTCACAATTTGAGTCGTTATATTTTGGTATCTCGTCTTTTTGAAGACACTTATACATGTCTTTAATCATTGGACTAATCCACTTCGTATCTAATTCAAATGGTACAAGAGTTCTTCTAAAGTGCATTTGTCTTCCTAGGTGCGGCCTTGAAGCTTCTCCATTATAGTACATTAGATATCCTGAATTAGATACGTCAAACCCATTTTTTTGCAATAGCCAACTATAAATTTCTAATTGCCTCTTATATGACTCCCCATTATTATAAACATTTGCAGATGAAAGAATGTCTGCAGCTTTAGCAGTAGCTTTAAAATCTATGACAACTAATTTACCATCATTATCAACCATAATGTCATCTACTCCTCCATAAAGAAGAAAATCATGCTCCTTATCATGATATTGAATGCCTGTAAATGCGTTTTGCCATTTTTCAATATTCTCATGAATAAAAGGTTTAATATCTAAGCCATTTTCAATAAAAATCCCATGCGGCCTATCTTTCAAACGACAAATATCCATTTCTTTCTTTAGCAAAGCATCTACTGCGCTATTAATTGCCCAACCAGGCATTGGAGGTTTTCTTAGTCCAATTTTCACTTCTTTATAAAAACACGTAGGACAATTAAAGAAAAGTTCAATTTTTGATCGACTAATTTTGAATGTTTTTTCTGGATTATAGCGCCAGTTTTTTCCAACTATTGGGTTGTATCCATATCCCATATATTATTCTACTTCTAATGGATCAAAATCACCTGACCACGCTAAACACTTTTGATTATCTTTAGCAATCTTGGATATTTTTTTGATGTCTTCTCTTGAAATTTCAAAATGATTTAACTCTAAATTTTCTTTCAATCGATCATACTTGACTGACTTTGGCAATACTGGGTACCCTAATTGAATTGCCCATTTTAAAAATAATTGGGGAACAGTTACATTATAATTATCTGCTATATCTTGACATGGCATGGAACCGGATTTCATATCTTCTGGTTTTCCATTCCATCTTGAGCCTTCTCTCCAATTTGGTATTGGTGCTAGAGTTGAGTAAGCAATAGGTAAAATTTCATGTTTATCCATGTATTGTGCTAATTCAGTTGGTATAACATGCCAAGGATGAATTTCAATTTGATTAGCCGATGGCATTTCAATTCCTGATTCTTCAATTTCTTGAATGTGATGTACATTATAATTAGAAACTCCAACGTGCTTAACTTTACCTTGTTTTTTTAACTCTACCATAGCTTCCCAAAGTTCTAATCTATTATCTTTTGCAAATGGATTATGAATTAAGTATAAATCAATTTCGTCAAGTTGTAATGATTTTAAACTCTGTTCGCAGGCTTTAATAGCGCCATCAAATGTTTGATAAGGTTCATCCTGCTTAGACATTCCAGGCCACATTTTAGTTGTAATATATATATCATCTCTTTGTACGGATAAAGATTTTAAAGCATTGCCAACACCTTCTTCATTGCGATAAATTTCAGCTGTATCAATATGTTTATAACCTAAATTAATAGCATCTTTAGTAATTAGTTCTGCTTGTTCATTAGGTATTAGCCAAGTTCCGAGCCCAATCATTGGAATATTAATTTTATTCATTATGGTAGTATACGGGTTTTTTTCAGAAATATTCCATCTTTTTTGTAAGGTAGTATTTCCTTTGATGTGCAGTGGTTCATATGGACACATTCTACAACCATTTCCACAACACTTTTTCTGACTAATTAAAAATTGTGAAGATAACATAAAGGAAGGAATATAGGGAAATTATTTTCTATAAACTAATTTGAAAAATTAAGGTAATGCAAAGTTAAAGCTTTTTCATCTTTTGAAGCATAATTTTCATGCCAGTTTTTTAATCTTGGAGCCATTTGAGATTGAGCATAATAGGGAAAAAAAGTAAAAAGTAAAATATACGTTAAATAACCTGAAGGCAGAACAACTCCAGTATTGTCGCATGGATTTAGTTCCCAAAATTCTTTTTGCGCATGTACATGATGGTCTGAATGTCTCGTTAAATTATATGTCAAATAACTTGTCATTCTATTATTTGAATTCCATGAATGATGATACTCAACAGGCCTTCCTTTTATACGAACCAATCCATAGTGTTCAATAAAATTTGTAAGTTGAAATACATAGTTCGCGACTATTCCTAAAAAAATATAAATTAACATAGCTTGCCAACTGAAAAAATAACCTACTAACGCAAAAATAATAAAGGTTCTGATATATCCGTTCAAAATTCTATTATGAAATGAAAAAATGTAATGCTTTCTTCTTTTTAATTGTTTGGTTTCAATCGCCCATGCATGTACATGTTCTTTAAAAAAAGCTTTTACGGCAAAACTAATTGGATTTTCTCCATAAGACGCTGTAACTGGATCTTCCTGAACAATACCAATATTTTTATGATGTCCGTAAACATGCTCGATTGCAAAAGCAGGGTTCCAAGCAGTAGCTAATGCCCAATTTCCAACCTCGCAATCAAATTTTTTACTAGTACGGTGCACAAGCTCATGACCAATATTGATTAGGCTCAAAGCCATTTGTAGTCCTAAGATTGGTATATACATTAAATAATACCACTCAAACATATTAGTTACTTTATCAAGGTATAAATAAAGTACAATCAAAAATAGAGGTACATTTATAAAAAGGGAAAAATCGAGCAAGAATGGTAATCTATAGTTTGGTGTAGATATATCATCTCCAAAAAATAGTTCTCCAAAAATAATTGAAAAAACTACGATTAGAGATAATGATAACCCAATCCAACCATCAATAATTAATGAAAATCCCATTAAACAAAGAAAAAAAGGGTTTAAAAAAAATTTAAAATAAGATCCCATTTAAAAAATTAAGCAATTTATTCAACAATTTCAATCCAACCACTAATCCACTTCGAATAATCTTTAAGATCTTCAAAAGAAACTTCAATTCTAGTTTTTTTGGCACAAACTGAAAACATTTCAACTTTTTGTTTTTTTTTGAAAATATTAATGACCTCGTAATGGCGCCAATTTTTGATTTTTTTTACTGCAGTCCATTTTGAATTTTCTAAGTGTTTCATGGTATTTTAATTTTTGTTAAAAGTATAAAAATAAAGTCTATACATTTTTATGACTTGTATTTATCTGTAATTGAAATTTCTTCTACTCTTCCTTCAAAAATACCATTATAAATAGCGTCAGCCATCCACTCTTTCTCAGTTTCAACCTCTTCAAATGAGATCTTTTTCCACCAATATCTTTTTATTGGATTCCATCGATACTTTCTAGCTTTCAAAAAATCTTTTGTTTCGAACGGACTATTAAGGGCGGCAATTATATAACTTGGAAAGGATGCATTTTCTATTAACTCCATTGATGCTTTACTTGCTCCTTCTACATCATATGTTACCAGGTGAATAAGCGCATCTACATCAGACATTGCTCGATGTGATTCATAATAAAATCCATGCCAGATACATAAAATTTCTTGGCCTCTTGCTCCAAATCCTCTTGCAGGCCAATTAATGTCATTAACTGAACAAACCCATATTTTTTCTTGAGAAATTGGTAGATAACGATCCATAAATGCACGATCAAAACTTGCATTATGAGCAACGATTATATCGGCAGTGTTTATTAATTTAGCTACTGCTTCCCAATCTAAGGAGTGGCCAGCAACATCTTCATTGGTAATGCCTGTGACTCTTGTAATTTCTGCTTCAATATTTTCTTCAGGATCATTAAATGACTGATATTTGTCCATAATACCCAATAATGCTCCATTATTCTTATCAATTGCAGTAAGTTTACCAGCAAATTCAATAATTTTGCATCTTTCTTTATTTAACCCTGTTGTTTCAAGATCAAGAAAGCATATTTTTACAGCGTTATCATTATTATAATTCTCAGGAAGGTTATTAAAACTTTCTCCATTGAACTTATAAAGCTCAATCTTATGATCAGTACCAATGGTTTTTTTTAAGAATGCCATTATATAATCTACAGATATTTTTGATTTGTTGGAATTACAGGATGAATATGGGTATTATAATTTAACCTATGGCTGTTTTACCTTTTTCGCCAGTTCTAATACGAATGCACTCTTCTATGGGAAGAATAAATATTTTTCCTCTTCCTTTTTCTTCATATTTATTGGCAACATTACAAATTGCTTCAACAGCAGAATCAACGTAATCATTGTTGACTGCAATCTCCAACCTAACTTTTTTAAGCAAGGTTATCTCATGAGCAATACCTCTATAAACCTCATGAATAGGTATTTCTTTTCCTTGCCCTAGCGCATTGGAAACTGTGAATTTATAGATCTTTTTTTTCAGTAATTCTTCTTTAATCTCTGGAAGTTCTTCCGGCTGTACAATTGCAATAATTAGTTTCATTTTTTCTCCTTTATTCTACCGTAAAAATTTGAAATCCTGAATATGATTCCATTTCATGTTCAGCAATATCTAAACCTAGTATTTCTTCTTCTTCGCTTACTCTAACACCCAATAAAACTTTTATTAAGTAAAAAATAGTAAATGCTGATATTGAACTAAATAATCCATATGCAACAACTCCTTTTAGCTGAGTAAAAAAAGAAAAATCACTGGAAAATAATCCTACAGCTAGTGTCCCCCATACTCCACAAACTAAATGAACAGATATTGCACCAACAGGATCATCAATTTTTATTTTATCAAAAAATATGATTGAAAAAACAACAAGAGACCCAGAAATCAATCCAATATAAATCGCGTTCGTTGGTGATATAATATCAGCCCCTGCAGTTATTCCTACTAATCCAGCTAAAGAGCCATTTAGTATCATTGATAAATCGTTTGTCTTTAAATAAAAAACAGATGTTAGCATTGATCCAAGTATTCCAGCTGCAGCGGATAAAGAAGTAGTAACAAAAACATGTGATACTAATCCAGGATCTGCAGAAAGAACAGAACCTCCATTAAAACCATACCAACCAAACCATAGCAAGAAAACACCAATAGCTGCTAAGGGCATATTATGTCCCATAATAGGTCTTATTCCACCTTTTGTATATTTACCTATTCTGGGACCAAGCATAAATGCACACACTAAAGCTGCCCAACCGCCAACACTGTGTACAAGTGTTGATCCAGCAAAATCATAAAAACCTAATTGATCCAAGAAACCACCACCCCATTTCCACGAACCAGCAATTGGGTAAATAAAAGCAACGTAAATAAGCGAAAAAAGTAAAAAAGAATTTAGCTTAATTCGTTCAGCAACGGCTCCTGAAACAATTGTTGCAGCAGTTGCAGCAAACATTGCTTGAAAAATAAAATCAGTATAATACGTATATTTTCCATTCGCGTAAGCAATTAGCCCTGCATCTCCATCCGGCAGATTAAGTCCCCATCCAGCAAAACCAAAAAATTGGCCTAAAGAAAATTCCCCCGGATACATCAGATTAAATCCACAAAGTGCATAGGTCAATAGTCCAATTGAAATAATACTAACGTTTTTAAATAAAATATTTACTGTATTTTTTGTGCGAGTTAGACCTGTTTCTAACGCAGAGAAACCAAGATGCATTATGAAAACTAATATTGTTGCCACTAGCATCCATAAATTATTTACTGTAAAAAGTTCTAATGAATTCACTAAAATCCCCCTTTTTTAGTTTTTGCTGAACAAAATTACATAAAAATTAGGTATATATCTTAAAAAAAATTAATAATTAAGCTTTTTTTCTATGTAGACCTTACATATTAATGTTTTTGATGATTGAAGCTTTATATTATGAACTTTTTTGACAACTATAAGAAAAAAATTTGAAGTCGGGATAGCAGGATTTGAACCTGCGACCCCCTCGTCCCAAACGAGGTGCGCTAACCGGACTACGCTATATCCCGAAAATTATATGGGTGACTGATCGGACTCGAACCGACGACCAATCGGACCACAACCGATGGCTCTACCAACTGAGCTACAGTCACCATAAGGCTTAACTAAATTTAAGCATGGAAACTTATTATAGTTTAGGTTTTAACACAAGTAGAGTTAAATTTTAAAAAATTAATATGAATACATTAAATAAATATCTCTTTAAACAGTCACTAATTCCCTTTTTACTATCAGTAGCTGTAATCACGACAGTTCTTTTTTTGCAATTTTTGATTAGAGCTGTTGATCGCTTTCTTGGCAAAGGACTAGATATTGTAACAATTTTTGAATACTTATATCTTAATTTAGCGTGGATTATCGCACTATCTGTTCCTATGTCTTTGCTGATTTCTAGTGTAATGACTTTTGGAAGAATGTCTCAGCAAAATGAAATTACTGCTTTAAAGTCTGCAGGGGTAAATCTCTTTAATATCATAAAACCTGCATTATGGTTTGGAACATTAATAGCCATATTACTATGCCTTTTCAATAATTTTATTCTTCCAGAAATGAATTATAATGCTCGCTTATTAGCGAAAGATATATACCAAAAAAAACCTGAACTATCTATTGAACCAGGATACTTTGTAGATATGATTCCACAATATACAATGATAGTTCAAGAAATGGATGGATCAAATTTTAAAGATGTTAAAATTTTTAGTAAAAACCAACAATCTGAACAAACAACTATTTATGCTAATCAAGGCTCTTTATCTTCGGATGGAAATATGATTACCATTGATTTGAAAGATGGAGAAATTCACGAGATTGATTTGTCTGATTATGATTATTACAGAAAAATAAAATTTACCACTCATCAAATCTTGATTTCAATGGATGATTTAATATTAAATCGTACTAATGAGTCAAATCGAACTGATCGTGAAATGAAAGTTCCACAAATGATTGATGAGATTAGTAAAAATAATCTATTGATATCACAAATCTATGCTCGAATTGAAGCAGTAAAAAAAGAAATTGGCATTACGAACTCGAATACCTTTAATCTTAATTCTATTATTCAAGAAATTGAGCTTTTGAAAGAAGCTAAAATCAATCAGGTAAATGCAGATAGAGAATATAATGGTGAAATTATTATCCCAGATTTTGAGAGAAAAGAATACATTCTTTCTTTAAATAATAATGCAAGGCAATTTAAAAATGAATTTACACTTATAGAAAACTACCAAAAAACGAATAATAAATTTAGAGTTGAGATTCATAAAAAATTTACGCTTGCACTAGCATGTATTCTATTTACTATGGTCGGAGCACCATTGGGAATATTAGTAAAAAATGGTGGAATGACTATTGCCTCGGCATTAAGTATAGCATTTTTCTTAATATATTATGTTTTATTAATTTGGGGAGAACAGTTAGCAGATCGAAATTTGATTAATCCTGGTTTAGGATCTTGGCTTCCAAATATTGTCCTTTTTATAAGTGGTTTAATTATTTTAAAACAATCCAATAAAAAAAATTAAACCTATTCTGGAGCATTTGATTTTAAAAAATATTCTTTTTCTAAATTTTTAGTTCTGCTATTTGGTAGTTTTTTAGTATCTGCGTCAATTTCAATTTCAACAACTCCTGAGGGAATTTCAAAATTATCTTTTGGTATATCTAGCTCTTTATGTGCTTTCTTCATAAATAAAGCCCATGCTGGTAGCGCTGCTACTCCTCCATACTGACCATCTCCAAGACTAGTTGAATATTGGTCCAATCCAAACCAAACACCTGCTGTTATATTTGGAGTAAAACCAACAAACCATGCATCGCTCAAATTTTGAGTTGTTCCAGTTTTACCTCCAGCAGGATGTCTGAATTTATATTTCCATCTAACGCTTCCACCAGTTCCTTTATCTATAACTGTTTGAAGTAAATTTGTAACCATATATGCTGTCTCTGGGCTCAAGACTTCTTTCTGATCAATCGAATATTCTTTGATAATTCTTCCGTATTTATCTTCAATACGTTTTATCGCTGAAGGAGTTGAATAAATACCTTTATTAGCAAATGTTGCATATGATGCTACAATTTCTATTGGCTTTACTTCAGATGTTCCAAGCGCTATAGAATCTACAGCTCGGATTGGAGTAGTAATTTGCATCCTTTGAGCGATATCTTTTACTTGTCTTGGTGGAACAAGTTCTTGAACCATCCTAACAGAAACCAAATTTAATGATCTGCGAAGACCTTCTCTTAAAGTTGTTAACCCTCCTGTACTATTATCATAATTTCTAGGAGTCCACTTTTCACGCTCACCTTTTGAATTATTTCTATATAGTGCAACAGGTTGATTAAGTAATTGTGTTGTTACAGGATAATTATTATCAATTGCAGCTGTATAAATGTAAGGCTTAAAAATAGATCCAGGCTGCCTCAATGCTTGAGTAGATCTATTAAATTCATCCAAATAATCTGATCTTCCTCCAATCATGGCTAGTATTTCGCCAGTTTTAGTATCTAAAGCAATAAATGAACATTGTACTAGTAGATCTTTTCTAAGTTGTTCGTATAGCTCCATTTGACCGTTCAACATCATTTTAACTGAATCAGCTGGAAAAATAGATAAGTAACCCAATTTTGAGAATTTATCCTTATCTGCAAAAAGTTGTTTATTGAACTCATCCTGATTTTTTTTGAGAGTTTGCATTACAGATTCTTCTGCAATTTTTTGTAAGCTATAATCGAGAGTAGTATAGATTTTTAATCCATCTTGGTAAATATCAATACCAAGCTGTTCATCTTGTTGTTCAAGAATTCTTCTTACATGCTCAGCAAAATATGGTGCTTTACCTTTTGGAATTTCATAAAAAATATTATCAGGTATAATGCTGTTATGCTCCATATATTCTTGATAAGTAATGTAATCTTGATTGTACATTAGCTTTAATACAATGGACCTTCTTCCAATAGCTTTATTTAAATTTCGTAAAGGAGAATAATTAGCTGGCGAAGGCAATAATCCTACCAACATGGCCGATTCTCCAATAGTTAAATCAGATGCTTTTTTATTAAAAAATCTTTTTGCAGCAGACTCTGCTCCATATGTTCCATGGCCAAAATGAACTGTATTTAAGTACATTTCTAATATTTCATCCTTTGTATATGTTCTCTCAATTTGAATAGCAGTTATCATTTCCTTTAACTTTCTTGTGATACTATCCCTAAAACCAACTTCTTTATACAGATTTCTTGCTAATTGTTGTGATAGAGTACTAAACCCTTGCTTAAAGCTCATTGAAGAAATATTCACAACTACAGCTCTAAAAAAACTTTGTAAATCAACTCCCCAATGATTGTAAAATCGCTTGTCCTCCGAAGCAATAGCAGCTGATTTTAAATGATTGGGCATTTCTTCAATATCTACAAAGACTCTTTTTTGGATATAAAATTCTCCAATTACTTCACTATTTCTATCGTAAAGAGTTGATAGCATCGCTGGATCAAAAGTTTCAAGTCGCTCTAATGATGGGAGATCTCTGGATAAATAAAAGACATATACAATTACAAGAATGAATAAATAAAAAATTATTCGAAGAGATGAGAAGATAGTTTTAATCATATTTTTTTGGGTGAAACCATTAATTCTGGTTTAACAATCTTATCAAACTCTTGTTCCGATAAATATCCCAAAGCTTTTGCGCTTTCTTTAAGAGTGACGTTCTCTTTTAATGCTTTTTTTGCAATCTCAGCTGATTTTTCATACCCTATTTTTGGAGCAAGAGCTGTTACCAACATTAATGACTTATCAAGGTTGGCTTTAATTTTTTTCTCATTAGCTTTTAAACCTTCTAATGCATTTAATGAAAATGATTCAGCAACTTCAGATAAAAGTGCTATAGACTCATGAATAGATGATGCTATAATTGGTCTGTAGGTATTTAATTCAAAATTTCCATTAGCACCTGTATAATTAATTGTTGAATCGTTGCCTAAAATTTGAGCATAAACCATATTAACTGCTTCACATTGAGTTGGGTTTACTTTACCAGGCATAATTGAACTTCCGGGCTCGTTAGATGGAAGAATTAACTCCCCTATTCCAGCCATAGGACCAGAAGCTAACCAACGTATATCATTCGCAATCTTATTTAAAGATCCAGCACAAATACGAATTTGGGCAGATAAATTTGAAATAGCATTTTGAGAGGAAAGTAGTTCAAATTTATTTTTACATACATTAAATGAAATTCCAGTTTCTTCTGAAATAAAAGAACACATCAAATCATCAAAACCTTGTGTAGTATTTATGCCAGTACCTACAGCAGTTCCTCCAATAGGTAAATCAGCGCATTCTTTTATTGCACTTTTAACTCTTGAAATATCATGCTTAATAATTGAAGCATATCCAGAAAACTCCTGACCTAATCTAATTGGAGTTGCATCTTGAAGGTGCGTTCTTCCTACCTTAATTATTTTATAAAATTCTTTTGATTTTTTTAATAAAGCTTTTTCCAACATTTCAAGTGAAGGTAATAAATTATCTTCTGATGAGATTGCGCTTCCAACTAAAATAGCAGTT
This sequence comes from Candidatus Pelagibacter sp. TMED118, assembly GCA_002170205.2. The sequence goes on from NHFT02000003.1 coordinate 25,495, forward strand.
GGAAATGTATCATTGGTTGATTGAGACATATTCACATGATCATTTGGATGAACAAATTTATAAGTTCCTAATTTTGCTCCTAAAATTTCATTCGCTTTATTTGCAACTACCTCATTTACATTCATATTGGTTTGGGTACCACTACCTGTTTGAAAAACTGGTACTGGAAATTCATCTATATATTGGTTTGGGTTGTCAACTATATGATCGCATGCTTTAATAATTGCATTAGCTAGTTTTTTTGAAATATTTTTTTGGGCGTAATTTGTTTTCGCTGCACATTTCTTTATGATTACGTAAGGTAGTATTAAACTAAACTCCATTGGCCACCCAATTTGAAAATTTTGAACAGCTCTTTGTGTTTGAGCTCCGTAATATGCTTTTAATGGTACTTTTATTTTACCAATACTATCTTTTTCAGTCCTAAAAGGCATTATTTAACCTCCCAGGTATCTCCAGCATTAAGTAATTCGTTAACACTTTTGGGACCTTTTTTATTTTTCTTTGCTTCATTCATTTGATCCACCATTAAATCATCATAAGTTGGTCTTTCTACGCAATATAACACGCCCAGAGGTTCGGGGAAAGTATCGCTTGCTGTAAAATTAGAAAGCATATCTCCAATAAATGCGTCAGTTTCATCATGAACTAAAATATCATCAACTGAAAATTGTTCCCCAATAGTTACTACTTTTGGTGTTGTTCCATCTAAATAAATCCCTTTATTATTTTCAGCACCAAAAACCATTGGCTCTCCATGTTCAACTTTTAAAACTCTATCTGATTTTGTTTCTTTGTCAGTTAATTCAGAAAACGCACCATCATTGAAAATATTACAATTTTGATATATTTCAATAAATGAAGTGCCTTTGTGGTCATTTGCTCTTTTAATCATTTTTTGTAAGTGTTTTAAATCTCTATCGATGGTTTTAGCAACAAATGCTCCTCTTGCTCCTAATGCTAATTTTGTAGGGTTAAAAGGATAATCCAATGAACCCATTGGAGTTGAATATGTCACTTTCCCTTGTTCTGAAGTAGGAGAGTATTGGCCTTTTGTTAAGCCGTAAATTCTATTATTAAAAAGCATAACATTAAGATTAATGTTTCTACGTAATAAATGGATAATATGATTTCCGCCAATGGAAAATCCATCTCCATCTCCTGTTACTAGCCATACAGAAAGATCTGGATTTGCAATTTTTAATCCACTTGCAACTGTTGGGGCTCTTCCATGAATGGTATGAAATCCATAAGTATTCATGTAATATGGAAATCTACTGGAACAACCAATCCCTGACACAAATACTACTTTTTCCTTGTCAGTCGTAATTTCAGGAAAAACTTTTTGTGTTTGCGCAAGAATAGCATAATCTCCACAGCCAGGACACCATCTTACTGCCTGATCTGACTCAAAGTCCTTTTTCTTTAATAGAGGTTTATCAGTCACTAATCAATTCCTTTACTTTTTCTATAATTTTTGAAGCACCTAATGGTTTTCCTTGAACTTCATTTAAACCTATAGCATCTACTAAATATTCTGCTCTAATAATTTGCCTAAATTGACCAGTATTCACCTCAGGAATTAAAACCTTTTTATACTTTTCAAGAATCGAACCTAAGTCGTTAGGCAGTGGAGAAATCCATTTAATAGAAGCATGTCCTACTTTCTTATTTTCAGATAACAAAGATTCTGTAGCTGCCCTACTTGCTCCGTGTCCACTTCCCCAACTTAAGATTAAAACATCCCCCTTCCTGTCACCAAAAATTTCCGTTGGTGGTATTTCATTAGCTATGTTTGCAACTTTTTGTGCTCTAATTTCAACCATCTTTTGATGATTATCTGAATCGTAATTAACATTACCTGTGATGTCTTGTTTTTCAAGGCCACCAATTCTGTGTTCGAGCCCTTTAGTTCCAGGAATAGCCCAGCTTCTAGCTAAAGTTTTCATATTTCTTTTGTAAGGTAAAAATTCATCTGAATCCTCTTCTTTGGCAAAGTCTACATTAAATGATTTAAGATCATCTGGATTTGGAATTAACCAAGGCTCCGAACCATTTACAAGATAACCATCAGATAATACCATAATTGGGGTCATGTATTTGACTGCAATTCTACAAGCTTCATATGCAGTATGAAAACAATCACCAGGTGTTGTTGGAGCAAGAACTGGAATTGGAGCCTCGCCATTTCTTCCATAAACTGCTTGAAACAAATCCGACTGTTCAGTTTTTGTTGGCAGTCCAGTGCTTGGTCCTCCTCTTTGAACATTAATGATTACGAGGGGAAGTTCTGTCATAATTGCTAATCCCATAAATTCTGTTTTTAAAGCAATCCCTGGTCCTGATGAAGCAGTTATTCCCAAAGATCCACCATAAGATGCCCCAAGGGCGGCACCAATTCCAGCAATTTCATCTTCTGCCTGATAAGTTTTGATTCCAAACTTTTTCCAATTTGAGAGTGTATGTAAAATATTGCTTGCTGGAGTAATTGGATAACCAGCAAAAGTAATATCAAGCTTACTTTTTTCTGCCGCGGTTAGTATTCCTAAGCATGAAGCAAGAGTTCCATTCATATTTCTATATTTGCCTTCTGGTAGTTTAGCTTTTTCAACAATGTACCTTGTGGTAAAAATTTCTGCTGTATCTCCATAATTATATCCGGCATTCAAAGCTCTAATATTTGCTTCAATAATATCAGGTTTTGATTTAAATTTTTGATTTAACCAATCTATTGTTGGCTCTAGTGGTCTATCATACATCCAAAACAAAACTCCTAAAGCACAAAGATTTTTCGTACGATCAACCATTTTGGATGGAATGTCAATACCCTCACAGGCCAATGTAACAAGCTTGCCCATTTCAATAAAATGCGTAGAGTAATAATCCACTAATGAACCATCTTCCGTTGGGTCATTATCATAACCTGCCAATGAAAGATTCTTTTTAGTAAAAGCATTCTTGTTAACAATCAGAGTACCGCCTGGTGTCAAATCTTTTAGGTGCACTTTTAGCGCTGCAGGATTCATTGCTACTAAGACATCTGGTTTTTCTCCTGGAGTATGAATTTCTTGAGAACTAAAATGAATTTGAAATGAACTTACGCCGGCAAGTGAGCCAGCAGGAGCACGAATTTCGGCTGGAAAGTCAGGTAAAGTACTAAGATCATTACCTACAACAGCAGAAGTTTGAGTAAATCTTCCTCCACTAAGCTGCATTCCGTCTCCCGAGTCGCCCGCAAAACGAATGGTTACATTATCTATAGTTTTATTAGTTACACTTTTTGTCATTTTTTTTCCAAATGAGAAACAATTTACATTATGGAATTTAACTTAGCAATGAGTATGAGAATTTAAAAAATATGTTATTTTTAAGTGCGTGATTGCAATGAGATTTTTTGTAATATATATTCAATAATTATAGGACATAAATTTTCTGTTAATTAAATTGCCAATCGCTTATGAAGAATATTAAAAATAATGTGATAAATGTACTCAAGCAATGCAATGATCCTGAGTTGCCTATTGACCTATGGAATTTAGGTTTAATTTACGATTTGAAAATAAAAGAACAGGACAAAAAATTTGTTGTGGATATAATTATGTCACTAACAACACCAGGTTGTACAATGGGACAATATATGATTGAAGATATCAAAAATAAGATGGCTTCAATTGAAACTGTTTCAAGCGTAAATGTCGAATTAACATTTGATCCACCTTGGAACCCTAAAATGATGACAGAGGAAGGTAAAGTTAAACTAGGTTTATAATGGAAGAAGCATTAAAAAATCAGAAAATTGAAATTACTCAAAACGCTGCATCAAGATTAAAAAATATCATTGAAAATGAAGAAGCAGGTTCAAAAGGTATTAGAGTTACTATTGACACTGGTGGGTGTTCAGGAATGTCATATAAAATAACATTTGAGAATGAGCAAAAGGAATTTGATAAGGTGTTCGAAAGCCATGGAATTACAATTTTTTGCGATGTAAAAAGTTGGATCTATGTTAGAGGATGCGAGATAGATTTTTCAACAGACTTACTTAACGGAGGATTCAAGGTTAATAACCCTAACGCAACAAGAACATGCGGTTGTGGTATTAGCTTTTCAGCATAATGGTAGATAAAAATCAACAGGTAATAGACAAAACTCTTGACCAAGAGTATAAATATGGCTTTTCAACAAATGTAGAGGAAACAAAATTTGAACCAGGTCTAAATGTAGACGTGATTAAAAAATTGTCAAAAATTAAGAAGGAACCACAGTGGTTACTTGATTGGAGACTAAAAGCTTTTAGCAATTGGGAAAAAATGAAGGAGCCTACATGGGCTAATATTAATTATGAACCAATTGACTACCAGGCACTAAGCTATTATGCAGCGCCGAAACAAATAAAAAATGATAGTCTTGACGACGTAGATCCTGAAATAATTGAAACATACAATAAATTAGGTATCTCTTTAAATGAACAAAAGAGAATGCAAGGTGTTGCCGTTGACGCTGTATTTGATAGTGTTTCTATTGCTACTACATTTAAGAAAGAACTTTCAAAACATGGAATTATTTTTTGTTCTTTTTCTGAAGCGGTTCAAGACCATCCTGAATTGGTTAAGGAATATTTAGGTTCAGTAATTCCAGCAACCGATAATTACTTTGCGGCATTAAACTCTGCAGTTTTTAGTGATGGCTCCTTTGTATACATACCTAAAGGTGTAAAATGTCCAATGGAGCTATCCACGTACTTCAGAATAAATGCAACAAACACTGGACAATTTGAAAGAACATTAATTATTGCCGACGAGGGAAGTCACGTTAGCTATCTTGAAGGATGTACAGCTCCAATGCGCGATGAAAATCAACTTCACGCTGCCTGCGTCGAACTGGTAGCGCATAAAGATTCTACAATTAAATATTCAACTATTCAAAATTGGTACTCAGGAGATAAAGAAGGTAAAGGCGGTATTTATAACTTTGTTACAAAGAGAGGAAGATGCCTAGGTGATAATTCTAAGATTTCTTGGACACAAGTAGAAACTGGTTCAGCTGTTACTTGGAAGTATCCAAGTGTAATTATGCAAGGCGATAATAGTGTAGGTGAATTTTATTCAGTTGCTGTTACAAAAAATAAACAGCAAGCAGATACTGGAACTAAAATGATTCATATTGGAAAAAATACTAAAAGCACAATTATCACAAAAGGAATATCAGCTGGAGAAGGTCAAAATACATATAGAGGTGGTGTTAAAATTTTGAAAAATGCTGAAAATGCTCAAAATTTTTCCCAATGTGACTCTATTTTAATTGGAGATAAATGCGGTGCTCATACTTTTCCGTATATTGACGTGAATAATCCATCTGCGAAAATGGAACACGAAGCTACAACTTCAAGTATTGGAGAAGACCAATTATTTTATTGTAATCAAAGAGGGATAAAACTTGATGATGCTGTTTCTATGATTGTTAATGGTTTTTGCAAAGAGGTTTTTGAAGAACTACCAATGGAATTTGCTGTAGAAGCAAAACAATTAATTGAAGTAACATTAGAAAATAGCGTAGGATAAAAAAATGATTAAAATTGAAAATTTAAAAGCATCTATTGATGATAAAGATATATTAAAGGGTATTGACCTAGAAATACCAGCTGGGGAAGTACATGTAATCATGGGTAGAAATGGATCTGGAAAAAGTACATTAGCAAATGTAATTGCTGGAAATGAAACATATGAAGTTGACGGCGGTAATCTTTCGATGGAAAATACTGATATTACAGAAATGAGTATTGAAAACCGTGCTTTAGAAGGTATTTTTCTATGCTTTCAATATCCTGTTGCAATTCCTGGTGTAAGCATGGCTTATTTTCTTAGATCTGCCTTAAATGCACATAGAAAGTATCAAGGAAAAGAAGAGATGGATGCATTAGAATTTTTGAACAAAGCAAAAGCTATTTTATCTGAACTTAGTCTCGATGATTCTTTCTTAAAAAGATCAATAAATGATGGTTTTTCTGGAGGTGAAAAGAAAAAAAGTGAGATTCTACAGCTACTAACTATCAATCCCAAATTAGCTGTGCTTGATGAAACTGATTCTGGATTAGATGTTGACGCCTTAAGAACAGTTGCAAAGGGAGTAAATAAATTCAAAGATAAAAATAATTCAGTATTAATTATAACTCACTATCAAAGATTGCTTGATTATATTAAACCAGACGTTGTACACTTAATGATTGATGGTAAAATAGTTAAATCAGGTGATATGTCACTTGTAGAAAAAGTGGAAAAAGATGGCTACTCTTGGCTTGAAAAATAAAATGATTAATTCACTTAAAAAAACAAGTTCAGAGTATTTTACCAAACAAGGATATCCTTCAAAAAAACTTGAAAATTGGAAATTTACTTCGAGTAAAAACCTGAAAAAATTTAAGAAGAAAAAGTCTTCAAATGCAGCTCACACTAATATTGAAACTGATGAATCAACTCTACTTTTTATTAACGGTAAACTATGCTTAAATACTTTAAAAAATTTCAAATACTTAGATAATATAGAAATTAAAGAATTGGTCAATATAGACAATGAAATGATTTTAACATTCTCAAATTCATTTTTAGATGATTCTATGTTTAATCTAGGAATATCTGATTTTGATGGCGGCCATTATATTAAATTTACAAAAAGCATAAATCTTCTTAATCCCATAAAAGTTGTTAACTTATTTGAAAACGACGCAAGCGACGAAAGAATTTCATCCTTTAATATATTTCATTTCTCAAAAGGATCTCAGATATCAATTATTGAGGAAGATAAAAATGAAGGAGATCCAAGTTTTAATCTTAAACTAAATAAATATATTTGTGATGATGGGTCAAATATAAATTTTGCTAAGCTTGTTGAAAAAGAGATAGAATGTCATTTACTTTCATATAGTTATTTTCAATTGGATAAAGATGTAAACCTAAATATTGATTCATTGAATAAAGATTCTATTTTCAATAAGGAGTTTATTGAAATTGACCTCAATAATACTGGTAGCAATGCAAAAGTAAATATTTTAAATCTTGGTAAAGATAATCAGCATCTTGATAATAATATTTTAATCAATCATAAAGCTGAACATTGTACTAGTTTTCAGCACGTAAGAAATATTTTAGATAATAAATCTACTGCAGTTTTTAATGGAAAAGTGGTTGTAGCAGAAGGTGCTCAGCAAACAGATTCCAACCAATCAAATAAAAATCTTCTATTATCGTTAGATGCAACTGCTTTTTCAAATCCTCAATTAGAAATTTATGCTGATGATGTATCTTGTGGTCACGGCTCTACTACAGGTGCTTTAGATGAAAATAGTATTTTTTATTTAAGAGCAAGAGGAATTGATCAAAGCAGTGCCCAAAAAATGTTAATTAAAGCATTTGCAAAAGAGGTTATTGATGAGTTTTCTCTTTCCTCCGTCCAAGATATATCCGAAATTGCTCTGGATAATTGGATAAATGGATAAAATTAAAAATAATCTTTTAAAAATTCGTGATGGATTTTCTATTTTGGAAGGCCAAGACAAATTGATATATCTTATAGATCTTGGAAAAAAATTAGATTTAATTAATGAATTTGATTGTAATGATAGCAATAAAATTCATGCATGCAATTCTCAAACATGGGTAAATATTATCTTAGATAAAAATAATGTCGTGATTATGGCAAATTCGGAAAGCACTATTGTTAAAGGGTTGCTTAAAATTTTACAAATTGCATTTAATAATTCAGAAAAAAATAGTATTATTGATTTTATTGATAGTTTTGAAGATGGTAATAGTTTATTTCAATGGTTAAATATTGGGTCATCAATTTCAAGTCAAAGACAAAATGGATTTATAGGTTCTCTTGAACATATTAAAAAGGAATTAATTAATGCATGAAGAATTTACAATTCTAGAAGACGTTATAGTTCATAGCGTTCCAGATGGAATTAGAACAACCTTAAAAAAAGGTATGTCAGGAATAATTTCACAATCACTCGGTGATAATTATACAGTTATTGTTGAAGGTAATATGTACCAAGTGAACGGTATTGATGGCGAAGCAATTGGGCAAGAAAAAAGAGAAGTAGACTCAAATAATTTTGCTAATGAAGAAGAAGTTTGGAATGTACTTCATACCTGCTATGATCCAGAAATTCCAGTAAATATTGTTGACTTGGGATTGGTATATAATTGTTTAATTAAAGAAGAAGATGACGGTGTAAACATACTCATTCAAATGACTCTGACTGCACCTGGGTGTGGAATGGGCCCTGTTATTGCAGGTGAAGTTAAGCAGAAACTATCTTCTCTAAGCGGAGCGAAGGAAGTAGAAGTTGAACTTGTATGGGAACCACAATGGAATCAGGATATGATGAGCGATGCTGCAAAGCTTCAGCTGGGATTATATTAAATCGATGAGTGAAATTAGAAAAGATTTTCCTAATCTATATCAAATGAATAGAGATAAACCTCTTGTTTATTTAGATAGTGCTGCAACCAGCCTTACACCCAGCCAGGTTATTCAAAGTGAAATAAAGTATTACGAAAAATACGGAGGTAGCGTTCACAGGAGCGTATACGAGCTTGGTGAAAAAGCTACGAATGCTTTTGAAAATAGTAGGAAAAGAATAGCTAAACTTATTGGTGCAAAAAAGAAATCAATTATTTTTACAAAAAGCGCAACAGAAAGTATTAATCTGGTAGCTGAGTCATGGGGTTTTAGAAACTTATCTAAGAATGATGTAGTTCTTTTGACAGACATGGAACATCATTCAAATATTATTCCATGGCAGATGATATGTAAAAAAACTGGAGCAAGAATTGAATATGTAAAGTCTTCTGATGATGGTACAATTAACTTAGATGACTTTAAAATAGCTTTAAACAAAAATGTAAAAATAGTAAGTATTACGCACGCATCTAATGTTTTTGGAACCATAAATCCTATTAAAGAATTAATTGAATTAGCAAAAAAAAATAATTCAAAAATTATGATAGATGGTTGTCAAAGTATCCCTCATATGAAAGTAAATGTCTCGGAGCTAGACTGTGATTTTTATGCTTTTTCAGGACATAAAATGTTTGGCCCTACAGGTGTTGGAGTTTTATTTGGTAAAGAAGATTTATTAGATGAAATGGAACCATATCAGACCGGTGGAGGAATAATTGAGACTGTCACAATGGAAAGTTCTTCATGGACCTCAATTCCACATAAATTTGAACCAGGATCTCCGATGACAGCCCAAGTAATTGCGCTCTCCGATGCTGCAGATTATTTAGATAATTGCCTTAGTAGCCATAATAATGAATTAATGGATTATGCAATTGAAAAAATGAATTCAATTAACGGAATATCAATTTACGGAAATGCTAATGAAAGGACACCAATCATTAGTTTTAACATAGAAGGAGTTCATTCACTTGACCTAACACATTTTCTTGATTTTGAAGGAATTACCATTCGCTCAGGACATCATTGTTGCCAGCCTTTAATGCAATCATTAGGTATTTCAAGTTGCGCTAGAGCAAGTTTTTACTTTTACAATACTTTGGACGAAGTAGATTTTCTTGTAAAAAAAATTAATTCTGCAATAGAGGTCATCAAATAGTGGAAAATATTAGCTTAGATGATTTTTTAACAGATGGCTTAATCAAAGAAAAAGATTTTCGATTAAAAGTAGAATCAACTGATTGGTCAAAATTCAATAATAAAAAAGTTATTATAAAAGGATGTTCAGAAGCCACTATCCCAACCTGGGCTTATCTTATAATTACCGCCCATTTGACTAAATATGCAAAACGTATATATTTTGGTGAGCCTTGCTCAGCAATTGATATTTTTAGAAATTCTTAAGATAGATTTTCAGCAACTATATCAGCTACATCTTTAACTTTAATCTCTTCTTGATCATTTGGAGTCAATGGTCCAATACCTTGATTCATCATTCCATAACAAAAATTGCATCCTGTAACAACAGTATCAGCTTTAGATTCAATGACCTGCTCTGCCCTAAGCAAATGCGTTCTTCCCTCTCCTCCATCTTTCTTCCACCAAAGTGCACCTCCCGCTCCGCAGCATAGCGTTTCTTTACCACTTTCATCTAATTCAAAAAATTCAGGAGCAGCGGCTTTAATAGCGTTTCTTGGTGCCGATACTTCATCTAAAGTTCTAGATAAATTACAAGGATCGTGATACGTGACTTTTTCAAGTGATCCTGGATTTATATCAATTCTTCCTTCTTCTAATAATTCTGATATTACTTGAGTGTGATGTTTTACTTCATATTTAATTTCATGATACTTTTTATATTCTTTTTGAAGATTAACAACACAATGTGGGCACATTGACGCAACATTTTTAACTTTATTAAGTTGTTCTACATTTTGATCCATTAGTAGTTGATAAGTAAGTTTATCACCTAATTTATTTGCTGGGTCTCCAGAGCATTGTTCATTACTTAAAACTCCATATGATACTCCTGCAGAATCAAGAATTTTTACAAAATTTCTTATTGAATTAATAAAATTTGGATCCATAGCATGTTTAGCAAAACATCCTAACCATAAAACTAACTCTTTATCTGAAGTATAGGCGGGTAATTCATCAAGTATAGCGCTTGAAGATGCTCCTTCTGTATTTCCAGTTTCTTGCAAATTTCTTAATAGCTTTTGGTACTCTTGAGGTACATCACCTTCAGCTAAAACTTGAAAACTTCTTATTTCATCAGCTTTTTCAACATGATTACCAACAGGACATACTTCTGTACAGGCTTGGCAAGTAGTGCATTCCCATCCAGCTTCAACATTTATTTTGTCAACAACATTTACATCACCACTTTTGAGCATTGGGTCTTTTAAGTCAAGAATAAAATGATATTTAGGATCTAAGATTCCACCACCTCTATTAGCGGGACAGACTTCTGTACATCTTCCACATTCAACACATGTAAAAATGTCTAATGCTTGATCTTTACTTAACCTTGAAAGATCCAGTAGAAGATTATCTAATTCTTCTTCAGACGCTTCCAAATCAATAGGAATAGCACCGTGATTAGGTATCTCTGAAGGTCTTAGAAAAATATTAAATGGCGAAAGAACAAGATGCATATGTTTGGATTGAGGAATTAAAAATAAAAATCCACCAATTACTCCCGAATGCAACCACCAATTAATTTTGGCTCCCGCATTATTCATGAATGGATTTAAATGATGTATTTCATCAATTAAATATGTAACCATTAATGTTGTAATAAATACTGTTACTAATGCAGATGTAGCAGAAAATTTTCCTAAAGCTTCAGGCTTAATAACAAATCTTCTATATGCTAGTCCCAATATACCTGCGGTGCACAATATCGCCCATGGAGCTCCAAAAAAATAAAAATAGTTTTTTCGAATAGAGTCATTAAAAATATATAAATCAAATGGTGTTAAGAAATGGTTAATAGTTATTAAGCCAAAAAAAATAAATCCGTACATAACGAGAGCATGTAAAACGCCAGCCGATTTTCTTTGACCGCTTGCTACCTTTTTGTGAAGAATTACTTCATTGAAAACTCTAATAATTCTTTTAGGCAAATCGTCAATTGAAAAGTCAGACTTTCCTTTCAAAACTATTTTTAACCTTAAGAGTAGATGATATAAAAAGAAGGATATTCCTGATAAAAGGAATATAATTAAAGCTATTTGTTCTAATATGGAAAAATGTAACATAAAGTTACCTATGTAGCGTTATTGATTTCCTCAGTTAATTTAGGAACAATCTCCAAAACATCTCCAACCACAGCATAATCAGCTATTTCAAAAATAGGAGCATCCTCATCTTTATTGATTGCTAAAATATTTTTAGAACCTTTCATACCAACAACATGCTGAATTGCACCAGAAATTCCAACGGAAAAATAAAGCTTAGGAGAAACTACTTGACCAGAACTTCCAACTTGTCTATATGGAGGTAACCATCCCATATCTACTACCGGTCTTGATGATGCTACTTCAGCTCCCATAGAATTGGCTAGTTCTTCCATAACAGGAATATTGTCTTCGCTCTCGATTCCTCTGCCAACAGAAACAATTAACTCAGCAGCTGTTAAATCAACTCCGCTTGATGATTCTTGAAATTCTGCTTCTGTTTGTGTTCTAATATCTTGTTCAGAAAGTTGTACTTCAAAATCAACTTCACTGTCAGCACCACCTTCTTCAATTTCATCGCTTGAAAATGCGGCAGATTGAAAGCTTAATAGTGCTTGCTCAGAAGATAATTCAATGTTTGTTGCTAATTTTGCATTAAAGACCTGTTTGGAATACAAATGAGATCCGTTATTAAAATCTACCGAAACAACATCACTAACAAATGGAATATTAAGCTTAGCACTAACTCTTGGTAAAAAATCTCTAACCATGTAAGAATGTCCCATTAAAACAAATTTTGGAGAAAAGTCTTTTACAACATCTGATAAAACTTTTGAATATCCATCTGCTGAATACATTTCAATTAATGGATTTTTAGCAGAAATAAGTTTAGTAGCTTTAAAATTCTTAGCTTTTTCTTTTAATTCGTCTACTTTTTCGCCCATACATAAAATTCCTAATTCGCAGTTTAAATCTTTAGCAAATTTTTGGCCAGCAACGACTGCTTCAACACTAAATGGGTGAATATTCCCTCTTTGATTTTCTAAAACAACTAATATCATTATATAACCTTTAATTTATTTTTTAAAATATCCATAATTTTTGAAATAATTGTGTCTGTATCACCCTCAATTTTTTCAGTTAATTTTTCTGTCTTAGGTAAAAATAGATTCAAAAAATTTTGAGACTGATTTCCAGGATTCACATCCAGAGTATTTAACTCTTTTCTTTTAGCTCCCATAATACCTTTTAGAGAAGGATATCTAGGCTCGTTTATTCCTGACTGAATAGAAATACTTGCTGGAGTAGATAGGGTTACCCATTGAAACCAACCTGACTCTAATTCTCTTTTAACTTTAATTTTATCCTGTTCAACCTGTGTTTCAATTGCTAAGGTTGCTGTAGACATATTTAACATCTCTCCAATTAAAACGCCAGTCTGCCCAGCCCCAAGATCATCTGATTGTAGACCAGTAAAAATAAGATCAAAATTTTCTGTATTTAAGTTTTCAGCAAATAATCTTGCAATTGTTAAAGGATCAGTTGTAACTGATTCATTTTTTATGAAGATACCACGGTCAGCTCCTTTGGCTAAACCATCTTTAATTACTTTTGATGTGTTAGCTTCAGACCCTAAAGTTACAACAACTACTTCGGAATCATCTCCTAGGCTTTCTTTAATTTGTAAGGCTTCTTCAAGCGCATAAGAATCACTTTCGTTAACAACATAATTAACGACTGATTCGTCAATCCATTTTCCAGAATTGTCAACTCTGATACTGGATTCATAACTTGGTATTGCTTTTGTTAAAACTGCTATTTTCATAGTTGGTCAATATAATCAAAAAAAATTATCAAACAAATAAAATCCGACTACTTGGTCGGTATTTGTATTATTGAAAAAACAGGCTATAAAAGAAAGTTGATAAGCGGGGGAAAGTCTTTCAATCTTTCGCAATTTTTTATAGCCTGATAAATTTACGATTTTAATAATATAGTATTTTTAGTAAGGTATTAAAAGGAAATTCTATTCTGAATCTTCTGTGGCAAACTTGGTCCAATCACTAGAAACAGCAGATTCATCTATAGATGTTTCGGTCTCTGCAGCAACAGTATTGCCACCATGTCGTGCATCATCTTCGTATATATTTAAACTATCTTTCCTTACTTCATACTTATCTAGTTCTTGTTCTTCATCTTGACTATATAAAGAATCTTTTTCTTCACTATATAAGTCTAAGTCGAAAAAATCTAAATTTTGTACATACCCATTTTCCATCAGGTATTCAAGAAATGGTAGGTATGCCCTTTGCTTAAGATTAATTTTACATTTAGGACATTTAAGATTTTCCCCAATTTCAGAGGCAATTATTTCTTCTTGTTTTTCACAGGGACAGATTAATTCATCAATAACGTTATATTCTGGCTTTGACATGATAGAACGAAGATATTATTTGTTTACTACTGTGTCAATCTTTTTTATAGAGGCTCAAAAAAGCATCTTCTACCGAGGAAAAATCGACATTTCTTCTAGCCATAGCTGTTTTTGCAGTATTTTTAAAATCTTCAAAACTAATCTTTGTTGTCTTTCCTTTATAGTAAAAAGAAAAAAAAGGTATATGTCTTGGGGGAAATGATTGTGAAACAATGTTAGATCCCATTTCAATGACCGTACCTGTATTTAAATTTGTTCCTATCGCAGTTTTAACATGGTCTCCGATTATTGAACCAAGAAATATTGAGTTAGTATTAATTAAAGATCCATTCCATTTAATTGATATTTCTGAGTAATTATTCTTTAAGTTACTTGTAGTTGTCCCAGCGCCTAAATTAACCCAAGATCCAATAAAACTATGTCCAACAAAACCTTCGTGAGACTTATTTGAAAAAGGTTGAAAGATAGATGTATGAATCTCGCCCTTAACTTTACAATCATGATTTATTATAGAATTTGAAATATCTGAATGTGATTTAACTAGACAATTCTCACCAATAAAAACTGGGCCATTTATTATAGTAAAAGGATCCACTTTAGCAGAATCAGCAATAAAAACAGGTCCAAAAGATTCATTTATAATAACATCATTAAACGATGAGTTTGAACTCTCAATATTTTGGAAAAAATAATCAATTTTAGAAATCCATTCCCATGGATATTTTAAACCTTGCTTAGGCAAAAATACTTTATCATTAATTATTAAATTTGAATGAATAATTTTATTAATACTGTCCATTATATTTCTATAAACTGTTGAATCATTTTAAAAGTTCCACCTAAATCCTTTTGATAATTTGTATCCAATACAACATTATAATATTTTTTTGAATTATCATAATTAAAACCCATTCGTACTTTAGTATTTGCAAAGAAACTTAGGTAAGCCCCAAATCGACTAAAAGATACATTTAAATCAATCATATTTTCGAAATTATAGCCTCGAATTTTCTGAACAAAAACTTCTCTCGGTAAACCCATCGAGTTCATATCTTTGTAAGAGTACTTAATACACTTTGTGATGATCTGATCTGGATAAAAATTCAAAATAGAATCTTTCAGAAGAAAAGTTATTTCACCTTCCGCTTTTTCATAAAATAGTTTTGCTAAATCGAATGCAATATCACTATCTGGAAGAATTATTAATGTTGAACCATTATATAAATTTTTTGAATCAACGTCCTTGAAAACGTTTTTGTATTTTGTACTAATGAGAAATTTTTCTTTTAAGCTTAATTTTATTTTCATAAGGTAATTTAATTGCATTAATTAGAATAATTAATTTTTTTAAGAGTTAATTTAAGACATGTCAAAAAATAAATTTGGAAAATTTCCATATGCAAAAGGTATATACAAGAATATGTACAAAGATCGGCTATGGACAATGCGACAGTATGCAGGCTTTTCTACTGTTGCAGAATCAAATTCGAGATATTTAAAACTAATACGCAATGGTGTAAGCGGACTTTCAGTTGCTTTTGATTTACCCACTCAAATGGGTTATGATTCAGATGATAATATGTCTTTTGGTGAAGTTGGAAAATCAGGAGTTCCAATATCATCTTTATCTGATATGGAAAATTTATTTAATGAAATTGATTTAGAAAAAATTTCTGTATCAATGACAATAAATGCAACTGCTCCAATTTTATTAGCGTTTTATGTTGCAGCTGCAAAAAAAAGAGGAGATGATTTAAGTATTCTTAAAGGCACTTTGCAAAATGATATTCTAAAAGAGTATATAGCAAGGGGGACTTATATTTTTCCAGTTGAACACTCTTTAAGACTCACATCAGATATTTTTGATTTTTGTCAAAATAATCTTCCAAAATGGAATAGCATATCAATATCAGGGTATCATATTAGAGAAGCAGGAAGTACTGCTGTTCAAGAGCTTGCATTTACCTTTGCAAATGCAATTACATATCTGGAAAATGCTAAAAAAAAAGGAATTGATCTGGAAAGATTAACAGAACAGGTTTCATTTTTCTTCAATGCGCATAGAGATTTTTTTGAAGAGGTATCAAAATTTAGAGCAGCAAGAATAATATGGTCTCACATAGTTAAAGATAGATTTCAAATTAAAAATACTAAATCGCAACTTTGTAGATTTCATGTTCAAACTGGTGGATCTACTTTGACAGCGCAACAAGTTGATAATAATATAGCTAGAACTACTTTAGAAAGCCTAGCAGCTGTTTTCGGAGGTGCACAATCAATACACACAAACGGAAAAGATGAAGCAATAAGTCTACCAACAGAAGAGAATGCTACAACTGCGCTAAGAATTCAACAAATTATTGCTTATGAAAGCGGAGTTACACGTTTTGTCGATCCCATTGGCGATAGTAAAGTCGTAAGAAACTTAACTAAAACAATTGTTGAGCAGGTTAATTTAAAGATTGATGACATTTTTAATAAAGGCGGTATGGAAGTTTTAATCGAAAATGGCGTAATTCAGCAAGAAATAGAAGATTCAGCCTTTACGTTCCAAAAAAATATTGACTCTATTAAGACTGTAATGGTTGGAGTAAATAAATATAAATCTGAAAAAAGTGATACTGAAAATGTGAAACCTTTTAATGATCAATCTGATAAAAGAGTTTCTAGTTTGAAGAATTTTAAAGAAAAGCGTAATCAGAATAAAATGGATAAAGCTCTTAAAGAATTAATAGCTGCTGCTAAATCTGATACAAATTTAATTCCTAAAATAATTAATTGTTCAGAGCAGGATTGCACGTTAGGAGAAATAGTATTTGCTTTAAAACAAGTTTTTGGTGAATATTCATAAAAATTGGAACATCTTTTACACAAAAAAGTAAGAATCATAGGAGGAAAAATAATGAATAAAAATTTAATGTTAATTCTGTCAGCTTTTATTATGATTAGCTGCTCTGGAACAGTTCCTAGTATTGGAAATGAAGCTTCTGTTCAAAAAGTTGAACAGAGTAGTGAAGAAGTTCAGCAACAGGAAGTATCAGTAGAAACCTTTACTGTTCAAGAACCTGAATCACCACCAATTCCTGTTACTGTATTTGAGCCTTATATGATTAAAAGAGGTGATTTTCTTACAAAAATAGCTTTGAGAGAATATGGTGATGCATCTATGTGGAGAGATATTTATAGTTGGAACAAAGATGAAATTGGAGAAAATCCAGATAGACTTTATCCATATAATTTTTTATCGCTAAAAAGAGAGTCTTCAAATATCAGAGATTGTGTACCAGAATTTTTTGATTATACTATTCAGTCAGGTGATACAGCATGGAACCTTGCTCAAAGAGTTTATGGTGATGAATTAGCTTGGGTGGTTATTTATGTTGATAATGCTGATCTAATAAAATCAAATGATGGCATTTTGCAACCAGGAACCTCTTTCAAGATGAGAAAAAAACTTGATCCTTGCAGTTAAAATTAAAAGATATTTCTCTTAATACTAATTGGGTAAAGGCTGGTAACTCTTCATTTATTTACTTTGATGAAATTGGTTCAACTTTAGACATAGCTCTAGACCAAAAATATCAATCTAATTTTGTTGGAAGTATTGTTATAACCGATAATCAAACAAATGGGAGAGGTACTTATAATAAGAGTTGGTTTTGTGAACCTTTTAAGGATTTAACTTTCAGTATTATATTAGGGAATCAATATAATTTTAGTCAAATCTTGGTTGACGAAGTATGTAAATCAGTACTTCTAGTGTTAAAAAATCTTGGTATTGATGGATACAAAAAAGAACCTAATGATATATATATTGATGGAAAAAAAATTGCAGGTATTTTATTGTCTAATCTAAGCTCAATTAACGCATTACCTTATCAAGCTATAAGTATAGGTATGAATATAAATTCAAATTTAAATGGAATTGATTCATCTACAGAAGCAATTAGTACCTCACTTCTTCAGCAAACAGGACAAAATCATAATAGAGAGGATATTTTATGCAAATTAATTGAATCGATAGATAAAGCTATTCAAAAGCTGATATATCCGTGATTTTTTGTCCAAGAATAAGAGTATGAATTTCATGAGTGCCCTCATATGTATATACAGTTTCAAGGTTCATCATATGTCTCATCACAGAATAATCATCCATAATACCATTTGCCCCTAGAATTTCACGAGCACTTTTTGCGCAGTCTCTAGCAATTGCTACGTTATTTTTTTTCCCGAGCGATATATGTGAAAAGTCCAATGAACCATCATCTTTTAACTTACCTAATTGAATAGCTAGTAATTGTGCTTTAGTTATTTCTTGAACCATATTCACTAATTTTTGTTGCGTTAATTGAAAACCTGCTATTGGTTTTGAAAATTGCTTTCTATCTTTACTGTAATTAAGTGCAACTTCATAACAATCAATTGCTGCACCTATAGTACCCCAAACAATTGAATACCTAGCTTGCGTTAGACATGATAATGGTCCTTTTAAACCTTCAACACCAGGTAATCTATTACTATCAGATACTCTAACATCTTTCATAAATAATTCTGAGGTGATAGAAGCTCTTAAGCTCATTTTGCCATGGATATTTGTTGAAGTAAATCCTTCCATTCCTTTTTCAAGCAAAAATCCTCTAACTACATCTTCTTCATCTTTTGCCCATACAACAGCAACATCAGCAATTGAGCCATTTGTAATCCACATTTTTGAGCCATTAATTATCCAATCATCGCCATCTTTAACTGCTTTTGTAGTCATTCCACTTGGATCAGATCCATGGTTTGATTCTGTAAGCCCAAAACAGCCTACTGCTTTTCCAGAGGCAAGCTTAGGAAGCCATTTTTCTTTTTGCTGTTCTGAACCATATTCAAAAATTGGATACATAACTAATCCACCCTGAACACTACAAACTGATCTTAAGCCGGAATCGCCTTTTTCAAGCTCTTGCATTATAAGACCATATGCAGTATTACTGATTTCACTTCCACCATATTTTTTTGGGAGCGTTGCTCCAAAAAAACCAAGCTCTCCCATCTTCCCAATTAATTCTTTTGGGAATGAGCCCTTTTCATAATACTCATTAACAATAGGTAAAAATTCTTTAACCACGAATTCGTTTGCAGTCTTCTGAATTAATAACTCTTCATCTGTTAAGAGTGATGTAATGTTACAAAAATCTGGTCCTATATATTTCATGCTTTAAATTTAATTTATGTTAACTAGTGGATTTTAAACTAAAAAAGTAAATCTGAAACCCCTTCAAATAAAGTAGAATTTGTGGCTATAATTGTATCTGTAACAAGTGTTTTCTTTTGATTATAAATAATTTTTTTATCGTTAATTGTTTTAAAAACACCCCCAGCTTCATTCACTAAACAATCTCCAGCACAAATATCCCATTCATTTTTTGGAGCAATAGTTGCAAATATATCGTATTTACCAGCACTTACTAGTGCTAATTTATATGCCACACTTCCAATAGGATCAATTGAATTGAAATTATTTCTATAAGGCTCCCATTCTTTTCTTTTCACTTCACTTCTGCTAACAACTATAGATGATTCTACCAATGATCGTTTATCGCTTATTTTCATTTTAGTTCCATTATAATGAATACCTTTTCCTTTTTGACAGGAAAACATTTCATCTTTAGCAGGATTATAAATAACACCAACGACGGGCTCTCCTTTATTTACAAATGCAACACTAACAGAAAAATGTGGCACTCCATCGATAAACTCCTTGGTACCATCGAGGGGATCTACAATCCAAACACTATCTTTTGACAATCTTTCTTTTGTATCTACTGTTTCTTCTGACAACCAACCATGGTCAGGAAATTCTCCAGAAATAAATTGATATAAATATTGATCAGCTTTTTTATCTGCAATTGTTACTGGGTTATCAACACCTTTCATCATAATTTCTTTATTATCTTTTAAAAAGAAATCCATTAATATTTTTCCAGCATTTCTAGATGCGACTTTTGCTGCTATTAATTCTTCATTAAACATTAGGCTTGATTATATGTATTTTAAATGTAAATTTCGTTAAATTAATATGAATTTGAGAGCGGAAGCAAATTTTGAAGCTAAAAGCAAAACAGTTTTTTATAATTTTTTTTTAAAGTAAAAGTTAATTTTCTTATAAAAAATTTCTTCTCAACCTCAATTCAAAAATAAATAGGTCAGTTAATACTGACATGAAGAGGTTATATAAAGATGAAGAAAGAAATCTACATCAGCAAAGGAGTTGGTGAAACACGTATTGCCGTTAAAGAAAATGGTAAACTTGCGGAACTACATGTTGATAATCAATTACAAGAGAGAACAGTTGGTAACATTTATAAAGGAGTAGTAGAAAATGTTATTCCTGGTATGCAAGCAGCATTTGTAAATATTGGTCAAGGATCTAATGCTTTTTTGCCATTTTCAGAAATTTCAGATCCAGAGTTAATTGCAGAAAAGAACGAAAAATCAAAAAACTCAAAAGAAATTGATGTGCTTTTACAGCCTGGACAAGAAATTATTGTTCAAGTAATTAAAGAACCATTTGATAAAAAAGGAGCTCGAGTTACAACTGAACTTTCTCTTGCAGGAAGATTTATCGTTTTAATACCAAAATCAAAATATATTGGTGTTTCTAAAAAAATGAGGGATAAATATGAGCGAAGACGCCTAAAGAAGATAGCATTAAGTATTAAGAAACCAGGATTAGGAATGATCCTTAGGACTGTCGCGGAAGGTAAAACAGATTCCCAAATAGAAAATGATTATAAAAACCTTACCGCTAAATATAATGATTTATTAAAAAACGCAGAAAAAAATAAAGCTCCGACACTAATTCATAATGATTTGAAAGTTACCTCTAGTGTTTTAAGAGATTTAATTAGCGAAAAAGTAGAAAAAATCATTGTTGATTCAAAAGAAGACTATAAAAAAATTCAAAAAATGGTCAAAGAAGATGCGCTTGAGATTGGAGATGCATTAGAACATTATAAAAAAAGAGAACCTCTATTTAAACATAGTGGTATTGATAATTTGATGATGAAGCTGTTAAGGAAGAAAGCGTGGCTTAAGAGTGGTGCATATTTAATCATAGAAAGAACCGAAGCTATGGTAGTTGTAGACGTCAATAGCGGAAAATTTGTTGGTAAAAAAGGACATGAAGAAAATTCTTTAAAAATTAATTTGGAAGCAGCTAAAGAGGTGTGCGCTCAATTAAGACTAAGACACTTATCGGGATTAATTCTTATAGACTTTATAGACATGATCAAACCTGAAAATAGAAAAAAAGTTTTCTTAGAAATGAAAAAAGAACTAAGAAAAGATCGTGCTAAGGTGGCAGTATCACAAATTTCAGAATTTGGAGTACTGGAGATGACTAGAGAGAGAACAGGTCTAAGTATAATCGATTCATTGACAGATTGTTGCGAGGTTTGTGCAGGAAATGGTAGAATTCTTTCTAAAGATACTTTACTCACTAGAATTGATTATTGGTTACGCGATTATAAAAAGAAATATAAGGACTTGAGACTAAAATTATATTTACATCCAAGGTTAGCTGACTATCTAAAGAAAGAAAAGACACGAGATTACATAAGCTTAATGTGGAAAAATTTTATTTATTTAAAAGTAGTTACTGATGATTCAATGAATAAGAATGAATTTAGATTTACAAAGATATCTGATTCTAAAGATATAACAAATGAAATAGGTACTTGAAAAGGAAGAAATTAGCTATTAAGTTCCCACGCTATGTTTGCAATTGTTGAAATATATGGAAAGCAGTATAAAGTTGCTAAAGGCGACAAACTCTTAGTTAATTCTAAGATTGATATCGCTGAAGGTAAAACTATTAAATTTGAAAATGTCAAAGCTGTTTCGGATAAAGATAAAAATCTTTTTGATTCAAAAGATTTAGCCAAATATAATGTTAGTGCTAAAGTTCTTGAACATTCAAGGGACTCAAAGGTTACTATTATCAAAAAGAAAAGAAGAAAAGGCTATCAAAGAAAACGTGGACATAGACAAGACTTAACGTTACTACAAATTCAGTCAATTTCAGCTACTAAAACAAAAAAAACAGCTGTTAAAAAAACTGAAGAAAAAAAATAAAAGGTATTAAATATGGCTCATAAGAAAGGACAAGGTAGTTCAAGAAACGGAAGAGATTCTAATGCAAAAAGACTAGGTGTCAAAGTATCTGATGGTCAGTCAATTCTTGCTGGTGGAATCATTATAAAACAACGTGGAACCAGATACCATCCTGGAAGAAATGTAAAAAGAGGTAATGATGATACCCTTTTTGCTACATCTCATGGCCTAGTTAAGTTTAGCAAAAAAGGTGGCACTACCTTTGTAAGCGTTGATGAATTAAATTAAAAGATGTCTAGACCTAAAATAGCATTAATTGGTGGCGGTCAAGTTGGTGGAAATATTGCACTTTTATCCGCACAAAAAGAATTAGGTGATATAGTTATAGTAGATGTTCCCCAAGCTGAAAGTTTTATAAAAGGTAAAGCTTTGGATATTTCTCAATTATTACCTCATGATGGATATGATTCTAAACTATCTGGGACTTCAAACTTTGAAGATATTAAAAACTCTGATGTTGTAGTTATTACTGCTGGATTTCCACGTCAACCTGGAATGGATAGAGAAGATCTACTTCAAAAAAATCTTGATATTATGACAAATGTTGCTAATCAAGTTAAAAAATATGCGCCTGATTCATTTGTAATAGTAGTTTCTAATCCTCTAGATGCAATGGTATATGCATTTCACAAAATATCGGGCTTTCCAAAAAATAAAGTTGTTGGGATGGCTGGAGCATTAGACAGTACAAGATTTCGATCATTTATTGCTGAGGCAACAAACCTATCATCTCAAGATGTAAACTGTATGGTTTTAGGTGGGCATGGCGATACTATGGTTCCTGTAAGCAGACTAGCTACAGTTGGAGGAGTTCCTCTAAGTTCGCTTTTAGATGAAGAAACCATAAAATCTATTGAAGACAGAACGAGATTTGGTGGAGGAGAAATTGTCAAACTTTTAGGAAAAGGTTCAGCTTTTTATGCCCCTGCTCAATCTGCAGTTGAAATGGTTGAAAGTTTCATTAGAGACAAAAAAAGGGTTATTCCTTGTGCTGCTTTGTGTGAAGGTGAATTTGGAGTTAACGGATATTTTATAGGAGTTCCAACAGTCATAGGCTGTGGTGGAGTAGAAAAAGTGCTTACCTTCGATTTAAATGATGAAGAACAAAAAGCTTTAAATAATACTTTAACCGAAGTAGAAAAAACGGTTCAAGAAACAGGTTTATAATATTTTGACTTTTTTAAAAGTTAAAATATTTTTAATCCCCCTTTTTACAACAATAATATTCTCCCAAAATACCTTTTTAGTTGAAACATCAGTTACTGCATCATTCAAAATGGGATCAATGAAATCTGAATCAAAAATTTTATATACTGAGCAAAATTATTTTTCTAAAGTCAAATTTTCGTTTAAAGGAAAAGGTGTTGCAAGGTTAATGAGTAGAGATATGCATAATGGTACAATTATATCTTTTCAAGACTCTTCATTGAAAAAAATTGACTATAAGAAAAAAAAATTTACTTCTAGAACCCTTCAAGAAATTATTGCGGAAAAAAAAGAAAACCTTAACGCAGGCCAGAATGATAATTCAGAAACGAATGATGATGAAATAGAGAAATTTATGATTTCTGAAGTACCTGAAATTATAAATGGATTTGAAGCTTATAAACTTGTGATCGGAGATTCTAACAATACTCAGATATGGTTTACCAATACATCGACTGAACCTATTTTTGTAAAAATAATTAAAGAGCAAGTCAATAAGTTTGAAAATAATTGGTTTAGTTACTCGGAAAATTTCGCTAAATATGGAATTGATGAAAATGCTGTTATTGTAAAATTTTTTACTAAAGACGATGATGGAAGTTTTGATTTTAACTTAATCACACATGAAGAAATAAGTTTTTCACCTGAAGCGTTTAAAATTCCCAAAAATTTTAAAAAGGTTAGAAAACTTTAATTATTAATTAATGAATTTATCTTTCTATAAATCTCTTCTTCTCGTTTAAAAGGTCTTTCTAAAAGAATACCTATTTCAAATAACTCTTTTGCTTTTTTAGGATTGCCTAATGCAATATAAGTTTTACCAAGCCAATAATATGTTCCAATATAATTGGGATTTATTTTTATACTTTGCTCCAAATAAAATTTAGCTTTTATAAATGAACCAATAGGTGGCTCAGAAAATAAAAAAGAAGCAATTCTTCTTGATGCTTTGCTTAAACTGGCCAACTTATAATGCCATTGTCCCATTATATTATAGCAAAATTCATCATTTGGCAGTAAATCGATAACCTTTAATGATAATTTTTCAATATTTTTTGATTGCTCTATTTGCTTTCTAATGCTTTCTTCTTCAACTGTTTTCCCAAGCGCGATCACGTACCACTTTAATACCTCTGAATTTTCTGAATTTAAATCATAAGCCTGTTGAATATATTTAAATGCTTTCTGAGCATTTTCTTTATCTTCATTTTTTTGTTTTGCCTGTTCTGACAAATAATGGTGAGCAATAGATAATCTTAAAAGAATATCAGTACTATTTGGATATAAATCATTCAGTTGCTCTAGGGGAATTATGGTTTTATTAAAGTTTAATTCACTAAAATCTTTATCTATTAATGAAAAATCTTGCGAAAATACAATACTATAAAAGCAAGGGATTATAAATATAAATTTAATTGAAAAGTTCAAGGATAAAATCTATATATCACGGGTTGGTGATCAGATATTCTATTTGATACATTAGAATTTGAAAGCCCTGTTTCAGCGGGTAACTGTATAACACTAGTAGCAGAAGTTGCATCAAATGTTAACATAGATTGATTGATAATAATATGATCAAAGTGAGCAGCAGAGTAGGAACTTGTCCATCCTTGCCATGAATATCCATTTGCAGGACCTTCAAGAATATTTAAATCTGTAAGTCTAAATGAGTTTGCAGAATCGAAAGATGCTGAATCAGTAAATGGGCTTAATGTTGGGTTGGTAGTACTTTGGGAACCAACATTATTAAAATCGCCGACCAATATAACGTTATCATTTTCTCTACTATTGATTAAATAATCTGATAAAAGAAGGCTAGCGTGATGTCGTCTGGTAGCTTCATTTGTTAAATCATTAGCATCGTAAGAATCACTTCCACAACACTTGTAGTGAACATTAATGACATAAAGGTTCATAGTTTTGGTACCGTCGGTCCATGTCAAATAGCTTTCCATTGGAGGTCTGCTTGCAAACTGATATAACTTACAATTGAGATAATCACCAGCACAATCACTTGAAGAATTTGGCGTATCAGCCCATAATTCATTTTTAGAAATGTATGTAACATTTTCATTTTTATATACAAGGGCAAAGCCAAGATTGCCAGACTCTTCATCCAAAACATATGAATAATTTGGCATTGAGTTTACCATAGCGATAAGGTCTGATTCACTTGAAATTTCTTGCATTAAATAAATATCAGCATTCCATTTTTCTAATAGATTTTTTACATAATCTACTGAAGTAGAGTGTTGAGGAAATTGTCTAATGTTCCAAGTTACAACTTCAACTTGATTCGCAATATTATAATTTATGGCATTGGGGAGCTCATATGGATTGGTATTATCTTCACCATCTCCATTATCACTATCAGTTGGTGTTGAAGATCCTCCACCTCCAGAGCACGAAATGACAAAAATAAATAATAAAAAAAATTTAAGAACTTTTTCCATATATGTAATTTACTAATAAAGTACCAACTTGTCCCAAGCTTTGTGGTGAACAATTTTCGGGAATATCATTCTGGGTATGCCAGTGGTTGTAAAATAGATTTGGATAATCAAAATCAATAATATCTATAGTAGGAATTTTAGCATTTTCCCACAAAGGTATATGATCATCATAAATTTCGTAACCAATAGTGTAGTCAAAGGCGTTTAAAGAAAGGTCGCTTGCTAAATTCCATAATTCTTTTACTCTGTCTTTATCGATCTGATATGAGAATCTTTCAATTGGTATTTTAAGGTATTTATCACCAACCATATCTACTATAATGCCCGAATCCGGTTTATCAATTGGTAAATTTTTTGAAAAATATTCTGATCCCATTGCATATGTAGTTGGCTGGCCAGATATCCCCACATCCTCTGCATCAAAAAAAACTAAATCTATACCAATAGGAGGGTTTTCATCGTAAAATATTGTAGCTAGCTCCATCAGTATAGCTGTTCCACTTGCTCCATCATTTGCACCTAAAACAGGAAGATTTCTATTATTTTCATTGGGATCTTCATCTGAAAAAGCTCTGGTATCCCAATGAGCTCCAATTAAAATTCTCTCATTAGATTCTTTATTAAATTGAATAATAAAATTCTTACCACTTCGTTCAATATCAGTAATGTGCTCTAGATAAGTGAAATCTTGAACAATTACTTCGGTAGATAAATTTTTAAGGTACTGTTCAAGGTATTTGGAAAAATTATTATACCCCTCTGATCCTGGATTTCTTGGTCCATAATTACATTGATCAACTAAATGTTGAAATGCTCTTTCATGATTAAAATTAGGAATATTATCTTGTAGATTGTTTTTTGAGCAACTCGCGATGAGCAATAATATTAAAATAAGTTTTATCATTGTCCTCTAATAGCTACGTTTAAATTGAGACCAAAGTCTCTATCAATTCTCCTACCCGTTAACCTTGTATCATTTTCTCTATATTCATAAAATAAACTTCCAGTAATGTCATCAGTTAATGTATAGGTAATTCTTAATACACTTTTAAGCGAATTTGTAAAATTCTGTTCAACAAAATTAATCTTATCTTTGGATCCCTCTTCTTTTTTCTGAGAATAATCTATATTTAATGTGATATTCATATTATTTCTCAAGTTAATATTTCTTTCAGAAAATGGTAGAGAAAATCTTATTCCTTTAGAAAAATTATAAGTAATAGTAGTAAGGATGCTATTATCCGATATGTAAGTAAGACCATTTGCGACTTCATCAAGAGTGTGGGTTAAATTGCTTCTAATATTTGTTGAAATTCCATTTTTAAATGTAGTACTAATACCAACCAAAGGATTAAAAGATCTAGTAATTCTAGAAAACTGGATGCTATCATTGAAATCATCTTCAAATGATGAAATTTTCAATAAACTAATGGGAGAGATACCATCTTCGTTAAACTTCCAAGATAGATTTTGTTTACCTGAAAAAGCATGCTCTAAGGACATTGAAGTAACTAAAGGTTTAATAAAATTGATTTTTTCAAGCCCCCCAACCCTAAGTGACCAATTAGAAAATGGCAAACCTTCAGATAAATAGTCCCCGTATGAAATATAATCTCTACTGATTGATCGAATATCTATATTATATCCATTAATATTTGAAGAAATACTTTCATTGAATGATATACTTAGTGATGTTTTTGGACTAAATCTAATTCCAGTTCTAGCAGAAAAAGATTTTTTTATATCATTAGCACCAGTATTTAATCCAACCTCGGATACTGATGATATATCAATATCGTCTTTAAATCCAAGGCGATAACTAAGTGGAATATCATCATTAACTCCATTTGAATTTCTAATCATATTATTTGTAATACTAAAAGATATAGGCTCAATTTTTTTAGATTCATTATAAATTCTTTCAAGGGCAAGGCTATTTTCTAATGTTTTTCTCTTTTTTTGAGATTTATCATTGACGTTTTCTTCCTCATCTACTTTATCTGAAGACTTTACCTCTTCAAGCCCTCTAGATCTTGTTCTTGGAGATTGATTAGATTGCTTTTTAGAAAGCGGTGTATAGAATGTTTCCATAAGCTCTGTTGGAGAAATTGAAAAATTCATACTTGTATTTTTTCTTAAATTTATATTTGCTGCATCAATAATACTATTCGACGGCTTGTTCCATAAATAGTTTGAATTATATGAAAAATTTGGCTTAAACCATTCAATCCACTGTGGACTAAAAGTATATGTAAATATCTCAGCTGTATTAGTTAATGCACCGACTTTTAAACTACTAAGAACTTCATCTCTATAATTGGACATATCGCTTCTTACATTTTTATTATAAGTAATGTTAGTATTATCAAAAACCTTATAGTTAACTGTAAATCTTCGTTCAAGTCCTAAACTAAAATCTTCAATTAGATCACTATTACTTCTTGAAATTTTTTCAGTTAGGTTTCTATTTATATTTATTGCGGATGTAAAAGTTGATGGAGTATAAAAAAACTTAGTTTCACTTAATTCATCGCCAATAAAAGGTATTTTTTCTGCCCATTTAAATGCTTCGATATAATTATCTGTTGGGAATCTTAAGTTATAATCAACGGTGGTTTTAATTTTACTTATATCAACAGACTCCATGATAACATCGGACTTATTTTGTGACGAAAGATTAAAACCTAAGCTTAAGTTATCTAATGAATACTTTATAAAAGGATTTTCAGATTTAACCCTTTTTGAAACTTTACCATTTAAATTTAAAGTAGCTGACTTAACTAAAATTGAGTCTGGTGCAGATCCATTAGTTCGAATATCTGTTCCAGGGAAGAATTTTGGAGAATTATTAATCATGTTATAACTCATATTAACTGGAAAAGCTATTCCCATCTTGCTTGGAAATAGACTCCCTAACTGTAAATTATTATTAAAAGTAAAATTCTCAACTGTTTGATTTGATCCAATTCTTTCTTGCAAAATATGGAAATCTGCATCTTTTCTACTATAGGATATGGTGCTTTTGCTAAAATCGGATAAATTAAATTTTGACTTAAGCCTTACAGCCATACCTGACTCTTTTTTAACTCCACTGAGTCTTAATTCATCCAACCAAACTTCCCCACTAATAGGATGGT
The DNA here is from genome assembly GCA_002170205.2 of Candidatus Pelagibacter sp. TMED118. Next base: position 54,530 of record NHFT02000003.1, read on the forward strand.
CTGAATCGTTTTCAATACCAACTATAAAGTATTGTAATCTTGATAAAGAAGGATTTCCTATAATTTCAACATCCTTATAGACTGTATCGTCATTTATGAAAGAATATTTCTTATAATTTAAAGAGTCTGTAAATGTATCATTTTCATTTATTAACGATAAGGTTTCTAAAGTCTCATTTTTTAGGTTTGTAAGCCAATTAAGATCTAAATTGATTTCATTTCTTTTTAACTCTTCATCCCAATTATCATAAACTGGCTTTGAAAGTTTGTAATATTCATCTCCATTACCAAACTGAATAAAAAATGTGAGATCTGTATTATTTTCTGTGGCAAAGTCACTATTTCCATAAATGAACATTTTCATTTTATCATACATTAAAAAACTCTGACCTTTTTTCTTATCCATGGATAAGATTTTTTTTGCTGCACCTTTATATTCTGGGTCAAGGTTATCAAATTTCAAAACTAACGATTGCTCTTTAGATCTTATTTGGTTGATTTGATCGTACTCTCCAAAAACACCCTTTGGTGGTACGTAATTTGGATTATCCTCGTCGTTAATAACTGAAACTATGAATGTACTATCTTGCGCAGTATAATTTTCTTGATTTGCTAAAGATGTTCCAAGCTCTTGCCAGGCATTACCAACCAGTTCAATTTTAGCGATTTCAAGTTGTGTTGGTTCTTCAACTCCTGAAACTACAAGTCTAACATACTTTATCTCGCTTAGAGTGATATCTTGAATTTTATCAAAATGACTTATAGGAATTCTAACCAATTTCCAGCCTGTTTCTACACCATTCACCTCAGAAGATCCCGCCACATAAGTGCTATCGTTTAGTGAAATAGTCTTTGTAAAATAATCATTTGTTTTATCAAGAAATCCAGATCTGTCTAAATCTTCTGTATCTGGATATTTACCACCCGTTTGTATTCTGTCCCCGGTACCGTTATTTTCTGTACCATTTACATTCTCATAGTTTTGACTACCCTCGACATAGTTCCAATTATCTTTATTAGGGTCTTCCGGATTAACATCAGAAGATGCATTTATTAATTGAGTTTCTCCGATAGCTAATAATTGTGAATAAGTATTCCCATTGTTATCTAAACAAGTACCAAATCCATCCTCAAATTCATCAAAACACCCATCTAATCCTGTATCTTCATCTTCTTCAAGAAAGCCATTTCCTAAAGCTAACCCAGCATCTGGAACATCTTCGGTATTTAAAGAGCCATTACCATTATAATCTTCACTTATTTTTCCTAAGTCAATAGTCAAATTTCCAGTATCTCCTCTTAGCCAAATTTCAAAAAATCTACTTCTTGTTTGGTCGTAATCACCAACAAACATAGGAGTTATAACACCTGCCCATAATGAATCAGGATCAACTGCAGATTGAAATTCTTGAGGCTCGTACTTTAAAACTAGAATGTCAGTTGTTAAATTTTGCGCCCTTTGAGATGTTGATATATTAGGCCAAATATTATTAGTTAATACCTGCGAATAGGGATTGTACCAATACATCCTTAATCGATTTCTTTGGCTGTATTCCTGGTTGGTTTCATTATCTAAAGGCGCAGATGATATATTCCAAAATCTTCTTAAAATTGATGGATTCGTGACCCTTTTTGCACCTTCAAAATCATCTATAAATGCTACGCCATTTTTATCCCCTGTTCTTGCATTAGATATTGAATTTGGATTAGGTAAAACTTGTGCTATTTCTCCTTCAATTGAAAAATTAGATATCTTTTCTGCATTTAAAAAATTTAATTGATTAATTTTTGAAGATAAATTTTCTAAGTCTTTTTCATACCTTCCATTAATATCCCATATAAAATTTTGAATAGGTTCATATCCTACTTCAACTTTTTTGTTAACAATATCTTGATCATAATAAAGAGCTGTAAGCCCAAGAAAAGAGTTTTCACTAAAATCAATCTGAGCTCTTGATCCAGCCATTATTTTTCTATCAAACGAAACAAGATCATGTTTATCATATGTAATATTTAACTCGCTATTTGGATCAATATTCCCTGTTAAAACTATCATTCCTGAAAAATAATCTATTTGATAATCTTGGCCTCTTTCTAACTTTTCTCCATTTGAAAAGATCTCTTCACTTCCTTCGACCAAAGTAAATCCTAAATTAATTGTTGAAGTGGGATTTGTATAGTTTGCATTAATCGTAAATCTTGCATCACCTGTATATTCTGTTCTATTTGAGGAAGTATACATTTTACCAGTTTGAAGATATGAGGAAAGTTCTGTATTATTATTTCCGCCACTTATTGTTTGCTCAGATACAAATGGAAGTAAAGATGGAAGATGAATTTCTCCAGCTACAAGATTAACAAGATTAGGATTATTAAAATCAATTACCTCATCTGGAGATGGAGAACCCGACTGGTTAAAATTATCAAGTCCAAAAAGATTTAAAAAGGTGTTTCCGTCTTCTGCTCTGTCGCTTAGCGGTGTAGAAAAATTATCTAATATTTGAACTTCTAAGCTCTCAACATCTATATTTGTTGCACCCATTGAATAAACATTTTTAAACATTAAATCCCACACTGGATGGTTTGGATGCGATGACTGAGCTTTAATCATTTTTAATCTAAGCGTTGAATTACTTTCATTTATTCCTTCTCCAATTTGAATGATTGTTTCACCTGTGACTCTATCTATTAAACTGTAGTGAGCAGCAATAATTTCATTTTGAAGAGTATTTTGCATTCTGATAAATCCAAGATCTTCATTTATAGAATAATGGGTTCCTCTTTCTAGTCTTATAAAAGCACCTTCCTTACTTTTATCAGAAAAATTGTTTGGATCACTAGGATCTATATAGGCTGTTCCAGGATCTGCTTTAGGATTATTTGACGCATCAATTTTATAAAGCTCGAAATCTGTAACAACTACATTTCCTATTGGATGTAATCCGTTTACCAATGGATAATACGATGGAATATTTAAGCTAAACCCATTTGATCCGACGACATCATTTGAACCGTTTCTAAACCATTCGTGAATGAAAAAATATAAATTTTTTCTATAATCATAATCTTGAATTTCATTAACTCTTAATTCTGAAGTACCTTTATATTTTTGGGATTGTTTTTTTGTTTTTTCAACAGAAGCTATGCTAGTAATATTTACTGGACCAAGCTTGGATAGTGCCTTAACTCCAAACAGACCTTGATTTTGACCTGAAAAAGTAACGAATTCTGTTGAAGGTAATGAAAGAGAAATATTTCCCATTTCTAACTTTTGTAAAATATCATCTTCTTTACCTTGATAGTCTACGCGAATCGTATTTTCCCAGTCAAAATCTCTTTCTGAGTTTTGATCAAGTGAAACGGTAATATTATCGCCAATCTTACCTTGAACATTAAGTTGCTGCTTTTGGTCAAACTTAAAATTCGTTTTTTCTTGTTCTTTATAAGATGACCTTACTAGCTCTTGATCTTGATTAACCAGTTTTCCTGATAAATTGATATTTCCTTGAACTCTTAAAGAGGCTTGTCCTAATGCGCCAAGGTCTATTGCTGCAATCTGCATAAATTTATCTTTCTTCTTGCTTATGGTAGTGTCTGAAGAAGAGTAAATAAATGGTTGTGCTAAATTAAATTTTTGATTTGATGAATAAAGGCTTTTAATGTAGTTATCAAAAGATGAAACATACGATAGCCCATATGGCCTACTTAAAAAGTTTTCTGATATGGTTATATATTGAAATTCTTTATCAAACGAGACATCATATTGAAAGTATTTTTTATCATATGAAAAAATTCCAATTGGATAATTACTTATATTATTTAATGAATAATTAACTTTTTTATTCTTTTTAAAAGGGTCTGAAGAGCTATTTTTTAAGCTTCCATTAGCTAAAGATATATTAAAACTTATAATTAAAATTAAAAAAAATTTCATTTATTAAGCTCACTGATCTTAGAAACAAACTTTTTAATTGCTAATCCTCTGTGACTGATGTTATTTTTCAATGATGAGTCCATTTGCGCTAATGACTCACCAAATTCACTTGCAAAAAAAATTGGATCATAACCAAATCCGTTACTTCCTTTTTTATTTTTTAAGATTGATCCCTCTAAAATACCCTCAACATAGAAATCATTAATTCCGTCAACATAGGAAATAACTGTTCTAAACCTTGCAGTACGCATCTTATCTTCAACGCCATTTAGTTCTTTTAATAACTTATTCATGTTTTGTTTGTATGTAGCATTTTTCCCAGCATACCTCGCTGTGAATAATCCTGGCTCTCCATTTAAAAAGTCAACTTCTAATATTGTATCGTCAGCTACTGAAGCCAACCCAGTGTGATTGAATGAAGCTTTTGATTTTATAAACGAATTTTCTTGAATAGTTGTTCCATCTTCAATTATTTCTCCAATTTCAGCAAAATCGCTTAAAGATAATATTGTATCAAAAAATGGTTGAATGTTTGTTGAAATTTCAGATATTTTGTGTTTATTAGATGAGGCAATAACAATTTTTTTCATTTCTTAAGCTAATAAATATTTATGTGTTTTTTAAATAACTAATATTGCGTAGTTTTTCACGCATTTTTGCTGGCTCGGTAGCTCAGTTGGTAGAGCAGAGGACTGAAAATCCTTGTGTCGGGGGTTCAATTCCCTCCCGAGCCACACACATTTATGAGTTTAAATAGAAAAAATATAGCACTAGTAGTAATTGCAGTTTTAGTAATTACCTTTTTAGGTTCTTTTTTAAGGCAGCCCAAGATTTATTCATTTTCAAAAGAGCAATTTGTTCCTAGTGATATGGATACAGTTTTTGAATTTTTTTCAAGACCCGAAAATTTAGAAAAAATTACTCCATCTTCAATGGGATTTAATATTATAACTCCAAAACCTGTTGAAATGAAGGATGGTGCAATAATTGATTATACTGTTAAAATTTTAGGGGTGCCAGTTCGCTGGAGAACCATGATTACCAGTTACAAAAAGAATGAATATTTTGTTGATGAGCAATTAAAAGGTCCATACAGCTACTGGCATCATAAACATATTTTTAAGGAAGTTGAAGGAGGGGTATTAATTATTGATGAGATTACATATGCTCTTCCAATTCAAGCGTTTAGAAAAATTGTCCATCCTTTATTAATAAAACCACAATTAAATCAAATCTTTGACTTTAGATTTCAAATTATTAAAGATAAGTTTAATTGATGATAAGCTACATTCTTTCTAAGTCTAACATAATGATCAACTATGTAGGTTTTACAGTTGTATGGTTTTCCTGCGTATACAGTGGCGCAAGTGGTAACCCAATAGTTGCAGTCGTCCCAACTTTTATTTTTCTATTTTTGCACTTTTTAATTGTAACAGATCATTTAAAACAAGAAGTACAGTTAATATTTATTTCTATTATTTTTGGGCTTTTAGTTGATTCTAGTTTTTCCTTATTTGGTATAGTGCAGTATAACGGAACTTTAGAATTTGCTCCTAACTTAGCTCCTTTGTGGATCATTTGTATGTGGGCAGGCTTCACAGCCCAAATTAATCATGCAATGAAATTTTTAATTGGTAAATATTACTTTATTGCTTTTTATGGATTGCTTGCTCCTCTAGCATATATAGCTGGAGAAGGAATTGGTGCCGCTGAGGTAACAAATAGCTATTTTGCTTACTTTATAATTAGTCTTGCATGGTCAATAAGTTTGTTGTCGCTTTTTAAAACATCTGAATATTTGATGAGTAAATAAAATGAAGTATTATCTTTTATTGATAGCTCTCTTTTTGAATAGCTGTGCTTCTAGAAAGGCAATAACTCCTGATGAAATTATCAATATTCCTATACCTTCAGATTGGGAGATAAATATATCTAATAATCTACAAAATGAAAATTGGTGGAATGAATTCAATGATCCAATCTTAGATAATTTCCTCAATGATTTTATTGAGAACAATATTAATATTGAAAAAGCAATGCTAAATACAAGAAAAGCAAAACAGGGAGCTGTTATTTCTAGGGGATCATTATTTCCAACTATTTCTGGAACAAGCTCTGGAAGTAAATCCGAACAAAATACTGCTGGATTTCCCCCTATGTTTTCAACACTATTTGGTCAACCTTCTGAAGATATTTCAGTATTTACTCAAGAAAATTTTAATTTGTCCTTAGGCACACAATGGGAGATTGATATTTGGGGAAAATTAAGACAAGATCGACTTGCATCAAAACAGCAATATTTATCCACAAAATATTATGAAGATTTTTTAAGACTATCCTTAACTGCTGAAGCTACAAAACTTTATTTTTCGATAATCGAAGCTGACAAGATACTAATTCATAGCGCACAAAAACTAGCGAATGCTGAAACAATATTTTCACTTTACTCTCTACGTTATAAAAAAGGAAGCATCTCATTTGAAGCGTATCAACAATCCGAAATTCTATTCAATGCTACAAAATCAGATTTTCAAAATAAACGGCTTGCAATAAATGCGCTCAAAAGACAAGCTCAGTTCTTAATTCTGAACTACCCAAATGAAGATTTTAAACATAAAGACAACTTTCCTTCTGCAATTCCAAATTTACCTTTGTTGATTCCTGCAGATATTATCAAAAGAAGGCCAGATTTAGTGGCTCAACAATATAATTTATTAGCTTCAAAAGCCTTAGATAGAAAAGCCCTCCTTACATTACTTCCATCATTTAGTCTTACCGGATCATTTGGTAGTTCCTCTAATGATTTAAAAGACTTAGTTGACGAAGATTTCACTGTTTGGTCTAATGGCTTAAATATTTTTTTACCAATATTTAATGGAGGAAAACTTATAGCTAATAAGAAAATAGCTAGCACAAACAAAGAAATTGCAATGTTAGATTTTGTTGGTTCTCTTCTTAATGCTTATAAAGAAGTAGAAAATGCTATCGAATCAGATAAAATTGCAAACGAGGCTCTTTTAATCGCTAATACAAATGTATCGTTGGCTACAAGTATATATAATACTACTTTTGAAAAGTTTAGTAAAGGGGCTGCAAGCTTTGAAGATGCTATAAACGCTAACAATGCACTTAACAATAGCCTTGATTTCAAAGCAAGAGCAGAAAAAGTTCGCTTAGAACAAAGAATAAATTTAATTTTGGCCTTAGGCGGAGGGTTTAAATACAAAAAATGATTAATAAATTAAAACCGATTTTCATTCTTTTTGGAGCTATTTCGGTATCTTATATTTTATGGCTTTTAGGTCAGGTTCAACCGGACCCAGTAGAAGATGTACCTCCTCCTGATGTTATTGTACAAATTTTAACTCCAGAAAATTTTCAAGTAACAATAAACTCTACCGGAACAACAGAGCCTTTAACGCAAACTGTTTTGAATGCAGAGGTTGGAGGTGAAGTAGTTTACCGATCTAAGAAGTTTTCAGAAGGATCGTCAGTTCTTTCTGGTGAAATATTAGCTAAAATTGACGATACTGATTTACAGCTAAAATATAAGAATGCACTTTTACAGCTCGCAAATGCAGAGGTTCAATATTCTTTGCAGGTTGTAGAGTCAGAAGTTGCAAAAGAAGCATGGGAAAAACTGGGAGAAGGTCAAGCTAGTGATTTAACTCTACAAAAACCTCAGCTAAAACAGGCCGAAGCGTTAATAGAGGTTGCAAAGGCTCAAGTAAATTCTGCCGAAAAAAAACTAAATAAAACAGAAATTGTAGCTCCATATTCTGGAAGAATTCAAAGCGCGAATATCGATATTGGTACAACTATTATCCCAGGCCAGCCAATTGGAGCAATGTACACCTCTAGTGAAATTGAGGTCACACTATCTGTTAAGGATAATGATTTACAGTTTTTAAGCATTCCGATGGACGGCAGAAAATTAAACCCTTCCGAACAGGCAAAGGTTACAATTAGCAGCTTTTATAAGGGTCAAAATCAAGAATGGGAAGGAAAGCTTGAACGTGTTGACGGAGTCATTGACCCAGTTACAAGAATGATAAATTTAATCGCTGTCTTTAAAAACGATTTTATTGAAATTGATAAGCCAAATTTACCAATTGGTCTTTTTGTTGAAGCTCAAATTGATGGTGTCATTCTACAAAATGTTTTTATAATTCCTATTAGTGCAATTTCAGAAAATAACGAGGTTTTTGTAATTAATAAGAATAATCAATTGCAAAGTAGAAGTATAAAAGTTTTAAAAAAATATAATAAATTTATAATTGCTAAAGATAATTTGAAAGCAGGCGAAAGACTTGTAACAACCAAGCTTTCTACAGCTTCTGACGGAATAACTGTAAACCCAATTTATCAATAATGCGTGGGATAGTTACTTGGTTTGTAAAGAATAGCGTTCCAGCTAATCTTTTCATGTTTTTTCTTATTGTCGGCGGATTTTTTATCTCTTATCCTTCAATAAAGGCTGAATTTTTTCCAGTGCCCGATGTTGCTATTGTAAATGTTACAGTTCCTTATCCAGGAGCCTCAGCTTCAGAAGTAGAAGCTTCTATATCATCAAAGATTGAAGATAGGCTCGAAGGTGTTTCTGGAATCAAAAAGTTACGATCCTATTCTCTGGAAGGTATTGGTATAGTAAGCGCTAAAGTTTTTGCAAGTGCTGATTTTGACAATACAGTTGATGAAATAAAAACAATAGTAAGTGGCATTACTACCTTTCCAGATAATAGCGAAAAACCAATAATTCAAGAACTAGAGGTTACTGAAAAAGTACTCGATGTTGTTGTCTATGGTGATGTTTCTGAAAACGTTCTTTTAAATGTAACAAAAGGTATCAATGAAGAAATAAAAGGATTAAGCGAGGTCTCTTTTACAGAAATATATGGAAACAGAAGTAGGGAAATATCAATAGAGATTTCAGAAAATAGTCTTCAGAAGTATAATCTTACTTTTGATGAAATTTCTTACGCTATAAATATGGGATCTATTGATTTGCCAGGTGGAGTACTATCCAGTTCAAAAGGAGATTTACTAATTAGAACTGTGGGTCAATCATATAAAGCTGAAGAATTTGAAAATATTGTTATTAGGACCAATATAAATGGTAGCACATTACTTCTTAAAGATATTGCAACAATCAAAGATACATTTCAAGAAGTGGATCAGTTCTATAAATGGGATGGTACAAAAGCAATGTTCATAAGTGCGAACCTTGTTGGAAATCAAGATGTATTGACTGCAGCGGATCAATTAAGAAATTTTGTATTATTGAAAAAGGCTGAAATGCCTGAAAATATTAAGGTTGATTACTGGTATGATCAAGCGAGGTATCTAGAAGATAGAATAAATATTCTTTATAAAAATTTTGCAATTGGAATGGTTCTAGTTTTAATACTGTTGACTATGTTTTTACGCCCTTCAGTTGCTTTTTGGGTTGCAATGGGTATTCCAATTTCTTTTGGTGGCGCACTTATTTTACTACCAATATTGGGTGTAACTATTAATGTATTATCTACTTTTATGTTTATTGTAGTTCTTGGTATTGTTGTAGACGACGCAATTATTGTTGGAGAAAATGTTTTTAGAAGAAGAATCAAACTTAGCGAAGATAATTTTACATCAACTATAAAAGGGACTATGGAAGTTATGCTTCCGGTATTCTTTGGTATATTAACAACAATTGTTGTTTTTGCCCCGATGCTTGATTTAGCTGGTGATACTGGACCAATATGGAGAACCTTTCCTCTAACTGCAATTCCTATTCTTGTTTTTTCTTTAATTGAATCTACTACAATACTGCCTGCTCACTTAAATCATGCAGGTGAATGGTTTCAATATAGGTTCGTAGGATTTGGCAAAAAATTGAAGGCTGCTAGAAATTTTTGTTCAGAAAGATTGTACAAATTTGTTGATGATGTTTGGTTACCGCTAGTAGTAAAGTCTATTAAAAAGAGATATGAGACAGTTGCAGTTTTTGTTGGAATACTCTTAATCTCATTTTCTCTTCTAGCAGGTGGATGGGTGAAGTGGCAATTTTTCCCAGTGTTAGAAGCAGAAGAAGTTGCCATAGTTATTGATCTCCCGGAAGGTACTCCAATAGAAAAAACAGCGGAAGTTACTCAAATTATTGAAAAAGAAGCGTTGAAGCTTAAAAATGAATTAAATAATGATAGCGGTAAAGAAATTATTGCACATGTACTTACAACTGTTGGTGCACAATATTTCAGTTCACAGGAAGCAGAAAGTAGTCCAACAGGACCTGTAGTTCAATCTAGCACTACTCCTCACTTGGGAGAAATTGTAATTGTACTTACACCTGCTGATAATAGATGGGGTTTAACGGGAGCATATGATATTATAAATATATTAAGGGATAGAGTTGGTATTATTCCTGGCGTTGAAAGGCTTAATTTTAGTGCTAATATTTTTAGCGCTGGTAAGCCGATACATTTCCAATTTTCAGGAGATAATTTTGATGAATTGAATAGAATTGTAAATGATACAAAGGTTCTTCTAAGTACCTATGGAGGAATTTATGATTTAACAGATTCTGATAAAATAGGCAAAAGTGAATTACAAATTGAGCTCCTACCTGCCGCTGAAGCCTATGGCTTAACAACTGCTACAATTGCAAGACAAGTAAGGCAAGCATTCTACGGTGAAGAAGTGCAAAGAATTCAACGAGGGGATGATGATATAAAAGTAATGTTAAAGCTTACTAAAAAAGAAAGAGATAATGCAAGAACACTTGAAAATCTAAGAATAAGGACAAGCACAGGTATAAAAATTCCTCTTTATGCTGTTGCTAAAGTAAAAGAAATACCTGGAAAATCTGCTATCAAAAGAATTGATGGTAAACGAGTAGTAGAAATTACCTCAGATGTAGATATAAGCAAAAATACCTCATCAATGATTTTATCTTCTATGCTTAATCCCGAAGGGAAACCAATTGGAAAGCTTAAAAATATTATGGATAATGCAGATGAGATTAATTTTTCGCTTGCAGGAGAAGCTGCGGAACAAGCAGAACAACTTCAAGATATCTTTGTTAAGTTTGGAGTAGCAATATTTGCAATATTTGTTTTACTCGCTATTCCTCTTCAATCTTACTTCAAGCCTTTAATCATTCTCTCAGCAATTCCATTTGGAATGATGGGTGCAATTTTTGGTCACTTCATGCTATTTCAACCAATGTCAGTTTTATCATTGCTTGGAGTAGTTGCACTTTCCGGAGTTGTTGTAAATGATAGCTTATTGCTTGTAGTATTTGTTAACAGAGCAAAAGAAAAGGGTGATTCAACTTTGAAGGCAGTTATTGATGCAGTACGATCAAGATTTCGTCCTGTAGTCTTGACATCTTTGACTACCTTTTTAGGAATTGCTCCACTTCTCTTCAATCAAACTACGCAAGTACTCTTCTTAAAACCAATGGCAATTTCACTAGGAATAGGAATTTTATTTGCTACTACGGTTATTCTTCTACTGGTTCCAGTATCTTATGTAATAATTGATGATTTTATTAATTTAATTTCTAGAAAAAAAACTACTTAAGCTTCAAATTGGGAATAGTTATTGTATCCAGACTGAATGGGATCTTCGTAATCAATTTTTACTATAGCTTTTTTAAGAATTCTCTTTAGAATAACTAATCTGTCTTTTTCAGACTGACTTTTAAGTAGTAATTTTTTAGCACGTTTATCTATATCAAGCATTGATGAAATTTCAAAAGCTGCCTTTGGTACATTAATTTGAGCAATTTTAGAAGAGGCACCTAATTTCATTAAGACTTCATAAAGAAAAACATTTGTCTCCTGAAGCAAAACTTCATCAACTGAATCGTCTATATCCTGCCAAGTTTTAACATATGCTTGCTTATAGTCTTTTGAGAAATTATAACTCTTAACAATGAATCTTTCTACCCCAGTAACAACAATATCATATTCACCTGTATTTCCTTCTGCGCCTACTACTTGGGTTATTTCCGCTGTGCAGCCAATAGATAAAGTATCGTTATTTTTTGAGTTTATAATACCAAATTTTTGGTTGTGTTTTAGGCAATACTCTACCATTTTTTTATATTTGGATTCAAAGATATGTAGTGGAAGCTTTTCGCCTGGAAGTAAAACAAGTGGTAAAGAAAAAATTGGGATTTTATCGTTCATTCTATTATCAAAATACATATTGTTTTATTAATTTTCACTATCAATTTTTAAATTTAGGAGAAATATGAAAAAAGATATACTCGATCACGTTGCTATTTGCACTGATGATATTACTAAATCTGTTGTTTGGTACACTGAAAATTTTAAATGTGGTATACTCTATCAAGACGATTCATGGGCAATGCTAGAATTTGATAATGTAAAATTAGCGCTTGTTCTTCCTGAGCAGCACCCATTTCATTTTGCAATACTAAAGGATAATGTTGAGGAATATGGAAAACCTGTTACACATAGAGATGGATCTGTTTCAGTTTATATTAAAGATAGATCAGGTAATAATATTGAAATACTGAGGTACTAACTATGAAAAGAATATTAATTTTTAATTCGATTACAATATTACTAATTATAATGATATCATTTATTTCATCGCCAGGCGATCAAACTCTTTCCGATCAGTATTTGATTACAGGTTTTTTAGCTGTTATAAGCTTCATGACTATTTTATGGTTAGTAAGTCTAATTGTAAAAGATGCCAGTATAGTAGATATTTTTTGGGGTCCTGCTTTTATTGTTCTAAGCTCATCCTTGCTTGTAGCGATGAATCAAGTATACTCTGAGCGATCATTATTTATTTTATTTTTGGTATCAGTGTGGGCTATAAGATTAGCCTCTCACATTGGATTTAGAAATATTGGTCATGGTGAAGATTTTAGATATATAGAGTGGAGAGAAGAAGGTGGAAAGAACTATTGGTGGTTTAGCTTTTTCAGGGTGTTCTTACTTCAGGGAACACTATGTACATTAGTTGGTCTTTCTATATACTTTGGCTACTTGAATAATACTCCTTTATCATTTATTGAAAGTATGATGTGTTCATCTATTTTCTTCATTGGATTAGCATGGGAATCAATAAGTGATTTACAACTTAAAGCATTTAGAAAAAATCCTAATAATAAAGGGAAAATCTGTAAAACTGGTTTATGGAAATATTCTAGGCATCCTAATTATTTTGGAGATTTATTAGTTTGGATTAGTATCTTTACTTTTAGTGTTTCTAGTCAAAATATTTATTTAATTACGGGTTCTTTTCTAAGTCCATTGATTATGGGTGCAATTTTTTATTATATTACCGGTCCTATAATGGATCATGCAATGATCCAAAGTAGGCCAGATTATAAAAAATATATGGAAAACAGTAATTCACTGCTTCCAAAATTCAAATAAAAGAGGGGAAATATGTACAACAAACTATTACTTATACTATCGATATTCATTTTTATGGCATGTGGCGGAGGCAGTTCGCAAGAAGCACAAGTTGTAAACATTGGTTCTCTTGGTGCTGAAATGAAATACGATGTAGAAGAATTCACTGTAAAAGCAGGTACTAAAGTCAAAATTGTTCTTAAAAATAATACACCTTTAGACTACATGGGAGAAATGCAACACAATATTGTTATCTTTAAAGACGAATCAGCTGCTCAACAAATTGTTCAACTTGCAGAAGGAAATGGTGGAGATCCTTATCCAGATGGAAGAATCTTAGCTTATTCTAAGCTTATTGATAAACAAGGAGAAACAACATTAGAGTTTGAAGCTCCAAAAAAGCCAGGTAAATATTTGTATGTTTGTACATATATTGCTCATGCAGGTTCTATGCGTGGCTACATGATTGTTGAATAGTTTTTGCAAAGAATACACTACCTTTGATGATTTAAAATTTTTTAATTATATTAACAACCTATAAATGAGACAAAATCTCAAAAGGGGTAAATATGAGTGAATTTTTGATTATGTTTAGAGAAGTGTTGGAAGGAGTTTTAGTGGTTGGAATTCTTTATACATTCATTGTAAAAACTGGAAAGCTACATCTTAAGAAAAGTATTACTAATGGTATAATTGCTTCTTTTATTGCTACAGGAATTTTTGCAGTAGTATTTCAAGTAGCCTATGGTGGGTTTGAAGGAAAACAAGCTGCTTTATTTGAAGGAACCACAATGCTCATTGCAGCTTTTCTACTTTCGACAATGATCATCTGGATGGGTAGAAATAAAAATGTTGCGGCTAGTCTTGAAAAAGAAGCTTCAGATATTATTAATCAAGATAAAAATGTTTCATTAGGTCTTTTTGCCTTAACATTTTTTGCGATATTTAGAGAAGGGGTTGAAGTTGTACTTTTTATGTATGCTATATTGATTCAATCTGACGGTCTTTCAATTGGTGGGTCTTTATTAGGATCAATTGTGGCATTAATGATTGGATATTCGATATTTATTCAAGGTAAGAAGGTTCCATTAAAAAAATTCTTTAACGTTACATCTATTCTGTTAATTTTTGTTTGTGCTGGCCTTGTAGCTTACGGGGTGCATGAATTTGAGGAGGCATTTTATACCAAAGATGAAATGAAAAAAATGGAGATATGGAATATTAATGATAACGGTCCTGTTTTTGGATTTAATATTGATGATGATGGAAATCCAAAACCATTGTTTAGCGATAAAGGAGCTGTGGGTCAACTTTTTAAAGGATTTTTTGGATATAACGGTAATCCAACATCCACTGAAATTTTGAGTTGGCTGTTTACTCTTATATTAGTATCGTTTATGTGGAGAAAAGCTGGTCAGCCTGTAAAAGTAGATTAATTTTCAAAAATAAATAAAGGAAAAATATAATGAACGATCAAACACAAATTGAAAATGTGGTTCAACTTTATATTGATAGCATGGATGAGTCTAATCCAGATAAAGTAAGACAAGCATTTCATAGTAGCTCAAAGGTTGTTGGCTATCTTCACGGAGAGTTTATGGAGATGTCAGTGAACGATTTTGCTGGTTTTGTAGAATCTCAACAGCCTTCACCAATTGAAAAGGGTGAAAATGTGGTTTATGAAATCCTTTCATGTGATATAGAAGGTGCAACAGCAGCAATAAAAGTTAGGGATAAATATTTAGGTATAACTTTTGTAGATACTTTGTCTTTTATAAAGGTTGATAACGAATGGAAGATTTATAATAAATTATTTCACGTTGAGAGTGAATGAAAATAAATAGAATTATTTTTTTTGATTAATATACTTTAAATATTTTTTAAAATATTTTTGAGCTCTGAAATAATCATTGCTGTAGCTCCCCAGCAAACGCAGTCCGAAAAATGAAAAGCAGGTACATTTATATCTATTCCTGCTTTAGAAATTGGTGTCGTTGAATAAGTTTCTTCTTTAAGAAGCTCTTTAATACTGATTTCATATACCTCTTCAACTTCACTTTGATTAATTGTTATTTTAGGGTATTGGTTTGAAAACCATACGTAAGCATGAATATTAAAATGTGATACTGGGGTATATAATGTTGAGAGATTTCCAACTAAACTCAACGATGCAGTATCTATACCGATTTCTTCATTCGATTCACGCAAAGAAGCGGCTTTTGGTGTTTCCCCTAATTCAATAGCCCCGCCTGGTAAAGAAATCTGCCCTTTGTGATGCTCAACATTTGATGTTCGTTTTGTTAATAAAAATGAAATATCTCCATCTTTTTCAAAGAGTATAATAGCAACACTAGCTTGCTTAGCATCTTTTGGTGGTATAAAAGCTTTAGCTGTAATATTGTTTATTGGAATTACAGCCATTTTTTTTTGGCTACTCCAACCTGGAAGTAACGATTTTTTACTAAGTCTTTTCTTTAATAATGCAATTTTTTTATCTACTTTCAATTCCATGAAATATAAGCACATAATTTGGGATTGGAATGGTACTTTAGTAAATGATTTAGCCTTATGTGTAAACATGTTAAATGTCTCGTTAAAAAAAAGGGGTCTTCAATCAATAAGTGAAAATAGATATAAGCAGGAGTTTCTATTTCCAATTAAAAAATTTTATGAGACAATAGGGTTTGATTTCTCAAAAGAAGATTTTGAAATTACAAACGAAGAATTTCATGCAGGATATGAAGCAAATTTTAAAAAATTAGCTCTCCAACCTTATGCTATTGATGCACTTTCATGTTTTAAAAAATTAGGCATTTCTCAAAGCATTTTATCTGCCACTGTTCAACATAAATTAGATGATCAGGTGGATTTTTTTGGTATATCTCACTTCTTTGATAATGTGGTTGGTATTTGCAATACTCCTTCTGGTTATGGAAAAGCATTTGAGGGTAATCAATTAATAAAAAAAGTAAATATCCCATTAGATGAAACAATTATTATTGGGGATAGCATGTTAGACTTCAATGTTTCTAAAGCTCTTAATATTGATTGTGCATTGGTATCTAATGGTCATAATCATTTCGAAAGACTTAAAGCTACAGGATCATATACTTTTTCAAATATCAAATTATTTTCTGAGTGGGTTTTAAAAAAAACTAAGTAGTTAATCCGCCATCAACCGTAAATAGAGAACCAGTAATAAAGTCTGACGCATTAGAAGCAAGATATAATGCCATTCCTGATACGTCTTCAGGCTCACCCATCTTTCCTTGAGGAATAGTTTTTACTATTTGATTATAGATCTCTTCATTTTTCCATAGTGCTTTACTAAAGTCTGTTTTAATCAAACCTGGAGCTAAAGTATTCACTTGGATGTTATCTGATCCTAACTCTTTTGCCAATACTTTTGTGAGCATAACCACTGCTGCTTTACTAATATTATAAACACCAAGCCCTTCTAAAGGTGTTTTAGCAGCTATTGAAGATACATTAATAATTTTTCCACTTTTTTGATTGATCATGGACTTACTGCATGCTCTAACAAAATTAAAATATCCTTTAACATTAACGTCATATATTTTATCCCAATGCGAATCTTCTGAATTTAATATCGGACCATAATATGGATTAGCTGCTGCGTTATTTACTAAAATATCTACAGTAGAAAATTTTTGAATTGTAAAATCTACAACTGCGTTGATTGACTTTGGATCGCTAGTATTGCATTCTATAGCATGGATATTTAATCCATTTGATTGAGCTTCAGAAACTGCATCCTTCAAATTATTTTTTTTCCTACTACAAATAACCACATTTGCTCCTGCTTTAGCAAAACTGAATGCTATTGCTTTACCGATACCTTTGGATCCACCTGAAACAATTGCACTTTTGTTTTTTAAACTTAACATTTATTTCTTTTTTCTTCTTTCAGCCATTGCTTTCCACATTGATTCTGGTAGCTTCGTTAAATCTGAAAACTCGCCGGCACCTGCAAGCCATTCGCCGCCATCAATTGTAATAACTTCTCCATTTATATAAGCTGAACCATCACTCATCAAATATGATGCTAGGTTTTCCAATTCATGTCTTTCACCAAATCTTTTCATTGGAATTTTATTTTTCATATTATCCTCAAAATCTTCAAATCCCGGAGGCATTAATCTAGACCACGCTCCCTTTGTCGGAAAAGGTCCTGGTGCAATAGCATTGAATCTTATATTATGTCTACCCCACTCGACAGCTAAAGATCTTGTCATAGCTAACACACCTGCTTTTGCAGCGGCAGATGGAACAACAAAAGGAGATCCCGTCCAAGCATAAGTAGTGACAATACTCAGAATATTACCGCCTTTATTTTTTATCATCTCTTTTCCAATAACACTAGTGCAATTCCAAGTACCCATTAAAACAATATCTATAACAGCTTTGAAAGCATTTTGACTGAGCATTTCTGTAGGTGAAATAAAATTACCAGCGGCATTATTCAATAATGCATCAACCTTTCCAAATTTTTCAATCGCATGTTTAGACATCAATTCAACATCTTCAATTTTTCTTACATCGCCAGGACAAGTTATAACATTGATATTCTTTTCGGAAAATTCATTAGCGGTTTCTTCAAGCACCTCTTTTCTTCTACCACTAATAACTAAATTTGCTCCCAGTTCTCCAAATCGACGAGCCATGCTTTTACCAAGACCTGTTCCACCTCCTGTAATAATAATTGTTTTATTTTCTAAAAGATTATCTCTGAACATTTTCTTCTCCCTTTTTATTTTAAAGCTTCTAAATTATTTTTAATAGTTTCTGTTTTTTCTTTTAAAGGATCTAAAACAGTATCCTCAATTACTTCTGTGATTTTTTCTTCACTACTTTCAAGCTGATTTTTGATTTCTTCCATGTTTGGTAACGGCTGATTTGTAAAGAGTAAATAAGCACAATAAATGATAAATAATGTAATTCCTAGCGTTACAAGCTTGAAAAGTTTTTTGATAACGCTATATGTAATCATTGTTATCAAAACAATTGTCACAGCTAAATAAGCTGGATTATCTGAAATGCTATTTAATAGATTTTCTAACATTATATCAATTTATACATTACATTTCTACTTTACAAAGATGAAACATAAATCAACAAAAAACGTTTATAATAATGTGATTAAAAAAATAGGTGTTTTACTCTTTTCATTTAGTATTATTTTTTCTCAAGATAAAATTGAGCTAAAACAAGCTAATTCTTTATCTTCAAAAGAGCTCAATCAACAAACAATTACTACTTTAGAAGGTAATGTTATTTTTCAAAAAGACTCCATGCTTCTCTATGGAGATACTGCTATTCAATCAAGTGAAAATAGTATATTGAGATTATACAATAATGTAAAAATTGAAGATAAAGACAAGACAATCTTTTGTGATTCTTTACTTTACGATTCAGACATTGATACAGTTGAACTCTTGGGGAATATCTTAATAAAAAATCTAAACCAAACAATTACAGCTGATAATGGAAAAATAAACAACAATGACGAAAAAATTATTCTTCAAAATAATGTTCAGATAATTAGCTCAGAACGAAGAGTTGAAGGAGAAATAATTGAATTATTACTAAAAAATAAAAAAATTGAATTACTTCAAGTGCTCAAAAACGGGACTATTTTTTCTTCAAATAATGGATATGAAAAAAATAGCAGTAATAATAATGAACCAGTAAAAAATGAAGATATTTTAAAGGGTAAACTTATAGATGTTAGATTGAGTGACGAATCTGTTTCGGAAATCGAATTAATTGGTATGGCTTCTACCTTGATTCATTTATATGATGACTCCCTTTATCAGGGTACAAATGAAATCAGTGGTGATAGAATAATTTTAAAACTTCAAAACAATAACGCCACTAGTCTTGAATCCATTGGAGGGGTTATTGGCCAATTTAATCCTTCGTCATCCAATACATCTCAGCAAAAAGTAGATTATAAGGGAAAAAGAGTACAATTTAATACAGAAAACCAGCAATCTAAAATGTTTGGAGAGGCAAATATATATCAAGTTGGTATGGATTTGACTGCTGCACAAATTAATATTAACTGGGAAAATAATATTCTTGAAGCATTTGATAAAAATCCGTTTAATCAAGAGGAATATCTTGAACCCACACTAATTGAAAATGGAAGAGAACCTGTTTCTGGAAAGTCAATGGTTTATAATATTCAAAACAGAAAAGGGAAAGTATTAGCAGGCAAAACTAAAGTACAAAATAACATGTACATGGGTAAGCAAATAACTACTGTATCAGATAGTACTTTTTATATAGACGACTGCATTTTTACATCTTGTGATCCATCTAAATTTTACCTTGGAAGTAAAAAAGTTAAAATAATTTATGGGGATAAAGTGATTGCTAAACCACTGAATATCGTTATTGGTGGTGTTCCAATTTTTGGAATTCCTATGGCTATTTTTCCTCATACTAATAAAGAGCGTCGTTCCGGTTGGATTATGCCATCATTTGGATCTTCTGAAAATCGTGGAAATTATTTAGATGGCCTAGGATATTATTTTGCTCCAAATGATTATTTAGGTTCTGAAAATTCGTTGATATTTGCGGATAGGCAGGGCTTAATTCTTAAATCAAAAAATCAATATAATAATAGGTATAAATTTAGTGGAAGCTTTAATCTTGAAGTTCGTAAACATCTTAATTCGGATGAAAAAGACATAGCTAAATTAAATGATAACAATAAAACTGACTTTTCATTGGATTGGAATCACAATCAAATTTTAAGAAAAGATCAAACATTTAGATCAAGTGTGAGATACTTTAGTAATGGCGAGTATAATCGTGAAACAAGTATTGATCCATTAAAACGATTAGATCAACAAGCTATTTCTAATGCAACGTATTCGAAAAGATGGAAAAATAGAAATCTATCATTAAGTGTGAATGTCTCAAATAAGCAAGATTTAATGTCTAGAAATAAGGTTAACAGTAATTCTACATTTTATCAGAATCCTACAAGCTTGAGTTCCACAATTACAGAAAACATTAGCACACTTCCATCTGTTAATTTCAGGGTTGGGAGAAGAAGCTTATTTAAAAATAATAATGATTCATTTTTAAGTAATATTCAATGGGATTATAGTTCAAGAATCCTTAATAATTCAAAAAACTTTTACCAAGCAGAAGAAGTTATAGATGGCGAAAATATCATTTATCAATGGAAGCAAGATAATAGCGGTGAAGCAGTTTACTCCAACAAAACAAACGCTATGTTTAAAAATAGGTTTAGTATTAATGCGCCATTCACTCTTTTTAAATACATCGCTTTTAATCCTAATATTAATATTAATTCCGATTTTGTTAGCAGCTATAGACAAGCAGAGCTCAATACTGAGGATGTAGTCGAATTTAATGAGATTGATAAATTTAAAAATAGAACTACATCTAGCTTATCATTATCAATAACTACCAAAGTCTATGGTATTCTACCTTTAAAAATTGGCAATATAAATTCTGTAAGACATGTAGTAACTCCAACTCTTGGATTTTCGTACTCTCCCAACTATTTAAATAATAATAGTTATTTTCAAGAATTTAACGATGAATATTATGACTACTTTTCCGGTTCTCTTATTGGATCAACTTCAAGAAGTAGTAGTAAAAAAATCACCCTATCACTTGGAAATGTATTCCAGGCCAAATATTTGAATGAAGGTAACGAAGAAAAAATTAATTTATTTTCATGGAGAATGAGTACTGGATATGATTTGAACAATGATGAATTTAAACTATCAAATTTAAGAAGTTCAATTAGAAGCAATTTAAAAAATGGAGTTAATGTTGATTTAAATTTAACGCATGATTTTTATGAATATGATTCCGAAAATAACATACGATTAGATGAATTAAAATCTTTACCTAGGTTAACAGGAATTAGATTATCTACAAATTTTATTATAAAAGGAAAAGAGTCAGATACTAGAAATAAAGAAAGTTTTTCTAAAAATACTAAAGCATTTATTAATGATCTCTCGTCAAACGATTGGCAGAGTAGAATAGGAATTAGCTATGCTGTAAATAAAATTAATCCTGAAAATAAAATCGAAAATTTTTGGCTCAACAGTAATACTAGCATAAATATAACTTCAAATTGGAAGCTCAATTATAACGCAAGATTTAACTTAATTGATAAAAATATTGTAAGACATAATTTAACATTATATAGAGAAATAGATTGTTGGGAATTATTTGTTGACTGGACTCCGAATGGTTATGCAAAAGGTTTGTATTTTAGATTGAACTTAAAATCTGATATTTTAAAAGATTTAAAAGTCGAACAAAAAACAGGTATCTTTACAACCAGATCAAGTTTTTAGGTGTTATTGCTACAAAAAATTATTAATGTTGTTTGGTGAAATCAAAATTTCAAAAAATTAAAGGGACATACGATATTCTCCCTCCTGAGAGTGAAAATTGGAGTCAAATGATTTCTATACTTCAATCGCTAAGCAAGAGTTTTGGATTCGAAGAAATAAAAACTCCTATTATTGAAAACTTAGATCTTTTTAAACAAAATGTTGGATTTGAAACTGATGTTTCAAAAGAAATGTTTTCTTGGGAAGATTCTTCCAAAAATCATATAGTTTTAAAACCAGAAATGACAGCTCCTGTGGTTAGAGCTTTTATTGAATCTGGCTTCTATAGAAGTAAGCCTTTATGTAAGTTATTTTATATAGATGCATTTTTTAGAAGAGAGAAACCTCAAAAAGGTAGGCAGAGACAGTTCCACCAATTTGGAGTTGAGGCATTAGGATCTGCTGAAATTGAACAAGATATCGAAATTATACTTTTAGCAACGAAAATATTGGACGGTTTAGGAATTAAAAATACAGTTCTTCAAATAAATAATATTGGTGACACAGAGACAAGGGATCTGTATCAAAATAAATTAAGTAAATATTTTTCTAGCTATAAATCAAAACTTTCAAAAATTTCGCAAAAGCGTTTACAAGTAAATCCGCTTAGAATTTTAGATAGTAAAGAAGAGGTAGATTTAGAAATAATTAATGAAGCGCCAATTATTACTGAGTATCTATCAAAAGATGAATATAGTAACTATACTAACTTACTTTCAAACTTAGATGCATTAAATATTTCTTATAAAGAAAATGGACGGCTTATAAGAGGTTTAGACTATTACAATAGCACCACATTTGAAATAACTACTCTTTCTTCAAAATCACAAAATGCTCTCTTAGGTGGAGGTAGGTATGATTACTTAGTTGAGAGCATGGGTGGGCCGTCTACTCCGGCAATTGGATTTGCAGCAGGCATAGAAAGACTACTGCTTGAATCAAATATGAGCTTATCAAAAAAAGGTCCTGACTTTTTCATTGGATACGAAACAGAGTCTCAAAAAATAATGGGTATTGCAAATCAACTTATTGATGATGGATTTACGATCCATATAGATACACTTAAAAAATCTGAGAAAAACCAGATTAAGAATGCAATTAAATTAAATGCTAAATATTATATTAGAGTGAGTGAAACAATATTTCTTAAAAATTTACATTCAAAAAAAGAATTTGAAGTAGACAACTTAAATCAAATCAAAGATTGTATTGAATCATAAACCAATAATTTATATTTATAAATATAAATTTTTGACAATTACTAATCAATCTATGTAAGTTGCCAACCGATATGTCAAAACAAAAAAAACTATTAATAATTGTTGAGTCTCCTTCGAAAACTAAGACTATAGCTAAATACGTAGACAACGCTTCTGTTATTGCTAGTATAGGTCATTTTAAAGATTTGCCTAAAAAGGAAATGGGTATTGAAATTGAAAATGATTTCGCAATGAAAATTGAAAGTATGCCTGATAAAAAGAAATTTCTTACGCAACTTAAAAAAGAAGTTAAAATTGCAGATAGAATCTTAATTGCAACCGACCCGGACAGAGAAGGTGAAGCAATTGCAGCTGATATCGCATCAGAAATCAAGGGAGATATTGAAAGAGTTGAATTTACTGAAATAACAAAAAAAGCAGTTTTAAATGCTATCCAAAACTCACGTGAAATAAATTATGATCTAGTTGATGCACAAAGAGCTAGAAGGGCGATTGACCGTATTGTTGGCTTTACATTCTCTCCAGTACTATGGAAAACTCTTCGCTCATTAAAAAATAAAGGACTATCTGCTGGTAGAGTTCAGTCGGTTGCTCTCAAATTACTTGTTGATCGTGAAAAACTAAGAAATAAATTTATTGAAAATAAATATTATGCAATTGAAGCACTTTTGTCTAAAGAAAGAAGTTCCGACTCATTCAAAGCTTCACTAGTTAAATATGATGGAAATGCAGTAGCTAAAGCAGATGATTTTGGCAAATTTGAAATTGGGTTAAAAAAAGAAAACATCATTCAAGTTGATAAATCACTTGCAGATAAAATTAAAAAAGAATGCGAAGCAAATCATTGGAGCATCAATAAAATAGAAAGTAAACCTACTTCCAGCTCTCCTGCTCCGCCTTTTACAACGAGCTCTCTTCAACAAGATGCATCAAGAAGGTTTGGATTTTCTCCAAAAAGAACAATGGTTGTGGCCCAAAAGTTGTATGAACAAGGTTGTATTACATATATGAGAACTGATAGTACAAACCTTTCAAATGAAGCACTTGAAGCTACCAAGAAATTCATAATTCAAAATTTCGGGGATTCATTTCTTTCGGAAAAAACAAATATTTATAAAAACAAAGTTGCTAATACACAAGAAGCTCACGAAGCTATTAGACCTGCTGGAACAAAATTTCAAAGTGTAATTGATGTGAAAAAAATTGGTCGTGATGAAGCCAAACTATATGAATTAATTTTAAATAGAACAGTTGCGTCCCAAATGAAACCAGCAAAATATATTCGAACCAATATTGAAATATCTAATGGAAAATCTTTATTTAAAGCAAGCGGAAATGTAACAGTATTTAAAGGTTATACTGCTGCATATGAGCAGGCGCTTACAAGAAAAGATAAAATTAGTTCTGATAGTTTACCTCAGATTGAAGAGAAATCAAGTATTGTATGTAATGATGTTATATCTGATGAAAAAACTACTTCACCTCCTCGAAGATTCTCTGAAGCTATGCTTGTAAAAGAGATGGAAGTTAGAGGCATCGGAAGGCCATCAACATACTCTGCGATAATTGAAAAGTTATCACAAAAAGAATACGTGAGTAAGAAAAATAAAATTCTTATTCCAACATTTGTTGGGATTGCAGTTTCACAACTATTGGACAACCATTACAGGGCCTTGTTTAATGAGCAATTTACTGCGGATATGGAAAGCCGTCTTGATGCAGTATCACGTTCTGAAAATTCATATTTAGAAGTTTTAAAGGAATTTTACTACGGGAATGGAGACTATAAAGGGGTTTCTAAATTACTAGAGCAAGAAGTAGATATTGCAAAAGCATGTACGGTAAATGTTCAAGATGATCTTGAAATTAAAATTGGAAAATTTGGTCCATATGTACAAAAAGATGGTAACAATATTACTATACCAGAAGATTTATTTTTTGGAGAATTGAACAAAAAGAAATTAGATGAACTTGACAGTATACAAAAAGAAGATAATGTTATTGGTAAGTTTTCCAATGGGGAGAATATTTTATTAAAGATTGGTAGATATGGTCCATATGTTGAATTAGAAACTAGCAAAAAAAGAAAATCGGTTTTGAAAAGTATTGGCGTTGAAAATTTAACTGAAGAAATTGCTATTGATTTATTAAGCATGCCGAAAATACTTGGAGAACATCCTGAATCTGGAGATGATATTTTGGCAGATTTTGGCCCCTATGGCCCATATGTAAAATGTGGGAAAATTAATGCATCAATGAAGGCAGACGACAGCCCATTAACAATTACGCTTGATGAAGCAATAAAGCTTATTAAAGACAGAAAATTAAAATTTGAACCAAAAATATTAGGCAATCATCCAAAAAGTAAAAGTGAAATTTCGATTAAACGTGGAAGATTTGGGCCTTATGTTACTGACGGTAAGAAAAATGTTTCATTAAAAGGTTATGCCGTTGATGAAGTAACTCTTGAACAAGCCACCAAGCTAATTGATGAAAAATCATGATAAATAAATTAATTTTTTTAATGTTGAGTTTTACATTTTTATTTAGTTTTCAATCTTCTATAGAAGAACGTCTTTATTCTTTAAATCGGGATTTGATGTGTCCAGTATGTGATGGACTAACTCTCGAGCAATCACAAGCTGGGCCAGCTTTAGAAATGAAAGATGAAATTAAAAAAATGGTTATTAAAGGTATGTCAGACCAAGAAATTAAAGAGCATTTTGTTGATAAATTTGGAATTGAAATTTTGGCCAACCCTCCCAAAAAAGGATTCGATGCACTAGTTTGGCTAGCACCACTTGTTTTTGGTTTTTTGGGAATAGTTTTACTCTACAGATATTTTTTTTCTTAAACTCTATAGTAATCAATATAAAAATGTTTTTTTTAATATTTGGGAGAAAATCGTAGTAAATGAGTAAGAAACATCTAGATAAAGTTATTTCACTTTGTAAGCGAAAAGGCTTTGTTTTTCCTAATTCTGAAATATATGGAGGACTAAAAGCTTCTTACGATTATGGTCCACTTGGTGTTGATCTAAAAAAATCAATATCTGATAAATGGTGGAACGAAATGACTCGTAACGTAAATATTGTAGGTCTAGACAGCTCAATTATGGTTCATCCCAATGTTTGGGAAGCCAGCGGACATATAGCTAGTTTTAATGATCCAATGACTGACAATAAGGACAACAAGAAACGTTATAGAATCGATGATTTACTTTCCCAACAAAAAAGTAAAGTGATTGATAGGCTTTGCAATATAATGTCCATAAAAAATAATGGTAATGGCAATACAATAGATAAGATATCTAATATTTTATTATCCAAATCAGATCAATTTAACGATGCTCTTGAAAGCGCTGGTGTTGTAGATCCTTTTTCTGGAAGTATTGGTAAATGGACTGCTGCTACACAGTTTAATCTAATGTTTAAGACAAGTGCTGGACCATCTGAAAAAACAGGTAAGAGCATATATTTACGACCTGAAACCGCTCAAGGGATTTATATTAACTATCTTCTCGTTCAAAACGCTATGAGGCTTAAAATTCCTTTTGGAATTGCACAAATTGGTAAAGCTTTTCGAAATGAAATCGTAGCTAGAAACTTTATATTTCGAACTAGAGAATTTGAACAAATGGAAATGCAATATTTTGTTCACCCTTCAGAGGATGATAAAAACATGACTTTTTGGAAAGAAAAAAGAATTAATTTTTATACTTCAGAATTAGGAATCAGCCAGGAAAATTTGAAATTTCATCAGCATTCAGAAGATGCATTAGCCCACTATGCTAAGGATGCATTTGACATTGAATATAATTTTCCGTTTGGTTGGGGAGAAGTCGAAGGAATTCATAATAGAACTGATTTTGACCTTAAAGAGCATGAGAAATTATCAGGAAAAAATATGATGTATTTTGATCAAATAAAAAATGAAAAATATCATCCTTATATTATTGAAACCTCAACGGGTTTAAATCGTCTTTTTCTAATGGTACTATGTGAGGCATATTTTGAAGATGAAGCAAACAACAGAACTGTATTAAAACTACCTTTCGATTTAGCACCAAATAAAGCGGTGATTTGTCCTTTGCTCAAAAAAGATGGACTTCCAGAAAAAGCACATAATATTTTTGATATGATTAGTATTCATCATAAGTGTTTATATGATGAGCAGGGATCAATTGGTAAAAGATATTACAGACAAGACGAGGCGGGTACTGCATTTGGTATCACTATTGATCATGAATCATTAGAAAATGATACAGTAACTATTAGAGAGCGTGATTCAATGAAACAGCATCGTATTTCTAGTGACAGAATTCTAAAATTTATTTCAGAAAATAAAATATAACAGGAGATATTATGCGATCAGCTAATCCAGCACTTAATAACAATACTTTCAGAAATACCAGACGTGCTTCTGGCGAACTGGCCATGACAATTGATGGTACAGTTAATAAAACTGCATTGAGTCTTTTGCTTGTAATGACATCAGCCATTTATACTTGGAATAATCCTGAAATTGGATTGGCTCTTTTCTGGCCCGTTACTATTTTTACTTTCATTCTTCTCATGATTACAATTTTTAATAAAAAATCAGCTCCATATACCGTACCCCT
This sequence comes from Candidatus Pelagibacter sp. TMED118, assembly GCA_002170205.2. Next base: position 82,099 of record NHFT02000003.1, read on the forward strand.
TTACTGCCTTGCAAAAGGCTTAGTACTTGGTGGCATTTCTGCTTATGCAAATGCCGTGTACCCTGGAATTGCAAATCAAGCAATTGCATTGACTTTCGGAATTTTAGCAGCACTACTGTTTTTGTATAAAAGTAAATTAATTTCTGCTACAGAAAATTTTAGGCTAGGTGTCTTTTCAGCAACTTTTGGTATTTTGATAGTATATATTTTAAATCTAATTCTTTCTCTCTTTGGGATTTCATTTATGGGTTCATTGTTTGGTAATGGTCTTACTGGTATTTTATTTTCTATTTTTGTAGTTGGGATTGCTTCAATGAATTTAGTATTGGATTTTGATTTTATTGAGTCAGGTGCAGATCAAGGTGCTCCAAAGTATATGGAGTGGTATGCAGCTTTTGGCTTAATGATTACGCTTATCTGGCTCTATATCGAAATACTTAATTTATTGATGAAATTACGTAGCCGCAGATAATACACTCCTCCTCTTTAAATTATTGACATATAGAACACTTTAAACTAAGTTATGCCAACTAAGGGTATATTTTTACCTCTAAGAGAGGTACATACCAAGGATTTATTAATATGTACATAAACAAAGGAAAAACAATGAGAAAGCTATATAACATGATAGCACTAGTATTATTTTCTAGTTTAATGTTTGCCGTAGATGGCCATCACTCAGTTTCAGGTACCGTTACTGATGCAGATGGAAACGCACTATTTGGAGCAAACGTTACTGTAGAAGGTACTTCATCTGGTGCTGCAACAGGAGCTGACGGATCTTATTCAGTCGACGGTGTTACAAGTGGTACTTACACAGTTA
>NHFT02000002.1 GCA_002170205.2 Candidatus Pelagibacter sp. TMED118
ACTAGTTCTTCCTATAGAGCCGTGGTAGACCACCACGTTGATAGGCTGGATGTGGAAGCGCAGTAATGCGTGCAGCTGACCAGTACTAATAACTCAATTGGCTTGATTTATGCACTGAAAAAAATTTTTTGAATACTTAAAGATAATTTACAAACTAAATTGTATCTTCTACTAACTGAACATAATTAAAATCTGGATCGAAAAAAAAGCAGGTTTTTACAGGATCAAAATCTGATTTTAGTGGTGGTGATACAAATTCTACTTTTAATTTTTTTAATCTTTTAAAATATAAATCTATTTTCTTTACTGTGAAGCATATGTGCATTTGTTTGATTTTGTCAAACTTTTCGATTTTAATTTTTCTAATTTTTTTTGAATCCGTGAATTCAATTAGTTCTATGTATGTCTTATCTGGTAAATCAATTTTTACAACTTTTGCTACTCTTCTCTTGTCACCTATTAATTTATTAAAATATTCTCCTTTCTCTATCAATTTTTTTTTAAGTTTTAGACCCAAAAATTTTGTGTAGAATTTTGAAGAGATTTTTAAATCCCTAACAATTATTCCGACATGTCTAGTTTTTGTAATCAATTTAAATAGTATTATTTTTAAAAATTCATTGAATGTATAGCAATTTTTTAATAACTAATAAACATATGAAAAAGAAAAATAATATAAAATCGTACTTAAAAATTATTAAACAAATAGAAAAAGTAAGATCAAAAAATAATAAAAATTGGATGGATCTGTATAGATTAGCTTTTTCAGTGGCTCCTGATAAATCAATGGTGATTGTAAAAAAAATTTTATCCGAGGACAAAAAAATTACTAATTTGGCGAAAAAATTAACTTTTAAATAATTTTATACACATAGATTTATACACAGGCAAATTAGGTTTTTTGAACTAATTTAATGTTTTTTAATACTACTAATCTTGAGAACTAAATTAAAAAAAGTAATATTTAAAATAATAAAAAATTTATCAATATATGAATCTTAAATAAAGTTTGATTATAAAAAAAATTTATCAAGAAAATATAAAAATATAAACTGGAAATTGGACTGTAGCGACAAAAATTTACCCTAAATATTAAGTTAACATTTTTTGAAGTCCGATTAGGCTGTATAGATTATATTGCTTCCCTTTTTTAATTTTTTTTAAATTTTGAGTCAACTTGTCGATATCTATAATTTTTTCTAACTTCTCTAAATATAAATTACTTTTCAAATTATTAATAATTTTATCCTCATTTATCATTTTTGAAACAGGAGCATGAAAACCTATTTTATTAGAATATGCGTGATTAGTTGAGGTATATTTTACTAAAAGCTCTTTAAGCTGGTGTTTACCCATGTTTGCATCAAATTTATTTTTTTTTATGTTAAAATTGAGGAAGTTTTTTAACTTAAATGAAAATGCAAATTTTATATATTCTTTATCTAGAAAAGGGCTTAAATGCTTGTAATTAAAACTTTTTGAAACTTTTTCGAACATTTCATAATGTTGATTTGTTACGGTGCAATAAGCAAGTATTCTCTGTGCTTCTAGCAGATCTTTGTTTATCTCCGCAATTTTTTTATATAATAATTTTCTTTTTATAATTACATTATTAAGTAATTCAATTCCAAGGGAGTTTAAAACTTTTTCATAAAAGTCAAAATTATAATTTGTATCAATTTTTTCTAAAGCATCTTGAGTTTTTAAAGAAGATAATCTCTTAAAAAACTTTAAATTATATTTTTCCATACCATAAAAAAGTTCATCTGGCCCTGATCCAGTCATTAAAATCCTATTTTTATAGTTTTTAAAAAAATTGATCGAGTAAAACAACGTGGGAGCATAAGTATTTCCAAAATAATTTTTTTTAAATGATAAATTCATTCCGTAAATATAATTTTTAGATGATATTTTTACTTTCTTAATTTTGAAATTTTGAAATTTTTTAAGTGAATGAATTTTATGTAAATCATTAAGTTTATGATTTGGGTAATAATTATTAATTCCTATAAACTTTTTTTTTTCATCATTTAAAAAGCACACCAAAAGAGAACTATCAACTCCACCTGAGCATAGCAAATTTATATTATTAGTATTATATATGGATTTATTAACAACTTTTTTTGTTAAAAATTCAAAATCTTGTAATTTAAAATTAGTTTTTTCTAAGAAAAAAGATTCAATTGGTAATCCATTTTTGATTCCTGGAAGGTTTATCTTTTTTTCAATATTATCATGATAAATAGCATATTCTAAAATTTTGTCTAAATTCATCTTACATATTCTGTTTTAAAAAAATTCCAATATTAAGAAGCACCCATTTAATTTCATTGTTATTTTGTATGCTTTTGTTAATTGAAAATCCATGATTTTTAAAAAAGGTAACAGCAATATCTATATATTTTTTAAATTTCTTTTTATCAGAGTTATATAATTTTAAAAGTGGAATAAAGAAACCAATTTTTTTTTTTTTATTTACTAATTTAAAAATCTTCATATCAAAAAACTGTTTTAAAAAAATTTGTTTTTTTAATCTAGCCTTGGAAGGAATTAATTTTATTAAATTAATGTCTAAAAAAGGACATCTTATTTCTACTGAGTTTTTCATTGAGACTCTATCATTTCTTTTTAACAACGTTAGCATATGGGTTTTTATTTCAAGTTCTCTGGAAAAAAAATTGGAACTTAGAGCCTTTTTTCTTAAAAAAAATAATTTAGTTTTGGAATTTATTTTTTTAAAAATCTCTAAATTTTCTTTATTTAAAAGTAATTTATTAAGTGTTCCCTTTCTAATAAAAGATTTAAATGCAAAGCTGTTTTTATTTCTTTTATGATAATGATTATATCCAAAAAATAAATCATCAGCTCCCTCGCCAGTTATTAAAACTTTATCAATTTTTTTTGCTTCTTTGCATATTAAATCTACACCAATAGAATTAGGATGTTCTAGTGGTGCATCGTAATATTTTATTATTTTTTCAAGATTTGATAATTTTAAATTTTTAGGATTAATTATGTGTACTTTGCTATTTAAAGTGTCTGCAATTTTTTTTGCAATTAAAGTCTCATTATTTTTCTTGTTAAAACCTATACTTATTGCACGATCAAAGTTTTTTATATTTGTGTTTTTTTTTATCAAATTGAGTATAAGTGCAGAATCAAATCCCGAGGATAAAGCTAGTTGAGTTTTTACATCACATTGATTTCTTTTTTGAATAGACTTAATAAATGTTTCTCTAAAACTTTTGTTTAAATTTTCTTTATTTACCTTTTTAAACAAACTTTGATTGTAATATTTTGTCCAAGTTTTATTTGTTTTCAAATTCCATTTTTTAAGATCGAATTGAAGTTGTGCACCTGGTGGAATTGATTTTATATTTTTATAAAAAGTTTTATCAAAGTGAATGTTTTTATAAAAGAAATATTCAAATATACTTTTTTCTTCAATTTCTTTTTTTATAAAATTAAATATTCCTTTTTCTTCTGATGAAATTATAAACTTGTCGTTATCTTTATAAAAAAATAATGGTTTTTTTCCCAAAATATCCCTAGAAAAATAAATCTTATTTTTTTTTTTATCAAGATAAGCATAAGAATAAAATCCTGAAAAATTTTTTAGAAGATTTAAATTCTTTTTTTTACAAAGTAGATTAAATAAAAATTTTGTATCGCTATTTTCTGAATAATTTAGGTCAAATTTTTGTGATAAAAAATTATAGTCGTAAATTTCCCCATTATAAGCAAATATATAGTTTTGATTTTCCATAGGTTGATTACTTTCAGCTGAAAGATCTACAATTGATAATCTCCAATGATTTATTAAAATGTTTTTAAATTTAATTGTATTAAAAAAATCAGGACCCCTATGATCTAAAATTTTTTTATCAATAAATTTTTTTTTATATTTATTTTTTTTTGAAACAAAAATTGTAAAACCGCACATAAGAAAGTTTCATTATATAATATTTTTTTCTAATATCACTAATTTTAAACCCTAACTTGTTATTTAAATTTATATTCTTGTAATTTTGTGTTGAAGTTACAGCATAAATAGTTTTTTTTTTAAAATAATTAAAAAAGAAATCGATTAACCTTATCGTCCCTTTTTTTGCAATTCCTTTACCTAAAAACTTCTTATTTAAAATAGATTTTCCAATTTCGTATCCAATAATGGTTTTTTTAATACTAAATAATCCAATTATTTTTTTTGTATTTTTACATATCAATATGAAATCAATTATTTTTTTATTTTTATAATTTTTGACATAGCTTAAATGTTTTTCATAGGTAATATTATAATTAGTTTTAAGATTTTTTCTTATTCGGGCACTACTTATGAGTTTATAGAAACTTTTATGATTGATTTGAGAAAAATTTATAAATCTAAAATTTTTAAATGGTTTTGGTGTTATTTTTTTGTATAAAATTTTTTCTTTTAATTTAAGAAAAGCTGACATAATTATATATCCTTATAAATAATATTATATTAAAATATAAAATAATGTCAGACTATTTTAAAAATTTAGTAAATAAGAATAATAAAAAATTTTTATTTATTGCAGAGTTGTCCGCAAACCATGGAGGTAACTTTAAAAATGCTATTAAGTTGATCAAGTTAGCAAAAAAAAATCGTGTAGACTTTGTCAAATTTCAAACTTATGAAAAAAATTCAATGACTATTAATTCAAAACAAAAAAGTTTTTCTATTAAAGGTGGAATATGGAAAAATATGAATCTTTGGAAACTTTATGGAAAGGCAGAAACACCTTATCATTGGCAGAAGAGATTATTCAATTTTGCAACTAAGCAAAAAATAAAAGCTTTTAGTACTCCATTTGATGAAACGGGTGTTGAAATTCTTAAAAAATTAAATTGCAAAATTATTAAGATTGCTTCACTTGAAACAACAGATTTTCCTTTAGTTGATAAAATTTCAAAACTTAAAAAGCCAGTTATATTTTCTACTGGTACATCAAATTTGATGGAAATAGAAATGACTTATAATTATCTAAAAAAAAAGGGTGTCAAAGACATTGCAATATTATACTGTGTTAGCAATTATCCTTCAAATTATAAAGATTTTAGTTTTAATAATATAAAAATATTAAAAAAGAAATTTAATTGTGTAATTGGTTTTTCAGATCATTCTAATAATAATGATGTAATGAAGTCTGCCATTGCTGCTGGGGCTGAAATTATTGAAAAACATGTGAAGCTCGATAACAATAAAGACACGCCTGACAAAGAGTTTTCAATTGAGATAAACAAAGTAAAGAATTTAATTTTTGATTTAAAAAAAATAAAATTTATGAATAGAAATTTAAATAAGTATTTTTTATCTAAAAATGAGTTAAATAATAAAAAATTTAGAAGGTCAATTTATGTTTTTGATACTATACGCAAGGATGAAAAAATAAATTTTTTAAATATTAAATGCTTAAGGCCACTAAAAGGCATTACTCCTAAAAATTATAATTCGTTAATAAATATGAAATCACCAAAAAATTTAAAATACGGTGAACCGATTAATGAAAAACTTTATAAAGAAATATTAATTTACAACCGAAAGAATTAAAGCATGCATAAAGCATTACCTTATGGAAAACAATTCATAGATAGTAACGATATTAATGAAGTTGTTAGAACGCTCAAAAAAGATAAAATTACAACCGGTCCCTTGGTGCTTTCATTTGAAAAGAAGATAAAAAATTTTCTTAAATGTAAATTTGCACTTGTTTGCAATAGTGGAACTTCAGCTATTTATCTTGCATTTAAAGCTATCAAAGTCAAAAAGGGGGATATCATAATCATGCCAACTGTAAATTTTATTTCTTCATACAATGTCTCAAAATCTTTTGGTGCAAAGATTTATTTAGCTGATGTTGACAAATTTACAGGTCAAATTTCACCTAAAAGTGTCGAAGATTGTTGTAAAAAATTTAAACTAAAAAAAGTAAAGGCTATTATTTTAATGTATAATGGTGGTTATCCTTATTTTTCAGACCAATTTTTAAAATTAAAAAAAAAATATAATTGTAAAATTATAGAGGACGCCTGTCATGCATTTGGAGCAGAATATAAAAGCAAAAATAATAAATTTAAAATTGGAAGCTGTAAACATAGCGATGTGTGTACTTTTTCCTTTCATCCTGTTAAAACTATAACAACTGGGGAGGGTGGAGCTATATCAACAAATTCTAGGGAACTTTATGATAAAATGAGACTTTTTAGGTCGCATGGCATCGAGAGAAAAAAAAATCAGCACTGGAAATACAACATCAATAATTCAGGACTGAACTTCAGATTAACCGATTTTCAATGTGCGTTAGGAATATCACAATTATCAAAGGTAAATAAATTTTTGACAAAAAGAAAAAAAATTGCATTGATTTACAGAAAAAAACTTAAAGAATTAAAACAAATAGAAATAATTAATCACAACGCAAATTATATTTCATCCAACCACCTATTCTTAATGCATATAAAAAATTTTTCACTTGAGAAGAAAAATAAATTTATAAAATATATGTTGAAAAATAAAATCGTTTTACAATATCATTATATTCCAATTTATAAATTTAAAGTTTACAGAGGTAATCACATAAAAAAAAATTCAGAAACTTATTATAAAAATACAGTAAGTTTACCGATATATTATTCACTAAGTGCTAATGATCAAAATTATATTGTAAAAAAAATAAAATCTTTTTTTAATAAATAATGAAAAAAATTGTTCTCGGTACAGCTAATTTGTATGTTAAGTATGGGTTGTCAAATTTTAAGCATAAAAAAAAATTTTTTAGTAAAAAAATAATTAATCAACTAATTAGAAGTAAGATTAAATTTATAGATACATCACCAAATTATAGATCATCCCTTGATGCGGATAATTTTAAGAAATTTGAGGTTATAACAAAAATAAAATTACCAAAAAAAAATTCTAAGATTTTTATTAATAATTTAGAGGAAAAAATTAAAATTGAATTAAAAAAAAATAGAAAAGAAAATTTTTACGCAATATTATTTCATAATTCAAAAGATTTGTATTCAAAGTTTGGAAAAACTTTTCTAAAAAAAATTAAATTTCTTAAGAAAAAAAAATATTTTAAAAAAATTGGAATATCGATTTACGATCCAAAAGAATTAAAAAAAATATTTAACTTATTTAAGCCAGAAATTGTACAATTTCCAATTAACATTTTTGATCAAAGAATGGTTGATGAAGGAGCACTTGATTACCTTAAAAAAAGAAAAATTATTACACAAGCTAGATCAATTTTTTTACAAGGTTTGTTGTTAAAAAAAGGAACTTTTTTGAACAAAAAAGTGAATAAATGTATGTCTACTAAAATAAACAAATTTCAACAGTGGTGTGATAACAAAAAAATATCTCAATTAGATGCTTGTGTATCTTTTATTAAACAAACAAAAAAAATTGATTTAGTAACTGTTGGATTTGAAAATTTGAAACAAATAAATCAAATTATTTCCTCATTTAAAAAAGAAAAAAAAATTGAATACAAAGAATTGTATATTCGAGATAAAAATATTATAGACCCTAGAAAATGGTAGAAAATTCAATTTCAGTAATAATTCAGGCTAGATATTCTTCAACAAGATATAGAGGTAAAATTTTAAAAAATATTGCGAAAAATATTGTTCTTGAAATATTAATAAAAAGATTAAAAAAATCAAAAAAAATTAAAGAAATAATAGTTGCATGTTCTAACAATCCTAAAGATAAAAAAATTATTAGTCTATGTAATAAAATGAATATAAAGTATTTTGTAGGATCGGAAAAAAATGTTCAAGACAGAATCTTAAAAACATCAAAAAAATACAATATTAAAAATATTGTTAGAATTACCTCAGATTGTCCCTTAATTGACATTTATACAATAAATAAGATGATAGACATATTTTTTGAGGGTTACGATTATGTTTCAAATACAATTAAGCCAACGATGCCAGACGGTTTTGATGTAGAGATATTTAAAACTAAAATTTTAGAAGAGAGAATAAATTCAAAATCAATTAATAACGAAAAAGAGCATGTAACTTCTGCAATGAAAAATAACTTGAAATATAAAAGGTATAATTATGAATTATATAAAGATTATTCTAATCTTAGATTAACTCTTGATACAAAATATGACTTATATATAATTAAAAAAGTTTTAAAGCACTTTAATAATAATATTTACGTTAATTTAAATAAAATTTTGAACTTATACAAAAAAAATCCAAAATTCTTTGAAAAAAATGCCGATATAAATCGGGACCAAACGCAGAAAGATAATTTAGGTCAAAAATATTGGGTCAGAGCCCAAGAAGTTATTCCTGGCGGAACAATGCTTTTCTCTAAAAATCCAGATTTACATTTGCCAAAATTATGGCCTGCATACTTTCAAAAATCATCAGGATGTAAAGTTTGGAGTATAGATAAAAAAAAATTTTATGATTTGCATTTAATGGGAGTTGGTACCAATACTTTGGGATATTGTAATAGATCAGTAGACAAAAAAGTTTTAGATTTAATTAAACAAGGCAATCTATCAACTCTAAATTCTGTGGAAGAAATTGAATTATCCGAAAGACTAATTGACCTTCATCCTTGGGCAGAAATGTCAAGATTTACAAGGTCAGGCGGAGAAGCAAATTCAGTTGCTATAAGAATCGCAAGAGCCTATTCAAATAAAGATAATGTAGCAATATGTGGCTATCATGGATGGCACGACTGGTATTTATCCACAAACATTAATAATAAAAATAATTTAAATCAACATTTAATGAACAATGTGCCAGTCAAAGGTGTACCAAAAAAACTTGTTAATACGGTTTTTCCTTTTGAATATAATAATTTTGATCAATTAAAAAAAATTGTAAATTCAAAAAATATAGGTGTTATAAAAATGGAAGTTCAAAGGAATCAAAAACCAAAAAATAATTTTTTAAAAAGAGTAAGGAAACTTGCTGACGCCAAAAATATTGTCTTAATTTTTGACGAATGTACTTCCGGATTTAGAGAAAATTATGGAGGAATTCATTTAAAACATAAAGTTTATCCAGACATCTCCATATTTGGAAAAGCTTTAGGAAATGGTTATGCTATAAATGCAATAATCGGGAAAAGAGATATAATGAAATCGGTAAATAGTAGTTTTATAAGTAGTACTTTTTGGACTGAAAGAATTGGACCAACAGCAGCATTACAGACTCTTAAAATCATGAATAATATAAAATCCTGGAAAATAATTTCAAATATAGGCAAAAAAATTCAGAAAAATTGGAAAAAAATTGCGAAACAAAATAATATTAAGTTAAATATTTATGGTCTTGATGCTATTCCAAATTTTAGTTTTTATTCAAACAAACACAATGCCTATAAAACATTTATTTCTCAAGAAATGATAAAAAATAATATTCTTGCCTCAAATGTTATATATGCTTGTATTTCTCATAAAGATGAAATACTTGATAAATATTTTAATATTTTAAATAATATATTTTACAAAATTAGTAAGTGTGAGAAAGATGTTGAAAATATAAATAATTTGTTAGAGGTGCCAGAAAGCATTAAAGGAATTAGAAATAAATAAGATGTTTCAAAACAAATCTATACTTATAACTGGAGGAACTGGTAGTTTTGGAAAAAACTTTATTGACTATCTTCTTTCTAAAAAGGTAAGGCCAAACAGAATTGTTATATTTAGCAGAGATGAGCTGAAACAATTTGAAATGAAAGAAAAGTATCCAGAAAAAAAATTCCCTATGCTAAGATTTTTTATAGGTGATGTAAGAGATTTAGAGAGATTAAAAAGGGCGATTGTTGATATTGACGTTGTTGTACATGCAGCCGCGCTCAAGCAGGTACCTACAGCTGAATACAATCCTTTTGAAGTAATTAAGACAAATGTTATAGGTGCTCAAAATATTGTAGAGGCATGTTTGGACAGTAATTCATCTGTTAAAAAGGTAATAGCTCTCTCAACAGACAAGGCTGCAGCTCCTATTAATTTATATGGTGCATCAAAACTTTGCTCAGATAAACTTATTCTTGCGGCGAATAACATTAGAGGAAAAAAAAAAATAGTTTTTAGTATTGTTAGATATGGAAATGTAATGAGCAGTAGGGGTTCGGTAATTCCAAAATTTATCTCACAAAATGATAAAAATAAAATTATTACAATTACTGATGTAAATATGACCAGATTTAATATCACTATGGCTGATAGTATTAAAATGGTCGAATGGTCAATAAATAATTCAATTGGAGGTGAAATAGTAGTTCCAAAAATACCTTCATACAAGATATTAGATCTTGCTAGAGCAATATCTAAAAATTTGAAATATAAAGTTATAGGCATTAGATCTGGAGAAAAAATTCATGAAGATTTAATTACAGTATCAGAAAGTAATAATACCGTAGACTTGGGAAAATACTATATTATTATTTCACAAGACGATATTAGATTAACAAATTACTATATTAAAAAAAAAAAAAGGAAAAAAAGTAAGTAAGAATTTTTTTTATAACTCAGGAAATAATTCTAAATTTTTGACTGTTAGTGAAATTAAAAAACTTATCAAATATAATAATATAAATAATTAAAAAATCTTAAAAAGATGAAAAATTTTAATTTGTCTATTAATAATGTATAATAAAAATAACGTAATTAATAAATTCATTGAACATAACAAAAAAAATTTTTATAAAAAAAAAAATAATTTTAAAAATAAAAAAGAAATTTTTTTAATTGAATTTAATGGATGGCAAGGAGCCCAAATAGCAAATTCTTATTTAATCAATTCTATTCCAAATATTCAGGATTGCAAAATCGTAGCATTTGAGAGTTTTAAAATTTTTCAAAAAGAAAAGACTATATTTTTAGATAATTTAAAATGGTACTTAGGGTCAAATTTAAAAATAAAAAACTTTGGAATATATTCATCATTTGGAGTAGATAAATTTATTAATGAAAATGTTTATAAAAAATTTAGCAATAAAGCATTTAAAATTACAGAAAAATTTTTTAAAAAAAAAATTACTAAAAAAATGGTAGAAAATTTTTTTATTAAAAACGTATGGATTGGAGATTTAATCTATGATAGTTATTTGAAAAAGTATCGCTGTTATACTATCGATACGAAAAGTAAAAACTTTAAATTGTTTTTTAAAGAATGTGTTGAAATATTTTTATACTGGGAAGACTATTTTATACAAAATAAAGTTAAAGGTATATCCGTTTCACACTCTGTATACACCAATGCTATACCTCTAAGAATTGCTTCAAAAAATAATATAAGCGCTTTTGTGTGCGTAGATAATCAACTTTTTAAAATTGATAAAAAAACTTGTTCTTTTAGAGATAAAACCAATGGGTTTGATTATCAATATAAATGTTCACGTAAAGTATTTAACAAATTAACTATTAATGAAAAAAAAAAAGGCTTGTTATTAGGTAAAATATTTTTAAAAAAAATTTTGTCAGGAAAACAAAAATACTTTTATTTTCAAAACCAAAATAATATTAAAAAAAAAAAATATTTTTTTAAAAAAAACAATAAAAAAAAGATTGTAATTTTTATGCATTCACTTTTGGATAGTCCGCATGTATATGGTAATTTTATTTTTCCAGATTTTTATGAATGGTATAAGTATCTATCTAAAATTTCTTATAAAACAGATTATGATTGGTATATTAAACCTCATCCGAATTACCCTGATGAAGAGAAATTAATAAGAAAATTAATTAAAAGTAACAACAATATTAAGCTCTTAGACTCTAAGGCAAATAATTTAGATCTAGTTAAACAAGGATTAAGTTTTGCACTTACTGTGTTTGGCTCATGTGCATCTGAGCTATCTTACCTAGGTGTAAAAGTTATAAACGCACATGCACATAATCCACATATTAAATACAAATTTTCTTACAGTGCTAAAAATTTGTTAGATTACGAAAATAAAATCCTCAATTTAGAAAAAATGAAACTCAATTTTGATAAAAAGGAGCTATATGAATATCATTTTATGAATAATTATTATTTTCATAATGAATATATTTTTGAAAAAATATCAAATTTATATAAAGAAAAAAATAAAAAGCCTATTATTTATTCTAATGAATTATTTAAATATTGGTTAAACAATTTTTCAATTAAGAAACATAAAAAAATTTGTAAAATATTTCAAATTTTTTTAAAAAGTAAAGATTATTTTCTCTCAAGAAAGCATACAGCATTAAGCTAATTATTTGAAAATTTTAATATTATATCTTCCTTCATTTGATTATTTGGAAAGTCAAGATTTGGTATTGGATAATTTTTATTTGATAATTTCTGGTTTTTAAAAAAACTTATATTTTGAAAAGTAATTTCAATAGCTTTAGGAATATCGTTTTTACCGACAGGTAAAAAATTATTTGCATGCAAATGTATTATCTTTAAGTTTTTATTTTCTTCAACAAATTTCACTATTTTTTCTATATTTTTATCAGCATCTTCAAATTCGATTATTAAGCATAAAAAATTATAATTTTTAATTTCATCAATTATTTCGTACTCACTTCCATCAATATCTACTTTCAGTAAAGTATTATTGGTATCAATATTTAAAGTTTTTATTATTTTGCTCAAAGAATTGTTTGCCGAAACTTTTTCTTTTATATGAAAATTTTTTTTTTTTTTTAAGAAAAAAATTATGATACCTAAAATAGTACATAAATCTTAAATTAAGTCTTCTGTATCTAATATTATGCCAAAGCCAATAAAAAAAATATTTAATGAAATAATGTAAGTTAATTGTATGATCATACATATAAACATGAACATGTGGATTTATTTCTTTCAAATGCTGCTCAAAATTAAAGTTATCGCCTAATCCGAAACTAAGACACGTTTTACACTTTTCAAATATTTTTTTACTTATTATGTATCCACCATCAGAATTATTACCTAATCGAATTAAGTGTTCTTCATTTAATGGAATTAAAACTTTAGGTAACATTTTTATAGTGAATTTTATTTTTTTTCTAAAAATTTTTTAATATACTTTATTACATATCTTATTTGATTAATTTTAAGATCTGAACCACTTGGTAAATTTATACCATTTCTAGATATATATTCTGATATTGGATATTTTAATTTTGTATTTTCCCTATACATAGGCATTGTATGTACAGGGTAAAAACAAGGTCTAGTTTCAATTCTATATTTCTTCAGATATTTAATTAGTTTATTCCTTATGCCTTTTTTATGTAGTAGAATTGAAACAAGCCAGTATGAATGCGTGGTACCTTTTACCTCCTCATGATATCTGATAGGTAAATTTTTTGAATATTTTTTATAATATTCAAATATCTTTCTTTTCTTTTTTAATAAAATACTTGATTTTTTCATCTGTGCACAGCCGATGGCAGCACATATATTGGTCATTCTATAGTTATATCCGATCATATTATGCCAATAATATTTATTTTTAACTACTCCTACCATTTTTAACCTATCAATTTTACTAGCAAGACTTTTATTATTTGTTAAAACCATGCCACCTTCTCCAGTCGTGATAGTTTTGCTTCCGAAAAAACTAAAAGTTGATACATCACCAAAAGATCCTGCGTGCTTCTTTTTATAATAAGTACCAAAAGCTTCTGCACAATCTTCGATTAAATATATTTTATTTCTTTTACAAATTTTTTTAATTTTCTCAATATTAGCAATCTGCCCGTAAATATGTGGAACTATTAATGCTTTCGTATTTTTTTTAATATTTTGTTGAATTAAATTTTCGTCTACTTGCCAATTGGATAACTTTATATCTAAAAATTTAACTTTAGCGTTTACATACTTTATTGAATTAACACTAGCTACATAAGTAAAAGATGGTACTAAAACCTCGTCATTTTTTCCTATGTTTAATGCAAGTAAAGCTAAATGAAGTGCTGCAGTTCCATTACACACAGAAACTGCGTATTTTACACCAACATATTTTTTAAATTTATTTTCGAATTCTTTTACAAATTTACCTCTAGAAGATATCCAATTAGTATTCAAACACTCATTAACATTTTTTTTCTCTTGGAGGCCAATACTGGGTTCGTACAAAGGAACTATAAACTTCATTAATTTATCTAATTATATATATTATTTATCAAATTTTTTAATTTTTTTGGATAATTAAGTTTGTTATTATGTAAATAAAAATTTCTTAATTTGTCTATCTTGGCTTTATCAATTTTTTTTGATTTTAAGCAAAATTTAATTTTATGCTTTAAATCATCAATATTATAGCACACTTTTATATTTGGAAAATTAACAATACCATCAAAATGCTCTATATTTTTTAAATATGAATAATTTCCAAAAGCTAGGTGCTTGTCATGAGCAAGTAATATAATTTTTTTCCAAAAAATTGTGGATTCAATAACCATTGTACTTGGTGCAGCGATAATAAATTTTGCATTTTTGATTAATGAAGGATAATATTGTAAGTTTGGTTGAACACTATTATTAAATATACCTTTATTATAAAAATTTTTTAATTGAGGATCTAGAACAATGTTTCTAAATTTTTTAACATTTATTTTTTTTTGATTTTTTCTCCAAGGGTGTGGCCTGTATACCAATTTTAAATTAATATTTTTTTTTTTTAGTGTTTCGAACTCATTATTTATAGTTTTAAAAAGTATATCTAAATTTTCTTGGATTCCAAAACCCTCGACAAATAATGCGTATTTAAATTTAAACATAGAACTAATTTTCTTCTCTCTACTTTTAAAGTACTCTTCGTATCTAGGAGTTCCAATTATATGAATATTTTTTTTTGGTATATCTTGATAAACTTCACCAAAATTTTTACTTTGTTTTCCCCAAACAAGGTATTTATCCGGTTTAGGGTTTGGGTGTATTCTTGAGGAAAGGTTATCCCAATTATCAATAAGTGCACATGTCTTAATTTTTTTTTCCTTACAGTATTTAACAATTTCAAAATATCCTATGTCATGACCACCTGCTGGGACTAAGACAATATCTGGCTGAATTTTTTTAATTATTTTAATTAAATCTTGATTAATTTTTTTTTTGTAAATAATTTCGAGCTTTAATATTCTATATAGGAAAAAATAAGAGGCCAGATTAAGTAATCTTATACAATAAAATATGCTTGCTTTAACAGTATTAAACATCCTATTTTGTTTTGGAAAAATATTAAAAAAAAAACTAAAATTCAGCACTACTTTGAGTGACATCAAGACTGTATTAGTTTTGTTAAAGTTTTTTATTAGATATTTTAAACAAAAATTATTATAATATTTATTTTGTTTATGATTATAGCTAAAGTAACTAAGATTTTTTAATTTTTTAATTTCTTTTAAGTTTTTAACTCCATCTTTCTTAATACAAAAAAATAATTTATAAATCTTACCTAATTCTAAAAACGAATTCGTATTTAAATAGTTTCTGACAAAAATATCGTCATTTATAGATATTAAAACTTTTTTTTTCATCTATTACATCAATCTTAAAAGTTTTTTTTCAACCTCATTTAAGATTAAATGACCTAAAAAAAGATGTTCCTCTTGTATTAGTGCTGTATTTTTTGATTTTACAATTATAGAGTGATCTGTAAATTTTTTTGATTTGCCACCATTATTTCCAAGTAAACTTAAGGAAGTTATTCCAATTTTTTTTGCTTTCTTTAAAACTTTAATAATATTTTTTGAATTTCCTGAGGTTGATAAGCAAATCAACAAATCTCCAATGTTTGCCATTCCTTCAAGGTTCCTTGAAAATAATTCTTCAAATTTATAATCATTAGAACACGCTGTTATAGTTGATACATCTTGGGCTAAAGAAATAATTGGAAAAGGCCTTCGATTAACATTTGGATTAAGCCTTACTAAAAATTCTGCAGCTAAGTGTTGTGCTTCTGCAGCAGAACCACCATTACCACAGATAAAAACTTTTTTTTTTTTAGTTAATGTCTTAAATATTAAATCTATAAACGTATTTATATTTCTTTTATTTAAAGAAGTTTTTTTTCTTAATTTTATTGAATCTCTTATTGCATTTTTTAAATACATTGCTAAGTTTTTATGTGCTTTCTTAATTTTTTTGCAATTTTATATTCTTCGTCGTTAATCAGTCCTATTTCACTTTTTCCGAAAGATAACTTAATCTTTTTTATACCTGAAACTAATTCTCTCATACCTCGTATTTCGAGAGATGCTGCCTGATCAGATCCATACATAGTCCTATCCAAAGTAATATGTCTCTCTAAAGACGAAATACCTTTAGTAAATGCCGCAAGTGAAATGACAATACCATTTTCATGACCACTGTAACCAACCTTACATTTAAATTTATTTTTTAAACTGTCAATAACATTTAAATTAGCTTCCTCTGGTCTACACGGATAGCTTGATACACAATGCATTAGCTCAAAATCACAATTTGCTTTTTTAAAAATATCTACTGCTGAATTAATATCCTCCAATGAGGACATTCCAGTTGATATAAAAGTATACTTTTTTTTCTCTGCAACTTTTTTTAAAAAAACTTTATCAATAATCATGGCCGACGCAATTTTGTTATACTTTAAGTTGTATTTATCTAAAAAACTTAAACTTTCCAAGTCCCAAGCAGAAGCAAACCACTCAATCTTTTTATTTTTACAGTAACTGTCTATTTCATCGTAATCGTTATAATTAAATTCCAACCCATTTTTTTGATCCCTCTGAGTTTTGCCCCATGGACTATCTCGAAATGATTCCAAATCATCTTTTGAATAAACTTTTTCAATTGTCCTCTTTTGAAACTTAACAGCATTAAAACCAGCGTAAACTGCCTCATCAATAAGTTTTTTTGCTATTTCTAAGCTCCCGTTATGATTTATACCTATTTCTGCAATTAAGAATGTCATAATAAAAACAACTTAATCTATTATATAAAAAATAAAAAAAAAGAAATATTTATATAATTTTTTAAATGATTAGAAAATATCTATCAATTGGAGATGTTAGTTTAAAGAAATTGACATTAATGTACTTTTTAATGCTTATTGCAGGCATCTTAGAAGTAGCAAGTATAGGATTAATATTACCAATATTCCAATTCCTTGTAGATGGAAATTTCACAGACAACACTTACGTATTAAAATTAATTAATACTAAAATGTTCAATTTTTTAAGTTTATACGATGATAAATTTATTTTAATTTTTTTAACGAGCTCAATAGTTTTAATTTTTTTTATAAAAAATATATATTTGGTCTTTTTTGGTTATTACCAAACTGTATTTATATTAAATATAGAAACAAAACTTTCAATTAAACTTTATAAAAATTATATTTTTTCTTCAATTCAGAAAATTTCTGGTAAATTTTCTTCTGAAATAATAAGAAACGTAATTAATCAGTCAGCCCTGTATGCTGGAAATTTCATTTTTACACTACTAATAATCTCAGTTGAACTAATAACCTTTTCACTAATACTCATATTTCTTTTTTTAAATTATCCATTTGAGACATTAATTTTGTTTTCAATATTTATTGTAATGGCTAGTATATATTTTTTATATATAAAAAATAAAATTTTTCTTTTAAGTAGTGGGATTCAAAAAAGCACTCAGGAAAGAATTAAGCTTTTACAGGAAGGTTTTGGTGCACAAAAAGAAATAAAAATATTTAATTTTGAAAATATTTTTTTAAAGAGATACTCATTACAATCATTTAAAGTTATGAGAAACTCAAAACTAGTAGCTTTATTTAGAATTCTACCAAGACATTGTTTTGAATTAGTTTCAATTGTACTAATAGTTGTATTTATAATTTATAAGTTTAATAGCAATGATGAATTTTCAGATATCCTTCCTCAGCTAGGTCTTTTTGTGTTAGCAGGAATTAGAATATTACCATCAATTAATAGGACCTTAAATGCTTTTCAAAGGTTCAAGGAGTCTATGCCTATTGTAATAAATCTATACAATGAAGAATTGCAATTTTCGGATATAGAGTTAAAAGAGAATGTAAAAAAGTTTGACTACAAAAAATATATTAATTTAGATAAAATTAGCTTCAAATATTCTAAATCGAATAATCACATATTTAAGGATCTTAATTTGAATATAGAAAAAGGTAAATCATATTTTCTATGTGGTGGTTCAGGTCAAGGTAAATCAACCTTAGCAGAGATAATCTCAGGATTGTTAGTTCCGGACAAAGGAGGTATTGAAGTTGATGGAATAAATATTAATAATAATATAAAAGGTTGGCAAGATAATATAAGTTATCTTCCACAAAGTGTTTATATATTTAATGCTTCTATAAAAGATAACATTTTATTTGGCGAAGATGAAAAACACTTTAGAGAGAACGATTATAATAATGCTTTGTTAAGCTCTAATATTTATGATTTAGCAACTAAATTAGGAAACAATAATGTTGGAGATAATGGTTCAAAATTGTCAAGTGGTCAAATTCAAAGAATTGGCTTAGCAAGAGCACTTTATAAGAAAAATACTAATCTTATTATTTTTGATGAAATAACCGCTAATTTAGATAAAAAAAATGAGGAAGATATAATCCAGAATATAATAAAAATTAAAAATGGTCTAACCATATTATTCATAAGTCACAACATGGATCTTTCAGAAAACTTTGATAATGTGTTAGAAATATCTAATAAATCAATTAAGAATATCAAATAAATTCTAATGAAAAAAAAAATCATTTTAGCAATAATACCTGCTAGAAAAGGATCTAAAGGCCTAAAGAATAAAAATTCTTTAAAAATAAACGGTAAAAGTTTAGTAGAGCACACAATTGTTCAAGCAAAAAAAAGTAAATATATAACTCATATTTCTGTATCAACAGACTCAAAAAAAATAATGAATGTTTCGAAAAAATATAAAGTTTGGTGTGAAAAATTAAGACCAAGAAAAATTTCATTAGATAATTCAAAGCTTTACCATGCAATAAATTTTGTTATCAACAATATTAACTTAAAGCCAGAGATAATTGTTGAGTTACATCCTACACATGTTTTTAGAACAACGAAATTAATTGATAATGCTATTGATTTTTTTCTAAAAAATTACAAAAATTTTGATTCATTAATTTCGGTTGGTAAAATAGAAAGTACTGCACACGAGGATTTTTCAATTAAAATAAAAGATAAAAAAATTTTTTATAAAGGTTCACCTGCATCATTTAATAGACATAAACTAAGAAATATTTATAGATCATTTGGGATTATTTTAATATCTAAAGTACAATCTTTTAAAAAAAATAAAAGTATGATTGGAAAAAACTGCTTAGGTTTTATTATTAAAAACAAAAAACTTGAAATAGATATTAATGATATTTATGATTTTAATTATGCAAAAAGTTTAATGTAATGAAATATATTTTAAATTTTAGACATTCAGGCCTAGTTACAAAAAATATGAAAAAATCGTTAAAATTTTATAATAAAATATTAGGTTTTAAAATTATAAGAAAAACAGTTGAAGACAAAAAATATATTGAAAAACTATTAAATATTGATGATGGTAATCTCACACATTATAAACTTGGTTATAAAAATATTCCTTTTTTGGAATTGTTGGAATTTAAAAAAAAAAGCAAAAATAAACCTTTAAAATTAAATCAAAACGGGTTGACTCATTTATCGTTTACTGTCCAAAATATCGAAAAATTTGTTAAAAAATTGAAAAAATTTAATGTCAAATTTAATTCGAAAATTTTAACATCTAAAGATAAAAAAGTAAAATTAGTTTTTTGTAAAACTCCGGAAAATATATATTTAGAGTTTGTACAAGAGTTATGATTAATAAAATTGGAATTATGCAGGGTAGACTCGTACCTAGAGAAATAAAAAGCAAATTGCAATCTTTCCCATTTAAAAACTGGAAAAAAGAATTTAATATCGCGGCAAAAAATGGAATAAAAATAATTGAATGGACTATAGATTATAACACCTTTAAAAGGAATCCAATTATAAAAAATTATAAAAGTGTCAAAAAAATCTGTTTAAAAAAAAAAATTAAAATTCAATCTGTCACCGCAGATTTTTTTATGCAAAAACCATGTTTTAAAAATTTTAATAAAAAAAATTACACTCTTAATTACTTAAAAATTTTACTAGAATCTTGTAAAAGGCTAAAAATAAGATATATAATTTTACCGCTCGTAGATCAAAGTTCAATAAAACATCTATATGAAGAAAAAAAATTAGTTTCACAGCTATTGCATTTCAGAAAAATCAACAAATTAGGGAGTATAAAGCTGTTATTTGAAACTGACTATCATCCTCTAAAAATCAAACCATTTTTAAAAAAATTTGGCAAAGGGTTTGGAATTAATTATGACACAGGAAACTCCTCATCGTTAAATTATAAGTTTAAAGATGAAAAAAAATATTTCAACAAAGTTTATAATATACATATAAAAGATAGAAAAAAGAATGGAGTATCTGTGAGATTAGGCCAAGGTGATTTTAAAATTAAAGAGTTTTTAGAACATATAAAATTAATAAATTATACAGGTAACTTAATACTCCAAACTTATATTCCAAATAATAGCAATGTACCAAAAGAAACAATTTTCAATTACAATTATTTAAAAAAAAATATAAACTTGTAACTATGTCCTCAAAAAAAAACATACTTATCTGTGGTGCAACTTATGGATTAGGTTTTTTTATAGCAAATGAATTTTTAAAAAAAGATGAAAACGTAATTATTGTTGGAAAAAACCATTCAAAAATGAAAATAGCAAAAAAAAAAATAAAATCAAAAAATGCTTTTTTTTATTTGTGTGATTTATCAAATGAAAAAAAAGTGGATTTACTAATGAGAAAAATTAAAAAAAAACATAATTTTATTGATTTAGTAGTTTCAAACGCAGGTAAAAGCGATATGAAAAAAACTGGTGAGGAAAATTATTCTGAATGGATAAGAGCATATAGACTTAATTTCTTTTTGCATACAAATATTGTTCAGTCTTTTAAAAAATATTTTAAAAATAAAAAATTAAAAAAAATTGTCATAATTTCTTCAGTAGCCGCGTATTTTGATGGTAATGCACCCTTATCTTACTCTTTAGCAAAAAATTCGTTAAATAATTATTGTAAAATTATCTCAGGTCATCTTGCTGACTTTAATATTAATATTAATACTATATCACCAGGTCATATTTTACAAAAAAATAACCTTTGGGATAAAAAGATAAAAAAAAACAAAGCTAAAGTTTTTAAAATGATTAATAATACAGTAAGTTTAAAAAGATTTTGTACTCCTGAAGACGTGTTTAATGTTATTAACTTTTTATTATCAAACAAATCAAATTATATTACCGGAACAGATTTAAGAGTAGATGGAAAAACAAGCTAACAAAAAAAAAAATAATATGACAGTACTGCTTACAGGGGCAGGCGGATTATTAGGAACTGAATTTGCCAAATCATTAAGTAGAAAGAAAAATATCAAATGTGTTTGTATTGATATTGATCAAAAAAAATTAAAAGTTTTGTCCGATAAAATCAAATCAAAAAATTTTCTTTATTTTAGAAGCGACATTACTTCATATAAAAATCTCAATAATCTAAAGAATAAACTTGTTAAAAAAAAAATTTATATAAATACAATTATTAATAATGCTGCTTTAAACCCTGTGCCCAAAAAAATGCAAAAAACTTGGGAAGATGAAATAAAAGTCGGTTTAAAAGGTGCTGCAAACGTAATAAAAGTTTTTTCTTTTGATATGATTAAAAAAAGGAGTGGAAATATTATTAACATAGGATCAGATCTATCAGTTATTGCGCCAAACCAAGAAATTTATAAAAAAGCTAAACTAAATTTTATAAAACCTTTATCTTATTCCATAATTAAACATGGTATCGTTGGTCTTACAAAGTATTACGCATCTTTGTATGGAAAATTTAATATAAGATGTAATTGTTTATCTCCAGGCGGAATAAATCACAATTTAGACAAAAAACTAGTTAGACAAATATCTAGTCTTATTCCATTGAAAAGAATGGCAAATACACATGAGTATAATGACGCAATTTTATTTTTGTGCAGTGATGGCACGAAGTATATGACTGGACAAAACTTAGTTATTGATGGTGGTAGATCTATAATATAATTAATCAAAAAATTATAAAGATGAAAAAGTTTTATTTAAATTTACCTAGTATTACCAAAAAAGAAAAGAAGTATGTAAATGACGTAATTAAAAATGGATGGCTCTCCGCAGAAGGTGAACATACAAAAATATTTGAAAAAAAAATCTCAAATTTCTTGAAATTAAAGTATGGTTTTGCTGTTCAAAGTGGAACTGCAGCACTCCATACCGCGCTGAAAGCATTAAATGTAGGCTATGGCGATAAAGTAATAGTTCCCAATTACACTTGTCTATCAAATTTATCTGCGGTTACACAGTGTGGTGCGATACCTATCATTGTAGAGGTTGAAAGGGAAACTTTAGGCTTAGATTACAATTTGTTATTAAAGGCTATCAGATTGTACAAGCCAAAAGTTGTACAATTAGTTCATGTATACGGTTTTTTTGCAAAAGACAGTTTCAAAATTAGAACTTTATGTAAAAAAAAAAATATTAGACTTTTAGAAGATAATAGCGAGGCTTTAGGTGCAAAAGTTAATGGTTTAAATACTGGATCAATTGGGGATATTAGCATTTCATCTTTAAGGTCAGAAAAAATGATAGGAGTCGGCGAGGGTGGCTTTATTGGAACAAACAAAAAAAAATTATTTAATAAAGCTTATTTATATGCGGCAAGAAATGCCAAATATAGATCCTCAAAAGATCCTTATTGGAAAAAATATTATGCTCAAGGAGAAGGATATAATTATAGATTGCCTCACTTACTAGGTGCCTTTGGAAGAGGGCAAATAGAAAACTTTCAAAATAAAATGCTTAATAAAAAAATAATAGTTGGGAAACTTTATAGGAAGATATTTAAAGATAAAAGATATTCCTTCGTTCAAAAAATTATTGATAATACCAAACCAGTGTACTGGTTAAATGGTATATATATTCATAATTCAAATCTTAAAAAAACTATAAAAATTGGTAATAAATTAATGAAATTAGGTATTGAAGTTAGATCTGGTTTTTGGCCATTAAATAAACAGTCGGGTTTTAAATTTAAATACGTAGGTTCTAAAAAAATTAGTGAGGACATTTTTAATAAATCAATAATTTTACCATCAGCTTTTAATCTAAAAGAAAGAGATATAATTTATATTTACACTAAATTAAAAATTCTCTTAGACAAATACATCATTAAATGAAATCATTTTTGATTCATAATAAATTAACTGGTTTAAAAAATCATACTCCGTATAAAAAAGATGTTTTAAAACTGATAAGATTATTTATGGGTATTCAGGGTAAAAATGAATTTGATTTTCTTAGGTGTAACATAGCTTTTAAAATTTTTTTTCAATACGAAATTTTAATAAAAAATGAGAAAACCGCTGAAAAAAATTTTATTGATTTAATCAAAGAAATGTATTCTGAAAGCATCTCTATTATAAACTTGATTAAAAAAAAAAAAAAAGAAGATAAATACTTCACAAAAAAATCAAATAAGGAAATAGAAATGAGCTTTGATATCCACGAAAAAGCAGGCGAACACTATTCTAAACTATTTAAAAATTTTGATAGATTTCACTTATTTAGCCAACCAGCAAGTTTACTAAAAAAAAGATTCCTTAGGAATAATTTTGATTTAAAATTTTTTAAAGGAAAAAAGGGTTTAGATATCGGGTGTGGCAATGGAAGGTATACATTTTCTTTAAAAAAATTCGGAATTAAACAAGTTTTGGGAAATGATATTAGTCAAAACAATATAAATATCTGCAATCGTATAAAAAAAAAATATAAGATTAAAAATATTACTTTTCACAAACAAGATGCTATGAATATGAATTACAAAAGTAATTCATTTGATTTTGTTATGAGTTACGGGGTCTTTCATCACACAAAATCCATGGAAAAATGCCTGAAAGAAATGATTAGAGTAACAAAAAAAGGAGGAAAAGGTTTAGTATTTTTGATTGGTGAAGGTGGAATAAGGTGGACAATAATTGAAATCTGCAGAATTATATTACAATTCACAGATAGAAATTATATTTATAATTATTTTAATTTACATCCAATATCCTCAAAATATTATTATTTATTTTTAGATCATGTTCTGGTGCAAATAAATAATCTAAAAACTCCGACACAAGTAGATAAAATTTTTAAAAAATTAAACGTAAGAAGCTTTAAAAGATGGCACAGAGGTTCAGATTATGATGAAATAGAAAGAGTATTTAAATCCAAGTTTTCTAAAAATAAAATTTATAACCTTTATGGTTATGGAGAAAATAGATATATTTACACAAAATAAATTGTCCAAAAATAAAATCAACATAGGAATAATTTTAAATTTCGAAGCAAATAGTTGGTTAGGTGGTTACAATTATTATTTAAATTTTTATAATCTAATAAAAAGAACTAATTGTAAATTGACAGTGTTTTGTAATAAAAATAATGCAAATCGCATATATAAAGATTTTAAATTAGCAAAAATAGTTGTCACAGATTATTTCTCTTACCCTAAAAAATTTTTAGGGATAAAATCAAAATTAAAAATATTAATTTTAGGTAGAGATTTAGAGACAGATAAATATTTAAACGATAATAATATTGATATTTTGGTTCTTTCAGGTTTTCTTGGAAAAAAATCTATCATTAAAAATATTCCTATAATATGGGATTTCCAAGAAATTATAAATCCTAAAAATTTTTCTTTAAAACAAATTCTGTTAAGAAAATTTAATAATTATATGTGTGCCAACCATTCCAACCATGTATTGTTAGGCACAAAACATGACAATAAAATTTTCAAAAAATATTACAAGTCTTCGAAAGTTAATAATTCGTATATAAATATGCCAGAAACACTAGTTAATTTTAAAATACTAAAAAAAGAAAAATTACAAAAATTATTCAAGTTGAATTTAAATAATTTTTTGATATTGCCAAATCAGTTTTGGAAACATAAAAATCATATATTGGTTTTAAAGGCCTTAAAAATAATAAAATATCGTTACAAAAAAAATATATTAATAGTATCTACAGGTCAAAAAAATGATTGGAGACATACACAGAATTTTTCTGAAATTAAAAAATTTATAAAAAAAAATAAATTAGAAAAAAATTTCAAAATATTAGGTGTGGTTAAGCACAATCAATTACTAAATTTGATTTTTTATTCTAAAGCATTAATTAATCCTTCAAAAGCTGAGGGTGAGAGTGGATCTGTTGAAATTGCCAAAGCTTTCAATAAATATACTTTATTAAGTAATATTGATGTACATAGAGAGCAAAAAAAAAACAAAACTTTTTTATTTAATGTAAAAGATTACAAAAAATTGGCTAAATTAATATTAAGGGTTAATAATTTAGAAGTTCCAAAAAACATTAACCAAATAAATTATTTGAAATTACATAATAATTATATAAACAGGCAGAGAAATAAATACATACAACTATTAAAATTAAAATAAGAAAATGATTATTAATACCATAAATGAATATTCTGAATTAAAATCGATGATTGTTGGAAATATTGATTTTGCAAATTGGCCAGAGGGGGATGATTATTTTGATGCAATGATTAATAGTGGTACTTTTGATGCAGAGTTAAGAAGGGGGCCAATTTTAAATTCGATAAAGGACCAGGCTAACAAAGATTTAGACTCCTTAGTCGAATTATTAGAAAAGGAAAATGTCAAAGTCTACAGACCCCAAAAAAAAAATTGGGAGTTGAAGTACACAAAATTTGGAAGAACAACAACAGGCATGCATTCTTATAGTACTAGAGATTTAATTCTGACACTTAATAATAAAGCTATTGAATGCCCCACACCTTATATTTCAAGACATCACGAATTTTTCGCATATGAAGAAATTAAAAAGAATGCAATTAAAGACGGATGTCATTGGATTAGTAGCTCTCTACCTGAAATGAGAGAAAGTGACTACACTATTAAAAAAGATAAATTAATTTTATCAGAGGAACAGCCGATATTTGATGCAGCGAATGTACTTAAATTTAACGACAAATTATTATATTTGATTTCGTGCACAGGAAATTATGCTGGTGCAAAATGGTTACAAAAAGTGGTTGGCAATGATTTTGAGGTTATTATTTGGGATGGTGTTTATTCTCATGCACATATCGACTCCACGATAAACTCATTAAATAAAAATACCATCATATTAAATGGAAGCAGAGTTACGGAGAACAATTTACCAAAGTTTTTGAAGGATTTTAAAAAAATTTGGGTCAATGAACTGAATGCAAGAGAATTCTCAGGATATCCTTATTCATCAAAATGGATAGGATTAAATATAATTTCATCTAATCCAGAGACTGTTTTTGTCGACTCAAATCAAAAAGAAATGACTGACAATCTTAGAGGAGAAGGTTTCAAAGTAATAAACACTCCCATGCACCATTCTCGAACTCTAGGCGGAGGTTTTCATTGTGTAACCTTAGATTTAGAGAGAGCTTATTAAACATGAAAATAAATGAATAATGTTATTTTTGATTACAAAGTTTTTTTTGAACAACCTTTAGGCGGAGCTTCAAAATATATTTTTGAATTAAACAAAGAGTTAAATAATCTTAAAATTCAATCAAAAATTATTAGCCCCTTTCATATAAATAAGTATTTAAATAATAACAATCTTTCTGTAAGTTATTTTAAATTTGACGATCATTATCCAAGATTTACAAGGAAATTTTTAGAAAATTTTAATAAAAATTATATAAAGAGATATTTAAGAAAAAATTCTATTGATTTAATTCATTTTACATTATCGAATGAAAACTATTTAAAAAAATTTACAGGTAAAAAAGTAGTTACTGTATATGACCTAATACACGAAAAGTTTAGTAATTTTTATGATCTACCTGAAAATTATATTTCAAAAAAACAAGAGTTATTGCAAGAAATGGATCATATTATATGTATCTCAGAAAATACTAAAAAAGATTTACTAAATTATTATAATATGGATGATAAAAAAGTTAGCGTAACTCACTTGGCAGTATCTAATTATAATTTAAATACATCAAAAGATATATATTTTAAAATAAATAAACCATTTATTTTGTTTGTAGGTCACAGAAAAAGATACAAAAATTTTATTAATTTTATAAATGCATACAGTAAATCAAAAAAAATAAAAAAAAATTATAATATAATTTGTTTTGGCAATGATAGATTTGACAATGCCGAAAAAAATATAATTAAGTCTCTAAAAATTGAAGAAAAAATTTATTTTGAAACAGGTGATGATTCTAAACTTAAACAATTTTATGAAAAATCCTCTTTGTTTGTATTTCCATCATTGTACGAAGGTTTTGGGTTGCCATTGCTAGAGGCAATGAAATATGGTTGCCCAGTTTGTTGCTCGTCTACTAGTTCTTTGTTAGAAATAGGATCAGATGCAGTTGAATATTTTGATCCAAACAACATAGACTCGATTATTGCTTCTATGGAAAAGGTTTTATTTTCAGAAGACTATAGAAAAAGTCTTATTAAAAAAGGGTATAATAATATAATTAATTTTACCTGGGAGAGATGTGCTATTAATACTCTAAACATTTATAAAAAAATAATTTGAAAAATAAAACTGCAGTTATAATAGGGGTAACAGGTCAAGATGGTTCCTTATTGTCTAGTTTGCTTCTGAAAAAGAGGTATAAAGTAATTGGAACAACTACATCTAATAAAACAAAAAGTTTAAAAAAATTAAATATTTTAAATAAAATAGATTTAATATTTAAAAAAAAATACAATCAAATATTTTTCAGAAATTTATTAAATAGAAAACATGTTAAGGAAGTTTACTTTTTTTCAGGTCAATCCTCAGTTTCCAAATCGGAGAAACTTAATCACACAACCTTAGATAGTAATCTAGATCCACTGATTGATTTACTTGAAGTTTTGAGAAAAAATAAAAAAAAAATTAAGTTAATTAATGCGGTGTCTAGTGAAATGTTTGGAAATTCCAAAAAAAAAATTAACGAAATGTCCAAACTAAACCCCGAAAGCTTCTATGGTTTGGCAAAATGTATTAGTTTTGAAATTTCAAAAAGTTACAGGTCACAGTTTGGAATTAATATTTGTAATTTAATTTTGTTTAATCACGAGTCAAATTTAAGACCGCCAAATTTTGTTATACGAAAATTGGTTTCTGAAGTAAAAAAGATTAAACAGAATAAGAATTTTAAAAAAAAAATAATAGTTGGGAATATAAATATTAAAAGGGATTGGGGCTATGCTAAAGAATATGTAGCATTCATGAATAAAGTTGCGAAATCAAAATTTTGTGATGATTATATTGTTGCAACTGGTAAAACCTACAAACTTAAAGATGTTATAAATAAACTGTTTGAACATAATAAATTAAATATTAAAAATAATTTGGAAATCTCACCAAAATATTTTAGAAAAAATGAAATTGTTCAAAATTATGCAGATATTTCGAAAATCAAAAAAACATTTAAATGGCAACCCAAACAAAATATTCTTAAATTTATTACAGATTTATAAAGTATGAACAATAAGATTTTTATCACAGGTGTTTGTGGATTTATAGGATATTCTGTTTCTGAATATTATCTTAAAAAAGGCTATAAAATTTTGGGTATAGATAATTTAAACTCTTATTACCCAATAAAATATAAAAAGTTAAGATTAAAAAATTTGCTAAAATACAAAAATTTTAAATTTATAAAAATAGATTTAAATAATAGAGCTAAAATTTCCCCTATTTTTAAAAAAAATAAAATTAATTCCGTATTTCATTTCGCTGCTCAAGCTGGCGTAAGATATTCCCAAGTTGAGCCCAAAGAATATTTTAAATGTAATATTAAAGGTTTTATAAATTTATTAGATGAATGTGAAAAAAATAAAATTAAGAAGATTATGTATGCAAGTTCAAGTTCAGTATATGGTGAACAGAAAAAATATCCAGTAAAAGAAAATTTTAAACTTAACCCTAAAAATATATATGCTAAAACTAAATATTTAAATGAGGTAATTGCTGAATTTTATTCAAAAAGAAGGCGTGTTAAAATAGTTGGTCTAAGATTATTTACTGTTTATGGAGAATGGGGCAGGCCTGACATGCTTTTATTTAAAATTTTTAAAAGTTTTTTTTCAAAAAAAGAATTTTATTTGAACAATAATGGTAACCATTACAGAGACTTTACTTATATTCAGGATGTCTTAAAAATGATAGATTTAATTAATAAAAAAAAATTACCTTATAATCATAATATATTTAACATATGTTCCAAAAGTACAATTTACGTAAAATCACTTATAAATGAAATAAATAAAATTATATATATCAGATTTAAAAAAGTTAAAAGAAACCCCTTAGATGTCTATAAAACTAATGGAGAAAATAATAAATTTATAAAAAATATAAAAAAAATACATTTTACTAAAATTAAGTCTGTATTACCGCAATTAATTGAGTGGTATAAAAATAATAAAATTTATAAATATCACTAGTTAATCATTCATCTTTTTGAAATTAAAAAAAATCTTTAAAAAGAATATAAATAGCAACGAAAGAATATTTTGTCCGTTATCCTTTCTTATCAATAATTCTTCAAGTGTACGTTCAAACATTGGCACCCTACTTGAAAAACCTCCTCTAGCAAAAATTCCGAAAATTTCGTTTTTTTTTGTACTCACACCCTTAAATTTTTTTTTAACTATCATTCTATAAAAATAATCATAATCTGAAGATATTTTGTATTTAGTATTATATTTTCCTAAGGCTTTAGCTGCATGTTTTTTTATAAAAAAACCAGTGCTATGACTAGAATAAAAACCCCAACTGAAGAAGATTTTCCATGGTTTATACCCGTAAAGTATTCCATAATGTTTTCTTACAGATCCAAAAAAAAAGTCAGAGCTTGGATAATTATGATAATATTTTGTCAAAAATCTGAAAGCATCTTTTGTATAAATATCGCTAGAGTTAACTATACCAATCAAATCACCAGTTGCAAAAGAAAGTCCTCTATTAAACCCGTGATAAATTCCTTTATCTTTTTTGCTGTCATATTTATGTATATATCTTTTATATTTTTTTATAATCGATTTAGTCCTATCTGTAGAACCACCATCTATAACAATATATTCTAAATTCTTATAATTTTGTTTTAATACACTTTTAATTGTTTTTTCAATGCCTTTTTCATCATTTAAAACGGATGTTATTATTGTTATTTTTGGTAATTTTCTATTCTCTTCCACTATTTTTTCCGTCCTTGTATTAAGGATAAATACTTTTGACAATTTGCTTCATAATTAAATCTTTTAAGACTTTTATAACCTAAATTAATCATTTTTTTTATATTCTGCTTATTTTTTAACTTTTTATAGTCCCAAATTTTTTTTGTAAGATCCTTTGAATCTCCAACTCTAAAAAGATACCCATATTTACCATTATTTAAAATTTCTTTTGGTCCCGTGGGACAGTTTGAGGATATTATAAAAACTCTTAAACACATTGCTTCTAGTAGAACATTTGGTAAACCCTCATATCTTGAAGTTAAAATTAATAAATCAGAAAGTTTAATATATTTATACGGATTTTTCTGAAAATTTAAAATTTTAACTTTATTACCTAATTTATTTTTTGACAAAAAGTTTTGAATAAGCTTTCTATTTGGTCCAAAACCCATAATTATAAGTTTGCAATTTATTTTACTAGATATTTTGTTGAACGACTCAAGCAAAGTCATGTGATCTTTTTGATCAGTAAATCTTGCAACATTAATAATTTTAAGAGCTTTTTTATCATTAAAAAAATCAAATTTTATCTTCTCTTTACTTTTTATTAAAATTTCTTGCTTGTTTAGTGGATTATATATTTTTTTTGATTTTAACTTTAGAATTTTATTGAATTCATTTTTAAAATCATCGCTGTTAACTACAATATTATCTACACTTTTTAAAAAAAATCTGAAAATCCATTTTTTTACTAAACCATGCGACCAACCTGAAGGCGAAGAATTAGATCTTACAATTAATCTAAATTTAAAAATTTTGTGAAGAATAGCACAATAAACATTTGCTTGAAAAGAAAAAACTGTACAATCATAAATTCTTAAAAATTGAAATACTAATATCAAAAGACATCTAAAATATTTGTAATATTTACTTTCTTTTAAATTCGAATTTGTAACATTTATTATTTTTATTTTTTTGTTGAAAAATTTGTTAAATTTATTGTCATAAGTTATCAAATATATATTATCTAAATGTTTGGCTAAATAGTCTGAAATTAAAATTAAATTTTTTTCAACTCCACCGCCGTCTATTGATGGCATAAACAAAATTATTTTTTTTTGGCCATTTTCCATAAAGTTCGTAAAAGGTTTTTCATACTCAATTCCCTAGTTCTCAAGATTATTTTCTTATTCAACTTATTTTCATTTATTTTTTTTATAATAGCTAACCCAGATGACAAAAATTTAAATTCTAGTTCGAAATTATTTGTATTATTGTTATATATGTCTAATACTCTGTTAAAGGTTTCTTTATTGTTTATTTCGCAGTAAAAATTATTATTTTTTTTTTCAGTCGTATATGGAAGATGAGATATATCATCAATAACAAAATATCCTCCATTTTTGAGTAAATCAAAATACAAATATAAAATTTTTTCTACGTGATTGGCTTCATGCAAAGAATCTAAATAAATTAAGTCAAATTTTTTTGGCAACTGATCGATATAGTTCTCAAGATTTTTGTCACTATCTTTAATAAATTTCCATTTTTTATTATTAGAAACATTCGAATAGTCTAATATGTCTACAGAATATAATTCACCGTTATTTTTTTCGCACACATCTATAAATTTTTTTGTTGAGATTCCGTCTCTTACACCCATTTCAAATATTACTGGGTTTGTTATTTTATTTATTAAAGGTAATATGTATTTGTCTATTTTTTCATGATAACTATTCATTTAAATAATAAATTTATTTTTTTTTTTGATATTATATATATAGATAAAGAGTTAAAAATTGCAAAATCATATTAAAAAAAAAATATTCTACTGGTCTCCAGGATTTGTACATATAGCTACATTTAAAGCGGTAATTAATTCTGCTTTTAGCATTAATAAATATTCTAATGACAAAGTATCTTTTTTGTTAAACTTCTTTGGAGAATTTAATCCTTATTTTGATCAGATTGAGAAAAAAAAATTAAATTTAATAAATTTCTATAATGAAAAAATTATTAAATTTTTTCCAAGATATGGATTTATAAATAGCAGAGTTTCTTTTTTGCTAATTTTTATTTTATCATTTTTTGTTTTAAAAAAAAAACTTGATCAAGAAAAGCCAGAGTATTTAATAATTCATCAAATCAGCTCTTTGCCTCTAATTCTATTGATATTTTTTAAATTTAAAACTAAGTTTGTTTTGAGAATTTCTGGTTATCCAAAACTAAATTTTATTAGAAAAAATCTTTGGAAATTTGCTTTGAAGAAAATACACTCAGTAACATGTCCTACAAAACTAACTGTTAACAAATTAATTAATGAAAAAATTGTTGATAACGAAAAGATTTTTTTATTATATGATCCAATTATAGAGGTAAATATTAACAAAAAAAAAAATTTCAAAAAAGAAAACTTTCTTTTATCAATAGGAAGGTTGACAAAACAGAAAAATTTTATCTTTTTATGCAAATGTATTTTCAACTTAAAGAAAAAAGGTTTTTCTAACTTAATTTTATATATTGCTGGCGAGGGAGGAGAAGAACAAAAAAAAATCAATAGGTATATCCATAACAATGATTTGAAAAAAAACATTTTCTTAATAGGGCATAAAAAAAATATTTATGATTATATATCTAGAGCAAGAGCAGTAATAATTCCTTCCTTGTATGAGGACCCTGGTTTCGTTTTAATTGAAGCAGCTTATTTAAGAACGTTAGTAATTTCCAGCGATTGTATTAATGGTCCACGTGAAATTATAAAAAAAAATGTAAATGGAATTCAGTTTCAAAGTGACAACATTGAGAGTTTTTTATTTGAATATTCTAAATTCGATAAATTAAAAATAGATGATATTAATTTAATTATTAAAAAAAACTTTTTGAAAATAAAAGAATTTACTGTTTATAATCATTTTAAAAATTTAAATAAAATACTTTGCTAAATTTATGAGTCAAAAAAAAGTTTCAGTAATTATGCCTTATTATAAAAAAAAAAAATATTTTTTTCAAAGTTTTATGAGTGCTGTACGTCAAACCTATAAAAATATTGAAATTATAATAATCTACGATGATGTGAATAAAATTGATTTAGATTTTTTAAAAAAAAAGACAAAAAATTTTAAGAAAATTAAGATAATCAACAATAGAAAAAATTTAGGTGCGGGTCATTCAAGAAATAGAGGTATTAGAATATCAAATGGATTTTATATTGCATTCTTAGACTGTGATGATATTTGGCACAAATCGAAACTAGAAAAACAAATATCATTTATGAATAAGCATTCAGTCGATTTTTCATATACTTCATTTTACGTAATCAATAACTTTAGAAAAATTAAAAAAATAAGAAAAGTAACTAATGAAATTTCTTACGAAAGACTATGCCGTGGATGTGATATTGGCTTAAGCACGGTAGTTGTTAAAAAAAATATTAAAAAAAAATTAATTTTTTCTAACTTAAAAACTCAGGAAGATTTTTGTTTATGGTTAGATTTACTTAAAAAAGGCGTAAAATTTAGGTCTTTTGACATACCTTTAAGTTATTGGAGAGAATTACCGAATTCATTATCATCAGATAGTGTTCAAAAGGTAAAAGATTGTTTTAGATTATTTTATTACTATCAGAATATGAATTTTTTGCGATCCATATATCAAGTTATTATTGTTAGTCTTAACAAAATGCTTAAAAATGTTAAATAAAATTTGTATTAAAAATGTTCTTTCTATATTGCTTAATTATTGTTTTGTTAAATGAGATAATAGTAAGAAAAAAGTTATATTTAGATAAAACTGAGTTTTCCAGGCACAAAAAATTTATAAACAATAGTATAAAATTACCAGTAACTGGTGGATTCTATATTTTATTATTTATAATTTTATTTTTCGAAAGTTTCAAAGTTTTTGAGTATTTATTAATTTTATTAATTTTTTTGACTGGTATATTTTCAGATAGATTTAAAAATTTTTCACCTCTATTAAGGTTAGTTTCGCATATTATAATTATTATATTCTTTATTTTTTATAGCAATACATTAATTAATGATGTTAGAATTACATATTTAAATCAATATCTTGAATTAAGTTATATCTCGTTGTCTTTTACCTGTTTCTGTTTTCTAATTTTAATTCATGGAACTAATTTTATTGACGGTGTAAATTTAAATACAATAGGTTATTATTTAATAATATATTTTTCGATTTTATTTGTCTCTTTATCGCAAAATTTAGAAATAAATTATGAGTTCTTGAGTAATATAATTCTTCTACTTACTATTTTATTATTTCTAAATTTTATAAATAAGATACAATTAGGCGACGCAGGATGTTATACCATAAGTTTTTTTACTGCATTTTTTTTAATAAGTTTTGTTAATAATAATATTTCAGTATCTCCATATTTTATAATTTTATTACTGTGGTATCCTTGTTTTGAAAATTTATTTTCAATTTTAAGAAAGAAATATCAAAAAAAGAAAATTTCTTATGCAGATAATTATCATTTACATCAAATTATTTATTTATTTTTAAAAAAAAAGAATTTAAAAAACTCTAATAATATATGTGGTTTTGTTATTTGTTTATACAACTTATTAACTATACTTCTGGGATCAATATTTTTCAATGAAACCAAATTTTTAATTTCTATGATAATTTTTAATATAATACTTTATATTTTTGTTTATAACTTTCTAATTAAAATTCTAAAATTTAAAAAATCTCCTAAAAAGATAAGTTAAAATTTTAAAACCATCGATAAATTCATTAACTTTCTTTTCACCTTTGAGCCTAGCCCTTTCATTGCTAATGCTGTTTGTGTAAGAAAAGTCTTTAGACTTAATATTTATTGGAATTTCTACACAAATTCTGAAGTCTTTTTCTTTTAACTTTAGATTTTTAAAATATGATGTTTTGCCCAAAATAAATGTATAAAGAATATCAGTCGTTTTTAGTCCAAAAAAAAATTTTCCTATAGAGCTAAAAATTTTATTACCAATATAAGTTAAGTAAGTATCGTCCTTACTTGAACAATTTTCCTGGTATCTGGTGCCAAATATGAAATCAAAATTATTAGAAGCTTCATGCATACCTTTTAACTCTGCAGGGTCAAAAGATCCATCTGCATTAAAAATACACATAAAATCTGTATTTATATATTCAATACCCTCAATTAAAGCCGAACCATAACCTTTAATTTTTTGATATAAAATCTTCACATTGTAATTTTTAATCGCTTCAGATGTTTCAATATCTTCTTTTTCCATAACAATTAAAATTTTTAAATTATATTTTTTTAATTCATCAAGAACCAAAGGTAGAGATCCAGATTCATGTTTAGCTGGTATGAGTAAAGTTAGATTATTCATATTTCTTTATATAACATATACAAAGTGAAATATTTATCCAAAATATTGTAGATCCATAACTTGTAAAAAAACTTCCCGTAGGTAAGAAAGGTATTAGTTGTGTCAAAATAAATAAACCAGAACTTAGTATAATTAGATCTTTTGTAAAATAATAACTCTTAATAAATCTATAAAAAAAATAAATAAAATAGATAATAAATAATAAAGTACCTATAAGTCCCAACTCTGATAAAAATTCAAAGTAATACTGATGAGGGTGAGTTGAACATTTATCTGTATTGGTATTAAATTTCAGATTATTTTTTATATAATAATCTTTAATCTTCACATGTTTACATTCATTTCTAAAAGTTTTAATTCCAGAACCAAATGATTTATATTTTTTAAAAATCTCAAATGCTGCTGTATAATGAGTCCCATAATTTGAAACTAAAATTACATTTTTAAATGAGCTATCATTTAAATTTAACGCAGTAAATTCTGTTACAAATCTTTGTTTAATATTCGGATTTAAAAAGATTAGTACAGAGGCAAAGATAACAGTATGAAAAATAATAAAGATTTTAAATTTTAATGATAAATAATTGATAAATAGAAAAAATAAAGTAAAAATTAAGATACCTCTAATTGCGTTCGCCCTCTCATTTATTAATATTATAATGACAACAAATATAAACAATAAAAAAATGTGATATTTATTATGTGTTTT
Source organism: Candidatus Pelagibacter sp. TMED118 (assembly GCA_002170205.2). Next base: position 36,418 of record NHFT02000002.1, read on the forward strand.
ATTTAAAAAATATGAAGTTGATAAAATGAAAAATCCAATAACAAGATGAGCAATTTTAAGTTCTTCGTGTAAAAATCCTGATAACCTGCCAGGATAAATATTTTTAAAACCAAGTGTATTAAAACCAAAAAAATATTGAAAAAAGAGATCAAAAACTACAATGATCATTGTTATTAGCCAAATTAAGAATATACTATTTACTTTATAATTTTGCTCTTTAAAAAAAAAAGATATTGCCATTATCAACAATGGATATCTTATAAAAAAAAGAGATCTTGAAAGACTTTGATCGAAATCATTTGAAAAATATAAATTAAATAAAAGGTAAATCCACAGAACTATAGGACCGTAAATTAAAGGATCATTAATAGAATATTTTTTTCTTATTATGAAAATATTAAATAAAAAAAGTAAAATCAAAATTACTGTGATACTCTCAGATATTAATGTTCCTAATATTAATGATAATGGGTAAAATCCGATTAAATATTTTGGTATATGTTTTGCCAAAAGATTAGACATAGGAATAATTTAACTTTTATTTTTATAATTTGATATATTTATAAAATCACCAATTTTATAACATAATTTTTTGTTAAGAATTGAAAATTATAGTATTAATTGTTTTTTTGTTAAAAAAATTTTAAAGGTCTTTTATGAGCATGAAAATAAAAAAAAAATTATTGAATAATCCATTAGGTATAATTTTGTTAATATCATTATTCATGATTTTGCTTGTAAACTTAAATATTTTTAAAAAAACTTATGACATATCAAATAACAATATTAATAATAGGCTAACTCAAAAATATGGTTTTTGCACTGGAGAGGGGTATGGATTTATAAAATATATTAAAAATAAATATAAATTAAGAAAAAATCCCGTCATCATTAATTATGTATCTTATCCATCACCATATTGGATGTTAGAGAATACCAATATTGAATTAAGTAAAAACGATTTAATTTTAATAAATTATCCAAATAATTATTTAATAAATTTTAAAAAAAAAAATAAAAATGAGTTTATCAATAGTGATTTAGTAGAATATTCAACTGGAATAAAAAGAATTAATATAATTTTAGAGAAAGTCGAAAATGTTGAAAGAGTTAATATAAAAATTGACATAATTAAATTATTTCACAATAAGGAAAAGCTGATAAAAACTTTTTTATTTGATGAAAATTTCAATAATAAAATTTCAATACCAGTAAATTTTTCGACTGATCAATTAAACTCCAGATGGGAAAAAATATTAATACGAACGCAAAATAATAATTCAATAATATCAAAAATAAGCCTTGATATGCAAAATTTATATGACCCAAATTTAAAAAAAATCATAGAAAATCATGGAAGATGTTATTATGTTAAGCAATGAAATAATTTTAATTTTATTCCAAAATTTTTTATTTTTTAATATTTTTTTATTTCCAAGGATATTTAAGTTTAGAACTATAAAATTATCAATTTTTGATAAAGCTGGAATAAATATTATTTTTTTCTCGAACATATTACTATTCTCGTCATTCTTTAATTTTAATTATAAATATTTATTTATCGCTATAGTAATTTTTACATTGTTATCAATTATTATTAATTTCTCTGAGATTAAAAAAAAAATGAATTTGTCTCTAATAATTTTCTTTATTTTAACTTTTATTTTATCAATAAATATTGCTAGCGAGTTGACATTTGACTGGGACACAAAAACATTTTGGTACCTTAAAGTTGTAAATTTTTTTCAAAGTAAATCAATAGAGAATTTATCATTACTTCCAGTGCCTGACTGGCCACACCTAGGTCCTTTCATTTGGGCATTCTTTTGGAAATTTCCATTTGAATTTAATGAATATCTAGGAAGATTATTTTTTAATTTTTTCTACGTGGTGTCAATTTTTTCTATTTGTGAAACTCTTTCAAATAAAAAATTATTAAATATAATATTTTCATTATTACTTATACTCCTAACATATAACTATAATTTTTTTTCTGGTGAACAAGATATTTTTATATTTTGCGTAACAATAATTTTAACGAAGATTTCAATATTTATTTTTTCAAATAATATTAAAAATTATGATAAAACCTTAATGATTTTCATTACAATTTTGTGTTTTAATATTCTTTTTTGGATAAAAATTGAGGGTATTATTTTTTCTTTTATAATTTTATTGGCTTATTTTTCTTTTAAAATTTTAAGTAAGGAGCAAAATTACCTAATATTTTTTGGTTTTATAATATGTTTCGTGCTTAAAATATTTGTGTCTAGCTATTACGGTTTAAGTATAGACTCAAAGTGGTTTGAGTTTAAACAAACCACTAACTTAGATTTAGTTAGTTTAATTTTAAAACTAAAAATTTTAATTACTTATTTCATATATTATTCCTTAAATCTTCCAATCTATTCACTTATTTTAACTTTATTAATTATTACATATTTCAGAAAAAATAAACTTAATGAACATGACAAATTTCTTATATTCATATTGATATTAAACTTTATTTTCTTGATACTAGCCTTTATGTTAAAATCTGATGATATTGAGAAACAAATAAGAAATTCTTTAAAAATGTTTATGTTTGGATCGTCAGGGTTATATATTCTTCTTGTTGTTAATTTGTTATCAAAATTTAAAATTTCACTGAAATAATTTAAATATGTACAGTATTATTCTTCCAGTTTTCAATGAGTTAGAAAATTTAAAAATTTTAATCCCCGAGATAACAAAGAAGTTGGAAGATAAAAAATTTGAAATAGTTATAGTGGATGACAATAGTCAAGATGGAACGAGTGAATATTTTAAGCAACCCTCGGAATTTATCAGATACATAAATAGATTCAACAAAGAAGCAAGTCTGGGGGCTTCTGTTGGTGATGGTATCTCCATTTCTTTGTATGATAATGTTATACTTATGGATAGCGATCTGAGCCACAGGGCTGAATTTTTAAAAGATTTAATTTCTCAAAAAGAGAAAAATAATTATGATCTAGTTTGTTGTTCTAGGTTTATGAATGATAAACCAGAAATTTTTTCACTGAGATTTTATTGTAGTAAAATATATTGTTCAATTTTGAAACCATTTTTAGGTATACAAACAAACGATGGATTATCAGGTTTTTTCTTACTTGATAAAAATAAAATAAAGGATGCCAATTTTGACAAAATTTTTTATGGATACGGCGATTATTATTTTAGATTGCTTTTCCAACTAAAAAAAATAAAAGTCAAATTTAATGTTATCAGTTTTCAATGGCAAGATAGAAGTATAGGAAAATCTAAAACAAAATTTGTTAAGACATTTCTTAATTATACCTATGAAGCAATTAAGCTTAAACTTTTTAAAAATTAGTAAATGAATAAATTATTAATTATAATTCCTACCTATAATGAGAAAAAAAATATAAACTTCATTTATAAAAAAATAAAACGTAACGTTAAAAAATTTGATTTATTATTTATAGACGATAATTCACCGGATAATACAAAAGACTTAATTTTTAAATTAAANAAAAAAAATAACAATATTAAATTATTTATAAGAAAAAAAAAAAAAGGAATTGGTTCAGCACATAAATTTGGATTATCCTGGGCCTATAAAAAAAAATACTTTAAAGTTTTTACAATGGATGCCGATGGTACACACGACCCAAAATACGTAAATTCAATGTTAAAATTATCAAATGAAGCTGATATAGTTCTCACCAATAGATTTCTAAAAAAAAAATCGTTAGTAGATTGGCCTTTACACCGTAAATTTTTAACCTATCTAAGATTTTTTGTTATAAATTTTTTATTTAATAATTCACATGATAGCTCTGGGGCTTTTAGATGCTACAACATAAAAAATATAAAATTATCAGATATTCTTAGGGCCACCAACAACAGCTACTCCTTTTTTTGGGAAAGTATATTAATTTTAAAAAAAAAATATATAATTAAAGAAATTCCAATAAAACTACAAGCTAGATATCTGGGTGAATCCAAAATGAGGCTAAAAGATATAATCGAAGCTATAAAGTATATTTTAAAAATTTATCTAAAATAAAAAATTTGATGGAGAAAATAGTTATTACAGGAGCTAATGGACAAGATGGTTTAATACTTTCAGAAATTTTAGTAAAAAAAAAATTTAAAGTCTATGGAATAATTAAAAAAAAAAAATACAAGAATAAAATTAAAAAAGTTAAATATCTGAATTTGAATTTGCTAAATTATAAAGAGGTTGAGAAAAAATTAATACAGATAAAACCAGATTGCATAGTACATTTCGCATCTCAAAATCCATCTTACAAAGAACTTAAAAATAAAAAAAATTTCTTTAGTGAAAACATGAGTGTGTTAAAAAATATAATTAATTATATTAAAAAAAATGATAATAAAATAAGATTGATCTTTCCTGGCTCATCTCAAATGTATGGCGAACAGCATAGAAGAGTTAATGAGCAAACAAAGTTTAAACCGAAAAATAATTACTCAGTTTTCAGGGTAAAATCACATAAAATGTTGATGAGTTTTAAAAAAAAATACAAACTAAAATTCTCCACAGTAATACTATTTAATCATGACTCAAAATTTAGAAATAAAAAATTTTTAATTCCAAGGATTGTAAAAGCGATAAAGAAAAAAAATAAGTTTTTTCTTCAAAAAATTACTGGAGAAAACATTTATGCTGATTTTTCACATGCTTACGATATTTGTTATGGAATTTATTTGTTAATTAAATCGAAAAAAAACTATAATAAAATTATTTTATCATCTAATCGTCTTACCAGTGTTAACGAAATTATTTTATTTTTAATTAAACTGATCAATTCAAAATTAAATATAGTAGATAATAAATTAGCACGTAAAAATAAAAAAATTATCGGAGACAATAAAAAGGCAAGAGTATTATTAAATTGGAAACAAAAAAAGAATATTTTTTTAGCTTCCAAAGAATTTTTAAAAAAAAATTATAATGTTTAAATATAATACAAGTTACAACTAATTAAAAAAATTGTTTTGATAATAAAAAGCTTTTTAATATTAAATAATTCTTTGTTAATTGCAAAATCTATTTTCTTTGAATCAATTAGTGTGAGAAAAATAATAAAAATTAAAGGGTCATAATATTTTTGGTAAACCATTTCATAAGAAATAATACAAAGTATAACAATTATTAAAAAATTATTTATATTTTTATTTATTAATAGAAATATTACAATTAGTGAAATTACCGAAAAAATGTATGTAATTAATATACCAGAGTTTAAAAAGGATCCAATTTTATAAATTATACCACCNCCAAACATATAATCTTCAGAGTTTAAAAAAAATAAAAAAATTACATAAGAAAGCGTAATAATGAATATTTTTTCATAATTTTTATAAACTAATTTTTTTATTTTTAAATAATTTAAATTTAAAGATAATAAAAAAATAGAAATATAAAAAATAATTATTGAGAGCACAAAAGGAATATTTTCAAAAAAACTATTACTTGTTGGGTTTGGAGATCTAATAATTTCTCCCTGATATTTTATATAAAAAAACATGTAAATTAAAAATGGTATAGATAAAATTATATTTAAAAATAGACACTTTAAAATTAAAAACTTATTTTTTGTTCTAATTAATTCTATTAAATAGATTATTAAAAAAAGTCCGTAGTACTGCCTAATATAGGCAGACAAAGATAGAAATATAAAACACAAATAAATTTCTAAATTAGATTTCATTTCTCTTTGCTTAGATTTTAGAAAATAAAATATNGATAAACAAAAAAATATCAAAGATAAGTTTTCATTAGTTAACCAGCTTGAAGAAGATCTAAAATACGGTGAAAGAAATATAATTAACGAAAGAAAAAAAATATATCTTTTATTAATCCTATTAAATTTTATACTTAAAATCTTATAAAATATAAATGGTATTATTGAAGACAATAGAACATATAAGATGTTTAAAAATTCAGAATTAATTATTTTTCTTAAAATTGAAATTAAGAAGTAAAATATTGGAGAATGAATTTGACCAGTTTCTATAAATGATTTTATTCCATAAAAAAATCCATTATTAAAATCTTTAACATATGGTTCAGTTATTATATTATCTATTTCAGACCCTCCACTTGAGTTTTCACCAAAGTAAAAGGATATAAAGAGACTAATAACAAATAATAAGTAAAATATTTGATCTTGTAAATTTATTTTCATTTAATGTTTTTGATAATTAAAACAAAATTTAATAAGTATAAATAATAATATTTAATCATGAAAATTTCTATTTTGATAACATCATATAATAAGGGGAAATATATAGAACGATGTATAGTCTCATGTTTAAAACAGAATTTTACAAGTTTTGAAATCATTTTGGTAGATAATTATTCTTCAGATAAAACTTCAAGTATTTTAAAAAACTATAAGAATAAAATTAAGATTATCTACAAAAAAAAAATATCAAAATATGGATCCTTAAATCAGATAAATTTAATTAAATATGGCTTAAAAAAATGTAAGGGAAAAATAATTTGTCTTTTAGATGGCGATGATTATTTTAAAGAAAACAAAATAGATGCAGTTTATAATTGTTTTATAAAAAGTAAAAAAAAAGTTATTTTTGATTCTCCATATTTATTAAAAAACAAAAAAATTAAAAAAATTATATTAAAGGAAAAATTTCAAAAACATATTTGGCCTCAAGTTATAAATACTAGTTCAATTTCCATAGAAAAAAAATTTTTAGAAAAAATACTTAAAAGGTATACTTTTAATAAGTACTACTTATTAGAAATCGATTTTATTATAAACGTATTAAGCAGAAATATTTATAAAAATTGCAAGATCATAAATAATTATATATCTATTTACAGGTCTGTAGATAACTCAATAATGAGTGATCAAGAAAAATATTCAAAAAAATGGTTTTTAAAGCGTGGTCAAGCACATTCGTTTATGAAAAAAATTTATAAAACTAAAAAAAAAAAATACAATAATTTTTTTGATAAAAATTTAACGAAATTAGTAAATATAATATTTAATTATTAAATGAATTTGATAGCTTTTTTGATCACGTATATTGCTTTATTTTTATCAATTCTAGGGTATGGAAAAATTACAAGTAAATATATTTTAAATTTACCAAGTCAAAATATTGGAATGGAAGGTATTTTAGGTATTTTTTCAATTTCATTAATTGTGTATTTATTAAATTTTTTTTTTAAGATATCCTTAGTTTTTAATTCTATATTACATGTTATAGGTATATTATCCTTCTTTTATTGTTTTATAAATCATAGAAAAATTACTCATAAAAATGAAATTTATATAACTTCATTTTTATTATTTATATTTATATTTTTTTTGTTATCCGCAAAGCCTCATGACGACTTTGAGTATTACCATTTTGGATACATTAATTATTTAAATAATGAAATTGCAAGTTTTGGTATCGGGAATTTTAATCACGGTTTTAGAACACATTCATCGATATTTTATTTTTCATCATCTTTTTATCTTCCGGTAATTGAACATCAATTAGCACACAGTGGTGCAATATTTTTCATAATTTTTTCAAATTTAATATTAATAAAAAAGATTTTCTTTTCAAATGACCCAAAAAAAATTTTTATACAGTTTCTTTCTCTCTTAGCTTTTGCATTTATAAATATAGTTTTTTATAGAATGTCAGAACATGGCACAGATAGATCAGCTCAAATATTAATTATAATCCTAATTATTGAAATTCTGGAAAGAATAAATTTTAAAGATAACAATTATTCAAAAATTTATAATATAATGATATTATTTAGTTTGATAATATCATTGAAGGCATTTTACTCAGTATATTTAATACTTATTTTACCAATTATACTATTAGAGAAAAATAAATTTAATTTTTTTATTAAATGTGTTTCAAGCAGAGCTTTTGTCTTTAGTATAACATTAATAATTCTTTTTTATTCCGTTAATTTTATAAATACTGGTTGCCTGATCTATCCTCTAAATATTACATGTTTCGATACTCTTCCGTGGGCGATCCCTATTAATGAGGTTAATCAAATGAGAGAATGGTATGAATTATGGGCTAAAGCAGGCGCCAACCCAAATACGAGAGTTGAGAATCCAGGGTTATATATCACTTCATTTAATTGGGTTGCTAATTGGATAGATGTATATTTTTTTAATAAAGTCTTAGATTTTCTGATAGGAACGTTGTGTATTTTTCTGACGACTTTTGTAATTTTCTTTAATAAAAAAAAAAAGTTAAAATTAAAAAATATAAAGTTTTTAACTATTTTTATTTTTATAATATTTTTATTAATTGAATGGTTTATAAATCATCCATCATTAAGATACGGTGGTTTTAGTTTATTTGCGTTATTAATTTTTATACCCGGTGCAATATATATTTCAAAGTTTAAACATCATCCTAATAATCTCCTAAAAAAAAAATTTTTACTAATTAGTATTGTAATTATAATATTTATATCAAGAAACGTAGATAGAATAAATAATGAAGTAATTAATTATGAATATAATTTTATAACATATCCATCTTACAACACGAATTTTAAAAACTTGAAAATCAATAATATTATTGCAGAACTTAAGCAAAAATGTAATGAAAATAAAGTATCATGCAATAATGAAATTATAAAATATAAAGAAGTTTACAAAAGATCGTTATATTACAGAAAATGAAATATATATTTAATTTAATAATTTACCTAATTGATTTTTTTTATAAAAAAAAAATCGCTAGTTTTTTAAAACAATTATTTAAAAATAAAAATATTGTAATTATAGATGTAGGTGCTCATCATGGTGAGTCTATTAAATTTTTCACAAAAAAATTTAATATTGATAAAATTTTCTCTTATGAGCCTAGTCAAGAAAATTTTGAAATTTTAAAAAAAAAAATAAACACAAATAAAAATGATAAAATAAGTCTTAATAATTTTGGATTAGGGGAAAATAATCAAAAATTATTTTTAAATCAAGTTAATGAAAGCTCGTCATCTACCTTTTGTATGATTGACCAAAATTCAAACTATTTTAAAAAAAAAAACAAATTTTTAAAGTTTTTTTTGCGAGGTGATTATATAAAAAATAAATTTGAGGTTTCGATTAAAACTCTTTCAGATGAAATTAAAACCAAACAGATCAAAGATGTAGATTTGTTGAAGATAGATACAGAAGGGTTTGAATTTAATATTATTAAAGGTGCAAAAAATTCTCTAAATAAGATAAAGTACATAATTTTTGAACACCATTATGACAATATGATAAAAAAAAACTATAAATTTCATGAATTACACTCTTATTTAATTAAAAACAACTTTATAAAAGTATTCAAAATAAAAATGCCTTTCAGAAAGACATTTGAATATGTATATGCAAATAATAATATTTATGATAACTCTGCAAACAAAATAAACACTCGACTATTATGAAAAAAAAGGCACTAATTTATGGCATAACAGGTCAAGACGGATCTTATCTTGCCGAACTGTTAATTAAAAAAGGCTACGTAGTTCATGGTGTAAAAAGAAGATCTTCCTCACTAAATACCAGTCGAATAGATCACATATATATTGACCCAATTGAGAGTAAAGCTAATTTTTTTCTACATTATGGAGATGTTACTGACTCTATTTCCGTATCTAGNATTATATCTAAAATTAAACCTGATGAAATTTATAACTTAGCTGCTCAGTCACATGTTGCTGTTTCATTTGAAGTTCCGGAATACACTGCAAATGCAGATGCATTAGGTGCTTTAAGAATTTTAGAAGCAATTAAATTTCATAAACTAGAAAATAAAACTAAATTTTATCAAGCAGGTACATCAGAAATGTTTGGAAAGGTTGTACAAGTGCCACAAACAGAGCTAACACCATTCTATCCAAGGAGTCCTTATGGTGTTGCTAAAGTATATGCCCACTGGATAACTGTAAATTATAGAGAGGCTTATAAAATATTTGCTTGCAATGGGATTTTATTTAATCACGAGAGTCCGGTGAGAGGTGAAACATTTGTAACAAGGAAAATTGTTATTGGTTTAGTTAAAATTAAACTTGGACTACAAAAAAAGCTTTTTTTAGGGAACCTTGAAGCAAAAAGAGATTGGGGTCATGCCAAAGATTATGTTCAGGCTATGTGGAAAATGTTACAAAAAAAAATACCTGAAGATTATGTAATCGCAACAGGAAAACAATATACTGTAAAACAGTTTGCTACGTTAGTTTTAAAAGAGCTTGGCATAAAACATAAATGGTTAGGTAAAGGCATAAAGCAAAGATGCGTTAATACTAACAATAAAGAAATTATAAAAGTAGATAAAAAATACTTTAGACCTCTCGAGGTCGACACGTTGTTAGGAAACGCCAAAAAAGCAAGAGTAAGATTAAATTGGAAACCTAAATACAATATTAATAAACTTGTAAAAGAGATGGTGAAACAAGAACTAAAAAACTTAAATGGGTAAAAAAAGCAAAATTTTTGTTGCAGGCCATAATGGATTGGTAGGCAGTGCAGTTTTAAGATTGCTTAAATTAAAGGGATATAAAAATATAATTGTAAAAAATAGAAAAGAACTAGATCTAACTAATCAAAATGAAGTAAATAATTTTTTAAAAAAAGAAAAACCAAAAAAAATTATTATAGCTGCTGCAAAGGTTGGAGGGATTGTAGCAAATAACAAGTATAGAGCTGAATTTATATATGAAAACTTAAGTATACAAACAAACATAATACATTCTGCATATGTAAATAAAATTAAAGATTTAGTTTTTTTAGGTTCAAGTTGTGTTTATCCAAGAAATTGCAAACAACCTATCAAAGAAGAGTATCTGTTAACAGGGTTATTAGAATATACAAATGAACCATATGCAATTGCAAAAATAGCAGGTATTAAAATGTGTGAAAATTATAACAAGCAATATAAAACTAATTACAAATGTTTAATGCCATGTAATACATATGGCATTAACGATAATTATGACTCTGAAACGTCTCATTTTTTCCCAGCTTTAATAAAGAAAATTTACAATCATTCAAAAAAAAACAAAAAAACTATTACTTTGTGGGGAACCGGTACTCCAAAAAGAGAATTAATATATGTTAACGATTTAGCTGAAGCATGCATATATTTTATGAACAAAAAAACAAACCACTCATTGATAAATATTGGTACACAAAGAGAAATGACGATTAAACAATATGCTAATTTTATAAAAAAGAAATTAAATATAAAAATTAATATTAAATTCGATTTAAATAAAAGTTTAGACGGTACACCAAGAAAAATTTTAAATTGCTCAGTTGCTCGATCATATGGATGGAGAAGCAAGACACCATTAGAATTAGGATTTAACGAAACCTTTAAGCATTTTGTTAAAAAAAATATATAATTTAATGTTTACATCAGAAATAATTTTGTTATAAAAACCTGCCTGGTGATTATTGCGAAAGTGTAATACCCGATCCCATACCGAACTCGGAAGTCAAGGCTTTCAGCGCCGATGGTACTTTATCTTAAGATACGGAAGAGTAGGACATTGCCAGGCTACAAACCCATATGAAAAAAATAATTTTAGTTACAGGAGGCGCAGGGTTTGTTGGATCAAATTTAATAGAACTTTTATTAAAAAAAACTAATTATAAAATAATAAGTTTAGATAATTATTCCAGTGGCTCCAAGACTAATCATTTTGTTACCAGTAAAGTTAAATACGTAAAAGGAAATACTAAAAATATAAATAATATTTTTTTTAAATATAGAAAAAAAATTAAGACAGTTTTTCATTTTGGAGAATTTGCAAGAATTTATCAGAGCTTTAAAAAATTTAATCAATGTTACGACTCAAATTCAATTGGAACTAAAGAGGTTTTTAAATTTTGCTTAGATAATAATATAAAATTAATTTACTCCGCTACCTCAGCCAGCTTAGGCAATTCTGGGAAAGACAAAAACTTATCTCCTTATGCTTTTACAAAATCTAAGAATTTAGAATTATTAGATAATTTAAAAAAATGGTTTAAATTCAAATTTGAAGTTATATATTTTTATAATGTTTATGGCCCAAGACAAATTAAAACTGGAGATATGGCAACTGTAATTGGAATATTTGAAGATCATTATAAAAAAAAATTATCCTTACCAATAGTAAGACCAGGAAATCAAACTCGAAGATTTACCCATATTAGTGATACAATTATGACTTGTTATGAGGCTTGGAAAAAAAATAAGTGTCTACATTACAGCATTTCAAATAAGAAATATTATTCAATACTCCAGGTTGCTAAAATGTTTAAATCTAAATTGAGATATCTACCTAAAAGACCAGGTGAGAGATATGCGTCAGCTTTGACCAATTTATCATTTAAAAATAAAGTTCATAAAAGATATGGCAAAATTTATCTAAATGAGTATATAAAGTTATTTAAAAAAAGAATAAAAAATGAAAATAGCTAGCTCACTTAAATCACTAAAAAAAAGGGATTTAAATTCTAAATTGGTCAGAAGACGAGGAAGAGNATACATCATTAATAAAAAAAATCCAAAATTTAAGGCAAGACAAAAGTAACAAATGATTGTAGGAAGCGTTTCAGAAAATAAAGATTTTGAAAAAAGGATTTCTATAACTCCCGAAATTGCAAAAAAATATATTTCAAATGGATTTGAAGTTATAGTTGAAAATAATATTGCATCCCATCTAGGTATTTCTGATGAAGAGTTTTCGAAAGAAGGGTGCAAAATTGAAGATAGGGAAAATGTACTAAACAAGTCAGATATAATTTTACAACTAACCCTACCAGATGAAAAAAGTTCCAAACTTTTAAGAGAAAATGCAATCTTAATTGGTAATTTTAGCTCTAATAATAACAAAGAAGCTATCCAAAAGATTTCAGAAAAAAAAATATCTATTTTTTCTATGGAGCTTTTACCAAGAATTACCAGAGCACAATCAATGGATATATTATCATCTCAAGCAAATTTAGCTGGCTACAAAGCTGTAATTGACTCTTTTGCTTTATTTAAAAAGGCTATTCCAATGATGATGACTGCAGCAGGCACAATATCAGCCGCAAAAGTATTAGTAGTTGGAGCCGGGGTTGCTGGTCTTCAAGCAATTGCCACAGCAAAAAGAATGGGAGCTATAGTATTTGCTACAGATGTTCGACTAGCATCAAAAGAACAAGTTGAAAGCTTAGGAGGTAAATTTTTAGTCGTAGAAGGTGCTGAAAATTTGGAAACTGAAGGTGGATACGCAAAAGAAGCATCTGATGATTTTAAAAAAAAACAAGAAGAACTTTTGGCGGATACTTTAAAAAAAATTGATGTTGTAATTTGTACAGCTTTAATTCCTGGAAAAAAAGCGCCTAAAATTATAAATGAGGATATGATTAAAAATATGCAGTCTGGATCCATAATATACGATTTAGCAGCTTCACAGGGAGGAAATGCTGCATACACGGAATCTGACAAGGTTTTAGAGAAACATGGAGTTACAATTGTTGGAGAAAGCACTATATTAAATAAATTACCAACCTCTGCGTCAAACCTATATGCAAAAAATTTGTTTAATTTCGTATTAAATCTTTATGATAAAGAAAATAAAAAAATAGATATTAACATGGAAGATGAAATTATTAATAAGACATTGGTAAAATAATATGGAAATAGATCCTTTTATATTTAGACTAAGTATATTTATATTGTCAATTTTTGTAGGTTATTATGTTGTTTGGAGCGTAACACCTTCCTTACATACACCTTTAATGTCAGTGACAAATGCTATTTCCTCTGTAATCATTGTAGGAGCAATAATAGCATCCTTGGCTGGAATTAATACTAATGTTTTTGAAATTTCAAATATTTTTGGTTTTTTAGCTATTGTCCTTGCTGCTATAAATATTTTTGGAGGTTTTCTTGTGACGCAAAGAATGCTTGCAATGTATAAAAAGAAAAAGAAAGATAAATAATGTCAGCAAATATATTGGCAATTTTTTATTTAATTTCTGGTGTGCTATTTATATTAGCACTCAGAGGCTTATCCTCACCTGAGACTTCTAGAAGAGGTAATTTTTTTGGAATAATTGGAATGGCAATTGCAATTGGGGTAACAATTTTATCAATAGGAAATTTCTCAGCTGGGTTTATTTATTTAGTAGTATTCCTTTTAATCGGTGGGTCAATAGGAGCATTTATAGCTTTTAAAATACCAATGACTGCAATGCCTGAATTAGTAGCTGGATTTCATAGTTTAGTAGGCTTAGCAGCGGTGTTTGTTGCAATCTCTGCTTTTTTAAATCCTGACATATTTAATTTAGGGTCCCCAGGAAGTATAAAAGTTGCAAGTTTAATTGAGATGTCATTAGGCGCAGCAATCGGAGCAATAACTTTTACAGGCTCAATTATTGCATTCTTAAAACTTAGAGGCATAATGTCAGGTGCGCCTATAACGTTTTTTGGCCAACATTATTTAAATTTACTACTCGGTCTATCTTTAGTCGGTCTAATATATTTTTTATGTATAAATCAGAAAAGCGAATTATTTTGGACAATAATTCTTGTATCTTTCATAGTTGGGGTTCTTTTGATTATACCAATAGGTGGAGCTGACATGCCAGTTGTAATTTCTATGTTAAATTCATATTCTGGTTGGGCTGCCGCAGGAATAGGTTTTACATTAGAAAATAGTGCTTTGATAATCACAGGAGCACTTGTTGGGTCTTCTGGTGCAATTCTCTCTTATATAATGTGCAAAGGAATGAATAGATCTTTTTTCAATGTTATACTTGGCGGTTGGGGAGCTTCAGATGAAACTGGAAAAACTACCTCAAAAGAACAAAAACCTGTAAAAAATGGAAATGCAGATGATGCAGCATTTTTAATGAAAAATGCTTCATCAGTAATTATTGTTCCTGGTTATGGAATGGCTGTAGCACAAGCACAACATGCATTAAGAGAAATGGTAGATTCATTAAAAAAAAATGGTGTTAAGGTAACATATGCAATTCATCCTGTTGCTGGACGTATGCCAGGACATATGAATGTTTTATTGGCAGAAGCAAATGTACCTTATGATGAGGTTTTTGAGCTTGAAGAAATAAATAATGATTTCGCAAACTGTGACGTTGCATACGTTATAGGTGCTAATGATGTTACAAACCCGGTAGCTAAATCAGACCCACAAAGCCCAATTTATGGTATGCCAATATTAGATGTGGAAAAAAGTAAATCAGTTTTATTTGTTAAAAGAAGCTTATCACCAGGTTACGCTGGAATTGATAATGATTTATTCTATAGAGATAATACTTTAATGCTTTTTGCTGATGCAAAAAAAATGACTGAAGATATTATTAAAAATCTTTAAACTTTTATTTTAATTTGGTTGCGGGGGACGGATTTGAACCGCCGACCTCAAGGTTATGAGCCTTGCGAGCTACCAGGCTGCTCCACCCCGCGATAATTAAATCCTATTTTTAAGCTTTCTTAGCTTTTTTACTCTTTTAATGTTTTCTTGAAGAATTCTTTTTTTTTTTTCTGATGGTTTTTCGTAATTATTTTTTAGTTTAATTATTTTAAAAAAACCATCCCTTTGTAGTTTTCTTTTTAAAACCCTCAAAGCTTGCTCAACATTATTATCTTTAACTTCTATTTTAATAATTTCCTCCAAAAAAACGACTAAGTATCACTTTAAGAATAATTTGTCTATTAATATTCTGCAATTTAGTTATTTTTATCTTTAATTTTTTTTTCTCTTATTAGTCTTTTCTCAGCTTTTTCTATTGCGTTAAGAAGATCTTTTTGAGAAAACAATCCCATAGCAACAGGGTCTTTAGAATTTAAACTATTGTAGTTCCAATAATTTTTGTTTCTAATTGAAGAGACTGAATTTTTTGTAATCCCAACAAGTTTAGCTATTTGAGAGTCCTTAAGTATTGAATGTTGTTTTAATAACCATAATGCAGCATCAGGTTTATCTTGTCTTTTAGATAAAGGTATATATCTTTTTATCTTCTTTTCAACAGGCTCGATATTTAGTTCATTATTTTTAAGTTCTAATGGTCTATGTTCATCATTTGAACATAGATTAATTTCCTCTCTTGTTAATTGTCCTGACATTATTGGATTATAAGCAACAATACCTTTGCCCACCTCCCCATCTGCTATACCTTGAATTTCAACTTCATGCATTTTGCAAAAATTTGCAATTTGTTTAAATGTAAGAGTTGTATTCTCTACAAGCCACAAAGCAGTGGCCATAGGCATTAAAGGTGTCTTCGACATTATTTGTTCTCTGATCTAAAATTTTTGAATTTTTTGTTAAACTTACTCACTCTACCTTTGTCTAAAAGTTTCTGTTTGCCACCTGTCCACGCGGAGTGTGATTTTGGGTCTATTTCAAGTTTTAGAATATCTCCTTCAGAACCCCAAGTTGACATAGTTTCGAACTGTGTACCATCTGTCATTTCGACTTTTATTTTGTGATAGTTTGGATGTAGGTTTTTTTTCATAACGGGTCTTATAGCAAAAGTATTAATAAAAACAATTAAAACTTATCAAGTCTATTTACTAATTTTTTATGTATATTATCGCTACTTGCCAGAATATCCATTTTATTGTGAGTTGACAAATCTACTTCATTAATAATTCCTCCAGACTCTTTTACTATAATTATACCAGCTGCAATATCCCAGATATTTAAATTTTTTTGAAAATATCCATCAAATCTTCCACATCCAACATAAGCTAAATCTAAAGCAGCGCTACCAGTAATCCTTAAATTTATATCATTTATTTCTTTAAACTTTGCATTTGAAGAAAATAAACAGTCCTCTAAATTTTTTTTTTTTGATACCTTCATACGGTGATTGTTATAATATGAACCATTATTTTTTTCTGCATAAAAAATTTCATTTTTAATAGGATCAAAAATAACTCCAGACACAATTTCATTTTTAGATTGAAGAGCAATAGAAATACAAAAATGTGGTATACCATGCAAAAAGTTATTTGTGCCATCAATTGGATCAATTATCCAAATATTTTCATTATTACCTTTAATTAGTACTCCCGCTTCCTCAGAAATAATTGAAAAATTTTTTTTAAATTTAGTTAATTCATTTATAATAACTTTTTCGACGTTTCTATCCGAATTGGTCACAAAATCATTAGGTCCCTTTTTAGATACTTGTAAATTCTCAATCTCACCAAAATCTCTTATTAAGATTTTTGAAGCTTTTTCTGAAGCCTTTATCATCATATTTAACTCTGCAGAAATAGAATTCATTTAAATTTTTTTAATATATTCAAGATTGTTAGAATTAAAAATAATCTTATCTCCAGGTCCTACAAAAGGTGGTACTTGAACTTTTATTCCATTTTTTAAAATTGCAGGTTTATAAGATGATGATACTGTCTGTCCTTTAACTACGGCCTCCGTTTCCAATACTTCAGAACTAATTTGTTTTGGAAGCTGGATTGAGATGGGCTTTTCATCAAAAAAATTTATAATTACCTCCAGATTTTCTGAAAGCATTTGAGATTTATTGCCTATTAATTTTTCATTGATTTCTATTTGCTCATAATTCTGCGAATTCATGAAGAAAAATCTATCTTTCTCAGCATATATGTATGTAAATTTTAATTCCTCTACTAAAGCTTTCTCAATACTTTCGCTAGATCTAAATCTCTCATTTAATTTAGTTCCATTATTAACACTTTTCATCTCAACCTGGTTAAATGCACCACCTTTACCGGGCTTTACATGTTGTGTTTTTAAAACTTCCCAAAGATCATTTCTATATTTTAATAACATTCCAACTTTTATCTCGTTTACACTAATTTTCATATTTTCATATTTTTGACTGCTTTAACCGGATTTAATTTTTTATTTTCCCAAATGTAACCGGACATAGCTAAGAAATCAGCATTATGCAACAACAGTTTTTTATAATTTTTCTCATTTATACCTCCAATAACCACTATTGGAATATTGGATATTTTTTTTATTAATCCCAAAAACCTCAAAGAAGTTCTAAATTTTATCTTTTTTGTATTTGAATTAAAAAATGAACCAATAGCTATATAATCTGCCTTTTGAGCTAAAGCCTGTTTGACTAATTTGATTGAGTTATGACAGGTAACTCCTAAAATATTTTTATTAATAATTTTTCTTGCTTTACTAAAATTCATATCATTTTGACCAATATGACATCCGTCAGCACCGATTTTTTTCACTAACGTCGGTCTATCATTTATTATAAATTTAACATTGTATTTTTTACAAACTTTATTTACTCTTTTTCCAATAGAAATAATTTTTTTTTCACTTACCTTTTTTAATCTAAGTTGAAAAAAAGCTATTTTTCCAGTTTTGAATATTTGATTTAAATCTCCATAAAATTTATTTTCGATAATATGTTGAGGTGAAATTAAATAAATAAATTTTTTATTTCTGTTCAAGAGATGCGTCCCAGTTCCCTGTTGAAGCAAGTGAACACATTTCCACTCTGTGATTGAACACTTTTTGGGTACCCTGAATATCTTCTATATTATTTGACCAATATTTTAGAGCGTTTTGTTGTAATGCTCTGCCATAAGAGAAGCTCATAATAAAATTTGTAGAATTTAGCTTATTTATAACATTTAGATTTTCAGTAGCACCTTTTTCAGTTTGACCACCAGACAAAAAAGTGATCCCAGGCACCTGTTCAGGAACAGAATTTTTTAAACATTTAATCGTTAATTTTGCTGTTTCCTCTGAAGTTAATTCAATTTTTGACATGTTACCTGGCAATATCATGTTTGGTTTAAGTATTATGCCTGATAGATCTACTTTATTCAGAAGCAGTTCTTTGAAGCATTCATCCAAGACTTTTGAAGTACAATCAAAACACGTTTTCTCGGAATGATTTCCCTCCATTAAGACCTCTGGCTCTACAATAGGGACCATTCCAGATTCTTGTACTAGTGATGCATATCTTGCGAGGGCATGAGCATTAGATTTAATGGCTAAATTACTTGGGCATCCCTCAGATATACTATAAACACCTCTCCATTTTGTGAATCTTGCCCCTAAATTATAAAATTCTTTTAATCTTTCCCTTAATCCATCAAGTCCTTCTGTAATTTTCTCGTTATTTGAACCTGCTAAATTTTTTGCACCAGTGTCGACTTTTATTCCAGGAACAGATCCAAATTTCTCTATTATATCTGGTATTGATTGACCATTAAACTCCTGTTTAATTGTTTCTTCATATAAAATTACCCCACCTATACCAGTTCTCATTTTTTCTGATGTAAACAAAGCATGTCTAAATTTAAGTCTATTTTCTTTTGAAGATTGAACATTTACGTCGTCTAATCTTTTGGTCATAGTTCCGGTGCTCTCATCCGCAGCAAGTATACCTTTGCCAGGTGATAAAATTTTCATAACTAGTGAATTTAATTCAGACATTAATCAAGTGCTTTTATACCAGGTAATTTTATTCCTTCAAGATATTCCAAAAAAGCTCCACCTGCAGTTGAAACAAAATTAAAGTTTTTCAATAACTTTTTTTTATTTATTACCGCTACAGTATCCCCTCCACCAACTACAGAAAATAACTTTTTAGCTTTTGACCTTGATGAAATTATTTTAGCAATCGCTTCACTTCCATTTGAAAAATTTGGATTTTCAAAATATCCAGCGGGTCCATTCCATAAAACAGTTTTAGATTTATTAATTATTGTCTCTATAGATGATACAGACTTGTTTCCAATATCTAAAATAATATCTTTTTCACTTATTTCTGATATATTCTTATTTTCTGAAGTGCTTTCAAAATTATTACCAACCTTAACGTCCTTAGGTAATACAATTTTACAATTATATTTAATTGACAAGTTAAAAATTCTTTTAATTATATTATTTACATTTTTTTCGTAAATTGATTTACCTATCTCCTTGTTATTAAATTTAAAAAAATTATTTGCCATACCACCAATAACAACAATATTATCAAATTTTGGTATCAAATTTTCGATAATTTTAATTTTAGATGATATTTTTGAACCACCTATAATGCAAGTTATTGGCTTAGTAATATTTGTAGTAATTTTTTTTAACGCATTAACCTCTTCTTCGAATAGCAACCCCGCATATGAATCTATAAATTTTGTTATTGCCACAACTGAGGCATGTTTTCTGTGAGAACATGAAAAAGCTTCATTGACGTAAAAGTCCCCTAATTTAGAAATTCTTTCTGCAAAAAAAGAATCGTTTTTTTCCTCTTCTGGATAAAACCTAATATTTTCAAGCATGAGAATATTATTATTGAATTTTTTTTTAATTGTGGGCCTATCTAACTTTAAAACATTATCATAAATTAATTCTATCTCTCTATTAATTTTTATTTCTAAACACTTTGCGACCGGCATTAAAGATAATTTTTTTATTTTTTGACCATTGGGTCTGCCGATATGTGAAACTATAATTATCTTTGCTCCTTTTTTAAGAAGAAGATTTAAGCTTTCTACAATTTTATCAATTCTAGTAGTATCTACTATTTTGTTATTTACCAAAGGAACATTCAGGTCCAATCTTATCAAAACTATTTTATTTTTAACTTTACCTAAAAGTTTTAAGAAGGATTTCATCAATGAAAAAATTAAATATATTTAACTAAATCACACATTCTATTGGAAAATCCCCATTCATTATCGTACCATGCTGTAACTTTTCCCATTTTTTTCCCAATAACGTTTGTCAAACTTAAATCTATAATCGCTGAGTGTCTATCATGATTAAAATCTATTGAAACTAATTTTTCAGAGCAAACTCTCATAATTCCTTTAAGTTCTTTTTTTGATGAATTTTCAAGAATATTATTAATTATTTTTGATGTTATGGTTTTTTTTGAGTTAAATACTAATTCAATTAAGGACACGTTTGGGGTCGGTACTCTCATAGCGATACCAGCTAATTTACCCTTTAATTCTGGAATTATATCTCCTATAGATTTAGAAGCACCTGTAGATGTTGGAACTATTGATTGAGCAGCGGACCTACCTCTTCTAGGATCTTTATGAGAATTATCAAGCAATCTTTGGTCAGAGGTATATGAATGTATCGTGGTCATAAATGCCGATTTTAAACTAAATTTTTTATGTAAAACGCTCACAATCGGAGCTAAACAGTTTGTAGTACAAGATCCGGCTGAAATTATTTTATCATTGGATTTAATTTGATTATGGTTCACTCCAAATACTATCATTTTATCTGAATCTTTACATGGAGCTGAAACCAAAACTTTCTTTGCACCATTTATTAAATGTGGTATTAATTTTTCTTTAGAATTAAATTTCCCAGTACACTCTAAAACAATATCAGAAGATGATTTTTTCCATTGAATCTCGTCTATTTTCGACTTTTGAGTGTAAAGAATTTTCATATTATTGATATAAATAAAATTTTTATCATGTCTTATTTTTGACCTAAACAATCCATGAATAGAATCATACTTTATTAAGTTACAAGCGGTTTCAATGTTCGATCTGCTATTAATATGCTTAATTTTTATCGTTTTATAATTATTTTCAAATATAGATCTTATGATCATTCTTCCTATTCGTCCCAAACCATTAATACCAATTTTTTTTTTCATTCTAGTTTTTTAAAATTTTTTTTATTTTATTAATTATTTTTAAATCATTTAAATTATAAAAATTGTAAATTTCTTTATAAGGCGCACTTTTGCCAAAGTCATTTATACCAAAACATAAGCCTTTATTTTTAACATATTTTTGCCAAATATCACTAGACCCCGCTTCGATTGTAAATAAATATTTTGTTTCATTAAGAATTTTTTCTTTATATTTTTTAGTCTGATTATCAAACAATTCATGAGATGGCATTGATATGATTTTTGAATAAATCTTTTCTGTGGCTAATTTATGACCTACACTAATCGCAAGTCCAACTTCAGATCCACTTGCAATTAAAGTGATCTGGATCTTTTTGGAGGTTCGCATTACTTCGTAACCTCCATTTAAGCATTTATTTTTTGATATAAACTTTTTTCTAAACTGTACCAAGCTTTGCCTGGTTAACGCTAGTAGACTTGGCCCTGTTTCATTTAGTAAAGCCAACTCCCAGCACTCAATAGTTTCGGTTGTATCACCAGGTCTAAAAACTTTAAGGTTTGGTATTGATCTTAATCCTGTCAATTGCTCGACTGGTTGATGTGTTGGCCCATCCTCACCAAGGCCTATTGAATCATGAGTCATAATATAAATAACTCTTTGTTTCATTAAAGCAGATAGTCTTATTGAGGGTTTACAATAATCACTAAAAATTAAAAAAGTACCACCATAAGGAATTAAGTTGCCATGAAGCGAAATACCATTCATTATTCCACACATTGCATGTTCTCTTACCCCGTAATGGATGTAATTTCCCGCAAAGTTGTTTGAATTAATAATTTTGTGGGCATCTGTTTTGGTATTATTTGATCCAGCTAAATCAGCAGACCCACCTATTAGCTCAGGAAAATTTTTAGTTATTGTTGCAATAATTTTTTCTGATGATTTTCTCGTAGCTATATTTTTATTATTTGTTCCTACTAAATTATGTTTTTCCTTAGAAATTAATTTTTTAAGTCTTTTTCTTATATTCTTTTTGTAAAAAATTAAATTTTTTTTATTCGAAATTTTTTTTTGTTTACCAATCTTCCTCCACTCATCAAGAATTTTTTTAGGAACTTCAAATGGTTTATAATCCCATTTAAGTTTTTTTCTTACTAGTTCAACTTCCTCCTCACCTAACGGACTTCCATGGGCCATGGCTGTTCCTGATTTATTAGGAGATCCATAGCCAATTTTAGTTTTACATGATATCGCAATAGGTTTTTTTGACTTTTGAGCCTTTTTGAGAGATTGATAAATTTGTTGATGATTATGACCATCAATCTCAACAAAATTCCAACCATAGCTTAAAAATCTTTTTTTTGTGTCATCGCTAACAGTAAGAGATGTAGGACCATCTATAGAAATCGAATTATTATCAAAAAGTAATATCAAATTATTTAATCTCAAATGTCCTGCAAGACTTAAAGATTCATGACTAACGCCTTCCATTAAACATCCATCACCAGCAATTACATAAATCTTATGATCAACTTTACTTTTCCCAAATCTTTTTTTTAAAATTTTTTCTGAAATTGCTAAACCAACCGCATTAGCAATTCCTTGTCCCAAAGGTCCAGTTGTAGTTTCGATACCTGAATTTGGAACATACTCAGGGTGACCAGCACAAATTGAGTTTAATTTTCTAAAATTTTTTAAAGAAGAAATAGGAAATAATTTATAACCCGTAAGATATAATATAGAATATAGTAACATTGAACCATGCCCTGCTGATAATATAAATCTATCTCTATTTATCCAATCTGGGTCTTTTGGGTTAAATTTCAAGAAATATTTGTAAAGAATAGTTGCCACATCAGCCATGCCCATTGGCATACCAGGATGACCAGAATTTGCCTTTTGAACAGCATCAATAGATAAAAACCTTATTGCATTTGCTAAATCTGTATATTTAATTTTCAATATTTATCCTATGTAGACTTAAACGAC
Source organism: Candidatus Pelagibacter sp. TMED118 (assembly GCA_002170205.2). Next base: position 60,034 of record NHFT02000002.1, read on the forward strand.
TCAATTTAATAATATATTTATATATATGAAAACTAATAATGAAAAAGAAAAAAAATTGACAATAGCCTTGGATAAACTAAAAAAATTTTCTTTTGATAATAATCAATATATTAACCAGCTTAATGATCTTAAAACAAAAAAAAATCAATTAGAAATTGAAAAAGGAGCTTTATTATTTAAATTTAAAAAATTAAATGAGAATTACGATAACTTAAAATTACAATTAGATTATTTGGAGAAACAAAACAAAGAGGAGAGAAAAAGAGAAAAGATCTTTGAACACAAAATTGACGAACTGAACCAAGAGACAGATAATTTAATACAAGAGGTTGATAAATGGCAAACGTAAACATTAAGTTTAACGGAAAAGAATATCTTTTATCTTGTGAGGACGGACAAGAAGAGCATTTAGAAGAATTATCTTTAAGGCTAAATAATAAATTTGAAAAATTAAAAGTAAAATTAGGAAATATTGGAGAAAGTAAGCTGTTGTTAATTTCGTCTATAACCATAATGGATGAATACTTTGAAACACGAAAAAAAATAGAATTACAAAAAAAAGAATTAGATAATTTAAAAGATAAATTTAAAGAGATTAAAACATTAGTATATGATTATAAAGATGATAAAGAAATGCAGATCCTAAATTTAAATAAATCCTTAAGTGAAGTGAAAACTCAAATAGAACAAACAAATAATGATTTCGATAAAATAATTGACAACACAACCAAAGAAATTGAAAAATTTATACAAAGATCTATTAGTGATACACAAATATAATAAATCTAAAAGTGTTAAAAAATAAAATTAGAAAAAAAATTATTAATCTTCGAAAAAATAGCTTTAATAGTCATTTAAATATTAAAATAAATAACTTATTAAAAATTGTAAAAAAATCAAAAATGCCCAAACCATCAATTGGAGGATATTATCCAGTAAATTTTGAAATTGATTGTTTAAAAATTCTAAAAACTTTAGAAAAAAATAAATTTAAAATATCTTTACCGATAGTCAGTAAAAGTAATTCAATGAATTTTTACAGATACTCATTTAAACAACCTTTACAATTAAATAAGTATGGTATTCCTGAACCAAATAAAAAAATAAAAGTTTACCCAGATATATTAATAGTCCCACTCGTAGCTTTTGATAAAGATCTTTATAGAATTGGTTATGGAGGTGGTTATTATGACAGATATATAGCTAAATTAAAAAAAAAAAAATATTTTATAACAATCGGTTTTGCTTATTCATTTCAGATTATTAATAAAGTACCAATTAATAAATTTGATAAAAATCTAGATTTTATTATAACTGAAAATAAAGTCTATAAATGAAGTTATTGTTCTTAGGGGATATAGTTGGTGACTCTGGAAGTAATGCTATTAAGAGATATTTGCCTGATATTATATCTGTAAATAGTATAGATTTTGTAGTGGTGAATGGAGAAAATTCATTTTCTTCTGGGGTTGGTATAAGCGAGAATCTTGTGAATGAGTTTTTATCTTGTGGGACCGATGTGATTACCACTGGAAATCACGTTTGGGATCAAAAAGAAATTCTAGATTTCATTAAAAAGGAAAAACGTCTTTTAAGACCTTTAAATATGTCTAAGGAATTACCAGGTAATGGTTTTGGAGTTTATAAATCTAAAAAAGGATATAGCATTGGTGTTTTGAACATTATGGGAAATGTTTTTATGAAAAAAAGTGATGACGTTTTTGAAACCTCATTAAACTTTATAAAAAAATATAAATTAAAAAAAGATTACGATTTTTTACTAGTGGATTTTCACGGCGAGATTACCAGTGAGAAAATGGCTATAGGTCATCTTTTCGATGGAAAAGCTACTTTGGTTATTGGTACCCATACGCATGTTCCAACAAATGATGCACGAATTTTAGAAAACGGGACTGCTTATCAAACAGATGCTGGAATGTGTGGAAATTATAATTCTGTTATCGGCATGAATAAAGAGAATTCAATTAATAAGTTTTTAAAAAAAAATTCAGTCAACCATAGCCCCCAAAGTGGTGATGCATCCATATGTGGCGCAATAATTGATTGTGATATTGATACTGGTTTAGCAAAAAATATTAAAAGTTTTATTTTTGGCGGAGATCTCGATAAATAAACTTTATGGCGGGACATTCACATTGGGCAGGAATTAAGCATAAAAAAGATAGAGTTGATAAAATAAGATCAAAGATATTTTCCAAGTTATCAAGAGAAATTACTATAGCTGCGAAACTTGGTGATAAAGATCCAGATAGCAATCCTAGACTAAGGTCTGCAATTCAGTCAGCTAAATCTGCAAATATGCCAAAAAATAACATACAAAGAGCTTTAGATAAATCAAAAGACTCATTTAATAATAATTTAGAAAATATTAGGTATGAGGGTTTTGGACCTAATAATGTTGCATTTATTATTTTGGCTATTACGGATAACAAAAATAGAACAGCGGCAAATATCAGAACAATTTTTCAAAAAAACGATGGTTGCCTAGGAACCTCAGGTTCTGCTTCACACAATTTCAAACAATTAGGAGTTATTAAATTTCTCAAAGATCAAATACAAGAAAACATTATTTATAATTTTGTTGTTGATATTGGGGTAGATGATTTTTTAATTTATAAAAAATACTATGAAGTTCATTGTGAAAAAAATAAAATTTATGATATAAAAAAAAAATTGGAGACAAAAATAAAGCATTTTATGTCAACAGAAATAGAGTGGATAGCCATTAATAAAGTAACCTTAAATAAAGAACAAAATCAAGCTATATTAAATTTGTTTGAAAACCTTTATGATAACGATGATGTCCAAAGCGTTTACTTCAATTTAGAAAGAAAGGATTAGTTGTATGCTTATCATAGGAATTGATCCTGGAATTTCTGGTGCAATATGTTTCTTTGAAGATGACAAGGTAGTCGATATTATTGATATGCCGTCTATGACAGATGGGAAAAAAAATAAAAAACAAGTAAACGGCGCACAAATCTATAATGAAATTAATGAAAGAATTAAAAATAGACCCTTAAAGGATGTTAAAGTAGTAATCGAACATGTTACAGCAATGCCAGGGCAGGGTGTTACAAGCATGTTTAATTTTGGTCAGTCTTTTGGAGTTTTAAAAGGAATATGTTCTGCAATGCAATTATCAACTTTTTTTGTCAGGCCTGTAAAGTGGAAAAAATATTTTAATCTGATTAAAAGTGAAAAATCTGCAAGCAGAACTAAAGCAATTGAAATTTTCCCACAAGTGTCCTCAATGTTGTCAAAAAAAAAAGATATTAATAAAGCTGACGCTATATTAATAGCGTGTTTTTTTAATAATACATATAAATTAGAAGAATAAGCAATAAAAGACTTGCCAAATTGATGACACAAATTAGTGTGAAAGGTTTAACATGGAAGCCGATATTACATCACAAGCTGTTGGATTATCGAGTACAGACTTTTCGATTATTCAACTTTTTTTAAGAGCAGATATAATAGTAAAAAGCGTGATTATTATTTTAATCTCTGCATCAATCTATTCTTGGGCAATTATTTTCGAGAAATATAAAATGTTCAAAAGAATAAATAAAACATCCCAAGATTTTGAGGACAAATTTTGGAAATCTAAATCTGCTGAAACATTATACAACAACTTGCCTGCAAATATCGATGATCCTATGGCGAAGGTTTTTAAAAATTCTATGCAATCGGTTATTAAAACAAAATCTAAAGCTAATATATCGGATAGACTTGGAATCACTTTGGAGACAAATATCGAGAAACAAATGAATATTATTGAAAAAAATTATACTTTTCTTGCAACTGTTGGATCTACAGCGCCTTTTATAGGCTTGTTTGGAACAGTTTGGGGAATAATGAATTCTTTTCAATCAATAGCGATTTCTAGAAATACAAGTCTTGCAATTGTAGCCCCGGGTATAGCTGAAGCACTTTTTGCAACTGCTTTGGGTTTGCTAGCAGCTATTCCAGCGGTAATAGCTTATAATAAATTTAATAGCGACTCAAAAAAATATTTTCAAAAACTAGAAAATTTTTCAAAGAGATTTATATCAATAATTTAAAATGTCTTTCAATATTAAGAGATCCTCAAGAGAGCCTATGAGTGAAATAAATGTTACACCGTTTGTTGATGTGATGTTGGTACTTTTGATCATTTTTATGGTAACCGCTCCTCTTTTAACAGTTGGAGTGCAAGTAGATTTACCAGAGAGTTCCGCGGACTCATTACCAGAGGAACAAGAACCTTTAACATTAACCATAAATTCCAAGGGAGAGATTTATATTCAAGAGTCCAAGGTAGAGTACGACAATATAATTTCTAAAATACTTGCAGTTTCCAAAAATAGAACAGATACAAGAATATATGTTAGAGGAGATAAAAACATTAATTATGGACGTGTTCTTGAAATTATGGGCATGCTTTCTGGGTCAGGTTTTACAAAAGTTGCTCTAATTTCCGAGCCTTACAAAGAAAGATAATAATGTGTACAAAAATATACTAATTTCATCTGGTTTCCATTTACTAATAATTATTATAACAATTATAAGTTTTCCATTTATTGCAAAAAAACCTCTAGATCTTCCACCAATTATCTCAGTAGAGTTAATACAAATTAAAGACAAAACAAATGTACCATTTGCTCCAAGGGCAAAAAAAATAATTGAAAAAGTAAAAGATGATGAAAAGTTATTATCGGAACAAGCTCCACCCAAAAAAATTAAAAAAATTAAACCAGATGCAATTCCAATGCCTGATGATAAAACTAAGATAATTAAAAAATTGGACGATAAACAAAATCCAGAAATTGACGATAATAAAGCGAAACAGGTATCTGAATTTGAAAAAAAAGATATTTTTGATCCAAGTAATATTGCAGCTTTAATAGATAAATCAAAAGAAAATATAGCCGAGACAAGTATCAAATCAGATAAAATTACACAATCTCAAGATAAAACTATGGATATTTCAGGTTTAACTTTAAGCGAAGAGGACGCACTTAAAGCTCAAATATTTGGATGCTGGAGCATACCCCTAGGATTGCCATATAATGAAAATCTTTTAGTAAGAATTAAATTGAAATTAAAGCCGGATGGTACAATAATTGACTCTGAAATTTTAGATCATGCAAGAATGAACAAGCCAGGACAAAATTTTTATAGAGTTTTAGCTGAAAGTGCCTTAAGGGCTATACAATTATGTCAACCTCTACGAGTTCCAACAACGGGATATGAAAGATGGAAGGACTTACAGCTAAATTTTGATGCAAGGGAAATGTTAGAGGGATGAAAAAAATTTTATTATTATTGTTATTTTTAATTTGTATTAAAAATACATCTTATGCATTAATCGAGGTTGATATTACGAGGGGTAATCTTAATCCACTACCAATAGCTGTTTCACCTTTATTTTCCGACAACAATACAAATGATCAACTAAAAAAAAATTTAAAAATAGAAAACTTGGGAAAAAATATTTCTGAGGTAGTTGAAAATAATTTAAGAGTCACAGGTCTATTTAATCCACTAGACAAAAAAGCTTTTTTACAAAAACCTGACATAGCACATCTCAAACCAAGGTTTGAAGATTGGTCACTTATTAAATCTCAAGCTTTAATGACAGGACAGGTGAAATACGATGAAGGCAAACTAAGAGTAGAGTTCAGACTTTGGGATGTCTTGGCTGCCAAAGAAATGATGGCTTTAGCTTTTACAACAGTGCCAGATAATTGGAGAAGAATAGGCCATATAATTTCAGATAAGATATATGAGAGATTAACTGGAGAAAAAGGATATTTCGACACTAGAATAATTTATGTTGCTGAAGAGGGACCAAAAACAAAAAGAATAAAGAAGTTGGCTATAATGGACCAAGATAGTTACAACGTTAAATATTTAACATTAGGAAACGAATTAGTTTTGACACCTAGATTTAATCCAACTAATCAGATGGTAACCTATCTTTCGTATTTTAAAAATTTACCAAGAGTTTATTTATTAGATATAGAAACTGGAATACAAGAAGTTGTTGGTGATTTTCCTGGCATGACATTCGCACCACGATTTTCACCTGATGGAAAAAAAATAATTATGAGTTTTGCTCAAGATGGAAATTCAGATATCTATACAATGGATCTCGAGAATAGAATTGTCGAGAGAATTACAAACCATCCATCAATTGATACTTCCCCGTCTTTTTCTCCAGACGGAAACTTTATTACATTTAATTCTGACAGAAGTGGTTTTCAACAAATTTATGTTATGAAATCCGATGGAACAAAAGTCAAAAGAATTTCTTTTGGGAAAGGATTATATGGGACCCCAGTTTGGTCTCCTAGAGGAGATCTCATAGCATTTACAAAACTTCATAAAGGAAAATTTTACATAGGCGTAATGAGAACCGACGGATCAGGTGAAAGATTATTAACAGAAAATTATTATCAAGAGGCTCCCTCCTGGTCGCCAAATGGAAGGGTCCTGATATTTTACCGCGAAACAAAATCAAATAATGAAGGAGAAGGATTTTCAGCAAAACTTTGGTCGATAGATCTAACTGGTTATAATGAAAGACAAGTATCCACTGAAACCGATGGATCCGACCCGTCCTGGTCATCATTATTAACAAAATAATCCCAAATTAGTCATAAAATACGATTTAAAAACCATTGATTTTTATGCTTGAAAGATCTATTTAGTTGTGAAAAAGTTCAAATTAGAATTAATTAAGGAGCACTATGATATCTAACAGAATTTTAAAAAATATTTTTTTAGCTTTCTTTTTTAGCTTAGTTTTGTCTGCATGCGCTACTCAGACAAAAAAAGTAGATTCACAAATTGAAAGCGATGTTTACTCAGGAACCGATACAGTTGAATATTTAGCTAGCGGTGTTCCAGATAGAGTTTTCTTTGCTACAAACGAATCTTCACTTACCACAGCATCAAGGGACACTTTAAGAAAACAAGCTTCATGGTTAAGAAAAAATTCAAATATAAATATCGTACTAGAAGGCCATGCAGATGAAAGAGGTACAAGAGAATATAACCTTGCTTTAGGTGAAAGAAGAGCAAATGCAGCGAAAGATTATCTTTTAACGTATGGTATATCTTCAGATAGGATTTCAGTAATAAGTTACGGTAAAGAAAGACCCGTTGACTCAGGATCCAATCCATTAGCTTGGTCAAAAAATAGAAGATCAGTATCAGTTAAGGCAAATTAAATAATTTTTTTACAAAGACCCTGGTTAGATCAACCAGGGTCTTTTTTTTGCCATTTTTATTCTTACAAATGAAATAATGTTTAAAAAGAATATTAAAATAATAATTAATGTAATATTTTTTATTATCGCGAATATGTCATCGGTTTCGAGTGAAAATCATAATATTAATGAAATTTTAGAATTAATTCAGTCTGATATAAAAACTTTAGAAAGAGCTGTCTATGCTGAAAAAATAGACAATAACTCTGGTAAGATTTTTTCAGAAACAAACCTAGACGAAAATTCTGAGGATGTTTTAACTAGGCATTTGTTAAAACTATCTGAAATTGAGACACAATTTCAAAACTTAACGAACAGGTTTGAGGAAATAAATTTTAAAATAGATAAACTGTCAACTAGAATGTCAAAGGTTCAAGCAGATAACCAATTGAGATTACAGCAAATAGAAAAAAGAATAAATAAAAATTTAAGTGAAGAAACTAAAAAAATTACTTCGATTAAAAAAAGCGATGGAAATAAAATTCTTCCTGGATCAAGTGAGCCTCAAGATCTTGGATCAATAACTTATAAAGATATGGAAAGTCAAACTGATGATCAACAAATACAGTCGATCGATACAACTGCGTCTATTGTGACCGAAAATTTTATAGCGGATGAAAAAATATTACCTGAAACCTCTCCAACAAAACAATACGAGTTTGCAACAAGTTTTTTAAAGGTTGGGGACTATAATACTGCTGAAAGAGCATTTAGAGAATTTGTGTTGACTAACTCAAGTCATAGTTTGGCAGGTAATGCACAATATTGGTACGCAGAAACTTTCAGAATAAGGCAATTATACACTGACGCAGCTTCTGCTTATTTAGAAGGTTATCAGAATTACCCAAAAAGTGATAAAGCACCTATAAATTTACTCAAACTTGGCGTATCTTTAGTTCAAATTGGTGAAAAAGATCAAGGATGTCTCATGATTGCAGGAGTGAAAAAACAATATCCAGATGCAAAGGACTCTGTAATTCAAAAAGCTAAATATGAGGAAAAAAAGTTTGAGTGCAAAAAAAATAAATCATAAAAATATTCTTTTTAAATTATCAAACAAAAAAATCTTAAAAGTATATAAAAAGTTTGAGAAAAAATTTGCAACCTTAAAGTTATCTAATAAAACAATCGCAGCCGCTATTTCAGGTGGACCAGATAGTAATGCACTAGCATTTTTGATCAAATGTATAAGCTTAAAAAAAAATTTTGATGTTGAGTTCTATCACGTTAACCATGGTTTAAGAAGTACATCTTCTAAAGAAGCAAAAATATTACAAAAAAAATTAAAAAATTTTAATATAAAAATCAAAATTCTTAAATGGAATGGAAAAAAACCACATAAAAATGTTCAGTCTGAAGCTAGGAAAATAAGATATAAACTGATGTTTGAAGAGATGAAAAAACAAAAAATTGAAAATATTTTTCTCGCACATACCAAAAACGATTTAATAGAAAACTTTTTTTTAAGATTGACCAGAGGCTCTGGATCAGAGGGATTGGTATCATTTGCAAATTTTTCCACTGTTACCGAGGGTTTTACTGTCATAAGACCTTTACTAAATATCAATAAATCTGAGCTAATATATATTTCAAAGAAAGTTTTTAATTTTTATATAAACGATGTTTCAAATTTAAACGAAACATTTAAAAGAGTAAGATTTAGACGCATAATACAGGATGTTAAAAATGAGGGCCTAAATGTAAAAAAATTAAATCAAACTATTGAAAACCTATCTACAACAAATAAAGCAATAAAATTTTATGTTAATCAAAATATACTGCATAATACAAATTTGAAAACAAATAAAAAACATGTAATACTTTCAAAGCTTTTTTTTGAAAAACCGTACGAAATTATTTTTCGATCTTTTTCTGAAATTTTAAGAATAATCGGTGATAATTATTACCCACCCCGTGGAAAAAAATTATCTCATGCCATCAATCTCATTCAAAATAAAAGCTTTAGAAAGACTACTTTAGGAAGATGCGTAATTGAGAAATCTCAAGATTCTGTATTAATTTATAAAGAATATTAAAAAAAAACCTAAAAATGTATATTTTGCCACTTGTTAAATGTACAATAACGCTTATTTTAGATCTATGAACTTTAAAAATCTTGCGATGTGGGCTGTGATAATTGTCTTGACTATAGGTCTTTATAACATGTTCAAGAACCCTCAAAGATCAATAAATCAGAACAATACGATTATTTTTTCTGAGTTTTTGAAAGAAGTTGAAAACGGAAGAGTGGTTCAGGTGCAAATTCAAGGTAATAACATTGAGGGGATATTATCTGATGGAAAAAATTTTAAAACATATTCTCCAAACGACCCAAACCTGATACAGAAATTGACAGAAAAAGGAATTAGCATTTCGGCAGCTCCAACTGATGAAAAAATGCCATCACTGTTTGGGGTATTGTTATCATGGTTTCCAATGTTACTGTTAATCGCAGTCTGGATTTTTTTTATGAGACAAATGCAGGGCGGAAAAGGTGGCGCCATGGGATTTGGACGATCAAAAGCCAAAATGATGAACGAGATTAAGGGTAAAGTAACTTTCAATGATGTTGCAGGTGTAGAGGAAGCTAAAGAAGAAGTAGAAGAAGTAGTAGAATTTTTAAAAGATCCAAAAAGATTTAGCAGGCTTGGTGGTAAAATTCCTAGGGGTTGTCTTTTAGTCGGTCCACCGGGAACAGGGAAAACTTTACTGGCTAGAGCAATTGCGGGTGAAGCAGGTGTGCCGTTCTTTACAATTTCTGGATCCGATTTTGTTGAAATGTTTGTTGGTGTTGGAGCTTCAAGAGTAAGAGATATGTTTGAGCAAGGAAAAAAGCATTCTCCGTGTATTATTTTTATAGATGAAATTGATGCTGTGGGTAGAAGCAGAGGAGCAGGATTAGGCGGCGGAAATGACGAAAGAGAACAGACTTTAAACCAATTATTAGTTGAGATGGACGGTTTCGATACCAACGAAGGTGTTATTATAATAGCAGCTACTAACAGACCTGATGTATTAGATCCTGCACTACTTAGACCAGGAAGATTTGATAGACAAGTGGTTGTTTCTTTGCCAGATATTATAGGAAGAGAAAAAATTTTAAAAGTCCATAGTAAAAAAATATCAATGACGCCAGATATAAATTTAAGAACTATTGCAAGAGGAACACCTGGTTTCTCAGGCGCAGATTTAGCAAATCTTGTTAATGAAGCTGCTTTGTTAGCAGCTAGGAAAAATAAGAGAATTGTTACCTATCAGGAATTTGAGGAAGCTAAAGACAAAGTAATGATGGGAGCTGAAAGAAGATCTATGGTTATGACAGAGGATGAAAAAAAACTCACTGCTTATCATGAGGCAGGCCATGCGATTGTAACTATTAATGAAAAAGCAGCATACCCAATACATAAAGCTACTATTATTCCAAGAGGAAGAGCTTTAGGTATGGTAATGCAATTACCAGAAAAGGACGAAGTATCTCAAACAAGAGAACAGCTACACGCACAAATGGCTATTGCAATGGGTGGAAGAGTAGCCGAGGAGCTTATCTTTGGTGATGAGAAAGTAACAACTGGTGCTGTAAGTGATATAGAGCAAGCAACAAAAAGAGCAAGAGCCATGGTAATGAGAGCTGGATTAAGTAAAGAACTAGGTCCAATTGCTTATGGTGAAAATGAGGAAGAAGTATTTTTAGGAAGATCCGTCGCAAGACAACAAAACATGTCAGAAGAAACTGCAAAAAAAGTAGACTCGGAAATAAAAAAATTTGTTGAACAAGGCTACGATAGAGCAAAAAGTGTTTTAACTGAAAAAATAGAAGATTTGCATAAAATTGCAAAAGCACTTTTAACCTACGAAACACTAACTGGAGAAGAAATTGAGGATATTGTTAATAAAAATGTCTATCCTTCAAATAAAGAGGATCTAAAGGTTGAAGAAAATGACCAAGATTCTGCACTAGGATCAATTGGATTAAAACCAAAGATAGTTCATTAATTTGATGAAAAAATATTACACTAGGGCGTGTAATTTTTTTTACGGTAAAACTTCTAGAAATCTAGTATTAAAAAAACTTTCTCTACCTTTAAGCGGGAATAACAACATATCTTTTGATACAATTGAAATTATATCAAGAAAATCAATTAATAAAATTAAAGTTAAAGATTTAAAAAAAATTAGTAAAAAGCAAAGACAGAAAATCTATTTAGATATAAAAAATTTAGTAAAAAAAAAAAAAATAAAAAATTTAAAGTTTAATAATTTGCCAATTTTAATGGGTATTTTAAATTTAACACCTGACAGTTTTTCTGATGGCGGAAAATATAATAAAAAAAATATTGGATATCGCCATGCAAAAAAATTAATTAAAGATGGATGTTCTATTTTAGATATAGGAGGTGAGTCTACTCGGCCTGGGTCAAAAGAAATTAGCACTTCTAAAGAGTGGAATAGGATTTCGTCTGTAATAAAAAGAGTCAAAGATTTAAAAACTTTTATTTCTTTGGATACAAGGAAAAGCATCGTTATGAAGAAAGGGATATCAAATAAAATTAATTTAATTAATGATGTTTCTGGACTTGGGTACGATAATAATACAATTAACGTTTTAAAAAAAACAAAAATACCTTTTGTTATTCATCACATGAAAGGAAATCCATCGAATATGCAAAATAATCCAAAATATAAAAATGTGCTTTTAGATATTTATGATTTTTTTGAACAAAAAATTAATTATATAAGATCGCATGGAATTAAACATAATAATATAATTTTAGATCCTGGCATAGGTTTCGGTAAAAATTTGAAACATAATATTACCTTAATTCGAAATATTTCTATTTTTCACTCGCTTGGTTTTCCTATAATGTTAGGAACATCAAGAAAAAAATTTATAAAAGAATTATCTGGTGTAAACGATAGCAATATGAGATTAGGAGGAACAATTTCGTCTAATTTATACGCTTTAATGCACGGAGTGCAAATTTTAAGAATACATGATGTTAACGAGGTTAATCAAAGTATAAAAGTTTTCAAATCCTTAAATTTTTAATATGATAAAAAAATACTTTGGAACAGATGGAATTAGAGGAAAAGTAAATAAGGATAAAATAAATGGTGAGATGTTTTTTAAATTTGGTTTGGCAGCAGGTACATATTTTAAAAACCTAAAAAAAAAAAAACAAACTGCAATAATTGCAAAAGATACCAGATTATCTGGATACACTTTAGAGCCAGCCTTAGTATCTGGGCTAACTTCAGCAGGAATGCATGTTTTTACGCTTGGCCCTTTGCCTACAAATGGTTTAGCAATGCTGACAAAAAAAATGAATGCAAACATGGGAATTATGATAACTGCTTCTCATAATCCTTTTTATGATAATGGATTAAAATTATTTGGGCCAAACGGTTTAAAATTGTCAGATAATATAGAAAAAAAAATTGAAAAATTGATTGACTCTACTATTGAAGAGAATCTTTCAGATCCAAGAAATCTTGGTAGGGTTAAGAGATTAGAGGATGCAAATACAGATTATATAAAAATTTTAAAAAGTAATTTTCCTCGGGACTTTAATCTTAAGGGTATGAAAATTGCTATAGACTGTGCAAACGGAGCGGGTTACAGGTCAGGACCTTTGCTACTGAAAAGTTTAGGTGCAATAGTTTATCAGTATGGAACTTCTCCAAATGGATATAATATAAATCATGAATGCGGTTCAACATTTCCTAACAAAATTAAAAATTTAGTAAAAAAACATAAAGCAAACATAGGAATATCCCTTGATGGTGATGCAGATAGGATCATTATATGCGATGAAAAAGGTAAAATTATTGACGGGGACCAAATAATTGCAATGTTAGCATGTAGGTGGAAGAGGAAAAAGATCCTAAGGGGTGGTGTAATAGGTACATTAATGTCAAATTATGGATTGGAAAAGTACTTTAAAAAGCAAAAAATAAAATTTATCAGAGCAAATGTAGGGGATAGGTATGTAAAGGAAAAAATGAAAAAAAATAATTTTAATCTAGGCGGCGAACAGTCAGGACATATTATTTTAGGTAAATTTGCGACTACGGGAGATGGTTTACTTGTTGCGCTTGAAATCTTGTTTTCATTAAGGAAGGGAAAAAAAGCTAGCGAATTATTCAATATATTTAGATCAACACCACAAATTTTAAAAAATATCAAAGTAAAAGATAAATCAATAATCGACTCCGATAAATGCAAATTAGCTATTAAAAAATCAATTCAGCTTATAAAAAATCAAGGCAGAATGCTAGTACGAAAATCTGGGACTGAGTCTAAAATTAGAATTATGGGAGAGTCTAGAAATATTCCTCTACTTAAAAATTGTATTAATATTGTAAAAAAATCTATAATATAAAATTGAAACTTAAATCTAAAATATTAATTATAGCAGGGTCAGACTCATCTGGAGGAGCTGGTGTACAAGCAGATATAAAAACCGCAACAAGTCTGGGATCTTATGCAATGAGTGCTATAACAGCAATCACATCTCAAAATACAACTGGAATTTTATCTATATCTAAAGTACCGATTAAACAAATTGAAAATCAAATTCAATTTACTTCAAAAGATATTAAACCTGACGCTGTTAAAATCGGAATGTTACACTCTGCAGAAGTAATAAAAAAAATTATAAAATGTTTAAATTATATAAAAGTAAAAAAAATTATATTAGACCCTGTAATGGTAGCAAAAGGAGGAACAAGACTTATTGATAATAAGTCGATAAATATATTAAGAGCAAAATTAATGAATAAAGTAACTTTAATTACACCAAACATTCCTGAGGCAGAAATATTAAGCAAAACAAGAATTACAAATGTTGATGATATGATTTTTTCTGGTAAAAAATTAATAGAGCTTGGTGCAAAAAATGTTCTAATAAAGGGTGGGCATTTAAATTCAAAACATATTTTTGATGTTTATTTAAATAAAAAAGAATTAAAAATATTTAAAAGCATGAAAATAAATACAAAAAATACCCACGGAACTGGTTGCACGTTGTCAAGCGCCATAACTTCTTATTTTTCGTGTGGAAAAACATTAAAGAAATCTTGTGAAATGGCAATTAATTATGTTAACCATTCAATAAGAACTGGACCTAAATATGGGTTAGGTCACGGACCGATAAATCATGTTGAAATAACTAATATAAAAAAAAATTTTAAATGAAGAATGTAGTCGTTGTAGGATCTCAGTGGGGCGATGAAGGTAAGGGCAAAATCGTTGATTGGCTTTCAAGCGAGGCGGATGTTGTCATTAGATTTCAAGGTGGTCATAATGCAGGACATACATTAGTTGTTAATGGTGTGACTTATAAATTAAGATTATTACCATCTGGTATTGTTAGAAAAAACAAAATCTCTATAATTGGAAATGGAGTAGTAATTGATCCATGGGCATTATTAGATGAGATAGAAGAGCTAAAATTAAAAGGCGTACATATAAATAATAAAAACTTAATCATTTCTGACTCAGCAAACTTAATTTTGCCGTTCCACAGAGAAATGGATGAAATAAGGGAGGACTCAGCTGGTAAAGCTAAAATCGGAACAACTAGAAGAGGGATAGGACCAGCCTACGAAGATAAAGTTGGCAGAAGATCAATTAGAGTTATGGATCTGTTATCAGAAAAAAATTTAGACCATCGATTAGAAACAGTATTACTGCACCATAATGCGATCAGAAAAGGTCTTGGAAAAGATATTTACTATAAAAATAAATTAAAAAAAGATCTATTGAAAATAGCTCCACAAATTTTGAAATATTCACAGCCTGTTTGGAAAAAAATTGATGGGTATAAAAAGTCTAGAAAAAAAATATTATTTGAGGGAGCACAAGGGGTATTATTAGACGTAGATCATGGAACATATCCTTTTGTGACCTCATCAAATACTGTTGCATCTTCAGCTGCAACCGGATCAGGGTGTGGAATGAATTCAATAAATTATGTTCTTGGAATTACAAAAGCATATACTACTCGCGTAGGCGAAGGACCTTTTCCAACAGAGCTTAAAGATAATGTCGGCGAATTGTTAGGTATAAGAGGTAAAGAATTTGGAACTGTTACAAGTAGAAAAAGACGATGTGGATGGTTTGATGGTGTATTAGTTAGACAGACAATTAAAATCTCGGGGATAGATGGTATAGCCTTAACTAAATTGGATGTACTAGATGAACTTGATAAAATAAAAATTTGCATTGCTTATGAACTAAATGGAAAAAAAATTGACTATTTGCCAGCTGCTATGGATGATCAACTGAAAGTTAAGCCAATTTACAAGATATTTAAAGGTTGGAAATCTTCAACCAAGGGTATTAAAAAAATTGATGATCTTCCTAAAAATGCAATTACTTATATAAAAGAATTGGAAAAGTTTATTGAAACAAAAGTTTCTAGTGTATCAACAAGCCCAGAAAGAAATGATACAATTTTGATAGAGGATCCGTTTAAGATTTAATTCGCGGGTAATAAATTTTTTGATCTAGCAGAATTTAGCATATGTTTTTGTAATTTTTCGAAAGCTTTATTTTCTATTTGTCTTATTCTTTCTCTGCTGATTTTGAACTTTTTACTTAGGTCCTCTAAAGTTATTGGGTTATCATTTAGCCTTCTAGAGTATAAAATTTCTTTTTCTCTTTCATTTAATATTTTAATCGAATCTTTTAGCAAATCTCTTCTCTGCTCCATTTCCTCTTGTTGTGCAAATTTGAGTTCTTGATCCATTTTGTCATCTACAACCCAATCCTGCCATTCATCGCCATCTTCTCCAATTGGAGAATTCAAGGATTTCTCTTTACCAGACAATCTTCGGTTCATAGAAACTACTTCATTTTCACTTACATCAAGTTTATTTGCAATTTTTTTTACTTCCTCATCTTTCAGATCTCCTTCTGATCTTGGTGCGATCTGATTTTTTATTTTCTTTAAATTAAAGAATAATTTTTTTTGTGCAGTAGTAGTTCCCATTTTCACAAGACTCCATGATCTTAATATATATTCTTGGATAGAAGCTTTTATCCACCACATGGCATAAGTTGCTAGACGAAAACCTTTCTCAGGTTCAAACTTTTTAACTGCTTGCATTAGTCCAATATTTCCCTCAGAAATCATTTCATTAACTGGTAACCCATATCCTTTGTATCCCATAGCTATTTTAGCCACTAGTCTTAGGTGACTTGTGACTAATTTTTCTGCTGATTTAATATTACCAGTATTTTTCCAGTTTTTAGCCAGCATATATTCTTCCTCTGCATCTAACATTGGAAACTTTTTAATTTGAGCAAGATAAGCAGACAAAGCACCTTCGTTAGATAGTGTGGGTAGGTTATATTTACTTTTATTCATAATATTATTTATTTAATAAAGATATTAGATTTTACAATAATTTTTTTTTAAGTATTTCTTAGTTTTTTTAATATATTTTCTAAATCTTCAGGTAATTCTGAACTAAAACTCATTTTATTTTTATTTTTTGGGTGTATAAAGCCCAAGGTTTTCGCATGGAGAAATTGTCTATTCAAATTTTTTAATTGTAAAATGATTTCTTCTTCAACATTTTTGATTCCTCTAAACTTTTTCTTGTATTGCTTATCACCTAATATGTTGTTTCCTTTATAAGTCATGTGCACCCTTATTTGATGCGTTCTGCCTGTTTCCAATTTACATTCTACAAGACTAAAAGTAGGTATTTTTTGGCTCTCGAATATTTCAATAGTTTTATAATTTGTTATTGCTTTTTTTCCATTTGCTTCCCCGACTTCCATTAATTGTCTATTTTTAGAACTCCTTCTAATAAAATTTTCTATCTTTCCAGATCGTGGTCTTAATTTGCCCCAAACCATGGCTAAATATATTCTATCTACTGAATGATTTTTGAACTGATCAGATAACATCATATGAGAAAAATTATTTTTGGCTATAACTACTAATCCTGAGGTATCTTTATCAATTCTATGAACTATGCCTGGTCTAAATTTTTCTCCAATATTCGAAAGTTCCGTTCCTTTATATTTAATTAATGCGTTTACAATAGTCTTATCTAAATTGCCGGCCCCAGGATGAATCGATATACCCGCTTTTTTATTTAAGACTATTAAATCATTATCTTCAAAAATAATATCTAAATTATAATCAAATGGTTTGAGTGAAATCTCCTCAGGCTCAATAATATTAAATTCTATCACGTCACCATATCTAACAATTAAGGATGGCTCTTTGACAATTTTTTCATTTATCTTTAAAAATTTTTTTAATATTAAATTTTTAATTTTTGTTCTACTTATATTTTCACATTTTTGGCTAAGATAATAATCAACCCTAGAATTTTTTTGTGAGTTTTCTACAATTAATTTGATGATATTACTCATATTTTATAATATTAATATGAAATGCGTCTGTAGCTCAACTGGATAGAGCGCCAGATTTCGGCTCTGGAGGTTCAGGGTTCGACTCCTTGCAGGCGCACAAAAAATTTCCTCGTTTATAATATACAAATACAACTATTCTCCCATATTAACTAATGTCCCTTTTTTTCTAGCACCATAAAATGAAAAGTAAAATACAGCAATGGATATTGAAAAATAAGATATATTTAAAAACAAGGCCTTAAATATATTTTCATAGTTTACTGAATTATTAACTAATATTGATCTTGCTTCCTCAAAAACGTAAACTAAAGGTAAAAACTTTGAAATAACCTGTAACCATTCCGGTAATATTGATAGAGGATAATAAACACATCCCAGCGGGGCCAATAAAAATAGAGATGACCAAGCTGTATTTTCAAAAGATGGTCCAAATCTTAAAAGACCAGAAGTTACCAAAATACCTAATGTTGTTCCAAACAAATATAAACTTAGAAAAAGTAACAGCAATGGAAAACCCATATCAAGTATTGAGACACCAAATAATGGGCTCATTAATAAAATTGCCGGAACTATCCCGATTAATGTTCTTATCAAGGCGGTACAAGTTAGGGCAGTAATTATTTCACTTATCTTTAGAGGAGCTATAAATAAATTTGTGAAATTTCTACTCCATATTTCTTCTAGAAATAACATATTAAAACTTATACTCGACCTAAAAAGAAAGTCATAAAGTATTGCACAACTTAATATCACTCCAGCTGTGTTTGTATAATATTCGCTATACATAGTAAAAAATTTTGAAATAAAGCCCCATAAAATTATTTGTATTGTTGGCCAGTAAATTAAGTCTAAGATTCTTGGAAAAGACCCTTTGATCAAATAAAGGTGCCTAATCGACAGCGCATAAATTCTGTTTAATTTCATAATTATTCTCTTACAATTTTTAAAAATGTCTCCTCTAGATTTAACCTTCCATGTCTAGTAATCAAATCTTTACATGTGCCGTTATCAATAATTTTTCCACCCTTCATCATCATCACCTTAGAACAAAGTCTTTCGACTTCATTCATGTTGTGAGATGCAAGTAAAATAGTTGTCTTATTTTTGAATGAATAATCCTCTAGATAAGATCTTATGTAATCCCCTGTGTCAGGATCAAGGCTTGCTGTAGGCTCGTCTAATAATAAAATCTTAGGATTGTTTATCAAAGATTTTGCTAAAGAGACTCTATTCTTTTGACCAGATGACAACTCCCCCGTCTTTCTATTTTCAAAATCTTTAAGATTTAGCTCATCAATTAAAGTATTAATTCTGGATTCTAAATTTTTTACTTCATACATTTTACCATATACAGTTAAATTTTCTCTGATCGTAAGTTTTTTTGGTAATTCTACATAAGGTGATATAAAATTCATTTTTTCTAAAGCCTCAATTCTATTTTTTTCATTTTCAACATTTTTTCCATTAATCAAAATTTCTCCTTTAGAAGGTTTTATAAGCCCTAATATCATTCCAATTGTAGTAGTTTTACCACACCCGTTTGGCCCAAGTAGTCCAATAATTGTCCCTGTTTCAATCTCAAAATTTAAATTTTTAACAGCCTCAAACTCATTATAGTTTTTGTATAGACTTTTAATTTCAATGCTCATTTGAATGACGCTCTTTTTAATCTATCATTAATTGTTTGTCCAAGACCTTTGTTTGGAATTTTTTCTACTTCTATAAGCTTATATTTTTTTTTTTTATCTTTCTAAGCATTTTATATAGATTTTTACCAGCTTCTATTAAATTCTTTTTTTTTGTAAGATAAAAAAAATTTTTATTATTAGTCCTTTTTTTGTTGATTAACAAATAAGCACTACCTTTTTTTGGATTTTTAATATTTAGTTTAATAGGAATTCCAGGCGAATAATGAAGTTTACTTTGCCCAGGAAATTTGAGTTTATTTTCAGAAAAATATTTTAGATTAAGACCAATAGCTTTATTAATTTCCTCTATACTTAATCCCCCAAGCCTTATAATTTTTGGCTTGTTAATAAGATTAACAATTGTAGATTCTAAACCTATTGAGGATCTGCCACCATTTAGAATATATTTTATTGTTTTTCCAAACTCATCTTTAACATCATTTTTTGTTACTGGACTAATGCCAGTAGATATATTAGCACTGGGCGCTGCTAATGGAAAATTAATTTTCTTTAAAAGCGATCTTGTGATATGGTGTTTTGGAAATCTAACTGCAAGTGAATTTTGATTGTTTGTAACATTCTTTGATACCATACTGTCATTTTTTAGTTTTAAAATAAATGTGATTGGTCCCGGGCAAAATTTTTTATAAAGCTTAATAACATATCTGTTTACATGACAATCTTTTTTTAATCTTTCTAGATTATAATAGTGAACTATCAAAGGATTATTTTTTGGTCTTTTTTTTATTTTGAAAATTTTTAATGTCGCTTCATTTGAATATGCATTTGCAGCTAGTCCATAAACCGTTTCAGTAGGTATTCCAATACACTCATTTTTTTCCAAAATTTTAATTGATTTTTTAATACTGGAATTATTAATTTTCATGTATTATTTAGATGTTTAATATGAAAGACAAAAATTTACCAGATGATATTAACAGTAAATCTTTAAGCGAACTGACAGAATTAGTGGAGAATCTTTTACAAAAGTTGGAAGGAGAAAAAAATTTAGAGAATTCAATATTAGACTATCAAAAAATAATTATGCTTAATAATTTAATACAAAAAAAATTTTCAAAAACTTCCAAGGAAATCTCTGAGGAAACAAATAGTAAAATTAAAAAAATTAAAATAAAATGAAAAAAAAACTATCCAAAGTTGCAAAAGACATCAATAAATATTTAAAAAGTTTTATATATAAACAAAAAAATTCAGGACTTTTAACACCCATGAGCTACGGATTATTGCCAGGAGGTAAAAAAATAAGATCAAAATTGCTTATTGATGTAGGAAAAATTTTTCGTGTTAAATATCAGACATTAGTTGTAATAGGTGCTGCCATTGAATGTATTCATGCCTACTCATTAATCCATGACGATCTGCCATGCATGGATAATGATGTTATAAGAAGAGGAAAATTAACAACACATAAAAAGTTTGGAGAATCAACAGCAATACTTGCTGGAAATTCTCTATTAAC
This sequence comes from Candidatus Pelagibacter sp. TMED118, assembly GCA_002170205.2. The sequence continues at coordinate 80,872 of NHFT02000002.1, forward strand.
TATTGGTTTTGAAATTTTGAGTTCTTCACAATTAAATATTCCGAGTGCAACAAAAAATCAAATCATTAACTTAATCTCTAAATGTGCAGGGCATTCAGGTGTTGCAGGTGGTCAATATCTAGATTTAAATTATGAAAAAAAAAGAATTTCAAAAAATAAAATTATTGAAATGCAACGAAAAAAAACAGGAATGCTTTTCCAGTTTTGTTGTTCAACTCCCGTAATTTTGGCCAAAAAAAATAGATATATTAAAAAATTTTCTAATATAGGTTCAGATATTGGATTATTGTTCCAAATTACTGATGATTTAATAGATCATCAAGGGATAACTAAAAATGTAGGAAAAAAAACCAGAAAAGATATAAAAAAAGGTAAGGCAACTTTAATCAGTTTACTTGGATATAAAAATACTATTAATTATTCTTTAAAATTAAAAAATAAGATATTTAATCAACTAAATGATTTTGGAAAAGAAGCTCAAGATATTAAAGAAACACTGAATTATGTAATATTGAGAAAAAAATGAACAAACAATTTAAATACTTAAACAAAATAAATTTTCCATCAGATTTAAGAAAATTAAAAAAATCTGAATTAAAAGACTTGGCAAAAGAGGTAAGAGAGGAAATGATTAGTGCAGTTTCTGAAACCGGAGGTCATCTAGGGGCCGGATTAGGAGTTGTGGAACTAACCGTAGCCTTACATTATATTTTTGATACTCCGAAAGATAAATTAATTTGGGATGTGGGACATCAAGCATATCCACATAAAATATTAACTGGAAGAAGGGATAAAATTAGGACTTTAAGAAAAGGAAATGGTCTATCAGGTTTCACAAAAAGATCAGAAAGTGAATATGATCCGTTTGGAGCGGCGCATAGTTCAACTTCAATATCATCGGGGCTAGGTATAGCCATTGCAAATAAATTATCAAATAAATCAAATAACGTAATTTCAGTTATTGGCGATGGTGCAATAAGTGCTGGAATGGCATATGAAGCAATGAATAATGCTGGAGCGAGTAAAACTAAAATTATAGTAATTTTAAACGACAACGATATGTCAATTTCAAAACCTGTTGGTGCTATGAGGAGCTATTTAGCAAAAATCTTATCGGGTAAAATTTATTTTAGTTTAAGAGAAACAATTAAGTTAGTTATTTCAGCGTTTTCAAAAAGATTTTCAAAAAAAGCTGGAAAGGCAGAAGATTTTCTAAGATCAGCTGTTACTGGTGGAACTTTATTTAATTCTATGGGATTTTATTACGTAGGTCCAATTGATGGGCATGATATAGACTCCTTATTATCAGTTCTTCAGAATGCTAAGGAAATTAATTATGAGGGGCCAATCATGATACACGTCAAAACACAAAAAGGAAAAGGTTATAGTTTTGCAGAAAAATCTGAAGACAAATATCATGGTGTTTCAAAATTCAATGTTAATACAGGCAAACAAGAAAAATCAAACTCAATTGTTCCCTCATACACAAAAGTCTTTGCCAATACACTTATTCAACATGCTGAAAATGATAGCAAGGTTGTGGGTATAACGGCAGCTATGCCTTCAGTAACTGGTATGGATTTATTCAGCAAAAAGTTTCCAACTCGAATGTTTGACGTTGGAATAGCTGAACAGCACGCGGTGACATTTGCTGCTGGACTGGCAACGGAGGGATACAAACCTTATGCTGCTATATATTCTACATTTCTTCAAAGAGCTTATGATCAGGTAGTCCATGATGTGGCAATACAGAGTTTGCCAGTGAGATTTGCAATAGACAGAGCTGGATTAGTGGGAGCTGATGGACCAACTCATGCAGGATCTTTCGATATAACTTATCTTTCTACACTTCCGAATTTTATTGTGATGGCAGCCAGCGATGAAGCAGAATTAGTCAAAATGATAAATACCTCAATAGATATAAATGATAGACCATGCGCATTTAGGTATCCTAGAGGGAACGGCAATGGAGTTGATTTACCGTCAATAGATGAAAAATTGGTTATTGGAAAAGCTCGCACTATCAAAGAGGGAAAACAAGTTGCAATTCTAAATTTTGGCGCACGATTAAATGAAACTTTAATAGCAAGAGAAAATTTAAAAAAAAAGGGAATTAATTTAACAGTGATTGATGCAAGGTTTGCTAAACCATTAGACGAAAAACTTATTTGGCAACTCGCTAATGACCATGATGTATTAATGACAATAGAGGAAGGTTCAATAGGAGGTTTTGGGTCGCATGTATCTCAATTTTTGTCAGAAAAGAATTTTTTAGATAACAATCTTAAGTTTAGGTCTATGATTTTTCCAGACAGATTTATAGATCATGATAAACCAGAGGTAATGTATAAATTAGCTGGCTTAGATGCTCATAGTATAACCGAAAAAATATTGGATACTTTAAATTCTAAAATAATTTTAAAAAAAACTAATTAAAATTTGCACTGAGCGTTGTTCATCAACATATGATCGAGCAATACGCAGTTCATCATTGCTTCACCTATTGGAACAGCTCTTATTCCAACACATGGATCGTGTCTACCTTTAACTGATATAGATGTATTTTTTCCAAATCTATTTATTGTTTTTCTAGAAGTAAGAATTGAAGAAGTGGGTTTAACAGCAAAAGAAACCTTTATTTCTTGACCCGACGATATTCCACCCAAAATACCACCTGCGTTATTAGATATAAAGTTAATTCTTTTTCCTTTCTGCACAATTTCATCAGAATTTTCTTCCCCAGTCAATTGTGCTGAATTCATTCCTGATCCAATGTTAACACCTTTAACTGCATTTATACTCATCATTGCAGCTGCAAGATCCATGTCTAATTTTGAATAAATTGGTGCACCAAGACCAACTGGGATTCCTCTTGCTCGTATCTCAATTATAGCTCCACAAGATGAGCCAGCTTTTCTTATACCAAGCAAATATTTTTCCCACAATTTTATCATAGACTTGTCAGGACAAAATAATGCATTTTTTCTTATATAACTATCATCCCATTTTTTTTGATTACAACCTAAAATTCCAAGTTGCGTTACTGCTCCAATTACCTTAAATTTTTTTCCTAGCTTAGTTTGTAAAACCTTTTTTGCGATAGCGCCCGCGGCAACTCTTGATGCAGTTTCCCTTGCTGATTGGCGACCACCTCCCCTGTAATCCCTAATGCCATATTTTTTAAAATATGTAAAATCTGCATGCCCTGGTCTAAATTTATTTTTAATGGTTTCATAGTCTCTTGACCTCATATCTTGATTATAAATAATCATAGAAATTGGTGTTCCAGTTGTTTTTCCCTCAAATACCCCAGATAAAATATGAACTTTATCATCTTCTTTTCTTTGTGTTGTAAACTTTGATTGCCCAGGTTTTCTTTTGTTTAGCTCAATTTGAATATCTTCTTCTCTTATTGATATATTTGGCGGACATCCATCAACAATACACCCTATTGCAGGACCATGCGATTCTCCCCATGTAGTAAAACGGAATATTTTTCCAAATGTGTTAAAAGACATAAATATATTATATAAGTTATTTTGTTTAAATTATGAATCAAAAAAATTCTTTAGGACTTAATATTTGCTTCGGTGACACGGATAAACCTATAGATTTATTCAAGGTTTGGTTCGAAGAGGCTGTAAAAGCTGAGATTAACGATCCAAATGCTGTTGCTTTAGCGACATCTGATGTTAATTTAATACCAACTGTCAGAATGGTTTTGCTAAAGGATTTTAGCTCAAAAGGATTTGTTTTTTATACAAATTTAAATAGCAAAAAAAGCGATGATTTAAAAAATAACCCAAATGCATCTATGTGCTTTCATTGGAAAAGCTTGTTAAGACAAATAAGAATAGTTGGTACAATAAATTCAGTTAATAACAAAGACGCTGATGATTATTATAACTCTAGAGCTTATAGAAGTAGAATTGGTGCTTGGGCATCAAATCAAAGCAAAATTTTAAAAAATAGAGATGAACTTTATAAAAATATAGAGGAGTTCAAAAAAAAGTATCCCGACGAAGAAAAAGTACCACGACCTCCATATTGGTCTGGATGGATTTTAGAACCTAAAACAATTGAGTTTTGGTTGGATGGTGAAAATAGAATTCATGAACGTCTCAAGTATAAAAAAAATGGAAAAGATTTGTGGGAAAAGTTTTTACTTAGCCCTTAAAAAGATCTTCCCAAACTAAAATATGTAAGGCTTTTTAGTATCTGTTTTTCTTTGCTATCTTCAAATATATTCAAAGAGTTCGAAGCTATATTTATAAAGTACTCTGCTTTTTTATAACAATCGTTTATTACTTTATATTTTTTTATCATCTCTAATACTTTATTTAGATCAACGTTGTCTCTCTTTTTCTTATTAAAAATTATAAATAACTCATTTTTTTCCTCATTATTTATTTTTTGATAAAGTAAAATTATAGGTAAAGTAACTTTGCCTTCGAAAAAATCATTACCTATTTGTTTTCCAAACATTTTAAGATCTGAATTATAATCAAGGGTATCATCAGCAATTTGAAATGTTAGTCCTAGGTTTTTACCATATGAATGTAACGCATCCTTAAACTTATTTTCTTTTTTTGAAAGAATTGCTCCTACTTTAGTAGATGCAGCAAATAAGGACGCAGTTTTCCAAGAAATTATTCTTAAATACGTTTCTTCTAAAATATCTATCTCTTTATTATGTTGTAACTGCAATACTTCCCCTTGCGAGATTTCTGCGGAGGTTGAAGATAGAAGTTTTAATATTTCTAAATCTCCATCATCAACCATCATTTCAAAACATCTACTAAGTAAATAGTCACCGACTAAAATGGACGATTGATTACCCCATATCTTATTAAGTGTTTTTTTACCTCTTCTTACTTCTCCATTATCTATAACATCGTCATGCATCAGAGTTGCTGAATGTATTAGCTCAACACAAGCCGAAAGATTTATGTCTCTCCCACCTTTTAGATAACCACACAACTTTGCGGATCCTAAAGTAAGCAATGCTCTAATTCTTTTTCCACCTGTATTAATGTGGTATTTGGTCATTTCATCAACTAATTCAACTTTACTTGTTAATTTTTGTTTTATTTTCTCATCGACTAAAATTAGTTTATCTTCAACTGAAGTTTTTAGCTCAGAATAAGAGTTATTAATCTTGCTTTTTAGTTGAACTACAGTGCCCATTTTTAGAAAATATTATAATAATATTATTAATATACTTATCAATTGACGCACCCAAAACTTCAACTATAAGTAGACTTTATATTGTCTAAAAAATCTAATAAGCATATTAATGTTTTCATTATTCAAAAAAAAAAAAATTATACCGCTTATCAAACTTTCTGGCGTGATAGGAAATGTAGGTAAATTTAAACAAGGCATTGACTTATCAGGTCAAGAGGAAATAATTAAGAAAGCTTTTTCATTAAAGAAATCACCTGCAGTTGCAATCTCAATAAATTCACCAGGAGGTTCGCCAGTTCAATCTCATTTAGTCCATGATTTCATAAAATATCAAGCTAAGAAAAATAGAAAAAAGGTTATTGTTTTTGCAGAAGACCTTGCAGCTTCTGGAGGATATTTAATTTCTTGTGCAGGGGATGAGATATATGCAAATCAAAGTTCAATCATCGGATCAATAGGAGTTATATATTCCTCTTTTGGTTTTAAAAAATTAATTGAAAAAATTGGTGTGCAGAGGAGAGTTTATACAGCTGGTAAAAATAAAAGTACTTTAGATCCCTTTTTGGATGAAAAAACAGAGGATATTGAAAGATTGAAAAATATCCAATTAGACCTTCACAAAAACTTTATAGATGTCGTGAATAATAGCAGATCTACAAAACTTAAAAAAGATACTAATGTAGAATTATTCAGCGGAGAATTTTGGTCCGGAAAAAAAGCATTAGAGCTAGGTTTGATTGACGGAATTGGAAATGCAAATGATGTTCTTAGAGAAAAATATGGTGAAGAAGTTATTATAAAAAGTTTTGAAAAAAATAAGGGATGGTTGGCTAGAAAATTATCCTCGGAATCTCAGACAGAAAAATTATTAAATATAATTGAGAAAAGATCTATCTGGCAAAAATATGGTTTCTAAAAAAAAAAATTTTTTTACATTTCAAAATACAATTTTCAATCTTCAAAATTATTGGAGTAAACAGGGTTGTGTAATTTTACAGCCTTACGATCTAGAAGTTGGTGCAGGAACATTTCATCCAGCAACAACACTTAGATCTATAGGTTCTAAGCCTTGGAAGGCTTCATATGTTCAGCCATCTCGTAGGCCCAGTGATGGAAGGTATGGAGAAAATCCTAATCGACTTCAACATTATTTTCAATTTCAAACTATTATCAAACCTTCCCCAGACAACATAAAAAAATTATTTTTAAAAAGTCTATCAGTAATTGGTATTGAAAAAAAAAACCATGATATAAGATTTGTCGAGGACGATTGGGAGAGTCCCACTTTAGGTGCAGCAGGTTTAGGATGGGAAGTTTGGTGTGATGGAATGGAAATTAGTCAATTTACATATTTTCAGCAAATGGCGGGATTTCAGTGTAATCCTATCTCAGTTGAAATTACATATGGTTTAGAAAGAATTTGTATGTTTACTCAGCAAAAAAAAAATGTTTTTGATCTTATCTGGAATGATAAAGGGATAACTTATAAAGATATCTTTTATCAATCGGAAAAAGAATTCTCAAAATACAATTTTGATTTAGCAAATACAAAAAATTTATTCACTACATTTGATTTCATTGAGGCTGAGGCTCAAAATTTAATAGAAAATAATTTAGCACTCCCAGCTTATGACCAATGTTTAAAAGCAAGTCATATATTTAATGTTCTGGATGCTAGAGGCGCAATTAGCATTGCTCATAGATCCAATTTTATCTCTAAAATTAGAGATATGGTTAAAGGAGCAGGAGAAATATGGTTAAAGGACAATAAGTAAATGCCAGAATTATTATTAGAATTATTTAGTGAAGAAATGCCGTCGAAATTACAAACCAATGCAAGAGAGAACTTGTTAAATATTTTTACTAATTTTTTCGATCAGGAGAATATAATTTATGATAAAAATTTTTCGGCGTTATCAACACCAAATAGATTAATTGTTCATTTTAAAAATATTCAAAAGGAAGCAATTAAAAATTCAAAAGTCCTTAAAGGCCCCAGCACAAACGCCCCAGAAGAGGCTATAATAGGTTTTTTAGAGAAAAATAAAATTACAAAAAATAAAATTTTTAAAAAAAAGTTAGAGAAAGGTGAGTTTTTTTTCTATAAAACGTTAAAGGAAAAAATTAAAACAAAAAATATTCTAGAAGAAAATATTCCTAATTTGTTATCGAGTGTTAAGTGGAAAAAGTCAATGAAATGGGGCACATATGATTTATATTGGGGAAGGCCATTAAAATCTATAATGGCTATTTATGAAGGCAACGCATTAAAATTTAATTATTTTCACCTTAAGAGCTCTAACAAGACTTTTGTAGATAAGGATTTCGAGGATAAAACAAAAGTTTTCAAAAATTATAAATCTTATAAAAAATTTTTTGTTAAACAAAACATAATTGTTGATCATAATGAGAGAAAAAAATATATTGAGAAAAATCTAGTTAAATCATCTAAACTAAATAATTATAAAATATTTATAAATAATCAACTTCTAGAAGAGGTAACAAATATTTTAGATAGACCTAAAATAATACTATGCTCCTTTAATAAAAAATATTTAAATATGCCAAAAGAATTAATTATTACTACAATTGAATATCATCAAAAATTTTTTGTTATTTATGATCAAAATTCAAAACTAATAAATATGTTTTATGTAGTTATCGATTGTAATGATAAAAATGGCTTAATAAAAAAAGGGAATGAAAATGTTGTGGATGCAAGACTATCTGATGCTGAATATTTTTGGAATAAAAACAAATCGAAAAATATGATAAAACAAGTATCGTTATTACAAAATATTAATTACTTTAAAGGATTAGGTAGTTATCTTGATAAAGTTCAAAGATTAAAAATAATAGGTGGATTCTTATCTGATGCATTTTTGATTAGCAAAGAGAAAGTAGAATTAGCCTCAACTTTATCAAAAGTTGATTTATTATCGGAGTTAGTAAGTGAATTTCCTGAACTACAAGGTGTCCTAGGGGGATATTTCGCTGAGGCTCAAGGATTTGATAAAGAAATATGTCAGTCAATTAAAGATCAATATATGCCTTTAAGTGCCCATAGCAAGGTTCCGAAAAATAATTACAGTATTGCTTTATCAATAAGTGATAAGATCGATACTTTAGTGGGTTTTTTTGGTTTAAATATAACACCATCGAGTTCAAAAGATCCTTATGGATTAAGAAGATTAACAATTGGTCTTATAAGAACAATAATTGAAAATAAAAAAAATATTAAATTAGCGGAGTTAATAATCACCAGTGCTCAAGTTTATAATAATCAATCAATTCATATTGATAACAAAATTTTATTAGAAAAATTATCGTCTTTCTTTTCAGAAAGATTTAAAAATTATATGAAAGAAAGAGAAATCAGGAAAGATATAATTGAAACTTCTCTTATTAACTTTAATTTAAATGACCTACAAATTATTTATGTAAAAGCAGATAAGCTAAATAAAATAATTAGTAAAGACTTTGGAGTAAATTTGATTAAAAACTATAAAAGAGCTTTTAATATTTTAAACGATGAAGTAAATGAAATTAATAATAATAATTTAGATACAGTTGATCCTGCTTTATTTAAAAGTATTTATGAAAAAGAGTTATACAAAAAATTGCAAGATGTCAGAAAAAACTTTACAAATATTAAAATTGAAAATGATTATGATGCTCAATTAAACCTTTTATCTTCTTTAAAGCAAGAGGTAACAAATTTTTTTGAAAATGTTATTGTCAATGATAGTGATAAAAACATAAAAATAAATAGGCTTTTATTATTAAAATTAGTATGCATGACACATGATAATTATTTGAGTTTTGCTAAATTAGAGAATTTTAAATGAAAAGGTTAGTATTTAGTTTTAAATCAAAGCTTACTAGAAAATTAAATTTCCCAAAAAATATTTTAGGTGGTAAAGGATTTAATCTTGCAGAAATGGGCAGAAAAGGATTCCCAGTCCCTTCAGGATTTACCATTACGACTGAAGTTTGTGATGTATTTTATAAAAATAATAAAAAATTAAATATAAATATTATTAATCAAGTTCTTAAAGAATTAAAAAATATTGAAAAAGAAATTGGAAAAAAATTTGGAGGTTTGGAAAATCCACTATTATTATCAGTAAGATCAGGCGCTAGAGTATCAATGCCTGGAATGATGGATACTATTTTAAATCTAGGACTTAATGAAAATACTGTTAGGGCATTAGCACAACAAACACGCAATGAAAGATTCGCCAATGACAGCTATAGAAGATTTATTCAGATGTATTCGAGCGTAGTTTTAAAAATAGAAAATTATAAATTTGAGGATTTAATTGAAAACTATAAGTTAACGAAAGGAGTGTTGTTAGATACGGATTTAACATCCGAGGACTGGAAAGCCTTAATTTGTGATTTTAAAGATCTTGTTAAAAAAGAAACTAAAAAGAATTTTCCAGAAGATGTCAATGAACAACTAATTGGTGCAATATACGCGGTATTTTTATCATGGGAAAGTAAAAGAGCAAAGAGTTATCGTAAAATTAATCAAATTCCATCAAGCTGGGGAACTGCTGTAAATATTCAATCAATGGTATTTGGTAATATGGGAGAAGATTGTGCAACTGGTGTTGTTTTTACACGAGATCCATCAAACGGAAAAAATGAAATATATGGTGAATATTTAATTAATGCCCAAGGGGAAGATGTTGTTGCTGGTACTAGAACACCACAATACATCACAAAAAAATATAAAAAAAATTCCAATTCTTCTCAATTATCATTAGAGGAAAGGATGCCTGTAGTATTTAAAGAATTAAAAAAAATACTTAAATTATTAGAGAATCACTATAGGGATATGCAAGATGTCGAATTTACTGTTGAAAATAATAAATTGTGGATTCTTCAAACGAGGTCAGGAAAAAGAACTGCAAAATCAGCAATAAAGATTGCAGTCGATATGGTAAAAGAAAAATTAATTTCAAAAAAAGAAGCTTTATTAAGGATAGAACCAGGGTCTCTTGATAACTTACTACATCCATCTATTGATGAAAAAAGCAATATAAAAGTAATAGCAAAAGGTTTACCAGCATCTCCTGGTGCCGCAAGTGGAAAAGTCGTATTTTCCTCTGAGGAAGCAGAAAGGTTAGATTCCATGATGCAGGATACTATTTTAGTTAGAATTGAAACATCGCCCGAGGATATAAATGGTATGCATGCCGCAAAAGGAATTTTGACATCAAGAGGAGGGATGACCAGTCATGCTGCTGTAGTAGCCAGAGGAATGGGAAGACCGTGTGTATCTGGAACAAGTGAAATAGAAATAGATTACAAAAACAAAAATTTTAAGGCTAAAAATCAACTTATTAAAGAGGGAGATTTTATTACAATAGACGGAGCAACTGGAAGAATCATTTTAGGAAAAGTAGAAACTATAAAGCCGGATATAACTGGCGATTTTTTAAAAGTAATGAATTGGGCTGATAAATTTAGGAAACTTAAAATTAGAACTAATTCTGAAACACCGTTAGACACAAAAATTGCCAGAGATTTTGGTGCTGAAGGCATAGGACTATGTAGAACAGAACATATGTTTTTCGATGAGGATAGAATACAATCTGTTAGAGAGATGATACTTTCTAAATCCAAGACAGACAGAGACAAAGCTCTGCTAAAATTATTACCTTATCAAAAGAAGGATTTTGTAAAAATTTTCAAAATTATGAAAGGTTTACCTGTTACAGTTAGATTGCTGGATCCACCTCTACATGAGTTTTTACCAAAAAATAAACAAGAAATTTTAGAAATTGCAGACTCATTAAATTTGACATTAAATGAAGTTGAACAAAGAATACTTGAATTACATGAGCAAAATCCTATGCTTGGACACAGAGGCTGTAGATTGGCTATATCTTTTCCTGAAATTTATGAAATGCAATGCAGAGCAGTTTTTGAAGCATTAATAGAATGTAAAAAGAATAATATAAAGTCAATAATGCCTGAAATTATGATACCGTTAGTTTCAACTGAGGCTGAAATAAAAATTATGAAAAATTTAGTTATAAGGGTAGCAAAGGATTTAGAAAAAAAAGTCAAAACAAAATTAAATTTCTTAGTTGGCACCATGATTGAATTGCCTAGAGCCGCACTAAAGGCTAAAGATATTGCAAAACACGCTGAGTTTTTTAGTTTTGGTACAAATGATTTAACACAAACAACATTTGGCATAAGTAGAGACGACAGTGGAAAATTTTTAAATGATTATATTGAAAATAAGATATTTGACATTGATCCCTTTGTTTCTATAGATGAAGGTGTAGGAGACTTAATCGAAATAGCCACATTAAAAGGTAGAAAACAAAATAAAAAAATTAAACTTGGAATATGCGGAGAACATGGCGGAGACCCTCAAAGTATAAATTTTTGTTCAAAAACAGGATTGAATTATGTCTCTTGTTCGCCTTATAGAGTCCCAGTCGCGCGTTTAGCAGCCGCTCAAGCTGAGCTAAAAAAATAGCAAATTTTCTTTAGTGTTACAAAGTCTCCTAAGTTGTATTATTATTTTAAGCGCCTTTTAAGCTGAATAATTAATTTAAAACTCAAAAAGTACATCAAAGTGTTCTTTAAAAGGATTTTTAAATTGATTTTGTAGGCATAGTAAGTACCTTTCTTTTTAAAGCACTTATGA